>CAUUFA010000008.1:0-78165 GCA_963544395.1 uncultured Bacilli bacterium | reverse complement strand
TGTGTACTTCATTAAAAATACCTCCCTAGTGTCTAACTAGAGAGGTACATATCAGAAAACGGCTGCTTTTTAACAACAAAAAGGAAAACGCCTGCTTTTTGGCAGGCGTCAGCATTACTTTGATATTGTCTCTTCCTGACTGAAGCGTTTTGCTTCCCAACGCTCATAGAGGATGAAGAAGAACGTCATGAAGAGCTCACCGACCATCGAGACCAAGAAGTTGAGTTCCTTGAAGGCAGCGCCAGCTGCAGCGAAGGCAAACGTGAGCAGACCTGAGAGGAAGAGATAAGGCGTCTTTTTCTTGATCCAGACATAAAGCCCTGTCGCTAAGAGCGGGATGAGATGTCGCCAGATTATACGTGAACATTCTTCCCATTGTCTTCAGAGCCATGTTCCGTATTGTTCCTCTGACGTATTTTTTGGTGATGGACAATGCGATGGCGGAGAAACTATTCCTCCCCATCGTGATTCCCGGGATTCCAATTGGCGGAACTAAAGCCAATGCTCCTGATACCAATCCGCTGACGACAGACATTCCTAGAATGCGCTGTGTAGAGTAATTTGTTCTTTCGAATTCGTTCTGAAGGTTCATTCCTGCGGCTGTTGCTACAAAACCAGAGCTGAATCCCACAATGGGGGGCGACAAATTTACACGCTCCCAAAATTCCACCAATAACCCCACCTACAGCACCTCCGACAATAGATCCGGCAAATTGCTCCCACGGCCATGACCATTTGTTTATCAAGGAATAGGAAATTGCCTCGGAAATAGTATAGCTTATGGCGCCAACAGCCGCCCCTATCAGAATCATTCCCAGAAGAACAGGGAATGTCCCTCTCTATGATAAGTAGAGAGTATTTTTCCGCTTCCGTCCAGGAAGATGATTTGGGATTTTTTAACAATGTTGTCATTGAGAATGATCTTTCCGCTGTCGGAGGATTCCGGGAACGTCACAGAAAAGTCCGAGATCATGTGCGTGTTGCCTCTGAACGTTGTGAGTCTTGTTGTATTTCCAGAATAGAAAATCGCATAGGAACGGGTTCTGTTCTGCTCGCTGATTCTGACGATTTTTCCGTCGCTGCCGTAAGTAGAAGAAGCAAGTTCAATTTTTAGGTCATCTCCCGACGAGAAAAGGTCGGCACTGATGGGGGGTGAACGCCAATGTGATGGGAAAATGGATCGGCGGGTATACTGGTACGACCGGTATGGAAGGATAGTTAGGATCTGAATCCTGAAATTTGGGGTTCCTTCTGCTGATGCCAGTCAGACGGCCACTTTCATCTCGGTAGATTCTGATGCATTGTATTGTGTTGTTATCGATGAAGAGGACAAATTTGTAAAGCTTACCGTTCTCGTAGGTAAAGACGATCTTTCTGGTATCGCAGCTCATCTCTGTAAGGCGCCCTGAGCCATCATGAGAATAGGAGATGCGTAAGGCGTAAGAGCAGGAGGTGATCCCGATTGAGGTGCCGTTGAAAAACGCCTCGGATATTCTCCCCGACCGGTCGAAGACATAGGGGATGCCTGTCCCCGTATCATAAACAAAGCCCGTGCCATTCTCATCCACATAGTTTGATGTCAGCCCAAGCCGGACAAGCCGATGAACAAAGCCGTCAGAATCATAGAAGAGGAAGCTCTCTCCTGATAGCTTGAGAAGCAGGACAGAGGAAAGCTTGAATCCTGAATCCAAACCTGGAACCAGCTGATTGAAAAGATCAGGCATCGCCGTGTCAAAGATTATTCCACAGGAAAGGCACGAAACACCTTCGCCTTCAGACAAACCTGCTATTCTGTAGTGGAGGCCTCCTGTCGCAAGACACAGAGACGGATTTTCCAAAACCAGGGAATTCCCACCGAAATTGCTCGTTGTCCTTTCCTCCCTCTGCGCTACGTACGAGTTCACATCCATATTATGGATTTCAAACCGAGGAGTATCAACCTCGATTCTTCTCGAAAAAAAGGATTGTTTTGAATATACAGAGACATAAAAAGGATGGCTCTTTTCTTCTGAAACTATCAAAAGCGGTGATTTTAAACGCTTTCTGTTTCTAGGTGATGAAACACCACGCGTTTTGAGATACAATAGCACATGGAAAATTGGAGGTTAACATGAAGCTTGATAAGGATACCGTTGTCTTTGCTCTTTCCGCTAACCCAGATTTAGGAAAGTCTGTTGCCGAATGTTTAGGTACGACATTGAGTGACGTTCATCTTTCTAAATTCCCATCCAAAGAAATTCTTGCCTGCCCGGATAAAACAGTCCGCGGAAAGAAAGTATTCATCATCCAATCCACCTGCCCGCCGGTCAACGATAATCTGATGGAACTTCTGATCTTCATCGATTCCTTAAGACGAGCTTCCGCCAGGGAAATCACCGCGATCATCCCGTATTACGGCTATGCCAGACAGGATCGCAAGTCCAAACCAAGAGAGCCGATCTCAGCGAAGCTTGTCGCCGATATGCTTTCCGTCGCGGGAGCTAACCGCGTCATCACCTTCGATCTTCACGCCTCCCAGGAACAGGGCTTCTTCTCCTGCCTTGAGGATGACATGTCGGCTATCCCTCTCGTCGGTCATGTGTTATATAACGACCCCTTTATCGATAAAGCCAATACCGTCGTCGTCTCTCCCGATCACGGCGGCGTCAATCGTGCTAGGAAAGTGGCGGAGAAACTCATCGCTCCGCTTGCGATCATCGATAAGAGAAGAAACAACAAATATCAGCCGGAAGTCATGAACATCATCGGCGAAGTTGCCGGCAAGGACTGTCTCCTCATCGACGATATGATCGATACCGCAGGCTCGGCGATCGCAGGCGCTTTGGCGCTGAAAAACGCCGGAGCGAAGCGGATCATGATGGCGGCTGTCCATCCGGTCCTCTCTGATCCTGCCTATGAGCGCTTCTCGACCAACCACGTCTTCGACAAGCTTTACTTCACCGACTCTATCCCGCTCGATCATAGGTTCACCTCCAATCGCGATCTCAATATCCAGGTCGTCAGCCTCGCGCCGATGATCGCCGAAGTCATCGCTGCCGTCTCTTCTGATAAATCCGTCTCGGATACCTACGAGCTCTACAACGACTGAGCGCATCAAAATAAAGCCCGGAGCGAACTTTTTACCCAAAAGCTCTCCAGGCTTTTTTCTTTTCTGCTTTATAATCTACGCGGTGAAGAACACACGAAACCTGATTCTTTCCTTCCTTTATCTCCTCTGCCTCTATCTTTCGGTGAAACTCCTTCCGCTTTCGGACTGGTTTCCTTTGTCGTGGGCTTCCGCTTTAATCCGAAGCCTTCTTCTTTTTCTTCTGTCAGCACTAGCCATCTATGAAGCAAGAAAATACCGTCCCTATTCAAGCGAAAAAAGGATTCACCCTCTCTTTTTTCTGCCCTTTTGGATCGTCTGCTCATCCAATCTCCTCTATGGAGGAATGATGCTGAACATTGACCCTTCGATCGATTGGCCGATCTTTCTCACCTCTGCGGTAGAGCTTGTCGTCTCTGTGCTGCTTGAGGAGACCCTTTTCCGCTTCCTTCTTCAGGAAGCTCTGCTTGTTTGGCTTGAAAAAAGAAAGCAAGGCAAGATCCTTTCTTTATTCTTATGTGCTTTCTGTTTTTCCTTGATGCATCTGATCAACCTGCTTGGCAACACCTGGGACGGTGTCCTGATACAATTAGGCTATACCTTTTTCCTTGGTGTCGTTCTATCCTTCATCGCTTTGTACAGCAATCGCACCTCCCTTCCTTTCCTTGCGCACGCTTCCTTTAATTTCCTCAACAGCCTTCTTTTCTCTTCCCTCTATACACTGGACGCCATGACTTGGCAGTATGTTGTGTTATCCTCTTTATTAGGCATTATCTTCTTGCTCTATCTACTGATTCTTTATCTTATCCGTATCCGAAAAAAGGAGAAAAACGATGTATCCTAAACTCTTCGGCCTCATTCCGACGTATCCCCTGATGTGGATGATCGGTGCTTTGTTCCTCTACCTCTTCTTAGAACTCTACCTGAGAAAAGTCCGTCTCCCCCGTGGACTCATCACCGGCATCGAGATCCTCGGTCTGACCTCCATCCTTTCTGGCATCCTTTCCGGTCTCCTCTTCCAGAACCTTTATGATTATTTAGCCGATCCGAACCATTATTCCTGGAGCTGGGATATGACCTTCTACGGCGGGTTGATCGGCGGTGTCCTCTCTTTCCTGCTCTTAGATTTCCTCTGGCTGAAAAAGCAGTACGGACCGCATCTAGGTGCCGTGCTTCAGATCGCTCCTAGCGGCATCACGATCATGCATGCTTGGGGTAGGATCGGGTGCTTCCTCAACGGATGCTGTTACGGATTACCTTCGGATGCTTGGTATGCCATCCGCTTCACAACGACAGAGACCAAAGTCCTTCCCGTCAACCTGTGGGAAGCCATCTTCCTGTTCCTTTTGTCCCTCCTCTTATTTCTGTCGCTTTATTTCCGTAACTTCCGATACGGGTTTCCGCTCTACCTTCTTTCCTACAGTGTCTGGCGCTTTGCTATCGAGTACCTGCGAGGAGATGAAAGAGGATCGTTCATCCCCGGATTAAGTCCATCACAGTTCTGGTCTATCCTCATGTTTGCGGCAGGAATCCTTTATTTCATACTTCAGCTGATATTTGAAAAACGGGGAAAACAGGTTTCGATAAATCAGACTGACGAAAATAAAACAGAGAAGTAGAAATGAATGCTTTCATTCCTATTTCTGCTTTGAATATTTCAAAATCTTTTTCGCTAATACGACAAGATCATCAGCTTCCATCTGCCTGGCTCGTAGCGAGAGCGTCTCTGGGTCCTGCTCTTTCAGGTAGAGCATGCCGCCCTGATAGTAAGAGAACTGCCTCAGGCAGTTAGCGATCGTTTTGTTCGGGTCTTTGAAGAGAGCACGGAAGACGGGATAAAGCGTGAAAGAAACTCTCTTTTTCCTGTCGATTCGGATGAAGGCGGAATCGACATTGGGGGCGGGAGAGAAGCACGATCGGTCAACGGAGGTGACAAGAGTCAGCTCTCCGGTGGCTTTGATAAAAGCACCTAGCGCATTGTTGTCTTTTTTTCCGGGAAGATAAGCGAGCTTGTCGGCAACCTCTTTCTGAACCATGCAGCCGGCTGCGAGGAAACCCTTCTGCAGCAGGTATTCCAGCAGCTCCGAGGTGATGTTGTAAGGAAGGTTTCCGATGAAGATCCGATCGTCAGCCTTCGAGCAGGCGTTGGGGTTGAAACGGAGGAAGTCAGACTGTACGATGCGGACATTCTTTTTGTTTGCAAAAAGGGCAGAGAGGATCTTCACCATATCGCGGTCGGCATCGACGGCGATCAGATCCTTTGCTTTTTCAGAGAGAGGAAGCGTCAATGAAGCTAATCCCGGTCCGATCTCGATGACATGTTCATAATCCTGAGGACGCATCGCCTCTACGATTCTTCGGATCACGCCCTCATTGATCAGAAAGTTCTGACCGAACGATTTCTTGGCGGAGAGACCAAATTCCCTTAATAGGGCATCAATTCTCTGTTTTTCATTCATCGGCCAAATCTCCTTCGATACCCGACTTTGTCTTTCCTAGCATCAGCAGCGCGTCTTCAACCGCTTTGGAGGAGGTTGTCGGCAGATGATACTTTTCCACGAGCTTCATTCTTTTAACTTTCGAATCCTTCCCTTCCAGACCGAGGTCAAAGAAATCCTCATCATCGAGAGAGAGCGTCTCATCGGTGAAGAGGTCGTGCCGGATGAAGGGACGGATCAGCTCTTTGAGATCGTCGTTTTTCATCTCCTCAATACCGACTTTTCCACGATGAATCGCTTCGCTTTTCTTCGCATGGACAATCAGGCATGGGCCGATTGCGGATGTGACTTTTTTCTCAATCTCTCTTCCGGGTCCGTCAGGATCGGCAAGCAAGACGATCTCACGGTACTTCCTCACTTCCTTTAGGAAATAAAGGATTTCTTTCCGGATGTATTTTCCGCCGGTTTTGACGACGAAGAGACAGCCTAAAGCCTTCAGCTTGCTCTCATCGTGCTGACCTTCGCAGACATAGCAGTATCTTCGGTCAGGATTCATCCCGTTCTCTTTGGCTTCTACCTCTGTCTCATTCCGTTCCATAGAATTTTTTTCCATTCTCATATAGCTTTGCGGCTACCTCTCCTTCGTCTCTGTTCTTCTCAGCTGCAATCTCTCGAACGATAAGAGGCAGATAACCTGGCTCGTTATTCTCGCCCCGATGTGGAACCGGTGCGAGATAAGGGCTATCCGTCTCTGTCAAAAAGAGGCTGAGATCCGTTTTGCTGATGACCTCACGTATCACCCTGGCGTTTTTGAACGTACATACTCCTCCGATGCCGATATGAACCTCAACGGGCAGCTTCAGATATTCCTTCAGGATCTCATAGCTTCCGGAGAAGCAGTGCAGATCAAGTTTAGGCGGAAGCTCCTCCTTGATGATGTTCAGCGTATCAAAATCCGCATCCCTGCTGTGGATGACAATCGGAAGAGAGAGCTCCTTGGCCAAACGGATCTGCTCGATGAACCGTTTCTTCTGGGCTTGGATGACAGCTATCTCTTTGGAGTAGTGATAGTCGAGTCCAATCTCACCGACAGCGGAAATACGATCATGGTTATTCCGGATCTGTTCATACGCCTGACGAAAGGTTTCCTCTGATTCAGAGGCAAACTCCGGATGGATGCCCAATACAGAATGACAGAAATCCGGAAACCTTTCCTGCAAGTCCAGAATGCGGGAAAATGAGGAAAGAGAGTCTGCGTTGTTGAAGGCAGCAACGACATAATTCTCCTTTGCTCTATGAATCACATCTTCTATTTGGAAATAAAGCTTGTCATCATTGAGATGACAATGAGTATCTATGATTTTCATTGACTATTTCCCAAGACAGAATTTTGAGAACAACGTCTGATAGATGTCTTCCATCGTCTGACTTTCGTTGTTTCCCATCAGCTCGTTGATCAAAGCGACCGCAACACGGAGGCTGTCGGAGACAATATCGATCTGATGTGTGTCAGAAATCGCCTGTTTCGTCTTGACTACTTGATCCCGAAGTCGGATCAGATACTCTTCTTCACGCTTTCCTAAAAAGCTAGACTCCTCTTTCCGGTTGAGATTCAGCTTATCCAGGATGAGCTGAATGAGAGGTGTCAAATCATCTTTGACAGAGCAGATAGCAAGATCTGCTCCCTTAAGATTTGCATTGATGTCCTTCTTGGTGGCAAGTCGGATGACCGGCTTATTCTTCAGGATATCCATCAGCTCCTGATTCTGATCGATCTCATCGAATCCGCAGTCTGAGGAAAGGATGACCAAATCGGAGGAACGGATGGTCTTATAGGAACGTTCGATGCCGAGATTTTCGACATAATCCTCTGTCTTCCTTAGTCCCGCCGTATCTTTGAAACGGAAGAGCAGACCCTCGATTTCCTTTTCGCCCTCTACGACATCTCTTGTCGTTCCCGGAATGGGAGAGACGATCGCTCTGTCCTCTCCTAAGAGCGTATTGAGCAAAGTCGATTTACCGACGTTTGGTTCGCCTGCAATCGCAATGCTGAAACCCTGATATTCCCGGTTGGCTCTCTTGGTGCTTTCGATGATCTGATTTAGCTGAATGACGTTCTGATGAAGAAGAGAACCGATCTTATCAAGCTCCTCTACATAGCTATCGGCATCCTCATAGGCGTTTTCCACATAGTATTCCATTTGAGAAAGATCGTCCAGGAACTGATTCTTCAGGTCTTGCATCAGACTGGAATTTTTTCCGCTCAACGTTTGTGTCGCAATGACTTTGGCCCGCTTGGAAGAAGCCCGGATCAGATCGTTGATTCCCTCCGCCTTCAATAAATCCATTTTGCCGTTGAAGAAAGCCTGTGCGGAGAATTCACCTCGCTCCGCTCGTCTAGCTCCATAGTGAACTAAGGCATCTAAAAGCTCCTCGACGATGATCATGCTTCCATGCAGGGAGAAATCGACGCTGTCGAAACCGGTGTAGGATTTCGGAGCTTTGTAGATGGTGACCACTGCTTCGTCGATCATCTCCGAAGGGTTGTCCTTATCCGCATAGAGATGGGTGAAGACAGCCTGATTGGGAGCGAAGTCCGAAAGCTTCCGCTTCGTCAGATGAGAAAGAATCTCCAGGGATTTTGGCCCGGAGAGTCTGACGATTGCTAGAGCGCCCTGATAAGGCGGTGTGCTGAGCGCACAGATAGTATCGAATACGAGCATAAAAAAATTATAACATGACGAGAGACCTGAAAGGTCTCAGAAAGAAAGAGATAAATACCGAGGATGTGTACAGAAGATCAAACGAGAAATCTCAGAAGCGAAAAGAGTTCTTGATTTTTATCAGGAAACCCCTTACAATTATGGAAACTGAAAACTTAATGATAAGTTTCCAAAAAGGGAGGTTCGTTATGGGCAGAAAACTGGATGCGATTGCCAAAAACGGAACTTTTGAAGGTGACAACGTACCGAAGCTGACGAGGATCATCTATCCGTGGTCCGGCATCTTCCGCGATGCGTGCTACACGCTGATCGGAACCTTCCTGATGCAGTATGCTGTCACCGCAGGTGTGCTCTCAAGCAATCAGGAAGTCTTCAGCCGGCAATTTGGCATCATCACCATCGCGATGATGATCTGCCTGCTTTGGGATGGCATCAACGATCCGATCATGGGCTTCATCATTGAGAAAGTCCACTTCAAGACCGGAAAATTCCGCCCATGGATCGCTTTGGGTGCGATCGGAAACGCCATCATCGTCGCCCTGATGTTCCTATTGCCTCTTTCAATGGTCGGACAGTCGGGCTGGGGCTATGTCTCTTTCATGATCATCATGTACATCCTTTGGGATTTGGCCTTTACAATGAACGACATCGGCTATTGGTCGATGCTTCCTTCCCTTTCCAACGATGCCAAGACCCGCGGAAGACTGACGACGAATGTCGCAGTTGCCGCCTCCATCGGAACGGCCACGATGACACTAGGTATGTACGTCCTTCCGGGATTGATTCACTTCTCAACAGCTCAGATCTACGCTGGTGCCGCCACCATTGTTGCGTTGCTCTTCTTAGCTTCCCAGCTTGCCATCTTCTTCCTTTGCAAGGAGAAGAAGAGTGATCCGAAGCAGGAGGAAGTTTCTGAGAAGTCCTCCATCCTTGATCTCTTCCGCATCGTCGGAAAGAACAAGCAGCTCTTAGTTGTCGTCATCGCTTTACTGCTCTTCCAGCTTGGTGAATTCATCCTTACCGGCATCGGTCAGAACTACTTCTATATGCTTTATGGCTATGGCGGAAGCCGTGGCGGTCTTGTCACAACAGCCATCTTAGCCGTGTACATTCTCTCCACCATCATCGCACAGCTCTTCTATCCTGTTCTTCGCAGAAAGTTCACCAACCGTCAGATTCTGACGATGATGGGCATCATCATTTTCATCGGATACCTCGCCTTCCTCTTCATCGCCTTCCCGCTGTTCGGGGATAAGCCGATCGCCTACAATGAGATTCTGAAGAATCCAGACGGCACCATCAATCCGCTCTGGATCGCTGGCGGAACCATGTGGATGTACTATGTCTTCGCTTTCTTCTTCTTCGGTGCGGCCGGTGTCTTCTACCTCGCTGTTCTCGTCCTTTTCCAGAACGCCATCGACTATCAGGAGTGGAAGTACGGTGAGAGAAAGGAATCCATCGCCTTCGCCTGGAGACCGTTGGATGTCAAGCTCGCTTCCGGCCTCAACCGCGGATTGCAGTTCATCGTCTATGCGGCGACAGGAACAACCTCTTTCATCAACGCTGTCTCTGAAGCGGAAGGTAAGTACAACGCTCAGCTCAACGCCAAGATCGCTAGCGCCGAAGCCACCCGCGATGCGGCAATCTCTGCCGCCCAGAGCCAGATTCAGCCTTCACAGCTTGCGACATTCGGCATCATCATCGTCACCGTCATTCTCCTCTGCTTCGGTGCCACCTATCTTCTGTTAAGATTCGGCTTCAAAATCGATGATTCGTTTGAAGAGAAGATCGTCGCCGATCTTGCCAATAAGCATCAGGAAGACGCCACGCTTGTCGCTTCCGGTGTCTCACCGGATAAGATTCCTGAGGCCAAAGAAGGTGTCGATGTCACTGACACGGCATCATCCGGAAAATAATACTCTTGCGAACATCAAAGAAAAGTCCCGTGTCTGACATGGGACTTTCTTCCGTTCCTAAGCATAAAACCATAGGAGGTTTACTATGATTGAAATCCAAGGCAACAACATCCTGCTCTCCACGTTGAAGACATCTCTGCTGCTCCATGTCAACGAGATCGGGAAAGTCACGGCAGACTACTACGGATCACGGCTTCTCTCGCTTGATGAAGCGCCGGCTTTGATTCGAAAATACCCGTATAACCAAGGAGATTCCATCACGTACAAGGATGAGAATCCTGCCCTTTGCCTCGATCATATGAAACTCATTTCCTCCACCTTAGGAAAAGGAGACTACTTCATGCCTTCGCTGATTCTGGAAAGCTCGAAAGGCACGCTCTTTGATTTCCTTTTTGAGAGTGCAGTTGCCTTCTCTCCGACTATCTTAGAGAAACTTCCTTCTCCGCACGGCGCACAGGAAGAGCTTGTCATCACCCTTCTTGAAAAAGCGATGCAGATCCGGCTTGAACTACACTATCAGCTGTTTGACGATAGCGATGTCATCGCCTGCTATACGAAGATCATCAATGAGAGCGAAGAGGAAGTCACAATCCGCAAAGCGGCTTCGCTTCAGCTGCCTTTGGTCAATCACGAAATGGAAGTCTGGTCTACCTACGGCAACTGGACCGGAGAGCTAAATATCGACAAGAAACCGCTGACCTTCGGCAGAACAGTAATTGAATCCCTCTGTGGTTCATCATCGAACCGACACAATCCGTTTTTCCTTCTGAAGAATAAAGATGCCTCATATACACAAGGCGAAGTCTACGGCTTCAACCTGATGTATTCCTCGAATTTCGAGCACAGCATTGAGATGGATTCCTTCCAGGATGTAAGGGTTCAGCTCGGCATCTCCTCTACCGGTTTTGCAATGAAGCTTCAGACTCACGAGAACTTTGAGACACCCTTTGCCGTGATGAATTTCTCCTTCGAGGGCATCAACGGCATGTCATCCGATATGCATCGCTTTGTCAACGAGCACGTCATTTTGCTTCCTTTCCGGGGAAAAGACCGACCCATCGCCTACAACAACTGGGAAGCGACAGGCTTCAGCTTCAATGCCACGAAGCTGCGCTCCCTGATGAAGAAAGCGGCAAAGCTAGGAACGGAGCTCTTCGTTTTGGATGATGCCTGGTTCTCGACGAGAAACGATGACAAGCACGGGTTAGGAGATTGGAGAGAGAACACCAAGAAGACCGGCGGAATTGCGAACTTAGCCAAAGAAGCGAAGAAGCTCGGCATGAAGTTCGGTATCTGGATGGAACCGGAGATGGTCAACGATGACACTCCTGTCTATCGCGATCATCCGGATTGGGTCATCAAGGATCTGTTCCATCAGCCTTCCCGAGGCAGAAACCAGTTCGTTTTGAACCTTGGACTCAAAGAGGTTCAGGATTTTGTCTTCCAAAGTGTTTCCGATACACTGAAGTTAGGTGAAATTTCCTACCTGAAGTGGGACTATAACCGCAACATCACCGATTATGACAACCGGAACGGAATCTTCTTCTATCAGTACATCACCGGTCTTTACAGCGTCTTAAGAAGGCTGACTGAGGCTTTCCCGGATGTTCTCTTTGAGAACTGCGCCTCCGGCGGCAACCGCTTCGACCTCGGCATGCTCTCCTTCTTTCCGCAGTCATGGCTCAGCGATGATACCGATTCCTATCAGCGCACCCTCATTCAGGAAGGAGCGCTGCTTGGGTACCCGCTCTCCGTTTCTTCCAACCATGTCGCTGCCAAGACCAGCAACCAGATGCTTCGTTTGACTTCTCTGGATACCAAGTTTGATACCGCCTGCTTCGGTGTCCTCGGCTATGAGCTCGATCTCGGTGATCTCAACAGCCTCGATATCAAAGTCATTCAGTCTCAGATTCAGTACTACAAGGAACATCGCCATATCCTGCAGTTTGGAACTGTTTATCAGGACACCACCTATTTCGATCACGACGAGAAGATGATGGAAGCTACGGACGGAAAGACAGCGATCGTCGCTCACTACAACAAGATCCAGAAACCAAATCCGAAAGAGAGCCATCTTCAGGTCTTCGGACTTCAGGAAGACGCTCTTTACACCTACACTACCAGGCAGGAATCGATCGCGATCCAGAAGTTCGGAAACCTCATCAATTACACCACACCCTTCCATGTCAATCCTAACGGCACCTTGATTTCTATCTTAGGGAAATACATCGATATGAAGAGCGAAGTCGATCAAGGTGTTGCCTCGGGAAAGACGTTTGCTCACCTCGGACCGGTGTTAAGTCAGGAGTGGTCCGGTGTCGGATATGATGATAAAGTTAGACTTATGAGCGACTTTGGTGGTAGACTATACACCGTTGTTCTGAAAACCAACACCGAAGCCTGAAAACATGAGTGATTTTTACTTTTATGATTTATCGGATGTCGCTGTCGATATCGAGGCTCTGAAGAAGAACCTTCCCGACACCGTCATTCAGCATTGTGAACGATATAAGAACGAACAGGACCTGCGGAATTCCTTTTTCGCCTGGGCGCAGATCTTCAAGGATAAGATGATCCCGAAGGATGTCCAGGTCTCATTCAACGATTTCGGCAAGCCGAGCATCCCCTCTTTAGAGTTCAACCTTTCCCACAGCAAAGATGTCGTCGCCATCGTCTACTCCAACCATGCCTGCGGCATCGATGTCCAGCTTGTGGATACGAAGAAGGATATTGAGCTTCTCTCTGAGCGGGTATTGACTCCGAAAGAGAAGCAGGTCTTTGATGCTTCTGAAGATAAACCGCTCTGCTTCACCAAATACTGGACCAATAAGGAAGCCTATTATAAACGCCTGGGCCAAGGAATCGACGTCCATCAGCTCAACCGCGAGATCAACGATCCTAGCTGGGTGCAAAGAGAGATCGTAGCCTCGGATTCTTCCCGCTATGTCCTGACGGTCTCCGCTTCGGAAATTCAAATACCAAAACAGCTCTTCTGAATTCAAAAAAGGGTCTGCCGTCAAACCTGCATGATCGTAGGTTAGCGGCAGACCCTTTTGATTGTCAGACGTTTTCTCCGGAGGTCGGATGCTCTTCTTCCACCCACTGGATGGTGACGTGTCTCTTATGTCCGGTCCCTAAGGATTGGGTTTTGATGTGCGGATATCCTGTCAGCGCCTGATGGATGACTCTCCGCTCATCGGAGGTCATCGGATCGAGGATTGCAGTGACGTGAGTCCTAGAGACTTCGTCGGCATAGTGGCGGGCGATCGAGACGAATTTGCTGTACTTGACTTCCTTGTAGCCGTCGCAGTTGAGCAGAATACGATAGTGTCCGCCGAAGCGGTTGAAGCAGGCGGAGCGGGTGAGCTCGTTGATGGAGCGGAGCGTGTCGCCGTTTCTACCGATGACGTTCTTATTGTGGCCGGTCACGATGTTGAGCTTGATGACGCCGTCCTCGTATTTCGCCTCTGTGGAACCTTCGGTTCCAAGCGCCCTTAAGCAGCGCTTGATGTAATCGTCGGCGAAGACGATGACATCGTTGATCGAGTAGATGCCGATCGTGTACGTCTTGCTGAACAGTGTCTTCTTGATGGAGATGATCTGATAGTTGAGGGTCTTAGGATCGCTGACACCTAAGTCCTCGCAGGCTTTTTTGACAGCCTCTTCTTCGCTTTTTCCTTCGTATCTATTCATACTCTTACCTCCATAATGGTTTATCGGATCCGCCCTTCTTGTTTTTATCAGCACCGTGGTGCTTGCTTCTCCGGATGGCGGCTAGCGTGCTTCCGTCTCCGGTATTCGCAGCAAGCTTATGACGGGATCTCATCTGTAACAACTCGGTGAAGAGAGACTGGATGATGGAGATGACAGCGCCGATGAACCAGTAGATACCCATGGCGGCCGGAAGGCTCCACCCCATGAAGATGACGAAGACCATCATTCCATAGGTCATATATTTCATCGTCTTGTTCGGATCGATCGGACGGCCTTGGGAATCGTACTGAACGGGTCCGGCGGCACCGAATTTCTTGGTTCTCCAGGTGTTGAACCATAAGCCTGTGCAGGAAGATAGGACGTTAGCAACAGACATCAGGATGAAGATGATGACACCGACAATCGCACCTGGCGTGGAGGAGAAGGCAGTGATGCAGGTGGAAACCCTAGTCGTGAGAGAAAGTCCTAAGAAGGAACCGTTAGCGAGAATGGCAGATCCCTGCAAAGCGGACCAGATGCAGATGAAGAGCGGGAACTGAACGATGATGAAGAGCATAGGAAGCATCGGATGGACTTTGTTCTTCTTCATGAGCTTCGCCTGTTCCATAGCCAAAGCTCTGCGCTGATCCGGATCATTCTGAGAATCAGGATACCGTTTCTGAAGCTCCGCAATCTGCGGCTGAATCGCCTGCTGCTTCGCCTGCGTCTTGGTTTGGAACACCGTGGAGATGACGGTGACGAGACGGACGATTAATGTGACAATTAAGATTGCCAAAAGCTGAGCTAACGCTGTGTTGTTGAGCGAGTTGGAGATGACGTGGACCAGCCAAGCAAACGGGAAGACGAAGAGTCCCTCAAGAGGTCCGAACTGCTTGAAGGCCTGCCTCCAGGTCTTTCCCTGAATATAGACTTCCGATCCGCCTTGAACCAAAGGCATGTTCTCTGGCGTGATGCAGGAGAAGTTCTGTGCGATGGTGGTGTTGACCGTGTTTTTCAACAAGGTGACATAGTTGCTGCTCGGGGCTTTGAGGATGCCGATCGTCGGATCAGCGACCGCCTGAGCATACCAGGTGTCGAAATTTGTCCAGAGGGCAGAAACCTGATTGGTCTCCTTGTCAAGACCAGCATATAAAGCGACGTGAAACGCCACTTTCTTCGCTTCCGGCACAGTCAGATTGTCGAGGGTGTTGTCAGTCCACTTCAGATACGTGGCATCCGCTTCATCTTGAGCTTTCTTTGTGATGAACCTCTGGAAGCTGAGCGTCGGCAAGGCATAGCCGGCTGTGGTGGCTTTGTTGAAGAGCGTTTCACGGTTGGTGTTTCTCGTCTTCAAAGCGTAGTCGCTGACCTTGGCATCAGCCGAAGGGATCGTATCATCTTTTTCTAACTGATTCACGGAATCGGAGAAGAGATTTCCATAGGCGGCATAGACTTGGTTTGCCTTATCTTGGTTGGTGCAGAAGGATTTGGTACAGCTGGCTAAACCGAAAACAGCGACAACTCCTCCGACTAGGATTGCCGTGCGCGTTGCGAACTTGTTCGAATGTTTACTCATGCTATTTCCTCTTTGGATGGCACACTCAGATGATCAAGCACCTTTTTTAAGACCTCGGTGTTTTCCTGGAATGTCTTTTGAAGAAAACCGGAATGGGCAATGATGACGATGTCGAAAGGCTTCGCCAAGACATCCGTGAGATTGATCTGAGCTCGGATTTGTCTTCTGACCCGCACCCTGACGACAGCATCGCCGATCTTTTTGGAGACAGAGATGCCGACTCTGGCGTGAGTCAGTCGGTTCGGCATAAAGAAGACGGATATCGAAGCGTTTTTTCCGGCGCACAATCTCTGATCCAGTACCGTTTTGAAATCCTGAGATTTCAATAGACGCATATACTTTTTCATAGAACAGCCGAAAAAAGGCCTAATTGCTTAGGCCTGAGTGAGATTTTTTCTACCCTTAGCTCTTCTTCTGGCTAAGATCTTTCTTCCGTCCTTGGTAGCCATTCTAGCTCTGAAGCCACAAGTATGAGCTCTCTTGATTTTACTCGGCTGATAAGTACGTTTCATAAATATCTACCCCTCCGTTAGTGAAATGCGCACAAAAAACGCATGTAGCGATATTATAACCTCACCTATTTTGCAATTCAACTAATGTTTTTTGTTTGCTATATGCTTTTTCTGCTATCAGACAAAACTTCTGCAACTATAGATATAAATAAGGTTAAGGAAAACTAGAGCTACCCTTTGCTCTGTTCCTCTTTTGCTGATCAGAATCAAAGAGAAAAACACTCTTTCGGATGGTCTATCTCAAGGGGAAGAAATCCGCTCTGCGTTTTCTCATAGCTTGATTTTGTTTTCATCTGACTCCGGAGTGGAAGACTAACTTTCCATAAGATAACCGTTCTCAATATTTTCCGTTTTACGGACAGCGTATTCTTTCAGGCAGGAGATTTCCGTGGATCCTGTCTCTTTATTCTTTTCCGCAAGATAGATTTCGTCTCTCCTGAGGAGCATTTCATTTGAGAGATAGATCTCTTGCGTGTCGAAAACAATCTGCGCATGCTTGGTATTGATTGATTCGCCGAAGAACAAAGAGAGAAGAAAGGAGGCCAGCAACGGATGCAGAGAGGAACCAAACTCATCGCAAATCAATACTTTCCTATGAGTCAAAGCATCTTCTTTGGTCTCTTTGTGGTCTGAATATCATCAATGCTTAAGTCAGGGCTCGCATCAGCGACTTTAAGAATGCATGATATCCTTCATCTTTTTCCAGTCTGATGCCGATGCCTTGCTCGTTGGCGCAGCCAGCGCTATTGGTGAAGACAGCTTTATCCGCAAAGAAGTAGTACACATCCTTTAAGATGGAAATATTGAAGTGAGCAGCGAAAGTGATGATTGGTTTGTTCTTCAGATTCCTTTCCGAAACACTTCCTGCCATCGATCAATGTCAACGCTGTGCCTCTTTTTCCCTCTGGCTGTTTTTACTGCTCTCCTTGCTTCTCCTGATTGTTTCAATCGGAACACTCTCGATCGGTTTAGTCCTATCTTTGCAGAAGGCGAGGCATCGTCTTCAGATCGGGAAAGTGTTGGGTATCAAAGATCGTGATGGCAGATGCGTTTTCCTGATGCAGATCGGTCTGGTCTCTCTTTTCCTTTCTTCTTTCCTTTATTCCTTTGCTCTGCTGTCAACAGCCGATCAAAATGCTGATCGGATTGTTCGTCAGAACCATCACAGACGCTTTGGTCGACAAAGTCAATATTCAGAACATTGAGACCATCACTGTTCTACCCTGGTATTTTCCTTTCCTCTTCTTCGTGTTGTTATTCCTGCTGCTTGTTGTTTTCTCTCTTCGCACGCTCCGAAAGAGCGAAGCTCCGTTGATTTCAGACCTGAAGAAGGAGTTTGGCGATGACTGATCGGGATATCTTTTCCTTCGCTAGAAGAAAAGAAAGAGGAAGGAACCGCTCCTTCGTCTTTTCCCTGTCATTCTGCATGACTCTTTTCCTACCTCTCTTTTTCTTTTCTTCCGCTTTCTTCGGCGGAGTCCAAGCTAAATTGAAGGCCTATTCTCTGAATACTTCCCTTCGGATTGAAGCAGAGACAGAAGCAGAGTTAGAGGCTACCTTGGAACAAACAACGAAAAAGGAAGAATTCCTACATTATCAGGTTGGGCAATCCAACACCTTGATTCAAGGGGACTATTCCGGACCCGCTCATTTTTATCCTGTTTTCATGACTGCTGCGAAAGAAGCTTCCTGGCATGGAGATAGCTTCCGAGTTGAATGCTATCCATCTGATTTCCTGTTTGCTGACGAAGCCTCCTGTTTTCAGAAGCACAAGAACAAGCCTGTCTTTCTTGCTGGTTCATGGAACATGGTAGAAGAAAGCGTCTTTCTCTCCCATACGTTGATGGATTCCTTGGAATGGTCATGGGAAGACTGTAGAGAACAAACCCTATGCATTCAGCAGGAACAGGAAGACAGTAAATCCAACCGTGTGACGAAGATGGTGCTATCCGAGACGAAGATCCTCGGCATCTTCGAAGATGCGGTTTATTCGCTTCACTCCCGTGGTGAAGATGAAAAAGAAGCTCCTCAGATTCTCTATAAATCCTTGCTCGGATTCCCGAACCTATCAGACATCTCCTTCCGCTATCGGGCTATCGTCCGTTATCCGAGCTTTGATACGATGAAAGAGGAATATTCGAAATTGGATTCTTATCGTGCAACTCGACTGGCAAAAGCCAATCAGAACATCAGTATCCTGACAAACAGCCTCTTTGCCCAGTATCTCAATTTCGAACCGCTGATCTCCTTGTTTACGACGATTTGCGGTGTCATTCTTCTCGTCTTGTCCTTCGTCTTGCTGATCGATTGGTATCTTTCTTTCTCTCATTGGTATTCTCGTTCAAGAAAGAACCTCGGCATGCTGAAAGCCTTAGGAATGAAGCAGAGAGACTTAGAAAAGTATCTGTGGTCCAGATTGCTTTGGATTGTCTTGAAGGCCACGCTGATCAGCTCCTCTATCAGCCTCGTCCTCTCTCTTGGTGTGACGATACTCTTCAACGATTTCCTTTACCGGACGATCGATAGCTTGTACCGCATCACGTTCAATCCCCTTTACTTCATCCCCGGTTTTGCCTTGACTCTTCTTTTCTTTCTCCTTTACACCCTCTTCTTGGTGTGGGTTGAGCAGAGAAAAGATTCTAGGCGACAGATCGTTGGGTTGCTCAACGACAGAATCAGATAGGCGTATTTTTGTTGTTTTAGCGTTCTTTTATGGGTTGACACTGCCGTTTTTGGCACAGGATTCATTCGATGTAAAGCGACTGACCGATTTTCTTTCTTCCTTTTCCGACAAATTTTCGAATTTTATATTATAATGAACCACGGAGAAAAAAACATGAACGATAACGAAATGAATCAGAATATATATTCTGACCGCAATAGACGTAATTTTGAAGAGAAGACAGAGAAAGAGATGAGGATTCAGATCTACAAATGGCTGAAGATAGTTCAGGCCATCATCCTCATCGCTTTAGGTGTTATTTTTGTCGCCGTTTCTCAAGGGACTGAGGAGTCTTCTCCGAAAGCGCTCAGCCTGTCTTTGGGAATTGTCCTGACGATCTATGGCATCATGGAAGTCGCCGCCGGTTATCTGCTTAACCGCTCTCTCTTGGCTCAGGATATCCTGATTGGATTATTGTTTATTTCGATGGCTCTGGTCATGTTCTTGCGGAGCGATTACGTCAAGGACATCGTCGTCATCCTGCTGATGGGTGTCATCTTCGGTTATGCGGTCATGCTGGTCGTTTTCGGCGTTGACAAGATTGTCGGAAAAGGCACGAAGAAGAACATTGTCGGAGCCGTCTTTGCCTTCATCGGTGCTGCTGCCATGCTGGCAGGAGGCATCGTCTACATCATCTATTGGAAAAAGAACTCCGGTCAGGTCATCCGCTATGTGATGATGATCTTCGGCGCTGTCCTCTCCGTCCTTGGTGTCATCGATCTCACCGTCTTCCTCATCAAGCTGAGAAACACCAGAAAGATGCAGATTGAGCAGGAGATCAAAGAGAAAGAGCGCCTCGTTGCCACAGAGCCTGATACCTCTCATGATGTCAAAGTCATCGACATCAATGAGCTGAAAAAAGAGAACCGCAGAAAGCGGAGAACTTTGGCTTTGGATATGTCCAAAGTCTCTGAAGAAAACAACGATTCTACGAAGAATGATGACGAAGAGTCTGATCAGTGACCATGAAACCAACTTTTTCAGAGATCGTAAAAGCAGTTTGCAACACCTACCATATCGATGCCTGTTACATCGCTGACCATCTCTCCCTGGAAGACGAGGTGGTCGAAGGATGGATGGAAGGAACAGCGATACCGACAAAAGAGAATCTCATCGATTTTGCCGGCGCTTTCGTCGTTCCGTTGAAGACCTTAGAAGATTCCCTGAACCAACAAGAGGAGAAAAAACATGAATAAACGCATTTTAACCATTCAGGACTACAGTTGCTTAGGCCGCTGCTCCTTGACTGTCGCCTTGCCGATCATCTCCGGATGTGGCATCGAATGTGTCGGCATCCCGACCGCCGTATTGTCTAATCATACGGCTTTCCCGAAATGGACCTATCACGATCTGACGGAAGAGATCACCCAAACGGCGGATATGTGGCAGGGATTCAACACGGAATTCGATGCCATTTACACCGGATATCTCGGGAAAGGACAGGAGGATGTGATCGCTTCTGTCGTGAGAAGATTCAAGAACGAGAAGAACCTTTATCTGATGGATCCTGCTTTCGGAGCAGACGGACACCTCTATCCCGGTTTTGATGACGAGCACGTCGAAAAGATGAAATCCCTCCTTCCCATCGCTGACCTCATCACGCCGAATCTCACCGAGGCCTGCGCTTTGCTCGGAAAGAAGTATCCGCGCTCTTACACGAGACGCTTCATCAACAGCTTAGCCAAAGCCCTTTCTAAGCTCGGGCCGAGATTTGTCGTCATCAGCGGGCTCACCTTCCGCGAAGGAAGAATCGCCTGCATGGGCTATGATGGCAAGCTGAATAAGTTTTATTACTACGAGACCGATCTCCTCCTTGACGGTGTTCACGGCGCTGGAGATTGTTTTGCTTCTACGGTAGTCTCAGCGCTTGTATCCGGACTCTCTTTGAAGTCCGCCATCAAAGCGGCTCATGATTTTGTCCACGCCTCTTTGAAAAACAATCTGGACGAAGAGATCAACCCGAGGCTGTACGGCCCCGTCTTTGAACCGGAGATTGCAGCCCTCCGGAAGCGGATTCTGAAGGAGAGCAAAAAAGCCGCCTAGATCAGCAAGAGCTGATAGACGGCTTGAATGGTTAACGGATAAACTCAGCGATTGCGGGATTGACCGTCTCCGGAATCTCCAGCGTTTTTTGCGAAACCCGGATGCCGAAGCGGACACTCTCTATCAGCGACCAGCCTTGCTGATGACCATGGAGAAGTCCGGCAAACATCGCATCCCCTGCTCCGCTTTCTGAGACGACAAGCTTTGCCGGGGGCACATCGATGCATGCGACACCGTTTTCGTCTCCGATAGCGATGCTGTGCGGACCATCCGTGATGACGACCTTCTTCACACCTTTCTCTAAGAGAGCTTTGACAAGCTCCTCTTTGGAGGCGTCAAGATTCAGAACAGCTCTGGCTTCATAGATGTTGGATTTGAAGAACTGAATCTCCGCTAAGTGCTTCTGATAGCGGATGACCTTGTTGGCGGAGACAGCTTCCACCAAGAATTCGTGATCCGGATAGCGTGAGAAGAGATAATCGATCACCTGCTGATTGAGATTGGCTTCGATGACGATGGCGTCGTGCTCTTGAATCAAGGCATCATAGGCTTCAAGACCCTCCGGCTTCATCGAGTCCATGATTTTGGAATCACAGAGAGCATACCTCATCTCTCCGTCAGGTTCTAACAGTGCGATATAGGAAGAAGACGGATACTGGCTTTGAATGTTATGAACCTTCACGCCGAGATCTTCTAAACTCTTCTTCATAGCGAGTCCATTCGCCCCGTTTCCGATTGAGGTGATGAACGA
This sequence comes from uncultured Bacilli bacterium, assembly GCA_963544395.1. Classification (GTDB taxonomy): domain Bacteria; phylum Bacillota_I; class Bacilli_A; order RFN20; family CAG-288; genus Enterosoma. The sequence continues at coordinate 56,706 of CAUUFA010000008.1, read as the reverse complement.
GACCTGATTTCCGAGAAAGGAAAGATCTGCAGCGATGTTTCTGCCGACACCGCCGAACGAGATTTCCAGCGTTCCGATATTGGAGTCATGTTCAATCAGCTTCTTGTCTGAGATAGCTGTGTAGTCGACGTTAGATCCTCCGATGATCAGAAATCCTTTGCTCGTCATATTTTCTGATCAGGCGGAGTAATCCGGATTCTCCGGAGCTTTCTCGATATCAGAGAAGGAAGCGTCGATGGTCGTCGGACGACCGAACATCATGATCTGAATCTGAACTGAGCTGTTCTCGGCGTTGATCGAGGTGATCTGACCCTCGGAATCCGCAAAGGTTCCGTTGAGGATCTTCACCAGATCGCCGACCTTGTACTCGGAATAGATATCCGGATCGTTGATCTTCATCCGCTTGAGGACAGGTTCAATCTCCTCACGGGGAATCGGGAATGGCTTTGCGCCCTTACCGGAAGACCCGGTGATACCCGAGACGCCTTCCGTGTTACGGACGACGAACCAAGTTTCATCGGTCATGATCATTTCCACGAAGATATAGCCCGGATAGTAGTTCTTGACTTTGATGTCAGGAACCATCTGACCCGTCGCCTTGTCCTTCTTCATCTTAGGCTTGCCGGTCTCCTTGTCGAGGACCTGCTCCTCATAGTCGGCCACGACAATACGGAAAATCTTATCTTCCATATTGAACGCCTTGGCTCTCTTCATCAGCCTATCCTTGACCTGAGATTCATGCTGGGCGAAGGTGTTGATGACATACCAGGCCTTCTCCGGAAGGACAGTGTCCTTCGCTTCATCCGGGTTGACCTCACCGATCAGAGGATTGTAGGTCTGCTCGTCAAGATTTTCATCGTCGAGAGAGGTCTCGACAGAGGTTTTTTCTTCATTCATATTACATTACTCCTTTTAACCATTGAATTGCCGCAGTTGCACCGGAACTAGAGCTAGTCTTCTCCGGGAAGGCGATGCGGAACGCCTTGTTGATCTGAATGGCAAGACCATCCGATCCTGCGATCGCCAAGGCGGCGATGACCGAGATGATGAGAACGATAGCGACGGATTTCCATAACGTCTTCCTGTCAGGCCAACGGATGCGCTTCGCTTCCTCGTTGACGCCGCGGAAGTATTTTGTGAATTTATTCATCACTTGCCCTCCCTATGCAATGTGTGCTTTCCGCATTTCGGACAGAATTTGCTGACTTCCAATCTGACAGGATCGCCACTTTTCTTGGTGGCGTTGTAGTTGCGAGAACCACATTCTGTGCAGACCAGGGAAACTTTTTCTCGGCTCATTTTGGCACCTCTCTTCTGGTCAAATAAAAAACCCGGTCGGACGGGTTACATTCTTATTATATCGTTTTGTAAGTCAAATGCAAATGTCGAATTCGATTTGCGTTGAATTTTATCTTTTCTGTTCCCAAGCACCTGATTTTCAGATCTCGTTTTCCGTTTCCTTCGGCATCCGTTTTAAGAAGAAAAGGCTAGGGATGACGACAGTCAGCCCTGAGAGAATCCAGGTGACAGGATCCGCTAAGCATACAGCGACATAACTGGCATCGCTGGCAAGCGAGGTGATAGGACCGTGATTGATCAACGCCGGAAGGAACAGGCAGATGAGCGTTCTGGCTAAAAGTTCAACGACACCGGAAAGAAGCGGATAAAGCGGCTTCTCCACCGCCTGCATGAAGTTGCGTCCGACATAGATCAGGCCGAGAGGGATATAGAAAGGAAGCGCAGTGTAAAGGTAGAGGTTACCAAAGCGGATGGTCGCATCTGTGATCTTATCCGGGGATAAGAAGATGTGTTGATAAGCCCCGTTGATCGTCAATAAGAAACCGAGGGCAGTCATCATCACCGCGATGATGACCGTCATCCAGGTCATGATCCTATATCCGTCCCGGATTCTTTGATAAGCCTTCGCCCCATCATTCTGAGACACGAAGGAAAGAAGCCCGTTTCCGATGGCGGAGAAGAATGTCATAAGGAAACCACCCAGCTTGTTGGAGACACCATATCCGACCTGGGCCGGATTGCCCAAGACGACGATGCCGTTTGGATCCATATCGAAGGGGATGACAGCTGCTTGCATGATGACGATTCCGATGAAGAGGATCGACCATTGGAATCCAAGCGGGATGCCAAGTCGAAGATGCTGAAAGACAAAAGGGAAGTCGACGTGCATATCCTCTTTTCTAAAACGCAGCTGCGGGTAACGGAGCTGCAGATAGAGGAAAGTGGCCAAAGCGGCGATCGCTTCCGAAAGCACGGTGGCGATAGCGCTGCCTCTGACGCCCCAATGAAAAACCAGGATGAACAAGAGGTCCAAACCGATGTTGAGCAGGGTCGAGGCAATCAAAAACAGGAAAGGGATGAAAGAGTCGCCGATTCCCCGAAGGATGGAAGTGAATAGGTTGTACATCATCTGTGAGAGGATGCCGAAGAGGAAGATGACACGCAGATACGTCCTTGCGGCAATATAGATTTCCTGCATGTTCGCGTCGCTCTGGCTCGGATAGATGCGGATCCAGGAAAGAAGCGTATCGATCATCAGATAACTGATTGCCGTGAGAACCAAGGAGACAAGGAACGAGAGCAGGATCTGAACAAAGAGCGACTTCCTTGTCCGCTCAGCATCTTTGGCGCCGATCGCTCTCGACATGATGACAGAGAAGCCTGCCGTACATCCGATGGTGAAGTTGAGGACAAGCCCGGCCATCGATACGACATCGTTGACACCGGCCACCTCGTTTGGATTGAGCGTCTTTCCGACGATGACTGTATCTGTCAGAGAGTACAGCTGCTGAAACAAGGCGCTCAGCACGATCGGAATCAGGAACGGAACGATGATTTTCAGAATGTTTCCCTTGGTGAGATCGACCGGGTCAAACAGTCTTTTGATTTTGCTGACGAGGCTCATGACGAAAAGATTTTAGATATTCAAACCCGGAAAAACAACAGAAAACCATAACGGTCTTCCTCCAGGAAGCGTAAAATGATAAACATGGTTTTCAAAATCAGAAATTATCATAGCCTCTTAGGTCTTGTCGAGACCCAAAGGGCCATCAAATTCATCAAGGACGGCTTCCAACACAAACTTTCCGATGCCTTAGGACTGACGAGAGTCTCTGCGCCCCTCTTCGTCTTGCAGAACACTGGCCTGAACGATGATCTCAACGGCGTCGAGCGTAAAGTCGAATTCACAGCGAAGGACCTTTCCGGTCAGATTCAGATCGTTCAGTCCTTGGCGAAGTGGAAGCGCAATGCACTTCACGATTACGGGTTTCAGGTTGGGGAAGGCATCTACACCGATATGAATGCCATCCGCCGGGATGAAGAGCTCGACAACCTTCATTCTATCTATGTGGATCAATGGGACTGGGAGAAAGTCATTCGCCGGGAAGATCGCACGCTTCCTTTCCTCTTTGAGACGGTTCGGAGCATCTATGCTGCCCTGAAGAAAGAGGAAGAGGAAGTCAATGAACGATACCAGGTCTTCAGCACCAAGCTTCCGGAGGAGATCACCTTCATCTCGACATCCGAGCTTGAGGATCGCTATCCGACCCTCATCCGGAAAGAGCGGGAGAACGAGATTGCAAAAACCTATCGCGCTGTCTTCCTTTATCAGATCGGCTGGCCTTTGAAAGATGGCAACCCCCATGATGGCAGGGCAGCTGATTATGATGACTGGAATATGAACGGCGACATCCTCTTTTATCATCCGCTGCTCAACCGAGCGTTTGAGATTTCCTCTATGGGTATCCGCGTCGATGAGACCTCGATTCAGAAACAGCTCTCATATCAGCATGACGAAGTGAAGCTCTTCTCTCCCTATACGCAGAACATCATTCAGAAAGTCCTGCCTTACACCATCGGCGGAGGCATCGGACAGTCGAGGCTCTGTATGTTCTATCTTGAGAAAGCCCATATCGGTGAGGCTCAGACCTCGCTCTGGAGCGAAAAAGATCTTCTTGAACTGAAAAAACAAGGGGTAGAACTGCTCTGAACAGTCATAAATAGACCGCCAAAACTTTTGATTGCTTCGTTTTATGGGATTGCAATAGAGTATCATTTTAAATCTGCAATCAACATCCATACCGCTTACATGTTGATGACTCAACTTCGCCGGAAAATGTGGCTGCAAAAAAGAGTTGTGGTCGATCGATTTGCAGAGTCGTTTTGTTAAACCGTCCCCCATGGTAATGCCTCAAAGCCGCATTTATCTGGCCACCCTCGTTTGATGCTATAACTGACTCTGAAAAACTCAGGGACCGCAGCCTTTGGAATCACCGCAGTCTCTTTAGCATAACTCTTTAGCTTGCTTGTGTTTTTCTTCAAAATAGGTGGCTGGCGATTCGTAGCTTCAAAGACGGTTTTCGCCTATTCAAAACAAGCCTCGGTGTCGTGCTGACCCTGTCAACTTTCTGTTTTGCTTCAAAGAAAAAAGGCTGAGAGAACGGATTCTCTCAGCCTCGTTTCGTCTACTTGATGATATCGGATCCGATGTATTTTCTGAGCACTTCCGGAACCGTGATCGAGCCATCGGCGTTCTGGTAGTTCTCTAAGACAGCCGCTGTCGTTCTTCCGACAGCGAGACCGGAGCCGTTGAGCATATGGACGAACTCGGTCTTGGCATCCTTGCTTCTCTTGAAGCGGATGTTCATACGTCTCGCCTGATAGTCCGTATCGTTGGAGCAGGAGGAAATCTCCTTGTACACCTTGGTTGAAGAAGCCCACTTTCCATCCTTCTCTTCGTAGTTGTTGTAGGAAGGAAGCCAGACTTCGAGATCGTAGCACTTGGCGGCATTGAAGCCTAAGTCTCCGGTGCTGAGGCAGACACGGCGATACGGAAGTTTCAGGAGTTCCAATATTTTCTCCGCTTCTTCCGTCAATGACTCCAGTTCATCGAAGGAGGTCTCCGGGAGACAGTATTTGACGAGCTCGACCTTCTGGAACTGATGCTGACGGATGATGCCTCTGGTATCTCTTCCCGCAGCGCCGGCTTCGGCGCGGAAGCAGGAGGAGTAGGCGCAGAACCACTTCGGAAGATCGTCCGCCGAGAGAATCTCTCCGCGGTAGTAGTTGGTGACAGGAACCTCAGCGGTCGGAATCAGCCAGTACTCTTCGCCGGTGTTGTTGGTCATATAGGCCTGATCAGCGAACTTCGGAAGCTGACCCGAACCGGTCAGAGAATCCGTGTTGACTAAGAACGGAGGCAGAACTTCCGTGTAGCCGGCTTCTGTGTGTGTATCGAGCATGAAGGAAGCCAAAGCCCGCTCAAGCTTCGCATACGCACCGAGATAGAATGTGAACCTCGAGCCGGTGACCTTCGCGGCCCGCTCCACATCGAAGCCGCCGGACTTCTGACCTAACTCCCAGTGAGAGAGGGGCTTGAAATCAAAGACTCTCGGCTCGCCCCAGTACTTCTCGGTCCGGTTGCAGGAATCATCCGGTCCGATCGGAAGTGAATCGTGTGGGATGTTCGGGGTCTTGAGCATCATCTCATGGATTTTGGCCTCGATCTCCTCTCTCTCCTTATCGGCTTTGGCGATCTCCTCTTTGTCGAAAGAAACTCTGGCCAAAGCGGCGTTAGCCTCTTCGTCCTTATGCTGAGCCTTCAGCTTTCCGATCTCCTTGGACTGAGCGTTGCGCTCCGCCTTCAGAGAATCGCCTCTCATGATGAGCTCCTTCCTTCTGCCATCCAGAACAGGAAGCTCTCTCAGATAAGAGTAATCCCCGGTTCTGGTCTCCAGACGGCGGATGACTTCATCTAGATGATCGATCACATAATTCACATCGAGCATGTTGTTTTTCTCCTTATATACGACGCTAAAATTTTAGTCTTTTCGCTGGGTTTATTCAAGTTGGAAGGTGCGAAGCTGCTGATGAAGAATCTCCTTTGCCGCCTTTGTCCTTTCTGAAGTCATCAGCGAGGTGATATCGCGGTAAAGAGAGAAAAAATCATTCGGTGTCAGCGCCGTTTTCGCTGAGATGAGCTCAGGCAGAGCTTTGTTTCGATACGAGATGATCGGCACCTCGTTTTCAATCAGATCGAAGAGGAAGCAAGGGAAGGAGATGGTGTTTTCCATGAAGAGGACACCGGCGATGCTACAGAGAGCAGAGCGGTAGAGCTCCTGAGGAAGGACAGAGAGATAGCGGATGTTAGGTGCCCGCATCAGGCGGTCCATCATATTCAGAGAGAGGAACTTCTTCGATCCTCTTCCGAAGAAGAGGAACTGACACTCCGGATTCATCCTGGCGACAGACTCGATCTCAATGACATGTGGATTGTCATAGCTGCCATAGGAGAGGACGATCTTCTTCTCCGGTGCGATCTGATAGAACGAGCGGAAGGCTCTCTTCTCTGTCTCGCTGAGATTCGCCTCCTCTTTCTGAGAGAACATCGGCGGAAGCAAGGCGATTTCACCTTCGATTCCGTTCTTCGATAGAAACTCCTTCTGCGAAGGATAATGGATCAGGATCCTGGCCGCTTTCCGATAGAAGTTGTACGCGTTCTGCGTCAGCCTCACTCCGCTTTTCGTATAGAGAAAATCATCGGCATCATTGCAGGCAAGAATCTCATAAGGAATACGCTTTTTCACCAGCGTCGGATAAAGAGGAAAGCAGTCTTCTGCCGATCCGATCAAGGCGACATCAAAAGCGTCGTCGAGAGAGAATGTGACCTTATCACCTCGGGATAATAGCGAGGAGACGATGCTGTTTCTGACGATGTAGCTGAAAGAGCTGCTCAAGCGACCTTTGTCAAAGCCGAGGAAATACGTTTTCATGTGGCTTCATTATAAACCAACGGACTTTCTCTTCACCACGGAAAAAGGCAGAAGCCTGCGCATAGCAAGGTTTCTGCCTGGGACCGTCAAACGATCAGCGGTTAGTCTTCGTCCGACGAAGAGCCGTTGTCGGAAGAGTTATCATCGTCCTGAGAGAGCTCGGCGCGACGCAGAAGCTCCTTTAAGGCGGGATCATCGTCCGTAGAAGAGGCAGTCTCTTCACTCACCGGCTCAGTTGCCTCATACTCGGAGTCCGAAGGAAGGATCGAGCAGGAAGAGATGTTCTCCTTTTCTCTCAGCGTGATGACTTTGACACCAGCGGTGACACGGCTTGTCTCATGGATCTGAGAAAGCGAGGTCCGAATGGTGGTTCCGGCATCGGTGATGATGATGATATCCTCATCGCCTCTGACGTTCTTGATGGTGACGAGACCGCCGTTCTTATCAGTAGCCCTTAATCCGGTGACACCCTTGGATCCACGGTTGGTGATTCGGTATTCTTCACCGTCTGTGATCTTGCCGTATCCGTTGTTGGATAGAGAGAAAATCTTAGAACCTTCAATCGAAGTGACAACACCGATGATGTAGCCATCCTCGGGAAGATCCATACCTTTGACACCGCTTGCCGTTCTGCCCATGCAGCGGACGGAGTTCTCGTAGAAGGAGCAGACCTTTCCGTAGTTGGAGGCTAAGGAGATGACGGCATTTCCGTCGGTGGGCTTGACGTTGATGAGCTCATCGCCCTCCCGGAGGCTGATCGCGATCTTTCCGTTGGAGCGGATCAGCTTGAACTCCGAAGCCAAGGTGCGTTTGACCACGCCTTGCTTGGTGGCGAAGAAGAGATAATGATCGTCATCATACTCATCCATCGAGATGATGGCGCTGACTCTCTCGTCTTTCTCCAAGGAGAGGAAATTGACGACTGGGATGCCCTTGGAAGTGCGGCTTCCCTCCTGGATCTGGTAGCCGCGGCAACGATAGACCTTGCCTAAATTCGTGAAGAAGAGGACGTCCGTCTTATTCTTCGAGTGACGGAGAATATCGACATCATCGTTGTCCTTGGTCGACATGCCTTTGACCCCGATGCCGCCGCGGTTCTGCGCCTTGAATTCAGAAGGATCGATCCGCTTGATGTAACCGGCCTTGGTCAGAATGATCAGGATCTCCTTGTTGGGGATGAGATCCTCATCCGACTCGTCGTAATCAACATCGGAGATCTCGGTTCTTCTTGGATCGCCGTAGCTCTTCTTGATCTGATCGAGCTCTTCGATGAGGGTGTCCTCAAGGACACTCTGAGAATTCAAGATCTCGTTGTAGTGCTCGCAGTCCTTCTGCAGCCCGCTTCTCTCATCGAGATACTTCTGCTGCTGCAGACCGGTGAGCCTTCTAAGCGGCATATCGAGGATGGCTTTGTTCTGCGCATCATCGAAGCCGAAGCGCTCCGTCAGCTTCAGAGCTGCCTCTTCGTCTGTAGAGGCGCTGCGGATGATCCTGACCGTCTCATCGATTGCGTCGGCAACCGTGATGATCGCATCGAGGATGTGTATTCTGTTGCTGGCTTTGTTCAGATCGAACTTGGTCCGACGGGTGATGATCTCCTCCTGGAAATCGATGTAGATCTGAAGCGCCTGCTTCATCGAGAGGATTTTCGGTGTTCCCTTGTCAAGCGCTAGCATATTGACCGCAAAGTTGGACTGAAGCGGGGTGTAGCGGAAGAGCTGGTTGGCGATGATGTCCGCGGAGGATCCCTTCTTGAGGACGACGACAAAGTGCGTTCCCATCTTCTGAGAGGAGTAGTCGGCGACCGAGGATATGCCTTGGATGACCTTGCCATCGCTCAGATCGACGATCTTTTTGGAAAGATCGCGCTTGTTGACCATATAAGGAAGCTCGGTGAAGACAAGCTCTTCGTGTCCGTTCTTCTCTTCGACATGATACTTAGCTCTGACTTTGACCGAACCGCGTCCGGTCTCATAGTACTTTCGGATGCCCGCCCTTCCCATGATGATGCCACCGCCGGGGAAATCCGGACCTTTGACAATCTCCATAAGTTCAAGCGTATCCATCTCCGGATTCTTGATCAGAGCCTGGACAGCGCTGACTGTCTCAGAGAGGTTGTGCGGCGGAATGGAGGTCGCCATACCGACAGCGATACCCGAGGATTCATTGCAGAGCAGGTTCGGGAAGCGGGCGGGAAGCACCGTCGGTTCCTGACCTTCCGCGTCGTAGGTTTCCACAAACGGCACGGTATCTTTGTCGATATCTCTCGTCATATCCAGAGCGAGCTTTGAGAGCCTCGCCTCTGTATAACGGGAGGCAGCAGGCTCATCCCCATCGGGTGTACCGAAGTTGCCGTGGCCCTGAACGAGAGTGTAACGCATCGCAAAATCCTGAGCCAGACGGCACATTGCCATGTAGATGGAGGAGTCGCCATGCGGATGGAACTTACCCATGACATCACCGACGACACGCGCGCTCTTCTTGAACGGCTTATCCGGCGTGATGCCCATGTTCCACATATCGTAGATGATACGTCTCTGAACCGGCTTCATGCCATCTCTGGCATCCGGGATGGCTCGGCTGGTCAAGGTCGAGACTGCATAATCGAGGAAGGAGCTCTTGATCTCTTTGCCGAACTCATCGGAAGAGATGCCGGGAACGATGCCTTTCTTCAGGCCGGGAACGACCGAAGAGCACTCGTCTTCCGGTGTCGGATTAGCAGCATCAGCAGAGGTTTCCTCTTCTGGCTGCAGGTCTTTCTTTTCGTTTTCTTCTGCCATTTTCTATCCCTCCTTTAGATATCCAGGTTCTGAACGAACTGAGCGTTGGCGGTGATGTAGTCTTTTCTCGGTTCGACAGCCTCGCCCATCAGATCGATCAGAGCGTCGTTTGCTTCCTGAGCGTCCTCGATGGTGACCTGAAGCATACGTCTGTGATTTTTATCCATCGTCGTCTCATCCAGCTGATCCGGATCCATTTCACCTAAGCCCTTGTATCGCTGCAAAGCATACTTTGGATTCTTGTCTCCGGTCTCTAAGATCTTTGCCTTGATGTTGTCAAGCTCGGCATCCGTGAAGGCGTAGAAGTCGTTGTTCTTATAGGTGAGCTTATAGAGAGGCGGCTGAGCGATATAAAGATGCCCTGTCTCGACTAACGGTCTCATGAAGCGGTAGAAGAACGTCATCAGCAGGATGCGGATGTGAGAGCCGTCGACATCAGCATCGGTCATGATGATGACCTTGTCATAACGGATCTTGCTCACATCGAAAGATTCACCTTGACCAGCGCCGATGGCGGTGACCATATTGTAGATTTCCGCGTTCTTCTCAATGCGGGTCGCCTGCGCCTTCTCGACGTTGAGGATCTTGCCTCGCAGAGGAAGGATTGCCTGCGTTCTGGCATCTCTGCCCTGCACCGCAGAACCGCCTGCGGAGTTTCCCTCGACGATGAAGAGCTCACGCTCTAATGGATCCTTCGAGATGCAGTCGGTGAGCTTGTCAGGCATACCGCTTCCGACCGAGAGCTTGCCCTGAGCGGCAGCTCTGGCTTTTTCGGCCGCCTTTCTGCCCTTGTAGGCAGAGACGACACGGTCATACCACTCCTTGCCTTCCTTAGGATGCTCGAGGAGATACTCGCGCAGATAATCGCCGACGATGGAGGAAGCGACCTTCCTGACCTCATCGTTGCCCAGTTTATCCTTGACCTGACCTTCGTACTGAGGAGCGGAGTGCTTGACGCTGAGAATGACCGTCAGACCTTCCAAGCAGTCCTCGGATCGGAAGTTATCATCATCTTTCTTCAGCCAGTCCTTGGCTCGGAAATAAGCGTTGAGCTCTCTTCCGATGGCCAGACGGAAACCTTCCTCATGCGTTCCGCCACCTGCGGTGCGGATGTTGTTGCAGAAGGAGTTCATGTTGACAATGCCGGATTTCGTCGGCTGGAACGCCGCTTCGACGATGATGGTTGTCGGCTTTGCCCCTTCTAGTCCGCCGGTGCTGACCGTCGAACCGCCGTTGACATAGCAGATGTCTTCAAAAATCTTGTCCTTCTCCTCGTTGATATAAGCGACATACTCCTTGATTCCGCCATCGAAATGATAGTGGGAGTGAAGCGGATTGTCAGGATTCCTGACATCATCGAGTGTCAGATCAAGACCCTTCGTCAGATAAGCGGTCTGTCTGAGATAAGAGTTGACCGTTGAGAACTCAAACGTTGTCGTCTCTTTGAAAATCAGCGGATCCGGTGTGAATTCCACAGTGGTTCCTGTCTTTTCTAGCGGGCACTCTCCGATGACCTGAAGCCCGGGAGCGACCGTGTTGCCGCCGTTTTCAAACTTGATCTGATGAATCTTTCCCTCACGGAAAACCGTGACGGTGACTAATGTCGAAAGCGCATTGACCGCTTTGACACCGATGCCATGCAGACCGCCGGAGATCTTATATCCAGTCTTATCGTTGAACTTTCCGCCGGCGTGAAGGATGGTGTAGACCGTCTCCACGGTGCTTAACCCCGTCTGCTTATTGATGTCGCAGGGGATGCCTCGGCCATCATCCTCGACTCTGACCCTGTTGATCGGGTTTTCCTTCGTCCCCGGAAGAATCGAGACTTTGATGTGCTTGCAATATCCGGCCAAAGCCTCATCGATGCCGTTGTCGACAGCTTCGCGGATCAAGTGATGCAGACCGCGGCTTGACGTGGTTCCGATGTACATGCCAGGGCGCTGTCTGACGGCTTCCAAGCCCTGAAGAATCTCGATATCGCTTCCGGTGTACTCCTCCTTGGCCTTCATCTTCTTGGCTTCGGTAGACGTATCCAGTTCGACGTGCTCGACATGTTCCTCTTCAAAATCCTCTTCGGGCGGCTGCTCATCAAGGTGGGGTTTGGCTTCCTCTTCCTTCTTGACTCCCAAACCCTCATCCTTAGCGACCTGTTCGACCTTCTGTCTCTGGCGCTCGGCTTCTAGCGCCCGCTTTTCTGCCTGCTCTTTTTCTTCATCAGTCATGTTGGTTCCTCCTTGTTAGTGTATTTCCATCGGATGTGAGAACTTCGTAAGTCTCAAATCCGTTTCTGACATTCGTCCCGGTGACAAATACCTGCTGTCCCTTTTGGTTGATGCAAGAGAGAAGGTTCTGTGTCCTTCTGTCATCCAAGTCCGAGGTGACATCGTCTAATAATAGGATCGGGCGGTTGCTCAGCTTCTTCGTGACATCGTCCAGAATCGATAGTTTCAGGCTCAGAGAGGCGATTCTGTTCTCCCCCTGGCTACCATACCCAGCGAGCTCGTTTCCGTCGAGAGCAGCCATCAGATCGTCCCGATGCGGCCCGATCAAAGTCGTCTTCCGCATATTCTCTAACGATTGGTTGTGTTCGAAGAGGGCGATCGATTCCTTGACGAAGGTTTCCTGATCATCTTCCAAAGGGCTTGTCGTCTTATAGGTGAGCTTGAGCGTATGTCCTTCTCCGAAGAGCTTGTTGTAGTAATCCTTTGCCCCGGCAGAGAGTGTCTTACATAAGTCCTTTCTCTCTTTGACAATCCGATAGGCGAGATTGATCAGCTCATTTCTTAATACGAGTGTCACATCCGGATCATAGTTCTGAACGAGAGCCTGGTTCCTCTCTTTCAATATCTTCCGATATCGAGTCAGGGCGTAGAGATATTCTGGGCTGAGCTGACTTAACGTCGCATCCAGAAGCCTCCTTCGCTCCATCGGCTCTCCTTTGAAGAAGAAGACGAGAGACGGGTCATAATAGACCGCCAGGAGCTTACCTAGAATCTTGGACAGACTCTTGATCTTCTCGTCATCATAGCTGAAGATCTTGTATCCGTTTCTGATGACACAGGAGAGCGTATGGTCCTTCTGATCCGATTCTGAACGGAAGACCAAATAAACCGAAGCTTCTTTCTCCCCGTTCAGAATCAGATCTTTATCCTCACTCTTCCGGAAAGAACGGCCGAGCGTCAGGTAATAGATGGCTTCTAAGATATTGGTCTTGCCGATGCCGTTATTCCCCGTGATGAAGATGCCGTTCTCACCGAATTCCGATTCCAAATAATGGTAATTCCGGAAGTTAGTGAGAATCAGTTTTCGGATGAACATATCTCGTAGAAATCCTTATCGATGGAGACGTGATCGCCGTCATGCAACTTCTTTCCCCGCCGGTTTTCCTTCTCTCCGTTAAAGGTGATCTCATGCTCCTGAAGGAAGAGTTTTTCCTCTCCCCCTGTCGCTACAAGGTCAAGAAATTTCAGCAGCTGACCTAACGTGATGAATTCCCCTTTGATGAAAACTTTCGAGCCGTGCAATTTCATGGTTCAGAATCCCCTTTATTTATTGAGAACAAAAACATAAATATTATATATAATATATATATAAAAGTCTAAAGAATTCGGCAGTTTTCCTTCTTTCCAAACAGGCGAAACGTTCATTCCTACAGAAGCGCATCAGAACATCGTGTATAAAAACCCAGATTGTGCCGAGTAAGCAAAAGACAAGCGAAACATACTACAATAAATCGTTTTTGCTAAAAAGCCTTTCATTGTTCAATACATTCAGAAGAGAAGTCACTGATTTTTATGGGTGATTTCTGCTTTGCAAAATCAAGAAGAAAAAGAATATAATAGGGACACTATGAACAGCATTAAGAAAAACGAAGAAGAGATCGCTAACATCAAGGCGAGGCAGCTGACCCCGGAATCCTTTGAGGAAATTTCTGATTTCTTCTCCCTGTTTGCCGATCAGACCAGGCTCTCCATGATCGCTTTGCTCTCAACCAAAAAGCTTTGCGTCAACGACATTGCTGAGGTCTTAGGGCTCTCTCAATCCCGGGTTTCCCATCAGCTTCAGGTCTTAAGAAAACATGATATCGTCACCTATTGCCGTGAAGGAAAGCAGATCCTCTACGCCCTCACCGACAACCATATCAAAGACCTGTTCAAAACCGGTCTTGAACACGTCTCAGAAAAGAACGAGACGCTGTATGATGAGCGGAAACGAAAGGGGTGGTAACCTATGTTCAGTTCACGTGATTCAGTCAAAGCCAAAGCCGATATCATCACACCCTTTGGACTTCTCATCCCGAAAGGGACAACCGGCACTGTCATCTCTGTCTCCGAGAGCGGAGACACCTGTAAAGTTCAGTTTTACAAACAGGACGGGACCGTGATGAACCTCGTCGAGATTTCTCCGACCGACGTCGTTCTGCTTTACGACATTTAGAGACAGAGCGCTCAGGCGCTTTTTTCGAAGAAGAGGAACCGAAGGAAATCTTTTCCAGCGCCACAGTTCTTCGTAAGCCAGGTGGACGGCGATCCGCAAAGATTGCCCGCCTGTTTTGCCTGAGTCAGCTCTGCGTCAATCATCATATAGAAAGCTATCATTCAAAACAATACTGACATAGGAGCTTAGAAAAAATTGCTTTGATTTTTATAATCAATCGCATCAACTTCTATAACAACTCAAAGTAAAAAAACGATAGATTGTTTTATCGTACAAAGTTTTAATTCACTCTGGAAATCTCTTGCTTGGCATCAAAGGCATCAATCTCTTTGAACCGTTTCCGAACGACAAAGAAGAGACAGATTCCGTGAGCGAACGCTGTGATGAACCAGGAGATCGGATAAGCGGCATAGAGCCATTCCATCGTATGGAACTGCTCCAGTTGGAAGAGGGTATAGACATAGACAATCCTCGTCAAGGCAATACCGACGACAGCGACCAAGGCCGGAAGAAGAGACTGACCCAGTCCTCGTTCTCCTGACGGAAGAATATCGACCAAGGTCATCAGCGTGTAGGTGCTCATGATGATGATAATGTTCTTCTCACCGACGGCGATGGCTTCCTCGTTCTTGATGATCGCTAACAGGAAATAACGTCTCAGCAGGATGACGATACCGGAAGCGATGATATCGATGATCAATCCGAACAGGATTGCATAACGGATAGATTTCCGTATTCCTTCTTTGTTCTTGGCGCCATTATTTGCAGAGACAAAGGCGACACCGGCCTGAGCGAACGAATCCATCGCACAATAGACATACGAGCCGATTCGATTCGCGGCGCTATCTCCGGAAATTGTCGCGGTTCCGAAGGAGTTGATCGTCGATTGAATCAGAACGTTGGTGAAATCGAACATGATGGATTGGATGCCCGCAGGGAAACCGATTCGGATGACTTCCCAGCCCTCTTTTCGATAAAGACGCAGGTTTCTGAACCGGAAGCCAGCGAACAATCCTTTCTTGAAAATCAGCCAGAGATAGACGAGAACACCGGAAACAATCTCTGACGCCACTGTGGCAATCGCTAAACCAATGACACCAAGTTGAATCGGGATAACTAATAACAGATTGAGACAGACATTCAGCACTCCTCCGATCGTCAGAAAGAGGAAAGGTCTCATCGTATCTCCCATGCTTCGAAGGGCGGCAGCACCGAAATTATAGAGAAGAAGGAAAGGTGCTCCGGCTAAGTAGATACTCAGATAGGTCGTCGACATATCGAGGATGTCGCTAGGTGTTCCCATGGCGATGAGCAGATTCCGAGAGAAGAAGATGCCGATCAATGCGACAAGAAGACCAAAGACCAATCCTAAGAGCGTAGAGACGCCTAACGCCCGCTCTGCTTTTTCTCTGTCCTTTGCGCCGAAGCAGTTGCCGATGACGACGTTGACACCGAGCGACAATCCGATGAATAGGTCGACGATCAAAGCAGAGATGGAGTTCGTCGCCCCGATGGCACCGACAGCGACGTCAGAGACATAATTTCCGCACACGATATAATCTGCGAGGTTGAAAGAGAGCTGAAGCCAGCTGGAGAAGAGGACAGGAATAGCAAACAGCACCATGTTCTTTGTAATGTTCGGGCTGGTCAGAGAGACCTGCTCTTTGGCAGAGTGATTCATACTCTGACTATTTTATTCTTTTCCTTTCAAAAGAATAGCGGAATGTGCTTTCTCCGATGACAGACTATTTATATCTACCGATTTGTTGCCCGTACCGATAAAAAGGAGCGTTATCCATTGTGGTTTTTCCTTCGGAACTACGTTACAATACAGACAGATTTTTCTTTTCAAAATAGTCAGCGAGGTACAGATGGTATGAATATCATGTTTTTTCTGACACCGAAAAGTCAGGTTGAGTATGTCATAGCGGATTACACGATCCGTCAGACTGCCGAGAAGCTCTCCTACCACCATTACACTGCCATACCGATTCTTTCCAAAGAAGGCAAATACATCGGCACCGTCTCTGACGGAGATCTCTTTTGGTATGTAAAAGAACATACCGGAATGAATTATGAAGAGGCAGAAAAAACCTCCATCCTCTCCGTTCGGAGAAACCGGGATATCCAAGCTATCAAGTATGATGCCAGAATGGAAGACCTGCTCGAACTTGCTTTGAAAGAGAACTTCATCCCGGTGCTCGATGACCGGGAAGAGTTCATCGGCATCGTCACCAGGCAGAAGATCCTGAACTACTTCATCGAATCCGGAAAAGCCAAAGAATAGAAGGGAAGCTCGCACATAAATTTAGGAATATCAGGCATAATTTCTCTTTCTCAATAGCACTTTCGCAAAACGTTGTTAGCGCTTTCGCGGCAGATTTTTCCGAAAAAGGTTTTTTCATCGTTTTCGTTTGCTTATAATGAAAACAGCAGAGAAGTGAAGACGTCGAATTCGTATAATTACCCAGATCGGTGGGAAGTCTCTACGCTGTGGACCGTAAATCCAGCACTACGAATTAAATAATCTTCTTGTTTTTCTTTTTTCATTTTTAATTTATTGAACAGAGCTTTTTCCGATTTTGGTAAGCAAGACCCAAAAAAGGAGAAAGAAAAAATGAAAAAAGGTCTCAGATCCGTCAGTGTCGTCGCACTAGCTGTTTTCGGTTTGGTCGGATGCGGCAAGACTTCAGATACGGCGAATAAGAAGATCAAGGTTGGTCTGATCACCCTTCATGACGATAACTCCACCTACGATAAGAACTTCATCGATGCGTTCCAGGAAGCCGCTGCCGCTGAAGGCGTCGAAGCGGTCATTCGGACCGGTGTCGAAGAAGGCGAGAATTTTGCTTACAACGCTGCCTCCGCTCTGGTCGAGGAAGGATGTAAATTTGTCTTCGCCGACTCGTTCGGACATGAGTCAAACATGATCAAAGCGGCGAAAGAGTTCACGGATGTCGAGTTCGGTCACGGTACCGGCACGATGGCTCATACGGAAAAACTTGCCAACTACGGCAACTCCTTCGCTTCCATCTTTGAAGGACGCTATCTCGCCGGTGTGGCTGCCGGTCTCAAGCTTCAGGCGATGGGTAAGACCGCTGCTCCGAAAGTCGGCTATGTCGGCGCTTTCCCTTATGCCGAAGTCAAATCCGGATACACTTCCTTCTTCTTAGGCATCCGCTCCATCGTGCCTTCTGCCACCTTGGAAGTCAAATTCACCAACTCCTGGTACAACGAAGTCGAAGAGGCTAACGTCGCGACCAACCTGATTGCCAACGGTGCCGTTCTGATCTCTCAGCACGCTGACTCCTGGGGAGCTCCGACGACCTGCGAGAGCAAGAACATCCCTAACGTCTCCTACAACGGATCCACAGCTTCGAGATGCCCGAACACCTTCATCGTCTCTTCCAAGATCAACTGGGCTCCTTATTTCAAGGACGCCTTCCAGAAAGTCAAATCCGGAAAGCACGTTGGCGTCGATTATACCGGAATCCTCGGCAGCACCCTCTCTGATGGTGCGGTCGCTCTGACCGAGCTTGGCAAGAACGCCGCTCCCGGAACCGAAGCGAAGCTCAATGAAGTTGCCGGTAAACTGAGAGACGGTTCTCTCAAAGTCTTCGATTGCTCCACCTTCACTGTCAAAGGTGCCCACCTCACTTCTTATCAAGCGGATGTCAACACCGATGAAAAATTCACACCCGACACTGAAGTCATCAAAACCGAAGGCGGTGTGACCTATTTTGCTGAATCCGAATTCCGCAGCGCCCCCTACTTCGATATCGACATCGACGGTATCACATTAGACAAATAATTTGAGTGTACAGCCCAGGGAAAAATCCCTGGGCGTACTTTGTGAAGCAGATTAAGGGGTTCAGACATGGAAACACATACGCGCTCTGATTCGGTCAGCGTCCGCTTTGAAAACATCAGCAAATCCTTCGGTTCCGTCACCGCCAACCACAGCGTGACGACGGAAGTTAAAAAAGGCGAGATTTTCGCTCTTTTAGGTGAAAACGGAAGCGGAAAGACGACGCTGATGAATATGCTTTCTGGCATCTATTATCCGGATTCTGGCAAGATCTATGTCAACGGAGAGGAAGCCATCATCCGTTCACCGAAAGATGCCTTCCGCTACCATATCGGTATGATTCATCAGCATTTCAAGCTGATCGATATTTTCACTTCTTTAGAAAATATCATCCTCGGATTGAAACCGAATGTGACCTTCTCTCAGAAGCTTCGTTATCTTTGGAAAAGAAAAAGCCCAGGGGTCAAGCGACCGCTCAATTATGCCTCCAAGAAAGATGCCAGGAAACTGGTTCGGGGCATCTGCGGGAAATACGGCTTCCTCCTTGGACTGGATAAAAAAGTCTACGATATGTCCGTCTCCGAAAAGCAGACCCTTGAGATTGTCAAGGCGCTCTATCGCGGAGCTGATATCCTGGTTTTGGATGAGCCGACGGCCGTTCTCACTCCCTTGGAGACAGAGAAGCTCTTCTCAGTTTTAAGGAATATGAGAGCCGACGGAAAGACCGTCATCATCATCACCCACAAGCTCAATGAGGTCATGGAGATCTCCGACCGGGTTGCCGTCCTCCGCAAAGGCTCCTTCATCGGTGTGGTGAACACCAAAGATACCAACGAGAAAGAGCTGACCAACATGATGGTCGGAAAACCCATCACTTTGAACATCACCCGTTCAGAGCCTAAGGACTGCCGCGACAGGCTGATGGTGAAGAACGTCTGCTGCCGGAACGAATACGGCATGGAAGTCCTTCACGACATCTCCTTCACGGCAAAGAGCGGTGAGATCTTCGGCATCGCCGGCATCTCAGGATCGGGTCAGAAAGAGATCCTCGATTCCATCGCCGGCCTCATCAGGGATGATAGCGGAACCATCCTCTATGCCGATCCGAAGAAGAACGACCGGCTGGTCAACCTGATGGATCATACCCCTGCTCAGATTCGTGAGATGGGTGTTCGTCTCTCCTTCGTTCCAGAGGATCGCCTCGGTATGGGACTCGTCGGCAATATGGACGTAGTCGACAACATGATGCTACGTTCCTATCGGAAGTCCAAATTCGGTTTCGTCGATCGCAAGCGTCCGACCAAAGTCGCCAATGCCGTCATTGATGAGCTGGAAGTCAACACCCCTTCGATCCACACCTCCGTCCGTAAGCTCTCCGGCGGAAACGTGCAGAAGATCTTGGTCGGAAGAGAGATCACCGCATCCCCGAAAGTCCTGATGGTCGCCTATCCCGTTCGCGGACTCGACATCAACTCCTCCTACACCATCTATCATCTGCTCGATGAACAGAAGAGAAAAGGTGTCTGCGTCATCTATGTCGGCGAGGACCTCGATGTCATGCTCGCCCTCTGCGATCGGATCGCTGTTGTTGCCGGAGGAAAGATCTCCGGGGTGGTCGATGCGAGAAAATCCAACAAGTCCGAGATCGGCCTACTGATGACAGCCGGAACAGAGAAGGAGTTTGATTATGGTGAATGAACGAAAAAAACACGAGCCGCTCTTCCATCTGGAAAAGCGGAGCGACTTCCCTTCCTGGAAAGCCTGGTGTATCCGACTCTTGTTTGTAGTTGTTGGATTGCTTTTAGCTTATTTGATAATGTTCATCGCTGCAAAAGCGACTCCGGAGCAGTTTTTCGGCGGTTTGATCAAAGGTGCCTTTGGCGGACGCCAGCAGAGGAAGACCTGGGTGACGATGCGCGATGCCGCCATTCTGCTCACCGTCAGCCTTGCCTTGATTCCGGCTTTCCGGATGAAGTTCTGGAACCTCGGCGGCAATGGTCAGGTCCTGATGGGCGACCTCGCCAGCATCATGTGCATGCACTTCCTAGGTGCGATGAACGTCCCTGATTGGGCGATCATCCTCGTGATGATTCCGGCCAGCATGTTCGCCGGCATCCTCTGGGCATTGATTCCGGCAATCTTCAGAGCCTTCTTCAACACCAACGAAACTCTTTTTACTTTGATGATGAACTACATCGCAGTCGGCCTTGTCTCCATCTTCATCAATGCCGTAGTCAAGACAGGGTCAGGCACGCTCCTTCCGAGGACACACGGAAACATCCCTGCGATCTTAAATCAGCCGGCCATCCTGCCGATTCTTTTCGCTTTCATCACTCTGATCGGCATCTATGTGTATCTTCGCTTTACCCGTCATGGCTATGAGCTTGAAGTCGTCGGCGAATCACAGAACACCGCCCGCTACATCGGTATCAACGTGAAGAAAGTCATCATCCGTACCTTGATTCTCAGCGGTGCGATCTGCGGTTTAGTCGGCTTAGTCATGGCTGGTGCTTTGAACCACACCATCACGACGACCAGCGACGGCAACCTTGGATTCACCGGGACGATGGTCGCTTGGCTCTCGGAGTTCAACCCCTTCTTCATGGTTTTGACCGCTCTCTTCGTCTCTTTCCTCAACAATGGCATGGCTCAGGTTCTGACTACGCTGAACATCACCAACACCGCAGTCTCCGCTCTCGTTGTCGGCTTCATCTACTTTATGATCATCGCCGCTCAGTTCTTTGTCTCTTATCGGATCGTTCCGACTGATCGGAAGAGCGGTCAGCGCCTATTGTTAGTGACCGAAGGTCTTCTTCCTTCCAATTCAAAAGGAGGGCAGGCAAAATGAACTTCTTCCAAGTCATACTTCCTCAGGCGATCGGTATCGCCGTCATCTATCTCTACGGCTGCGTCGGTGAGATCATCATGGAAAAATCCGGACATCTTAACTTAGGTATTCCCGGCATCATGTGCTTCGGGGTCGTCGGAGGCTCACTCGGTATCTCCTGGATCATGAAACTGAACCTTGACGCCCCTTGGATCGCAGTTGTGGTTACTGCTATCCTCTCCTGCGCTTTGATCTCCTCCCTCTCCGCTTTGATCTATGCTTTCCTCACTGTCACCCTCAAGTGCAATCAGAACGTCACCGGACTTGCACTGACTACCTTCGGTGCAGGATTTGCTGATTTTTTCATGACTAGGATCGATAAATCCGGATTCAACAGAGCCTCTCAACTTATCCGCTCCTATCCTAGCTGGGCAGAGCAGACTGGAACCTTTGGAAAGATTTTCTTCGCTCACGGCATCCTCGTCTACCTCGCTTTAGTCATCGCTCTGCTGACGGCCATCATCTTAAAGAAAACCAGACTCGGTCTATCGCTTCGCGCTGTCGGCGAGAACCCGGCGACAGCAGATGCCGCCGGCATCCGTGTTTCGAAATATAAGTACGGTGCGATCCTGACTGGATCAATCGTTGCCGGCATGGCCGGTCTCTTCTATGTGATGGATCAGCTCAAAGGTGCCTGGATGAACTCTTCGACATTGCAGTCCTTCGGTTGGCTTGCCATCGCCCTGGTCATCTTCTGCATCTGGAGAAGCTCTCTGGCGATCATCGGCTCCCTCATCTTCGCCTTCCTTTATATCCTCTCCTCTTTCATCAACGCCAGCACCGTTATGACCGAAGTGCTGAAGCTCCTTCCTTACTTCGTCACGGTCGTCGTCCTCATCA
This sequence comes from uncultured Bacilli bacterium, assembly GCA_963544395.1. Taxonomy (GTDB): domain Bacteria; phylum Bacillota_I; class Bacilli_A; order RFN20; family CAG-288; genus Enterosoma. The sequence goes on along the minus strand of CAUUFA010000008.1, from coordinate 35,163 downwards.
TCACCTCCATCATCGGAAAGAAAGGCGCTCAGCCTCCTTCCGCTTTAGGTCTTTCCTACTTCCGGGAAGAACGTTGAAACCTGAAAATCAATTCCACCTTAATTGTGGCTGCCGAATCCATGCGGCAGTCTTTTTTTGCAAGTCTCTCCCCCGATGACCTCCGATGATTTTGCTATAATGAGAGCCATGGATTTCAGAAAAACAACCGCCGAAGATCTTCTGTCGGTCCTAGCGATTTATCATCACGCCATTGACTTTATGCGAAAGAGCGGCAATCCCGATCAGTGGGCGGATGAAGCTAAGCTTCAAAGAAACGTCACTCAGGATATCCAGAGCGGGAATTCCTTTGTCGGCATAAATGATCAAGGAAAGATTCAGGTGGTATTCACCCTGATCGGAGATGAACCTACCTATCAAGCTATCGAAGGAAGCTGGAAAGAAGAGAGTCAGTATCACACCGTTCATCGGCTCGCCTCCTTAGGAAACCATGCGGGCCGTGAGGCTCTGCTTTACTGCCTTCGGAACTATCTTCATCTGCGGATTGATACCCATCAAGACAATAAGCCGATGCGGCATCTGCTCTCTGAACTGTCTTTTTCCTATTGCGGCGTCATCACTTTAGAGGATCATACGCCCCGCCTCGCTTATGAGAAGCAATGGACACTGACAGATAGTCTCCTGGATTGGTACAGCCATAACAGACGTGACTTGCCTTGGCGGAACAGCCCCGATCCTTATCATGTCTGGATCAGCGAGATTATGCTTCAGCAGACGAGAGTCGAGAGCGTGAAAGCGTACTATCAACGCTTCCTTGAGCGCCTTCCGACCATTCAAGATTTCGCTGAAGCTAAAGAAGATGTTTACCTGAAGCTTTGGCAGGGATTAGGATACTATTCAAGAGTCAGAAACCTTCATAAAGCCGCTACCCTGATTCAGGAAAAATATGGTGGAAGGTTACCAGATACGTATTCAGACCTCGTATCTCTGCCAGGTATCGGAGACTACACCGCTAATGCAATCTTATCTATCGCTTATCAGAAGAACGCCGTGGCGGTCGACGGAAACCTCCTTCGCGTCTTCGCCCGCTTAGAGGCACTTCCCCTCCAGGTGGAAGAACCGGATGCCAAGAAAGATTGCTACGCTTACTTCCTGCCTTTTCTTTCTAAGCGCCCCGGAGATTTCAACCAGGCTCTGATGGACCTCGGTGAGCTCATCTGTCTTCCTCATGGAATACCGCTTTGTGATGCCTGTCCGCTTCGTCTTTTCTGCAAAGCCCATCAGCAGAAAAAGGAGACGGATTATCCCCTTCCCAAGAAAAAAACGGAGAAGAAAACGGTTACGAAGACCATTTTCATCCTGCATTATGACAAATCCTATTTGATCCGAAAGCGACCGGATCAAGGCCTTTTGGCTTCTCTTTATGAACCCTTTACCATCGATCAGAAGCTGACGTTAGAAGAAGCGGAAGAGACATTGCGGAAAGAAGGCTTTTCCTTTGCGTCTCTTCGTTACCTCGGGAAAGCGAGGCATGTGTTTACGCACCTCATCTGGGAAATGGATGGATATGAAGCCATCCTCGATGCTGAAAGTGAGAGAAAAGGCCTCATCTTAGCAACCGAAGAGGAATTAGAAACCATCTACTCTATTCCGACAGCGTTCTCTTATTTTCTTCCTGCAGCAGAGCGGAGATTTCTTGATCGGAGAAGAAACCGCCGAGGATCTTAAACGCATCAAGATACGTTTCGTCGTCGTTCACCTTCAGGCTTCTTGTCAACGCCTCGAGGAGAACGTTCCTCACCTCATCCGATAGATCGATCTCGAATCCATCTTCGGTTAGTCTCTTTCTCGCGCTCTCATCCAACCGCTTCTTCATCTTCAGCGGGGTGTCAAGCTTGGCAAGGGCTCGGTTGATTTTCTGAGCGAAGGCCGTGTCCTTCTTCAGGATTTCATAGTATTTTCCAATCAATAAGAAGTAGCGCTGGTAATCGCTCTTTTCATAAAGGAAGCGCCAGGCTCTCTCTAACGACATGCGGCAGGAGAGCTCATCTCCGGCCTTGATCTGCATCTCCGCCATCTGGAATGAGATCTCCGCAGAGACCGGATCATATTCCAACGCCGTGTGCAGAGAAAGCAGACACTTTTCTCTGTCGCCGGTAAGAAAGAACGCCTGAGCTCTCAGCATCATCAGAGAGACAAAGTCAAAAGGAAGGCGCACGGTGTTGGGACCAGGAAAGTACGTATCCGATAAAGCGGCTTCCATCCCAGAGAAGAAGAAACGGAACGTCAAAGGGTTTTCCCCCGAAGAACGCTTTGCATCGTCTATCGCCTCCTCAACCTGAATCTTGGTGTCCTCGCTCAAATCGATTGCGGCCTGATAGTTCCCGGCATGGATCAGCCCTCTCAGCTTCAAGAGCTTTTTATCGTACCTTCGAGAAGACTGCAGCTGAATGTGCTGCAGAAGAATAGCGGATTCCGTAGGATCTTCCTCCTTCAGGATTTCCTTGAGCATATCGCTGATACGATCGTTGATCTGGTTCGTGTAAGGACGGGAAGAAAACTCATCGGCGCAGGAAAAGAGGATATCGATATCCTTCTTCTTATCTCCGGTGAGCCGGCTTCGTATCGCCTCGATGTCCTCGTCTAAACTCATATCGCTTTTCCTGTTTGGCAATTATAGTTGCTTTTGCCGGCAAAGAGAAGAAAAACACACCTTCAACAGAAAAGGCTGTCGCCGAAGCGACAGCCTAGAGATACGTTACGAAGAAGATTACTGAGCGTCTTCACCCTGGTTGATGACACCATAGGTGAGGAAGGAGAGAACTCTGTCATAAGTGAGAGAGTCTCTTCCGACAAAGACGATCTTATCGCCGGCATGCAGGACGAAGTCCGGGCCGACAGACTGCTTGGCGATGTTGTCCTCGCCGATGACAGCTACGATGGTGGCTTCCGTATAGTTCCAGAAGTAGACATCGCCGACGGTCTTGCCGTTGATCCAGGAGTTCTGCGGGATCTCGACCTGCGAGAACTTGATGGCTTCCGTCGTCTGATAGGTGAAGGAATCTTTCATATCATCGATGGCATCCGTGATCTTGGCCTGGAGAGCCTTGTTCTCCTCAAGCAGCTTCTCAAGGGTAGCATACTTGTCCTTGATCTGGGTTTCAGCCTTCCACTTGTTGGCGAACTCCTGAGCGTGTAAGACAGAGTCGACGAAGACGCCGACACCGCGCTTCGAAGAGACGACCTTCTCCTTCTCCAGGATGTTGAGAGCCTTTCTGACCGTCTCCGGAGAGACGCCATAGGAAGCACCGAGAACGGAGCGACCCTTAAGCAGTGTTCCTTCCGGATACTCGCCGGTGAGAATCTTACCGCAGACGTCCTGAGCAATTTTGATGTAACGAGGCGTACTTCTTTCCTTAGCCATAATTTAATTTCCTCCGTGATCTGTTTTTTCAGATACTCTGATTATACGGAATGGACTTCGTGAAATCAATTGCGAACAAGAAAAAACAACTAGTAACGATTTATCCTATGAAATAAGTTGTTTTACACTGGGTTTCGCTTTATGGATCCCTTCTGACTTTCTTTTTCCTCCGCTGGTTTTCCATAAAACTAGGCAAAAACTTATCGCTCAGATAGTTGTAAAACAGAGACGTTTATTAGATAATATAAAATCGTCATCAGCAATTCAGTAAAGGTATTGAGAAAATGAAAAATCTATTCAAATCCATATTCGGCAACCAGGCGGTCCTCGATGGACGGAAGACCAAGTGGTACATCATCCTTGTGATGTTTGTCCTCTCCATCTTCTTACCGTGGATCCCGGCTCTGTCCAAAGGCTATCAGACCGATGGTTCCGCCTTCTTAACTGCCACCAACAACAACGAGATCGACAAAGGCTTCAAGACTCTTCTCGGGAAAGACTATTTCAAGAACATCACCATCGAGCAGAACGCGGACGGATCTTATTTCCTCAATTATGCTGCCCTCAATGATGCCGCTTATTACTCGGAGAACGAAGCTGATTTTGAGAACGAGTACAACGGAACAAACACCAAAGAGCTCTTCCGCAGCGAATACACCTATACCAACGCCACCACCAAAGCCACAGAGACTCACGCCTACTACTTCGACTGCATCTCTGTCGAGAAAGAGGAGATCGCTAAGCCTTCCACCTCTTCTACCACCTCCACCGTCGTTTATGAAAACAACGGCAGGAACACCTACCTTCAGGCCTTCTTCTTCGCAGATAAGAACGTCTCCGCTTCCTGGCTCTCTGACTTCCTCATGCACATCGTCTTCCGCTATGACGATAAGAACAAGCCTCAGCGCTATCCGCACTCCTATGCTCTTTTCAACACCGATGAGATCCGCGTCGCCTCCTTCCCGCTGAAGTCCTCTCTCACCGCGACGAAAGCCGGATCCTCTTACTACGGCTCTGTCAAAGTCGGATTCAAGAACGTTGTCACCGGGACAAAGCTCGGCGCTTACCTCTATTCGGATTCCACCAGCGTGGAGGCTGCGACCAAAAAGTTCCAGACCTTCCTCTATCAGGCTTCCCGTCCTTCCACGATCAAATCCGTTTGGTACAACTGCCTCTACCTCACCATCTTCGCCCTTGCCGGCATGCTCATCGCCTCTTTGATCCTCCTCTTCCTCAACAAGAGAAAAACATCCCTTTATCGGGATACCAATTACTGGGAATGCATGAAGGAAGCTGTCCTTCTCTCCTTCTCTCCTTGCCTCATCTCCATGGCGATCGGCTTCATGAACTTCACCTATGGCGTCGTTGCCATCGTCGCCTGCATCCTCATCCGCGTCGTCTGGATCTCCTCGAAGATCACTCCGCCTCCCGCTCAGGGAGGAAACAGCCAGCCTCTCTATCAGGCCCGCTCCTAACCGTCGCTGATCAAGGGCTATACATAGCCCTTTTTCTACCGGAACAATCCTATGAAACAAATACTTGCCCGCTTCAAAGAAGCGTCACTATCCATCCTGCCGATCGTCCTGGTCGTCCTGGCCCTGAATTTTGTGATCCCTGGATTCAGCGTCGAATCCTCCGGAGAGAAGTTCGGTCCGGTCATGACCTCACTTTTAATTTCCTCCGTTCCGATGATCTTAGGAACCGCCTTCTTTGCGATCGGCGCTGAGAAATCCGTCGCCAAGATCGGCGAAGTTGTCGGGACGACCTTGACCAAGAGAAAGTCTCTGACCCTATTGCTTGTCATCGGCGCCCTCATGGGCTTTTTAGCTACGCTGGCTGAACCCGATCTCAGCGTTCTCGCCTCCCGCATCAACCCGGACAAAGACTGGTTTCTGATTGTCATCGCAGCCATCGGTGTCGGCGTGTTCATGATTGTCGCAATCCTCCGCGTCGTTTACGACAAACCCTTGAAGTACTGGCTTACGATCGGATACGGTCTCGTCTTTACCCTCGGTCTCTTCTCCGATCAGGACTTCTTCACGATCCTCTTTGACTCCGGCGGTGTTACCACCGGTGTCATCACCGTGCCATTCATCCTCGCCTTAGGCATGGGCGTCGCCCGCGTCTTAGGCGGAGAGAACGCCGAAGATGATTCCTTCGGCTACTCCGGCCTCTGCTCGTTAGGGACCGTCCTTGCCGTCATGATCTTCTCCGTCTTGATGAAGCGGATGGGAAGGATCGTCGGCATGCAGGACTTGATGGTCGCCAAATTCAGCGACACCGGGAACACCTCGATTTTAGATACTATGATGGTGCCGCTCACCAACTATCAAGGCATCGGACCGCTTTACCTTTCTAACTTCCTCCACTCCGTCAGAGACGTCGCCTTCTCGATGACGCCGATCATCATCTTCTTCATCATCTTCAACCTCTTTGCCAAGATCAAAGGCAAAGCTTTAGCTTCGATTGCAATCGGATTCGCTTATACCTTTGTCGGCATGGTCTTCTTCTTCCTCGGGGCAGAGTCTGGTTTCATCCCCTTGGTGACGAGGATGGGCGAGTGGTTTGCCTCGCAGGGGGAGAGCCGTCTGTGGCTCTTTGCTCTTGCGGTTGTCCTCATGGGCTTCATCTCGATGCTAGCAGAACCCTCTGTCCGCGTCTTAGCCGTCAACGTCTCTGAAGTCAGCCGCGGTGTCATCACCCAGCCCGTGATCTACATCGCCTTAGGCGTCGCCACCTCCTCCGCTTTGCTCTTCAACGTCTTTCGCGTCATGTATAACATCGACTACATCTACTTCGTCGTTCCGCTCTTCTTCTTGGCCCTCGTCTTTGCCTTCTTCTCCCCCGACATCTATGTAGGCATCGCCATCGATGCCGCCGGCGTCGCCACCGGAACGATGGCAAGCTGTGTTTTCCTTCCTCTTTTCATCGGCTTCTCCGTCAGCCGGTACAGCGGAGATGCAGACTACGGTAGGCTCATCATGCGGAACGGCTTCGGTGTCGTCGGTCTGATGTCGGTCATGCCGATCATCGCCTTGGAAGTCGTCGGCATCATGGCGACCATCAAGACCAAGCTCTCGTATCAGAGAGCCCTCGAACAGGCGATCGAACCGGACGACGATCAGGTCATCCACCTCCCCACTCAGACAGAAAGCGTAGGTGCATGATATGGGACTTCTAAACAAGATCAAAAAGCTGAAATCCATCGAAGAAGTGATGGAGACAAAGAAGGAAAAACTCCCCCCTTATGAGAAACGAGAGGCGGTTCAGCCGCTCTCCGTCATCGTCACCATCATGAACCGCGGGCAGTCGGACTACTATATCGATGCCTACCAGAAAGCCGGCGCCTCCATGTCGATGGACCTTTATGGCTACTCTATGCCTCCGGAAGAATTCCGTCACATCATGGGCGTCGATACGACAAAGAAGGAGATTCTTCTGACCTTCGTCAGAGCTGACCTGGTCAATTCACTTTTATCCATCGCCACCGAGCGATTCAAGATCTCCGCGCAGACGAAAGGCATCGCCTTCGCCTGTCCGATCGATGCCGTCAGCGGCATCGCTGCCTATAAGTTCTTAGCCGATCAACACGAAGAAACGAGGTTACACGGAAATGGAAACAACCAGTTATGAACTGATCCTTGCCATCGTCAACAAAGGGACGACCGATCTGGTGATGGCAGCGGCCAATCACGCCGGTGCGACCGGCGGTACCGTCTCTGTCGCCCGCGGCACCGGAAGTCCCGACCTCGCCAAATTCTACGGGATCGTCATCCAGCCGGAGAAAGAGATGGTCTTCATCGTCGTCGATCGGAAGATCAAGGATCCGGTGATGAAGCAGATCTACGAGGAAGCCGGTCTTTCCACCAAGGGAAGAGGCATCATCATCTCTCTGCCGATCACTGCGACTGCCGGTCTTGCTCCGGCGATAAAGGAAGAGAAGAAAGACGCCTGATTCTCTGCTTTTCCTGATTTTGAAAAGCTTATCCGAATCATTTTTGATACGATAGAGAAAAGGAACTGATCATGTACAAAGTCATCATCGCCGAAGACGAAGCCAGCGAAAGAAACCGCATCCGGAAACTCCTTGAACCCTTCAAGGACACGTTTGAAGTGGTCGGCTGCTACGAGAACGGCTTCGATGCCATCGAGAACGGGCTCGAGCTTGAACCCGATCTCATCATCACGGATATCCGCATGCCTTATGTCAGCGGCATCGACCTGATCAAGCAGGCCAAGATCGAGCTTCCCATGGTGCAGTCCATCATCATCTCCGGCTTCGACTCCTTTGACTACGCCAAAGAGGCGATCTCCCTAGGCGTCATCCACTACCTCCTCAAGCCCATCGATTCCTTCGAGATGAAGCAGTCTCTCGATGAAGCCAAGGAGAAGCTCGATCACAATTTCTCGCTCGGCGAGAGCCAGAAGCGATTGGCGGAGCAGGAGAAATCCAATCAGAGCTTGGTGCAATCGGATGATCTGGAAATCCTTTCCACCCTGAAGGAAGTGCCCGAAGACTTCCGAGAGAAGCTGAAGAAAGACGGCATCGACCTCACTCCGCAATATCAGCGGATAGTCTATATTTCACCCGATGCCGAAAACAGCGAACTTACTTGCGTCCAGGGTATCGCTGAAGAGTGCAGAATTGCGCTTGGCCAAGAGTTTTCCGACCTCACTTTCTATACAGCGATGATCGCTCCTTCCTTAGTCGTCCTCTTCACCTCAAAATCCCCGTTAGATAACAACCTGCTGACCAATCACCTCAAACGGATCCTCATCAAAGCCGGTCACTCCTTAGGAACCTCCCTTTCCTGCGGTGTCTCCGAAGAGCAGACCCAGGAGATCAATTACCGCAAGATGTTCCGCCATGCGAAGCGGACACTAGAGTATCGGACGATCCTAGGCAAGAACCTCGTCCTCCTCTTTGAGGACCTTGAAAAAGACGATGAGACCAGAACCATCGGCAAAGTCGATGAGAACGAATACAAGAAGCTCAATTACTACATCTCCTACGGCAAAGAAACGGATGCGCTCTCTCTGATCTCCTCTCTCTTGCATCAGATCTCCACGATCGAATACAAGGAAAGCTACGCCTTCATCCTCTCTAACATTCTAGAGTCGATCCTTAAATCCTGCCTCTCCTTATCCGTGTTCTATAAAGACTATTCCACCCCGATCGAAGTCCAGGATCACCTCAACGAGCTCAAGAGCAAAGAGGCCGTCATCGAATACCTGAGCGACCTTGTCCGTAGGGTCCTTCGCATCAATGAGAAAAACCGTATCTCTGATATCCGTTCCTCGTTAGATCACATCCGGTCCTACGTGGAAGCCAACTATATGAACACCGACATCTCCATCGAGAAACTGGCCAAAGAGCTCGGTTACTCCGTCAGCTATATCTCCGCCATCCTGAAGAACAATGGAACCTCCTTCACCAAGCTGACCACCAGCTTCCGGATGGAGAAAGCCAAGGAGCTTTTACGGAACCCGGAGAACAAAATCCTCTCTATCTCCACCGCCGTCGGTTATTCGGATCCCTATTACTTCTCCCACTGCTTCAAGAAGTACACAGGAGAGACGCCGGATGACTTCCGGAAAGAAGACAAAGCGTAAGAGCTGGCGCTACCGCCACTCTTTCGCTCACGAGCTCTACTTATATATCAGTCCACTGATTCTGATCTTTGTCGCCGCCATGATCGTGGTGGTCTATTTCACGTTCGCTAACACCATCCAGACCAACTTCTCCCAGCAAACCATCGCCACCTCCGAGCAGGCCATCAGCAACTACGAAGGATATGTCAATAACGTCATCAACGTCTCGGTGTCGATCCAAGGCAACTTAGAGAACACCGATGTCAAAAACGACAAAGAGCAGGAGAAGAAGTACCTCGATGCTTTGATGACGACCTCCAAGGATATGATCTCCGTCTCTCTCTACGACCTCGACGGCAGCTTTATTGTCGGAAACTCCACTTATGTCAACGAGCTTTCGAAAGAGGAAGTCCTCGCTCAGAACTGGTTCAACCTGGCGCTCAAAGAGCCTCTCATCAACCACTTCTCTCCGATCTCCGGCTCCTCGGCCAATTCCTACTTCACCCTCTCTCACCTCATCTCCGCAAACAGCAATGCCTATCGCCTCGTCTTCAAGATCGATTACAACTTCACGACGCTCTCCAACCAGATCAATTACACGAGGTTAGGAAACGGCGGACACATCATCATCTACGACCTCCATTACAACATCATCTACTCCTCCGCCGAGAACATCAGCGTCCACGAGATGAACATCCTCAAGAAGCAGGTCATCGGCACCGTTCAGTTTGAGGAAGGAGGCTACAAGCTCTTTGCCTACCTCTCCACCATCCAGAACACCTCCTGGCGCATCGCCATCATCAGCAACTTCGACACCGTCGTCATCCTGCTTCAGAAGCTCCTCATCTCCTCCATCGGCATCAGCGCCATCTTCTTGATCGTCTTCTTCGTCGTCCTCGCCTTCTCCGCGAGGCAGCTCACCAGCCCTCTCATCCAATTGCAGATCAAGATGTCTCAAGTCGAAGACCTCGACTTTCAGGAGCAGAGGAACATCGAGATCAATGGTCCGACCGAGATCATGTCTCTCAACCGCTCCTACACCTCGATGATCAACCGCATCCACGACCTCGCCCAGAAAGTCGTCCAGGAAGAGAAAGAGGAGACCAAGGCTCAGCTTCAGGCTTTACAGAACCAGATCAACCCCCACTTCCTCTACAACACCCTCGACTCCATCATCTACCTCATCGATGAGAAAGAGAACGAGAAAGCCGAGCGGATGATCGTCGCTTTAAGCCGCTTCTTCCGCCTCTCCATCTCCAGAGGCAAGAACATCATTTCGCTTGAGAACGAGCTCGATCACGTCGCTTATTATCTGAAGATTCAGAAGATGCGATTTGGCGACTCCTTCCAGTTCCATATCCAGAACGACATCAAAGGACAGTATTACACCATCAAGCTCATCCTTCAGCCCATCGTCGAAAACTCCTTGATTCACGGCTTTGATGAGCACCTTGGCGGAATAAGCGGCAATGCAAGGATCGATATCCGTGCCAGCGAAGATAACAACTTCCTCTACTTTGACCTCAGGGACAATGGCTTTGGCATGATGCCAGAGAAGCTTCAGGAGCTTCAGGACTCTCTAAAAGACACCAACACCAAAGCCCTCGGTGTCGGCATGCGAAACGTCGCCCAGAGAATCCGGCTCTACTACGGCCAGGATTCCGAAATGACTATCGAATCGACGATGGATGTCGGGACTGCGGTCCACATCCGCCTTCCGAAGAAAGGATGCCTGAAAGATGAAGAATAAACCTCGGATCAAAGCGATCATCGTTGCCCTCTTCTCCCTGTTCCTCTCCTCTTGTCAGCCTCAGGCCAAGGATGTCAACATCTTCTTTTACGATGTGACCGACACCTTCATCATCGCTTTGAAGAACCAGATCACCGACACCTTCAGCAAGAGCAAAGTCTCCTATAATATATTAGATGGCAAGCGCAGCCAGCTCATCCAGAACGAGCAGATCGTCGAAGAGATGGATAAAGGCAGCAAAGTCATCATCGCCAATCCTGTCGACCGAATGGCTTCTCCGACGATTATGGAGAAAGCCAGACAGACCAAGACACCGGTCGTCTTCTTCAACCGGGAGCCACTCTCCAGCGATATGAAGGATGGCATCAGCCAGTATGCGGACATCTATTATGTCGGCACCTCGCCGGAGCACGAAGGGCTTTCTCAAGCCAAGATCGCCGCAGACCTCTTCGGCGATCCCGCTCATCTCAATCCCCTCTATGACAAAAACGGAGACGGAAGGATTCAGGTCGTCCTCTTCAAAGGGGAGCTCGATCATCAGGACACCGAGCTCCGCTCCAAGAACTGCATCGAGGGTCTGAAAGAGAGAGGCTATCAGATCGACCTCATCGAGACCCGCTATGCCAACTGGCAGAGAAAGAAAGCTCAGGCGGAGATGGAGACCATCTACAAAGAGCACGGCAACGAGATCGAGCTCGTCTTCTCTAACAATGACGACATGGCCTTAGGTATCATCGATGAGATGGTCAAAGAAAAGGTCTTCAGCGAGAGTTTCATACGCCAGCCCTTCCCTGTCATCGGCGTCGACGGCACCGAAGTCGGATTAAGTGCACTCAAAGCCGGCCTTCTTTATGCCACCATTCGCAACGACGGCAAGAAGCAGGCTGATGCCATCTGTCAGCTCTCCCTTCGCCTTTTGCGCCATCAGAAAATTGACGAATCTTTCGGCTATCCGATCTCCGAGAACAACTGCATCTACATCCAGGGTGAACCGCTTCTCAGCTCCGATCTGGCGGAGTCGAATAAGCAGCTGATCACCCAAAATCAAGGATAAGATTCTTAAATCTTCCCGAAAACACGGCACCTCTGTTTTCCCATAGCTATCGCAAAACCAAACGAATTTTAGAGAATTTTCAAAAACTGTGTAGAAAATTCCATTCCTCATAAAAGCCCTTTCATTTAGAATGCCTCTGCAATAGGAAAAGGGGGTATTTCATGAAAAAAATATTAATTCCTATGTTAGTCGGTGTTTCGATGTTAGCTTCTTGCGGCGGAACGAAGGTCGCCAACAAGGACAAGCCACTCATCTTCTTCAATCGTCAGCCTTCCGATCCGAGCACTGGTGAAATCGATAAAAAGACGATGAACTTCTCAGATAAGACTTTTTATGTCGGCTTCGATGCTGCTGCCGGCGGCGATGTTCAGGGTAAGATGATCACGGATTATCTTGCGACCAAGACGAAGGCTGAACTCGATAAGGATGGCGATGGAATCTTGGGTTATGTTCTTGCCATTGGTGATGAAGGCCACAACGACTCAAAGGCCAGAACCCTCGGCATCCGTAAGGCTCTGAAGACTGTGAAGAACAATTCTACGAATGCTGGTGACTCAGTTGAAGGCACAGTTAGGGTCAAAGACGGAGATCTCAAGGTTGTTGAGCTTGCTTCCAAGGCAATGAGCGGCTCTGATGGCTCTACTTGGAACGCTGATGCTGCAAAGGATGCTTTCACTGCCTGGGCTGGTCAGTATAAAACTCAGATCAATATGGTTGTCTCGAACAACGATGGTATGGCAGAGGGTATGAAGTCTTCGACAAGCTGGACGGCAGGGACGCCTCTCTTTGGTTATGATGCCAACGCTGATGCCCTTGCTGATGTCAAGTCCGGAGCGATGACAGGAACCGTTTCTCAGAACGTTGACGCTCAGGCTGCTGGTACCTTACAGATGGTTCGCAACCTCTTCGACGGAGTCACTCCGGCGGACGCGGTCAAGAAAGGTTTCTCCGAGGTCGATCAGTATGGCAACAAGATCACTCCTTCTATGGCTTACATCGCAGAGACAAAGGCAGTTTTAGCCGCCAATTCTGCGGTCACTGCCACAAATATCGATCAGTATTATTCTGCGACAAAGACCGTCAGAGATGAGGGTATCAAGGACGTCACCGCCAAGGCCAAGAAGATTAAGCTCTGGATCGACTTATACAACGGCTCTGATAACTTCCTTTCTTCCTCTTATATGCCTGCCGTTAAGTACTATGCGAAGTTGATGAACATTGAACTCCACGAAGTCGATGGTGATGGTCAATCCGAGAACTCCGTCACTGAGAACTTCTCCAATTTGGGTAACTATGATGCGTATGCTATCAATATGGTCAAGACTAACTCTGGTAGCAACTACACCAAGAAGTTAGCCTAACGCCGATTTGAATCAGTAGCTTTAGCAAGCTGCGGCTGGTAAAAACCAGCCGCAGCTTGTTGCTTGTTTTTGATTTATTGAAAAAGGAGTGCATCATGGCAGATCAATATATTCTGGAGTTGAACGGTCTGTCGAAGGCATTCGGCAAGAACCAAGTTCTGCGTGGCATCACATTGAAAGTGAAACCCGGGGCCGTCATGGGCCTGATGGGTGAGAATGGTGCCGGAAAATCCACCATGATGAAGTGTCTTTTCGGCATCTATGCCAAAGACGAAGGAACGATCATCTTCGATGGAAAACAGGTCAATTTCACCGATCCGAAAGAAGCGCTTGAACATGGTATTGCCATGGTTCATCAGGAGTTGAACCAGTGCTTGGAACGAACCGTTCTCGACAATCTGTTCTTGGGAAGATACATCACCGACCGGTTTGGTATCGTCAACGAAAAAGAGATGCTGACGAGAGCCAATCGCCTTTTCCGTTCTCTGAAGATGAATGTCGATCCGACTGTTCTGACGAAGACCTTGTCTGTCTCTCAGAGACAGATGATCGAGATTGCTAAGGCGGTCTCCTACAACGCCAAGGTCATCGTCTTGGATGAACCGACTTCTTCTCTCTCCGAGAGAGAGGTTCAGAAGCTCTTTGAGATTGTTCGACAACTGAAACAGTTCGGCGTCTCTTTCATCTACATTTCCCACAAGATGGATGAAATCTTTGAAATCTGCGATGAAGTCTCCGTCCTCCGTGATGGTCAGATGATCATGACGAAAGATACGAAAGATACGAACATGGATGAGCTGATCAAAGCTATGGTCGGCAGATCCCTGGATAAGCGATTCCCGGACGTTGATAACGCCCCCGGCAAACCGATCTTCTCGGTTCACTCTCTTTCGACCGCTTATGCTCCTTTCCTGGATAACATCGATTTTACTGTTAGAAAAGGTGAAATATTTGGTATTTATGGCCTTGTCGGTGCCGGTCGATCTGAGTTGCTTGAGGCGATGTTCGGCCTCCGTACCATCTCCAGCGGATACATCGAATATCAAGGTCAGAAGCTTCGCTTCAAAGATGCCAAGGAAGCGATGTCCTACAACTTTGCCTTGATTACAGAGGAACGCAAGGTCAACGGCATGTTCGGCAAAGCCGACCTCGTCTTCAACACCTGCATCACAAACCTTGACCGGTATTCTAAGTACCATGTCCTTCAGGACAAGTGGATGGAAGAAGCAACGAAGCGAGAAGTCAGCGTCATGCATACCAAAGCCTTCTCCGTTCACGATCTGATTACGGCGCTCTCTGGCGGCAACCAGCAGAAAGTCATCATCGGCAAGTGGGCTGACCGCAACCCGGACGTCTTCCTGATGGATGAGCCGACAAGAGGTATCGATGTCGGTGCAAAATATGAGATCTATGAGTTGATCATTAGGATGGCAAAAGAAGGCAAGACCATCATAATGGTCTCCTCGGAAATGCCGGAGATTCTCGGCGTCACGAACCGCATTGCCGTCATGTCCAACCATCGCATATCCGGCATCGTAAACACCAAAGAAACCAACCAGGAAGAGCTCTTGCGCCTATCGGCTAAATATCTGTAAAAAGGGGGTACACCATGAGTGATATAATGAAGAAAACGGTTCAGGGAGAGCTTGTATCTCCGCTAGAATCCGATGAAAAAGTCAAAGAATATCTGAATAAACTGGCAGAGCTTCGCAAGCACGGTTCGACGAGAATCGCTGCTTTGAAGGAAGAAATCTACGATATGAAGCGTCAGAAGATGATCGACGAAGTCTCCCGAAACAAAGTCATCACCAGAGACCAGGGAGAGCTGGTCAAGGCCAAAGCTGATCAGAAAGAGCATTCTGCCGAAATCCGGTCCACCATTAGAGAGGCTGTCGCTTACATCAAGAAGACCTCGGAACCTTTTGAAAAAGAGCAGAGAGAAAAAGGCAAAGATCTGGTTGAACAGGATAAACCTGTTCATACCCAGAAACTTACAGATCTCCGTCGCGTTTACCGCGAGAACTACGCTGCGAAAAAAACCGAGAACGAAGGTCGCATCGCCAAGTTCGAGCAGGAGAAGCGCACCCCCGAGATCGATGCTGATCCCATCCTCAAAGCGCAGTACAAGAAAGATCTGGCCAATCTGAAAAAAGAGTGTAAAGATGAGCTTGATTCAATCACCATCTCCTACAACTCTCAGGTCCGTGATGAGAGCAACCGTCATAATGCCGTCATCGCCAAAAAGAGACAGATGATCTTTGAAGCCTATACCTCCCGCTATGACAAAATCAGCATCGCAAAAGAAGGTCATATGAGCTTCTTCGATGATATGGAACATCGTCAGCAGAACTACGTTTACACTTTCAATACTAAGACCTTCTTACTCAACAATGCACTTTATATGATTGTCAGTCTCTTTTTCATCGCCTGCTTCATCATCTCTCCGATCATTGGAAACGGAAATATCCTCACCTGGTCCAACATCTCCGGCTTCCTAGAAATCACTTCCTCCCGTATGTTCTTCGCTCTCGGCGTCGCGGGTCTGATCGTCCTCGGCGGAACCGACCTCTCCATAGGTCGTCTGATCGGCTTAGGCACGGTCGTTGTCGGCTTCATCCTGCACGATGGCATCGTTCCTGCCAAACTGTTTGGTCATTCCATCAACCTCAACGGAGTCCCCTTCGGCAGCAGAGTTATTCTTGCCTTGCTATTAGCGATTGTCGCAACGACGCTTTTCACCTCCATTGCCGGCTTCTTCTCCGCTAAGTTCAAAATGCATCCGTTCATCACCACTCTCTCTACGATGATGATCGTCTACGGCCTCGGATTCGTCGCTACCTCCGGCGTTCCGACTGGCACACCGAACTACAATAACATCGATACTGCAATCTTAGGGCGGATCGGTGGTTCGGAGGGCTTCCCAAAATACATCATCTACGCTGTGATTGCAATCGCCGTGGTCTGGTTCATCTGGAACAAGACAAAATTCGGTAAGAACATGTTCGCGGTCGGTGGAAATGCTGAAGCGGCCGCCGTTTCTGGTATCTCCTATTTCAAGGTCACGCTGGGCGTCTTCATTATGGCTGGTATCCTCTATGGTTTTGGAACCTTCTTCTTTGCCTTCAACTCCAACCCGGCAACCAACACCGGTTACGGCTATGAGCTCGATGCTATCGCAGCCTGCGTCGTCGGCGGCATCTCCTTCTTTGGCGGTATCGGTAAAGTCAAAGGAGCCGTGATAGGATGCTGCATCTTCGCCGGTCTCACTTATGTCCTCACCTTGCTCGGCGTCTCCTCCTATTGGCAGTTCGTTGTCAAAGGCGTCATCCTGATGGCTGCCGTTGCCCTCGACTCCCTGAAGTACATCAAGAAGAAGTAAATCGACGATATCTCTGTTAAAAGCCTCTCCAATCCGGGAGGCTTTTGCTTTGCAAAATTTGCTATAATAAATGAAAGGTAAGGAACAACCGATCATGACAGAAACCGAAAAAGATGGAATCACCTTCCAAATCAGCGACCCCGAGGAACTGCCTCACAAAGCCATCGCTATCCACGCCTCTTCCGATCTTACAAGGGTCCGCATCCCTGAGTTTGCTATGCTTGATGATATGCCCTATCCTGTGTCGGAAGTCGGACCCCATTTTTTGGATGGCGACGCTGTTGTTAGGCAGATCGATATTCCCTGCACCTGCAAGGTTGTCAAAGCCGATTCCTTTGCTGAGATCAGACACGTCGTTGTTTTCATGGTGGATCAGTTAAAAGCTCCTTCGGGATTTGAAAAAGGCTGGAGTCACAGTGGGATTGTCAAGTACAACGAACCTAGCGGCCTTGCCAAACTGATGACACCGGTTGATATCACCAAAAGCAGCCTGAGCCGCAACGAGACCGCACCCGCCTCAGAACAGAAAGAGAACACCAATATCCTCTCAGCAGAAGGACTTCGGAACCGAGCACAGCATTGGAATGGAAAGACGGTGGCTCTCGTCTCTATAGCCGCTCTGCTTCTCTTTGTCGGCATCTGCGTCGCCATCGGCTTTGCTCTGAAGAAATAACGATTAAAACAATCTGTTGCTTTAAACACAGATATTTGCTGAATTTGTTGTTGTTTGCGCTCAGTGAATTTTCGTTTTACTGATAGCTCGGAGTCTGTTCCTGAATTGTTCGCTGACGCTTGAGATGATTGACATGATAGACAATATATCGAATTAGCGTTCGCATCATCTCAAATTTGTGCTTTTGCGAACGCTAATTTGATGTTTCAGTGGGACTCACCTATGAAAGCTGACGGGATGAAGGAATCTTTATGATGCCGTAACGGAACAAGCCTTATGCGCCTGCCCGTTGCTGATTTCTGGCACCGGCTTAATAGAGATTCCTGAATCTCCTTGTTTCGAATTCAGTTATTTGCTGTGTATCTATCGTTCAGTAAAAATTCTTCAACCCCGACAAACTGAATGCCGTTTTCATCTTTGCGGGGAACAATACTATCTTTGACAACCACGATTTTTCGGAAGGAGTCCTTTGTTCTGATCAGCCCTCTTGTCTCTTGTTCTATTTTTTCGGATGTCGGAAGAGCATAGGCGGATTGTATATAGATTCTGTCGTTTCCTTGATTGCAGACAAAATCAATTTCAAGCTGCTTCCTTTTACTTTTTCCCTCACTATCCTTGTAATTGAATTCAACCACCCCAACATCGACACTGAATCCTCGATATCTTAGCTCATTATAGATGACGTTCTCCATGATATGAGTCTTCTCCATTTCTCTGAAATTGAGCCTCGCATTTCTTAATCCAAGATCCGAAAAGTAATACTTTAAAGGAGATTCAATATAGCTCTTTCCTTTGATATCGTATCGTTTTGCTCGGTCAATCAGGAAAGAGTCTGTGAAATAGTCCAGGTACGATTCAATGGTGTGAGGATTTATCGTTACTTTTTTCAATGTTTTGAACGTGTTGGACAACTTCAATGGATTGGTCAACGATCCGATCGAAGAAGAGATGATATTCAGCAGATCGTTGATCACACTCTCATCCTTTCTGATGTCTTGGTTTTCCAGGATGTCTTTGATATAGATCTCTAGAAACAGATTTTTCAGATATTCGGATTTATCCGTATAGTTCTCAATGGATAAAATAAAAGGCATCCCACCATACGTGATATATTCATCCAACGCTCTTGTTTTATCTCCTGGATAAGCGTCATAAAACTCCTTGTAGGATAGCGGTCTGACATTGATCTGATCGCATTTTCCCCGGAAGCTCGTCTGGATGTTCTTGGAAAGCATTTCCGAATTGCTTCCGGTGATATAAACATCGACATCATCAATTTTCATCAGCCCAAGAACCACCGAAGTAAAACCGACTTTGCTTCCTTCTAAATAAGGATTAGCAACCTCTTTCACAAACTGAATTTCATCGATAAAGATATAGTTTGTTTTTCCGTCAGGAATGATTCTGCTCCGAATGTGCTTATCTAATTCGTTGGGATTCCAGTATTGCTGATGACTCGCATCATCCAATGCGATAGAGATAATGTGGTTTTCCTCAACGCCGGTACTCAGTAGATAATCATGGAAAATATGGAACAACAAATAGGACTTTCCGCATCTTCGGATTCCTGTTATGACTTTGACGAGACCATTGTTTTGTTTCCTGATCAGCTGATTCAGATAGCTATCCCTTCTAATCATAAAATTCTCCTCCGAATAATAATTGCGTATTTACGCAATTATTCTTAATAGTATTGTATCATATAGGATGGATGCTATCAATTATTTAAATAATAATATCTGCGTATTTACGCATTTATTCTTAATAGAGAAAACAGAATAGGCTTCAAACTACCAGATTTCGTTATCGATTCTTCGGGTTTTACCATCCCTGGAGAAACAAAAAAAGGATTGATACCGGGAGGTGACCCGCATATCAATCCATAAGTGCTAGATGGTGGATCATTAGGGACTTGAACCCTAGGCCCACTGATTAAGAGTCAGTTGCTCTACCAACTGAGCTAATGATCCATAACTTGAGCGCTCGTTAATTATACGGCTATGGACCATAATATGCAACAGCTATTTTACATTTCTTCCGGTTTTTCCTCTTCTGTTTCCAGTGGTTTTTCCACAGGTTCAGAGGCAGGGATGATAACCGGAGGCTTGGGCGGAATCCGCTTCATGAAGGCAAAAGCATTTGTCAGAGCTTTCAGAAGTGCATAGAATCCGAAGAGGTAGATGATCAGCATGAACCACATCGGTTTTGTCATCGTGCGGAAATCGATGCCGATGAACTGCTCGGAGAGCGACCGAGGGCCGGAGGTGAGCGGAGGAAGGAAGGGGAAGATGAAGACCATGATGCAGAAGAAGAGGATCGTCAGATTGAACATGATGAAACGGAATCGGTTCTCTGGGACAGAGAGCGGACTCATCGGGGTGACAAGCGAGAACGCCATACCCAAAGAGACCACCGCCATCGTCAGCGCATTGAAGGTGATGCCAGAGCTGGAGAGCGTCTTGGCGGTTCCGTCGACGAAAGAAGGATCGAACTCAAAGAAGTTTCCGGGAATATAGAACAGGATGTAGTTTAGACCCACTGCTAAGATCAGACAGATGCCGGCAGGGATGGCCTTAGCGAACGTGTTGCGCATGAAGGAGCCGGAGATGAGATCGCTGTTCTTCTGCAGCGCCAGGAAGATCGAAACCCAGCCGATGCAGATCATCTCTGTCACTAACAGGTTGTTCGGTTCAAACGGATATGGGATCGGATGTCCGAGCGTCGTGATGAGAACGATGAGCGTGAACACTGCGGTGAAGATCGTCTTCATCAGGTAGAGCGAGGAAGAGCGCTGAACGTTGTTGATGACTCTCCTGCCTTCCTGAACCGCGGCAGGCATCGAAGCAAAGTTTGAATCCAGAAGGACGAGGTTCGCTGCGTTTCTCGCTGCGGAGGCACCGTTTGCCATGGCGACAGAGCAGTCTGCATTCTTCATGGCTAAGATGTCGTTGACACCATCTCCTGTCATTCCGACCGCTTTCCCTTTCTGCTTGAGCGTCTTGATGATGCAGGCTTTCTGCTCCGGTGAGACGCGGCCGAACACAGCGTAGTCATCTACGATATCCATGACCTGATTCTCACTTAAGCCCTCTAAGGAGACACACTTCTCCGCATTCGGAACGCCGCATTTCTTGGCAATCTCCGAAGCCGTGAGCGGGTTATCGCCGGAGATGATCTTGATATCGACACCGTTCTCGACAAACCAGCGGATGGTGTCCGGAGCTTCATTGCGGACATGGTCCTCCAAGGTGAAGAGAGCGATCGGCGTGTTCTTGCCTTTGACTTCCCCATCGATGATGGGATTGTCATTCTTGCAGATCATGACCACCCGGTAACCGGCAGCCTGCTTGTCTGCAATATAGTTGTTGATGGTCTTATCCTTCGTCTTATAGAGATATTCCGGAGCTCCGAGCAGGAAGGTTCCTAAATCGTTGAACTGAACCGCAGAGAATTTTCTCGCCGAGCTAAATGGAATCCTGTTGATGACGACGAAGTCTTTCCTCAAGGGATAGCGCTGGGTGAGAGCGACCGAAGTCTGGTTCGATTCCGGGAAAGCGTTGAGATAAGAACCCATCAGCTTATACATATCGTAAGCAGAATTGATGACCAGCACCTCATCGATCCGCATCGTTCCATCCGTCAATGTTCCGGTCTTATCCAGACACAGCGTGTTGACTCTCGCCAGCATCTCGACCGAATAAAGATCCTGAACCATGGCGTTCTTCTTTGAAAGAGAGACAACCGAAGAGGCCAAAGCGACAGATGTCAGAAGGTACATGCCGGAAGGAATCATGCCGATCATAGAGGCGGCGGTGGACTTGATGGTCGTGATCGCCGTTTCATAGAGATCAGCCGATGGTGTCCAGTTGGTCATCCACTGGCTCCAGAACATCAAAGCGCCTAAGGGAATGATGGTGATACCGATGACTTTGATGATGGTGTTCAGAGAGCGGACCAACTCCGACTTTGGCTTATTGAGTACCTTGGCTTTCGCCTGAATGCCAGCGACATAGTTGTATTCTCCGACGAGGTCCGCTTTCACGGTCGCCGAACCGGAGACGATGAACGAGCCGGCGTAGATCTTATCGCCGATGCTCTTCTTGATGGCTTTGGATTCACCTGTCAGCAACGACTCATTGACTTCGATCTTGCCATCTAAGATGATGGAGTCTGTCGGGATCTGATCCCCGTTCTTCAGCAGATAGACATCATCGAGCACCAGTAGGCTTGTTGCGATGACACTCTTTTTTCCTTCGCGGACCACCTCGACGTTAGAGGTGGTGACAAGCTTGAGCTTGCTGAGCGTGTTTCTTGCCTTGATCTCCTGGCAGATACCGATGACTGTGTTGATGATGGCGATGACTAAGAACGTGACTTGCGTGTACTGCCGGAAGACGATGAGAACGACAGCGATCGCCAACAAAATCATATTGAAGTACGTGACGATGTTATCCCGTAAGATCTTGCCGATCGATTTCATCCCGTTCTTATCGGAATGATTGACATAACCTTGTGTTTTTCTTAACTCGACCTGTTCGTTAGTAAGCCCCTGATATGATTCCGGGTTGAACCGCTCTAGATCGGGCGGAAGCTTCTTTGTCTCTAAGGTAGGCTGAGGAGCAGCTGCTTCCGGCTCCTCCCCACGGAAAAAGACAGACGTGGAACTGAAGAGATTTCCTGTCGTCTCCTTCTTTTTGATCTTGGTGGTCTTGACTTCTGCCTCTTCGGCTTTCGTCTCCTCCACCGTCTCTTTCGGTTTGCGTTTGAATAGTCCCATGTTTGACTCCTGATCGTTTATCGCTCTGACTTTCTGGGAACGATATGGTGCTTGCGGCAGCGGGCCTCGTAGGATTCCTTGGCTCCGACTAAGATGATCGGATCATCATAGTTGGCAGGAGCTCCATCGACGAGACGCTGCGTCCTTGTCGCCGCACAGCCACAGATGGTGCAGACAGCGCTGAGCTTGCTGACAAACTCCGCTCTGGCCAGAAGATCCGGCATCGGTCCGAAAGGTTCACCGCGGAAATCCGTATCCAGACCGGCGACGATGACACGGATGCCGCTTTCTGCGAGGTGCTCGCAGATCGGAACGATCTCCTTGCCGAAGAACTGAACTTCGTCGATGGCGACGATCTTCACATCGTCGGTGATGAAAGAGAGGATATCCTCTGCCTTGCGGATGGCATAAGCCTGGTATTTCTCGCCATCGTGAGAGGCGATTGCTGTTTTGTCATAACGGTTATCGATCGCCGGCTTGAAGGCAACGATCTTCTGATGGGCATAGCTGAGCGTCTTGATCCTGCGGATCAGCTCCTCCGATTTTCCGGCGAACATCGGACCGCAGATGACTTCCAACCATCCTTTTTGCAATTCTTGATACATGATGTGATGAGCTCCAGTACTCAAAATTATAACACCCGAGGGGTCAGTATTTCAGAACAACCTGAAAGGAATTATAGAACCGGAAGAAAACCGGCTGGATTTCGCCTAAATCGCAGGATCTGATGTCAAGGAGAAACAACGGCTTTCAGAATCTTCTGCCTAGACGGTCCTAGAAAACGGTTCCCAACGTTTGAAATCGAACCAAAAAAACATTATAATGAAGGTGTCATCACAAGCGATGACAGAACAGGAGATATGAGATATGTCTGAACACAAATTACAGGGAACCGTCTTGATGGTCAAGGAAGAGAGACTTCTGGTCTTGGCCGAGAACAAATATTACATCGTGAAAGGCGAAGCCAACAACGGAGATCTGATCAAATTCGATCCGGATCTCTCTCTGCCGATGCCTTCCTACCTCTTCGCAATCGCCGCGATGGAAGAAGAGAACCTCGGCGACACCCTGGACTTCATCCAGTCCCGTTGGTTCACTTCCAAGAAGTAAGCCGAAACAAAGAAGTAAGCCGAAGCTGAAGTTCTGTGCCTTTGAAAAACACAAAGGCGTATATCGGTCTGCACATAAGACTGCCTAGGGTTCATCTCACGGCAGTTTTTTCTTATCTGTTGATAGAGAAAATTCAGGAATCCGGTAGAATCCCATTCAGATAAGGTAAAATAGGAACGTATGAGATCAAAACCGCTTTATCTGCTCTTCCTGCCTTTCGTCCTCACATCCTGTGAGAAATCCCGATCCTGCTATCAGTGTTTGTTAGGCAACATGGTTTTCGCACACCTGGAGATGAACTATGCTGCGATCAGCAGCAAGAAGATCGTCTGGAATCAGAACAAAACAGAGATGGATTACTACGCCAATATCTATGTGGTCTCCTCTCAGGCAGAGCTCAATGCCTTCTATCAGGAGACGCCTTTTCTCTCCAACCCGGAGAATGAAAATCGCATCCTTCCAGAGGGCAGCATGGAGATGATCTTCTTTGCGCAGATCCCTGCCGGCTACGCCCCCTTCAAGCGCAACAACATTCCGTATCAGGAAGAGAGCGGAGATATCGTCATGGTGACCGATAACTTTTACTTCTATCAGTCCCATCCTCAGATCATCTACTCCTTCATCGATCTGAAAATAGATTCCTCAGTCAAAGAGCCATCTGTATTTTCTTATTATTACCTCATCTCCGACACCTACAAAGTCCAGATGAAACCCGAGAACGTCCGGGTTCTCTTCAGCGTCGGAGAAAAAACGAATCAGTCTGCTTCATAAGAGGCTTTCAGATTTTCCGTTAAGAAAAGCAGATCTGCCAAGTAGTCCTTGGTCTTTGTCAGCGTGAACAGATAACGGTTGTTACTGACCTTCACCCTCAGCCGGATGGCGAGAGGTCGTAACAGCTCGTCCATCTTCCGGTAGAGTTTCGGTTTGGCGCAGAAGACATCCGACATCGTGATCAGATAGACGCCCAGTCCTTCTGAAAAGCCAGAGTAGAGCGATGAGTTGAGATTGTTTTCAATCTTCTGCTTCGTCAGAAGGTTCGCCACCTCCTGAGGATAGGGACCATAGACATCCCGGAGCTTTTCGCTGAACGCGTGTAAAGCATCATCGTTTGCACAGTCGGATAACTCTCGGTACATCGAGATTCTCTCCCCTTCTGTGCCATAGCTTTCCGGAATGTGGGCATCGAGGGTGAACGAGAGCTCAAACCGATGCCTGTCTTTTTCTTCCAATGCTTGATCAGCAAACTTTTTCTCTTTGACAACTTCCTGAAGAAGATCCATATAGGCATCGTATCCGAGCGTGTCGACAAAGCCGGCCTGCTCCGATCCGAGGATGTCGCCCGCACCGCGGATGCTGAGATCCTGCATGGCGATCTTATATCCGGATCCTAACTCTGTGAAGTCCTTCAGCGCCTTGAGCCTCTTCTTCGCTTCATCCGTCATCTTAGCGGCATCGCGGAAGAAGAAGTAGGCATAAGCGAGCCTGTCGCTCCTTCCGACTCGTCCTTTGATCTGATAGAGCTGAGCCAATCCGAAACGATCGGCGTTCTCCACGATGATCGTGTTGACGTTCGGAATATCCAAGCCCGATTCGATGATGGAGGTGCAGACAAGAATGTCGATATCTCCCTGATAGAAGCGGTCCATGATCTCCTCAATCTCATCCTTGTTCATCCTGGCGTGCGCATAGCTGACGCGCTGAGTTGGGAATCGCTTCTGGATCTTTTCGGCGAGAGAGGCGATCGAGGCAATCTGGTTATGGAGATAATATACCTGACCATGTCGCTCCATCTCCTTGGAGATGACCTCATAGATCAGCTCATTGTCCTGTCTAGCTACATATGTCTTGACCGGCATTCGGTTGATGGGCGGTGCACTCAGCAGCGAGGAAGGCCTCACCCCGAGCAAAGACATCTGCATCGTCCTTGGGATCGGGGTTGCCGTCAACGTGAGACAGTCGATGTTTTTGGCTTTTTCCTTGATTTTTTCCTTGTGAGCGACACCGAACTTCTGCTCCTCGTCGATGATGAGGAGACCGAGGTCGTGAAACGAGATCTCATCGCTTAATAACCGGTGCGTTCCGATGGCGATATCGATCTTTCCTTCCTTCAGCTTCTGAATGTTTTCCTGCTGCTCGTTTTCCGAGACAAAGCGGTTGAACACGCAGACGCTGACGCCGAACTGGCGGAAGCGCTGCATTGCGACCTTGTAGTGTTGATTGGAAAGAATGGTGGTAGGGCAAAGCAATGCCACCTGCTTGTGCGCTAGAACAGCTTTGAAGGCCGCATAAAAGGCAACTTCCGTCTTTCCGAATCCGACATCACCGCTGATGAGACGGTCCATCGGATGAGGCGACTCCATATCCGTATTGATATCTTCCACGGCCGTGAGCTGACCTTCGGTATACGGATAAGGGAACGAGGCGATGAACTCCTTCTCCAAAGGCCTCTCCGGCGGAAAGGCGTAGCCCGGCCGCGTGCTTCTTTCCGAGTAGAGGGCAAGAAGCTGGTCAGCAAGATAAGAGATCCGGGAACGGATTCTCGCCTTCTTCCTCGACCAGGTGGAGCCGCCAAGCCGGTCTAAAGCCGGCGCATAACCTTCGCGGCTTGCATATTTCCGGATGAGCCGGTACTGCGAGAGCGGCAGATAAAAGAGAGCTTCATCCGCATATTCAACCTTGAGGTACTCTAAGCCATCGATGTTGGCAACCCCTAAGTAGCGCCCTACACCATGAACCTCATGGACAACAAAATCGCCTTCTCTTAAGTCCTCGTATCTGCGGATGATCTTCGCTTCCTTGTAGCGGCTTAAAAACCGGGAGCGCTGATCCGAAACGCCGTAGATCTCCTTAGCCGAGAGATAGACATGATGATATTCAGGAAGCTCAAAGCCTCTGGTGATCCTACCCTGAAGCAGCATGATGTCAGAATGCTTCGGCCAGAGATCATAAGAGATCCCGGCTTCTGACAGATAGCTGATGTAATTCGATAAATTCGGTTCCGGTAAGACGATGCGGATCTTGTAGCCTTCGTGAAGATACTCGTTGAGCATCTGGCTGGATTCCGCATAGGAGATGGCGTGGAAAGCGGTGTCGCGGAGAAGAAAACCCTCCTCCTGACTCGCCTCCGCCTTGCGGAACGAGCTGATGGAGAGCGGATGTCTGACATATACTCTCTCCTCGGTCAGAGACGCACCATCCCGACAGGCTTTCCGGAAGTACTCTTTCTCCTTTTTGGTGACAGCATCCAACGAAGAAGGCAGATCAATAGGATTGTAGAGGTACGACTCATATGCGGAGAGATAATCCAGAAGCGAAACGTCCTCCTCTTGGAAGATGCCATAGAAGCGGGCATCGATGTCCGAGAGGAAACGGCTCTTTGAACTCACGAGAAGCTCCGTCATCCGCTGAAGCAGATCATCGTAAGCGAGCCGGTCGATGTCATCCCGCTTTCCGATCGTCATCAGCTCCTGATCGATTTTCGACTTACCTCGCTCAATCTCCTCATCGTTGAGCAGCTGAAGAGAAGCCGGATGAATGGTGACTTCTTCCACCCGCTTGAACGAGAGCTCATCTTCGACATGGAAGAACCTCACATCGTCGATCTCATCCCCGAAGAACTCGATTCTGACCGGATTTGGATAAGCAGAATCATAGATGTCCAGAATGCCGCCCCGAAGCGAAAACTGACATCCGGCGATGACATGATCCGCCGCGGAATATCCTGACTTCAGAAGATCATCTGTCAGCTTAGCAAGGTGGATCATATCCCCTTTTCTGAGATTCAGAAGAGAAGCCTGATACCGCTTCGGCTCCATGATGTGAAGCATTGCGGAAGAGACGTGGGCGACAAGAATCGACGGTTTGTCAGAGAAGAGAGAAGCCATCGCCAGAAGCCTCTCCTCCTTCATCTCGGGAGAGACACCGATTGCCGAAGTGCGGAAGATCTCATCATAAGGGAAGATGTACGACTCCTCTTCCTTGACATAGTCTCCTAAGAACTGAGTGAAGTTCTCCGCTTCATAAAGCGTCGGGAAAAGGAAGAACATCTTCCGAGGCTTCCGGTTGAAAGACATGCCTGCCAAAATCGCCAGCGCTTCCGGAGAGGAAACCCTGACATTCTTGGCATCATCCATATTCTTGAGCTGCGGATTCTCTAAGAGATAATCCAGCAGAGACAGACGGGAGAGAACTGCCATCACTTGTTGTACTCGTTCATCGCCCGATCGAACGAGCCACTCTTCAAAGCACAGGCGGTTGCTTCCGCGGCTTTGGAGATGCCGTCCTTCCAGGCTTCGTAAACAACTTTGTCCTTCGGAGCCGAGAGAACAAAGTCAGGGACATTCGGAAACTCCGGCTTTCCGATGCCAATCCGGATGCGGCAGAACTCATCGGAGCCTAAACTGGCAATGATGGATTTCAGCCCGTTATGTCCGCCGGCGGATCCCTTCTTTCTCAGGCGGATCTTTCCGGGATCGGTATCCATGTCATCGACGATGACGATGACATCGCGGATGTCCGCCTTATAGAAATGAAGCGCCTCAATCAGAGCATTGCCGCTGAGATTGACATACGTCAACGGCTTCATCAAGAGGACATCCTCGTCAAAGATCTTCCCTTTGCCGACAAGGGAGAGAAACTGCTTTTTGCTGACCGGAATCTGAAAGTCCGAAGAGAGAAGATCGATGGCCTGAAACCCAGAATTGTGACGTGTGTCGGCGTATATATCGCCGTAGTTGCCAATACCTAAAATGATTTTCATTATGAAACCTGCCATTGCCTATTATAGAGGAAAGCGAAGCAAAGCGCAGACAAAAACGCCTCATTTCTTTTCCTTGCCAGAGAGGCCCTTCACCTGTTCGGATAAGAAACTGAGAATCTGCGGATCGCTGATATTGCGCTTTTTCAGTACGAGACAGATTGGTTTTCCTTTAGGACCATAGTAATAGAAGTAGTACAGATTTTGATCCTCCTTCGCTTTGAAGACCTGACGGAAAAAAACTGTGTTCTCGACGACAGACTCCTGCTTCTGACCAAGACTATCGGAAGCGATGCTAAGATGTGTGACCTGCGTGATCCTATCGTGATAGAGAGAGACGGTGCTCTGCCCTACGATCTTCTTGGCGGATTGCTGTATCCTCCAAGGAGAGATGACATAAACGAGAAACAGAAGAAACATCAGAAACAGAATCAAGACTCCGAGAATCGCGAGCAGATTATTCGAACCGTTTTTTGTTCTATCTACAATCAATAATGGTACCGTCGCTATGGGAACGAAGAGGGAAAAGATCGTCTGCAGAGAGGTGAGATAGAAGTTGACCTTATTGAGTTCCCGGAAGGTCAAATGATCAGAATATACGTACTGGTAGAGCGCTGCTTCCTCGGGAGAGAATTCTGGTTTAACGATTCCTTCCCGGCGCAAGCGAAGCACAAACCTCAGCCAGAAGAAGAAAGAGATAAGAAGTACGAGCAGAGAGAGGAAAAACACCAGGATAAGAAGGAAAGAGCAGATTGTCTCCCAGAGAGGAATCACTCTCTGACCAGACTCATCACCGGGTCTATCAATCACAAAGACCATAAAGAGAATCAGGATAGATGATAAGTAAAAAGCGCAAGCAGAGAAGAAGAGCACATACCTAGATTTATTCGTTTTCATGCTGCTTCAAATACTTTACCAATTGCCGGATCGCTCTTCCCCGGTGAGAGATGGCATCCTTCTCTTCCGGCTTTGTCTGAGAGAACGTCTTTTTCACATCATAAGAATAGAAGATCGGATCATAACCGAATCCGTTGATCGGATGCTCGTCGACAGAAACTGCGATTTCCCCTTTGTTTTCCCCTGGGAAAGAGACCTCTACGCCTTTTTTCTTATCGATGTACGTGATGACCGTGAAATAAGAAGCCCTTCTGTCTTTGATATCCTTCATCATCTCTAGAATGGCTCTGTTCTTTTCTGAATAAGGATGACCTTCCAAAAACCGAGCAGAGTGAACGCCCGGGAAGCCGTTCAATGCTTCAATGGATAACCCAGAGTCATCCGCGATGACCGGACAGTCACAGCGAGCCGCGATATCCTCCGCCTTGATCCTTGAATTTCCTTCATACGTCTCAGAATCTTCAGGATGCTCAACCTCGAGATGGACATCATCCAAAGAGAGGATGCGATAACCCAACGGTTCAAGCATCTCCCGGATCTCTTTCAATTTCCCCACATTGGAGGTGGCGAAGACAAGCGTTTTGTTTTCCATAGATATCCTCCCTTTTTATGTAACTATTTTACCTTATCTAACCGCTTTTCTGCAAAGAAAGAGACGGAGCATTGAATCCGAATATTGCCCACGAACATGAGTAAAAACTGATAAATTTAATATCCTCACTAGCACAGTGTTGGTGGCCGAACGCCTTCCGAACCATAATATTTTCGCTCATTGAAAGGAATCCCATACCATCCATGACGGAGAGAACTCCCGTTTCATACTGACGGACAGCATCCCGGAGCTGACCGAAAGCATCTGTCTCAGCGGCTGTCTCAAGGGGCTCAGGGACAGCGGGAATCCTATGTATCCCATCAACCGCGTCCATGCCCTGTCTAGGTCGTTCATGAGGTCGCACGGAGTTTATGGTCGGGACGAGCTTAAGGACCGGATGAACCTGCTCTCTTTCATCCTGAACCCTCCTTCCGATCCCAGAAAGAAGGTCTCCGATTTGCTGAGACTGGCGATAAATACACGGAAAAGGATGAGATTCCGTGGTCCTTGGGACATCAAAGCCGAGGAATAACGTTTTTTCGACAACACTGTGCTAGTGATGATTTACGGCGGAAAGTCTAAAATCAAATCACGACAGCTTTCTTCCGATTCCTAAGCAGAAAAAACACCGGATTTCAGATTCTATCTCTGAGAACCGGCGTTAATTTTTCAGTGCTGATCGTAATAGAACGTCTTCTTCCGCTTGCGGCTCGCTTTGGCGATAAGACGTCTCGCATCATCGGGAGAGAGGGCGATATCCTTGGCATCGATTCTTGGCTTGTCGCGGGAGAAGCCATAGCCGAGGATCTCCTGCGTCTGCATGACCGAGACGAAGGCGTTAGGATCAATGGCGTAGAGGCTCTGCTTGATGAGGGCATAATCCTGTTTGTCGAAACAGGCTTCGATGATGACCGTCTCCTTCTTCGTGTACCCGCCCTGAGCGTGGATCAAGGTGGTTCCTCTGCCGAGATCGTTGTTGATGAAGCTGTTCATCTTCTCCCACTCAGGCGAGACGATCTGCGCCAGATAATAGCGGTTGGTTCCTAGGAAAACCCTGTCTAGCATATAGGCGCTGACAATGCTGGTTAAGATGCCGACCAGCGTCGGCAAGAGATTGAAGTCGTTGATGGAGAAGAAGCCGATGACGATGATGCAGAAGTCGGTGACGAAGGACGCCGTTCCCATCTTCAGGTGAAGGTAGCGGTTGAGCAAAAGACAGATGACATCCGTTCCGCCGCTGCTTCCTCCGCCGGCGTAGCATAAACCCATGCCGATACCTAACAGTGCACCGCCTAAGATCGCCGCGACAAAGTAAGCTAAGACCGCCAGATCAGAAGCCGGGATCGTCCCGTTGGCGAGCGGAATATCTAATCCGTTTGCGACAACCTTCGATAAATCGAAGATGTACATGCCTCGGACGACAGTCTTCTCAACAACAAGGGTGAAAAGCAAGACCAGAAGCGGTCTGACGATGGTGAAGACAAGCGTCTTGAGCGAATATTTCAGCCCGATGAAGACAAGGCCGATGAGGAAGAAGATCCAGTTGATGATCAGGATGTAAACTTGGACGGAGAGAGCGTTGAGGCCGGGAATCTTCTGGGTGAACAGAGCTAACGAAGTCGCTCCGCCCGAGATGATGTTCATCGGGATCAGGAAAAAGGATTCCCCGATCGCCATCGCAATGGCACCTAAGATGATGAAAGCGACATTCTTAAGCAGTTTGCGGGGAGGCTCAGAGGTCAGCTCAGAGACGATGATGTTCTTTTCCTTGGCAAGCCAGGCTCGGAATGTTGACATACTTCTCCTCACGCTTTCTTCTTATGGCTCTGCTGGAAATCCCACTTGAGATAAGCGTCGATGAAAGACTGGATGTTGCCATCCATGATCGCCTGAACATTGACTTCCGAATAATCGGAGCGATGGTCCTTGACCAGGGTGTAGGGGCAGAATACGTAGGAGCGGATCTGCGAAGAGAAGGAGATATCCTTCTTCACGCCGCCGATCTCCGCTAACTTCTCCTGCCTCTTCTTCTCCTCCAGCTGGAAGAGCTTCGACTTCAGCATGGCCATACAGAATTCCTTATTGGCCAACTGATCTCTTTCGATCTGACAAGAGACCACGATCCCTGTCGGAAGGTGTGTGATCCGGACGGCAGACTCTGTCTTATTGACGTTCTGGCCGCCCGCTCCGGAAGAGTGGTACGTGTCGATCCTCAGGTCGGAAGGATTGATCTGAACATCGATCGTGTCATCGAACTCCGGCATGACATTGACGGAGGCAAACGAGGTATGCCTCGATCCTCCGGCATCAAATGGAGAGATGCGAACCAAGCGGTGAACGCCATGTTCAGAGCGTAGGTTTCCATAAGCCATCTTGCCTTCGACAAGCAGGGTCGCACTGGAAATACCGGCTTCCTCTCCCTCGAGATAATCTAACACCTTGACTTTGAATCCGGCGATCTCACAATACCGGAGATACATGCGGTAAAGCATAGAAGCCCAATCGTGAGCTTCTGTTCCGCCCGCACCGGGGTGGAATTCGATGATGGCGTTGTTGCTGTCGTATGGTCCTGCGTAGAACGTCTTCTTCTGGAAGGCTGTGAAGTCCTGGTCCAAAGCGGTGAGCTGATCATCGGCGTCCTGGAAGATATCGGCGTCCATCTCCTCCTTCAGGAAGTCGAGAGACTCCTTGATGGACGAGAGGCGCTTTCTGGTGCTTTCGATGGCGTCGAGCTGATCGTGGATGTTGGCTAACTTCTTATTGATGTCCTTGGCGAACGCGGGGTCTTTCCAGAAGGAAGGATCCATCGTCTGCTGGGAGAGCTGTTCTTTCTCCTTTTCTAATTCAGGGACGTCAAAGACAGCCTTGCAAATCAAGAAGGCGGTCGTTGATGTCCTGATAGAGGTTGTTTAACTCAAAGAGTTCTTTCATTGCTCGGCATCCTTTCTATATTCGGCTATCGTATCGTCAGTTGATCTTGGCGGTCGGATTGGAACGGTCGACCTCGTCCTCGTCCGGCTTGACGTTGGACGTGAAGTCCTGCGTAGAAGCGCTCGGAGCGGGATTGGTGACCGCTTTCTCGTCTCCTGTTTCGACAGGAACCCGAACCTGATCCGGCTGCGGGTTCTGACGGAAGGCGACGTGGAGAAGGGTTCTGACCGCATCCGTGGCGATGTTGGCGTTCATCGTATCGAACATGGAGAAGCCTTCATTGGTGTAGGCCTGAAGCGGATCAGTCTGGGCATAGGATCTGAGCCAGATCGCATCGCGGAGCTTGCTCATCTGGTCGATGTGCTTGGTCCATCTGCGGTCGATGCAGTCGAGGGTGACCGTCTTTTCCGCAAAGTTCCTCATCTCTGCTGTCCAGTCTTTTCCCTGCTCCTTGTAGAGCTTCTGCAGACGGGCGGAGAGAATCTCCGTCGCATCGGCAGCCGGTGCACCATCGAAGGCGTTGTAGGGCAAGGCATCCGGCGCTAAGGAGAGATCCTTGGTGACATTCTCCTGAAGCTTCTTGGCATCGATGACCGTCTCGGAGTCCTTGACGGTGGTCGACTTGCGGACGATACCTTTCGCCGCAAGATCAAAGTATCCAGGAATCCTTTCTCCGATCGTCTTGGAGTAGAGGATGTAGTCTCTTCTCTCATACATGATTTTTCTCTGACGGGAGAGAACATCATCGTAGTTGAGCAGCTGCTTACGGGTATCGAAGTTCTGGCCTTCGACACGTTTCTGCGCAGAGGTGATGGCGTTAGACATCATCCTCGACTGGAAGGCCTGATCGCCGAGCTTCTCATACATATTCTTGAAGGATTCCGGCGCGAAGCGGACGAAGATTTCATCCTGCAGAGAGACGAAGAACTTTGAGTATCCGGGATCGCCCTGACGGCCCGAACGGCCCTTGAGCTGGTTATCGATACGGCGGCTCTCGTTCCGCTCTGTCGCTAAGACGGCGAGACCATCGATACCTTTCGGAGCGAGAAGATGAATCACCGCTTCTCTGGACTTGCCGTTGATCTCCTCTTTTTCCTCTTCCGTGGCAGTGGCGACAAGCTTCTGGAACGTGTCGTCATCCATCTGCTGAGGATCGATGTTTTTCACACCTTCACCCAGCTTGATATCGGTACCTCGTCCTGCCATGTTGGTGGCGATGGTGACAGAGCCCTTCTGGCCGGCTTCGGCGATGATGGCCGCTTCCTTGGCGTGGTTCTTCGCATTGAGAACCTGGTGAGGAATCTCAAGCGTGTTGAGGAGGTTATCGACAATCTCCGACTTCTCGACAGACGGCGTACCGATCAGGATCGGCTGGCCGATGAGATGTCTTCTTTCGACTTCTCTCACGAGCGCGTTGTATTTATCCGACTCTTTTCCGAAGATATCATCGACATCATCAAAACGCTGGATCGGACGGTTGGTCGGGATGGAGATGACACGCATGTTGTAGACCTTGCGGAATTCCTCTTCCTCCGTTTTGGCTGTACCGGTCATGCCGGCGAGCTTGTCATACAGACGGAAGAAGTTCTGGTAGGTGATGGTTGCGAGCGTGACCGTCTCCGGCTTGATCTCGACATGTTCCTTCGCCTGCAGAGCCTGCTGAAGACCATCAGAATACTCTCTGCCCTTCATGACACGGCCCGTGAAGCCATCAATCAGAAGGATTTCGCCTTCTCCGACCATGTACTCCTTGTCGCGGCGCATGATGTAGTTGGCTTTGAGCGCCTGAGTGATGCGGTGAGTCAGATCCGCCCACTGGGCATCATAGAGGTTCTCGATGGAGAAAAATCTCTCCACCTTGGTGACACCGGAATCCGTTAAGGCACAGGTGTTCTTCTCGACATCGATGGTGTAATCCCTATCCTTGCGGAGCATCTTGACCGCACGGTCAGCGGTGACATAGGAGGAAGCGGTGATGCCGGATCCGCCGGAGATGATCAGCGGCGTTCTTGATTCATCGATGAGAATCGAGTCCGCTTCATCGATGACGGCGTAGTGAAGCGGGCGCAGAACACGATTTTGGACCGACTTCGCCATATTGTCCCTCAGATAGTCGAAGCCGACTTCCGAGTTGGTGGTGTACGTGATATCACAGTTGTAGGCATCCTGCTTTTCCTTCGAGGACTTTTCCCTGAGGTTGACACCGACGGTGAGACCCAAGAAGCGGTAGATGCTTCCCATCCAGTCTGCGTCACGGCTGGCGAGGTATTCGTTGACAGTGACGACGTGGACACCTTTTCCTTCCAAGGCGTTGAGATAAACCGCCATAGTTGCGGTGAGGGTTTTTCCTTCACCCGTCCTCATCTCAGCGACATCGCCCTCGTTGAGGACCGTGGAACCGAAGACCTGAACCGGATACGGGAACTGACCCAACACTCTCCTGCCCGCTTCACGAGCAGTAGCAAAGGCTGGCGGAAGGATGTCATCGATGGTTTTTCCATCGGCGAGCATCTTCCTAAATTCAACCGTCTTGCCCCTGAGCTCGTCGTCGCTCAGCGCTCTGAAGTCATCTTCTAAAGCTAAAACCGGTTTCGCTTTCCGTTCAATTTTTTTGAAGGACCGCTCATCGATGCGGAACAGTCTGTCGAGAAAACTCATATTCGTTCTCCTTTGTTGATGTGAAGCACACATTGGGATTCAGAGCAAAATAAAAAAATGAATCTCTTGTCCTAAAGACTATATCATTTTTCAGAAAGAAACCAAATATATATTATAAATATATTATCCGATATTGCCAAGTATCCCCCGATTCTCTTATGGCAATCGCAAGAATATAGCCCTGAATCTGTTCGATGGCACGGAATACAGTA
>CAUUFA010000007.1:0-115462 GCA_963544395.1 uncultured Bacilli bacterium | reverse complement strand
TTCGTTCAGTGATCCACTCGCCTTTGAACTCCGGGAATCTCAAAGGCGGGACATTAACTATTGAAAATACAATGTATTAGCCATTCAAAAAAGGAGGATTCAAACATGGCAAATAATTTCGAGGACGTCTCTATCTCCTGGATTGAGGAGAAGAAACAGTACGTGAAGCTATCAACGATCTGCATCTATCAGACAATACTGCAAGGTCATCTCATTCCTTATTTTGGAGGAAAAGACAGAATCACCGAGGAGTCGGTGCAAAACTTCGTCCTACAAAAGCTAAAGGACGGGCTGAGCCAGAAAAGCGTCAAGGATATGGTTGTCGTCATCAAAATGATTGCGCATTTCGCCCAAAAGAAGAAGCTCATGGAAGTAGAGATACTGGATATCACCTTCCCGGAAAACGGGCCTACGAAAAAAATCAAAGTGATGTCAAAAGCGGAAGAAAAAAGATTGATCCATTATCTGAAAGAAAACTTCAATTTCGAAAACTTAGGAATCCTTTGTTGTCTCCAAACCGGTCTTCGAATCGGTGAGATATGCGGCTTGCGTTGGGGCGACATCGACTTGGAGACAAACGAAATCGCCGTGAACAGGACTATTGAGAGAATCTATCTCAACCGGCCAGAGAAGAAGACCGAACTGATCATTAGCGAACCAAAAACATCAAATTCCAAAAGAAGGATACCCATCTGCTGCTCGCTGATGAAATTCCTAAAGCCGCTTAAGAGGATTGCTAACGACTCGTTCTATGTTGTGACAAACTCCTTAACTCCGATGGAACCCAGAGTCTATCGAAAGCATTTTAACAAAATTCTTAAAGAGCAAGGGTTCGCCAAAATGAAGTTCCATGGTCTCAGGCATACCTTTGCCACTCGATGTATCGAAAGTAAAGCCGATTACAAAACAGTGAGTTCAATTCTCGGCCATGCGAGCATCACGACTACCCTTAATCTGTATGTCCATCCGAGCAGCGAGGAGAAGAAAAAATGCATTGATCGAATGATGAAGGCTGTCGATAACTCGAACGCGTGAGGTTTGCCCAGCAAAGCTTCTTCTCCGTATCTTGGTATTCAAGGTGATACATGAACAGTAAAGCGTATTCAGAGAATCGCTAAAGGTGGTTTTTACACAAAAGTAGCACGATGCAGTTCTCTTTTCCCGAGCAAAAAGTGAGAGCTTGATTATTTGAACATGGAAAAGTTATTTTGTTCACTTGGTTTGATTTATTGCCAGCCTTCTTGAGAGACTGATGGAACTTTTTTCACCTTTTTGCCAGCTCTCCCGTATATTCTGCGGAGTTTATCTGGACAATAAAAAGTGATCAACGCAGGACGGCTGATGATTCCTATGTGGTTAGTTCCAGAGAAAAAGTCATGCAATCACTCTTCGTCAAAGTAATCGTTGTCCACTTTGTTGAGGACGATCGTTTTGGCATTCGACACCCCGATGCCGTACTGATACATGAGCTCGGCAAGTTCCGTCCCGTTTACGAGGATGATCTTGAAGTTTTTGTCGATGCTTCTGACGTAGTCTATTCCTTCGCTGGTGAAATCCGACGAGGTGATGAAGTCGCCCTTCTTCGACCCGCCGGCCGTCGCCATCAAAGCGCCGGCGAAATCGCGCACGTCGTGTGAAGATACCTTGTTCGTATCCTTGTACCGCTTTGCTTGTACGTAAATGGATTCCAAACCAAGCTTGTCCTGCTTGATTATTCCATCGATTCCGCCGTCCCCGGACTGCCCGACTTTGAATCCGGGGAATTCGGACATTCCTGCATTTTGGTTTCTCTGGAAAAAATATTGGATTATTGCGACGCCATCAATGTTCCACAGGCAGGCGAGGAAAGGAAACCTTTTGTGAGAAACGATGTGCGGCTTTTCGATACCGAGGCATTAAGGGAAGCCTTGGTCAATGCGTTCGAACACAACTGGTGGTTAGATGGATATGGGCCTTCCGTTACGATTTTTCCGACCGCATCGAAATCATATCTCGAGGCGAACTAGCCCCAGGGCAAACGAAACGAGGTTTTTTGGAAGGGGCGTCGGTTCCCGTCAACCAAAGGCTTGCCGACATCTTTCTCCCGCTCCACATCAGTGAGCAATCCGGGCGAGGGGTTCCGAAGATTATCTCAAAATATGGGGAGAACGCCTTTGAGTTCAACGAGAACTCCATCAAGGTAACCATTCCATTCCGTTGGCTGAAATCCAACAACCTCATGGAGGATAAAGCGGGGGATAAAGTGTGGGATATCCGCATCAACAAGACCCAAACGAAAATCCTTGCCATCATGCGCGATGACCCCAACGTGACACTTCAGGAACTTCAAGGACAGCTTTCTTTGGGCAGAACGGCCATCCAGAACAATGTCACCTATCTTAGAAAAAACGGAATCATCGAACGGGTCGGGACGAACAAAAGCGGTTATTGGAGAGTCAACAGCAAAGATAACAGCGATTGAAAAAATGCTATGGATTATTCCCTTTCTTCCGAAGGAACAGATGTGAATACCTGTTCTGCAGAAAGGTTCATTGCTTTATATATCAGTCCGCAGGGATGCCTCTATTTGGCCAGTGCATTGCCGGTCTTGAACGGAACGAAATTAGGATCCATATAGCAAAAGTCTCCTTTCCCAATCTCAGGAACGGAGACTGATTTTTTCTGGTGCGTATGTGCTGTCTTCTGCGGAGAGATTCGTCCGCATGTCTTCTGCCGCCTGCTGACCCTCTTTCAGCAAGAAGAGGAACGGCTTCCCTGCTTCTACTTCTCTGCGGACAACTATTCGGGGGAATTCTGGAATTTTCTCCAGTCGGAGGGGTTGTCCGCATCTTCTTTTGTCCGCACTTCACCAGAATCTTCCGACAGTTACGGAACTTTTTGTACTTCGTTTTCCTTGCCTTTATAAGACCCTAGGTCCTATGCGAAGAGCAAGAAATATCTCGGAAGGCTCGACGAAGAAAAAGGACTCATACCGCCGCAGTGAGAATAAAGCCGTCGGAGAGGGGATTCGGGATCGGAATCCCTCTGGAATACGGAGCCAACGATCTTCTTGAAAAGCTCGGCTCCGACATCAGGGAGAATCTGGCCGAGATCTCGGGGAGAAAGAAGGGAACGCCATCATGGCGATCGCCAAGATCGGGGTCACGGAGAGGGAACCCGAAAAGAGGCTGGTCAACGCTTACAGGTGCTCCTATGAATCGATGAGATATCCCGATCTTTCCCTTTCGCCGTCTTCGGTCTCCCGCCTCACGAAAGAGATAGGCCTGAGCCGTGACCTCCAGCTGAGGTTCTTCCACAGGTATGTCGACGGATCGACCCATCTGATCTTCGACGGGACAAGGCTCATCTGCTTTTCGAAGGACATCGATATGGCAAGAATCGGATACAACCATTCGATGATCGCGGACCCGCAGATCAACCTGATGTACTGCTTCTCTCTGCGTCCGGCGGAGATGCCCATCTACTTCATGCCGTTCGCGGGGAACAAGCCCGACATCAGCGACATAATGGCATCGATCAACGAGCTCGGGCTGAAGGATGCGACGCTGATCTGCGACAAGAGGTTCTATTCCGAAGGCAATCTCGATGAGATGAGGAAGGGCGGACTGAGGATGATCACCCCTCTGAAGAGGAACTCCGATGACATCGACCGCCCGTTCCTCTGGGGGAACAAAGGGAGCGTCTTGCCCTATGAAGGGCTCTTCCCTTATCACGGAAGGACGATCTACTACCATGTCTGCCAGAAATTCGGAAAGGCGGAGATACAGAAGAGAAGCCATAAGGAAGGAAGGAAACCAAAGGGCCACAGACCTGAATTCACCGAGACCGGGAAGGATCTCGTCGTGCTTTACCTCGACAGCTCCTTGAGGACGATGGAAGAGGAAGGCTATTCGCAGATGATGCTTCTCGGAAAGAAAGACTATTCAGGGGATGACATGAAGGAGAACGAGAAGTACTTCGGGACGATCGCACTGCGGATCAACTCGGACATGGACCCTCAGGAGCTTTTCGAGATCCACAAAGAAAGGGAGCTCATCGAGGACGGGAACAAGGCTCACAAGAACGTCCTGGATGATCTCGCCTCACATAAGAGGCATACGCCCGAATATGACGGATGGCTTTTCCTCAACCACATATCGCTCATGCTGTATTACCGTGTCCGCAACAGGATAAAGGAGAAAGGACTCGATTTGAAATACTCGGTGGAAGACGTGATCGATGTGGCCAAGAGAATCACAATGCGGGACATCGGCGACAGCTGGGACGAGAACGTCCCTGCCCTTCCGGACAGGAAAGCCTATACCGAAACTCTTCAATAGGCATACCTAACGTGAAGAGATACGGCTTAACTGTCAACATCAAACCAAGGTCGATAATTGGCAGGGGCATTTTCCTTCCGCTGCACCATAGGCACCAGAAAAAAGTATGCTTCCTGTTTTGCATATTTATTTCTTCTAGCGTTACTTGATCAAAAAAGGAATTGTAGAAAAACCGCTTTTGTGTTTGATAACACCTTCTCAGCTTGCCAAATCGTTATTTCAAGATGTCCCAATAACCATTCTTCCGGGAACCTACTCGTCTGACAAAGGAAGATTGAACTAAGCGATTCAGGTGTCTGTGGACTGTCGGAACAGATTTCCCGGTCTTCGTAGCTAATTCGGA
The DNA here is from genome assembly GCA_963544395.1 of uncultured Bacilli bacterium. Lineage (GTDB taxonomy): Bacteria > Bacillota_I > Bacilli_A > RFN20 > CAG-288 > Enterosoma. Next base: position 110,800 of record CAUUFA010000007.1, on the reverse strand, counting down.
GATGGTGATATATCTGTTCTCACGGATTGCCTCAAGGAGAGCCTTATCCAAGGGGTCGGCAAACTCGTTTATCTTATCATTTATCTTATCATTCAACCGCCGGAAAATGATAAGATAAAATTCAATTGCTCAGCCTCTCTCATCAACAGATTTGGTTCATCCATCAAGTATACTTTTACTAAATTTATGACCAACCCAATTTGGTTAGAAATGGCTTGTTACAAAAGCAAATTGCGAAAATAAAAAAACAGGGGCAATGCCCCTGAGATTTCCGATGGTGGAGATGGCGAGAGTCGAACTCGTGTCCAAACAAGGCTTTCCTATGAGGAACTACAGTTTAGATGATGGTGGGTTTAGGTAGGAAGGTACCATCATCGAACCTCTTCCTACCGATCCTTCCTTGTGACCTCATGAACGGGAAAGGAGGCCGTCCATGATATCTGCTTCCAAAAAACCAAATGATCGGATACAGATAGCTTTCATTTGGCTGATGCCGAACCGAAGGGTTCTCTGACTGTCAGCTGACCGAAGTTAGCAAGCAGCAGCGGCCATCATGGCCGGAGCATGGAACATAACAGGTTTATTGGCACTTGTCATTGTGTCGGTGATTAGGTCACCACTCCACTGCCCTCAGAGGTCGTCCCTGCCTGTCGAAACCGGAACATCCCCATGGCTACATAGTATAATGATTTTCGTCTGTTTTTCAAGGGATGAGAAAGGGCACCGCTGATGCGGTGCCCACAAGTTCAGTTGCGATCGGATAAGCCGAGCTCAGGAAGCTTCGTCTTGATCTTCTGATAGACTTCGTCGAAGAGTTCTTTCTCTTTGGTCAGTCGGCGGGAGGTTTCTGGATAGCTTGCTAACAGAGCGTCGTGCTGTTTGACGATAGAATCGATTTTCTCTTTGCTCTTTTGGATGAAGGCAGCGACGAATAGGGCGCTTCGGTAATCGGAGAGGGTGGTGGGCTTTCTTACCATGGCTTTGTCATCGCTCTTGAGGGAGAGGTAGAGCTTGTCAGCGCCCTGCTCGTCATCGATGAGATAGCGGAGGTAGATGTATTCGGCAGGTCCGACATATTTCTCGTTCTCCGGGAAGTCGACGAGGAAGTACTTCATCTCATCGAGGTTCTTGACGGAGGCTTCGAGTTTGCTGTTGTAGAGGTTGCTCAGGTAGAGGTAGTAGAGGGTCTGGGCTTTGTAGTAGGAATCATAGTCCTGGAAGTCCGGGATGAGGAAGTCGAGGCCTTGGAGCTCTCTTCTCTTATTGACTAAGATGAGGTTGAAGGCTTTCTGATCGTCTTTCTTTTTAGTCTTCATGAAGTTGAAGATATCGGTTGCGACATCCTGACGGAGAGGAATCATCTCGTAGAGGATGATGACGAAACCGTAGGCGAATCCGAAGAGGGCGCCCCAGCCGATCACGGAGTAGGAAGCAGTCTTGCGGAAGGAAAGAAGGAAGAAGAGGAGGATGGCAAGAGCAGCGACTAACGCTTCTCCGACTAAGCCGCCGAGGAACATCTTCCGAGGGTTCTTGTTGAGATCGTCATCTTTGGGATAGAAGCGCAAAGTGACATCGAAGAACTTGGTGACGTCGTAATGGAATCTCCGCTTGGCTCCGGAATGATCGAAGCAGAAGCCGAGGAATTCCAGGTATCTGACTTGATATCCGGAAAGATGGGCAAAGAGGATCTTGAACAGGTTGTAGCAAACTACGGTGACTAAGAGTCCGAGGATGAGCGGGATGAGGAAATAAGCGTACTGCTGATCGCCTCCGACAAGGCTGAAGGTAGCACGCTGGGCAAAGTGGATACCGACAAGGTATCCGATATAAACGACCATCAGCGGCCAGGAGGAGTTGAAGTCCAAAATGGACCGTCTCGGCCTCTCCGCGCCGCGTCTTTCTGTTTCACTCATAAAAGATGTCCTCCCTTGTTGTAGCACACACAGGCAATAGTATTATACGCATAATCATCAACTAATTTCAATTTGAAAATCACGGGGTCAGCTTCTTCGTTTCAGCATCTTTTCTGCCTTGGATATGTCCTCTTGAGGAATAGGGAAAGGCAGGTCGGCAAAGGCGTGATAAAGGGGAAGGGTGTTCAGCCAGCTCTCTAACGCTTCGATCGAAGCTTTCACGCTGCTGGTTTTCTTTAATCCGAACACGTCTCTTCCCATGCGTTTGATCTTCTCTTGATAGGTGTGGCGGTTGACTTTCAGGTACTCGGGCATCAGTAAGGCGATGCCTTGCCCATGCAAGAGCTCCGGGGTGTTTCCGCTGAGGCGATGCTCGGCAGCGTGAACGATGAAGTTTTTCTGTTTGCCGAAGCTGGTGATGCCGTTGTGGGAGAGGGTACCGCAGAACATCATGGCTCTTCTGGCTTCGTAGTCATCGGGATTTTCCAAGACTTTCGGAGTGAGGTCGACAATCTCTTTCATGACGCTTAAAGCGAGAGCGTCACAGGGTTCGATGGTGTGGGAAGGAGAAAAGTAGCGTTCTAAAGAATGGGAGAACATATCGGCTAAGCCGATGGCGACCTGATAGGGAGGGACAGAGTAAGTTAGGGTCGGATCCAAAAGAGAGAAAAGCGGATAGTTGGTGAGGCTGTTGAAGCCGGCTTTGAAGCGGTGCTTGCGGTCGGAGATGACGCAGGAATCGGACATCTCGGAGCCGGAGGCACAGAGGGTGATTACCGTCGCGAGAGGAAGGGCGTGAAGGGGCGTGACGAGGTGCTTGTTGAAGTCGAGGGGATCGCCGTCGTAGTAATAGCCATGGGCAGCAGCTTTGGCGCAGTCGAGGACGGAGCCTCCGCCGCAGGCTAAAAGGAGGTCGGGCTGATAGGATCTTAGTTGCGCGACGATCTTTCTGACGTCTTCGATATCGGGGTTAGCCTGGATGCCGTGGTACTCAGCAAAAGTAAGGCCGTTCTCTTTTAAGGAGGTGATCACTTTGTCATGGTAGCCATTCTTCTGAAAGGAGGTTCCGCCATAAAGGAGGAAGACTTTCTGGAAGCGATAGTCCTGACGGATGATCTTTCCGATCTCGGAAAGACCTTTAGGCCTATAGTAGAGCTTCGTCGGAATCTGAAAATCAAAGGTTTCGTTTTCCATCGTGTTGTTCTCCTTTTTTCATTGGGTTATCCACAGCAAAAAAGCCGCATGAAGCGGCTGTTTTTCTTAGCGGGTGAAGCGCATGATCATCGCTCTGGTGTCTTCACCGGAACCGATGACGGATTTGCAGTAGGAGATGCACTTCTCTTTGCTCGGCAAGGTGCTTGTGGAGTACATCTTAGCGACTTCCAGAAGACCGGCGACATAGAAGGAAGTGATGGCATCTTTCTGTTCGGAATAGAGGGCGAGGTACTCGACGATGTTCTTGGCGAAGACAAAGTCGAGCATCTTCTTGGCGTAGATGAACAGGCCGTCCCAGAAGATGGATTTGGCAGCAGGATCATCGTTGCAGATCTGAACAAAGCGGGCGTTGTTATCGAAGTAGTTGAAGATGTCAGAGATGAGGTACTCTTCTTTGATCTGGTTCTTGAAGGATTCTCGGACGTAGTAGGCGAGGCAATCGTTTAGGGTTTTGAAATAATAATAAAAGCTCTGACGGGAGCATTTCATGCTGTCGCAGATATCCGAGATGGAAACTTTGGAGAATCTGGTGTTATGCATCTCGTGGCTGAGTTCTAACGCGAATTCGTATTTACGTTTGTTCATGGTGTGCTCCTTGATCTGATGACGAAAGCGCTTAACAGCGGATAAGGTGAAACAGAAAGGAAGAGGCGAGAGTCTTTTTCTTCTCTTCCACGATTTATCTCGTTGAAACGTTACTAAGTAAAAATATAGACAAGACTAGGGCATATGTCAATATCAAACCTCTTTCTATACAAAGGACAAAACTTGTGTTTTTTCTTTATTTTCAAGCTTGGCTGAATTTGAATTTGAATCCGTTCAGGAATTGATATGTTGTTTTTACATTGTAATATTGTTTCCGCTTTGTAACGGCTTTCAAAAGGAGCCCGTGCTCTGTTTTCTTCACCGAAGGAGAAGGAAAAGCTCAGTGATCCGCTCTCCTTCGATGTATACACGGAGAAGCGGTTTTTTATCGGTTTTTCTGAAAAAAGAAAGGAATCGGTGTTTTCTGTTCTTGGTTATGCATTTTTCCGTTAACACTTCCCTCTGTTGTATGTTAAAATAGCCCACGGGTAAGACCCACTTTATTCAAAAGGAGAGGATTGAATGCCTACAAAAAAGAACGTTGTCGCTAAGGCTGCTCCGAAAAAAGCAGTCGCCAAAGGCACTGTCGCCAGCAAGGCGCAGCAGGGACAGTATGTCTATGCCTTCAAAGATGCTTATGGTTTAGGAAAACCGCTGTTAGGCGGCAAGGGCGCCGGTTTGGCCGAGATGGCTCACATCGGCATCAGAATTCCGGATGGTTTCACCATCACGACGGAAGCCTGCACGGCCTATCATGCCAACGGCAAGAAGATTCCTGCCAATATTCAGAAGCAGATCAAGGAGAACCTCAAGGATCTTCAGAAGAGGACCGCCCTTACCTTCGGCAAGGGTCCTAAGCCGCTTCTTGTCTCGGTCCGTTCCGGTGCCAGAGTCTCTATGCCTGGCATGATGGATACCATCCTCAACCTGGGTCTCAACGATGAGACGGTCGAGGCTTTGGCCACGCTTTCCGGAAAGCCGAGATTCGCTTATGACTGCTATCGTCGTTTCATCCTGATGTTCACCAACATCGCCAAGGGTCATCCGCGCGATGAGATGGACGCCATGCTTGAGGCGATCAAGGAGAAGAGAGGTCTCAAGAACGACAAGGATGTCGAGGTTGAGGATCTCAAGGAGCTGATCAAGAAGTACAAAGCTTATTACAAGAAGGCCTTCGGCGAGGAGTTCCCCTCTGATCCGGAAGTCCAGCTGATGACGGCGGTCAAGGCCATCTTCGACTCCTGGGACAACGAGAGAGCTTATCTCTACAGAAAGATGAACAACATCCCTTATGATTGGGGCACTGCGGTCAACGTCCAGCAGATGGCGTTCGGCAACATGAACGACAACTCCGGAACTGGTGTCGGTTTCACCCGTCAGCCGACGGATGGCGAGAACCAGATCTTCGCTGAGTACCTGATCAACGCTCAGGGCGAGGATGTCGTCGCCGGTATCCGCACTCCTCTGCACATCGACGCTCTGAAGGAGACGCAGCCGAAGATCTACAAGCAGCTTGTCGATTCTGCCAAGAAGCTTGAGAAGCACTACAAGGATATGCAGGACTTCGAGTTCACTGTCCAGGATGGTGTCTTATACTTCCTCCAGACCAGAAACGGTAAGAGAACCGGACCTGCCGCTTTGAAGATTGCGACGGATATGGTCAAGGAAGGTCTGATCAACGAGCAGGAAGCTGTCCTCAGAGTCGATCCTCGTTCTTTGGACCAGCTGCTCCATCCGACCTTTGTCGAAGCTGCTGAGAAGAAGGCTATCATCATCGGTCACGGCAACGCTGCCGGACCGGGTGCCGCTGTCGGTCACATCTGCTTCTCTGCCGATGAGGCTCAGAAGATCGTCGCCAAGGACAAGAAGGCTTCTCTGATCTTGGTCAGAGCCGAGACTTCTCCGGAAGACTTAGGCGGCATGGTCGCTGCTCAGGGCGTCTTGACCATGAGAGGCGGTATGACGTCTCACGCCGCTGTCGTCGCCAGACAGATCGGTAAGACCTGCATCACCGGATGCGGTGATCTCAAGGTCAACGAAGAGGAAGGCACGATGACGTTAGGCGGCCACACCTACAAGGAAGGCGATGTCATCTCCGTCAACGGTTCCACCGGCACCATCTATGACGGCGCTGTCGAGACCAAGGAAGGCGGAGATAATCCGAACTTCGTCAAGGTTCTCAAGTGGGCTGATAAGTATGCCAGAATCAAGGTCTACGCCAATGCGGATACACCGGAAGAGGCGGCTAACGCCATCCGCTTCGGTGCGCACGGCATCGGTCTCTGCCGCACGGAGCATATGTTCCGCGGCAAGGACAGACTGATCATCATGCAGGAGATGATTCTCTCCTCCACCACGGAAGAAAGAGTCAAGTACCTCGAGGAGCTCGAGAAGTTCCAGGAAGAGGATTTCTACAAGATGTTCGTCAAGCTCGGCAACGTCAAGTTCTCCATCCGTCTGCTCGACCCGCCGCTCGATGAGTATCTGCCTAACAAGCCGGAAGACATCGCTGACTTAGCCAAGAAGACTGGCAAGTCCATCGAGGATGTCAACAGAAGAATCACGGAGCTCCATATGACCAACCCGATGATGGGCTTAAGAGGCTGCCGTCTCGATGTCGTCTATCCGGAGATCGGAAGAATGCAGGCTGAGGCGGTCATCAAGGCTGCTTTGAGAGCACAGAAGACCTTGTCCGAACAGGAAGGCAAGGCGGTCCATCTCGAGGCTTCCCTCATGGTTCCTCAGGTTGTCGCGGTCAAGGAGTTCAAGTTCGTCAAGGATCTGATCTCCGAAGTCGCCGACAAGCTCATCGCTGAGTCCGGTGAGAAGCTCAAGTACATCGTCGGCACCATGGTCGAGACGCCAAGAGCGGCTCTGACCGGCGGCGAGATCGGCGCTCATGCCGCTTACTTCTCCTATGGCACCAACGATCTCACGCAGTTCACCTACGGCTTCTCCAGAAATGACTATTCCGCTTACATCAACCAGTATCTCAACAACAACCTGATCGACTTCGATCCGTTCAAGACCATCGATGCCGATGCTATCAAGAGACTCATCAAGATGTCTGTCGAGGAAGGTAAGGCTGCCAACCCGAAGCTTCTCTGCGGTGTCTGCGGTGAGGCCGGCGGCGATCCGGAATCCATCGAAGTCTTCCACGATGCCGGTATCGACTATGTCTCCTGCTCTCCGTTCCGTGTCCCTGGTGCCAGACTCGCTGCCTCTCAGGCTGCGATCAAGGCCGAGGGCAAGTACAAGTACTAAACTACTCTTGCTGAAAAAAAAGACCAGTTCTCTTCGGAGGACTGGTCTTTTCGTTGGTCGGACTGATTATGGAAAGCTTTGTTTCTGCGGTGTCGATCAGGCAGGGATGCTTCGTAGGAAGGGGGTCATCCAGATGAGGATCTCAATCAGAGTCAGGAAGAATTCAGGGAGGATGGCGATGGCTAAAGCGGAGAGGGAGAGGTTGCCTTTGTTTTCCTTTAAGGTGAAGACGATGAGGGTGATGAGGCTGATTTGGATGATAGGATAAACGATACCCATCGCAAGGTAGTTCCAGGCGTAAACGTACTGAAAGATGATCAGGACAAAGAGAGGAAGGTGGACAAGAAGGCAAAGCATGGTGTTCTTGGTGGGGGTCCACTTCGGTTTGACGCCGAGGTAGGTGTCTTTCAGGGCTTGGATATCTTTATCGGAAGCGAGGTTCTCCTGGAAATCTTCTTTCCGGCAGAGATAAGCTTCCGCCATCTTCTTCTCCATTTCGGAAGAAGGTTTTTCTTTCCCGCTCTCGTAGCGTTTCAATGTCTTCGGATCGATGCCGATCAAGGTGGCGGCATGACGTAAGCTATAGCCTTCTTTGATGCGGACTTTCCGGTAATTGATTCGGTCGTTATTCATATGAGTATTGTAAGCCTTCTTTCTCTAAAGAAACAAGGGCGAAGAAAATCCCAGGCTTGGAGGAACCTGGGATCTCTGACAGGGAGAATATCTGCAAGGCCTAGAAGATCGCACCTTCTAAGCCTTACAAGCAATGGTTGAGGAATCAGGCGTTTAGATTGCGCTTGGATTCCTGGCGGTCGAGTTTCTCGAGCTCCCGCTTCTTCTTGAGAGCAAGCTTTCGCTCTCTCTTCTTCTGCTGCGCAAGGTAAGCTTTTAGACTGTCCCGTTTGCCGATATGGCAATCCTCTTCATCGAGGTCTCTTCCGTGAGCTTTCAGGTAGATGAGATAGGAGATGGCAAGAAGGAAGAGGAGGCTTAGCAGAACAATCAGGGTGACAGAGATCGGATTCATATCTTCCTTTCCGGAAGCTTATTAGGCCGTCTTGGCTTCCTTACTATTCTGATAGCGGTTATAGAAGTAGATACCGACACCGCAGGCCGCTAGGGCAGGAAGGGTGATGGCAAGGGTCCAGACCCATTCGATGGTGATGTAGGTGAGACAGCCAAGGACATAGGAGGTACCTAACCAGAAGAGGATGGTGCCGACGTAGTTCTTGCCGCGTCCAAGCTCGCCTTTGGCGGTAGCGACAGAGGCAAAGCAAGGGATGGTCGCCATGTTGAAGACGGCGAAGGCGGTGAGGGAGGCGGCATCGATGTGGCCTCCGGTGGCGTTGCTGGCGTTGACGATATCGACAAACTCGTTTCCTGGCGTGCTTAAGATACCGGCTAAGGTTCCTAAGGTTGCGGTGACGTTCTCCTTGGCGACGATGCCTTGGATGGAAGCGACAGCGTAGGTCCAGGCGTAATCGCCACCCTGGACGTTACCGAATCCCATCGGAGTGAAGAGAGGAGCGACGATCATACCGATATGGGAGAGGATGGAATCGTGATCGGTCAGACCTAAGGCTGCATCCGCAGAGGGGATGAAGACCCAGTTCGGGGTGAAGGACTGAAGGAACCAGACTGCGACCGTGGAGACGAAGATGATGGTGAAGGCTTTCTTGATGTAATGTTTGCCTTTGTCCCAGACGTGGATGGCAAGGGCGTGAGCCTGAGGGGCATGGTAGGCGGGAAGCTCCATGATGAAGGGAGGAACTTTCTCGCGCTGGGTCGTATGATTCATGACGATGACGGCGATGACAGCGATGACGACACCTAGGGCGTAGATGGAGAAGGTGAAGATGTCTGTCATCAATCCGCTGGCAGCAGCGACAGCCGCAGCGATGACGGCGAGGAACTCAGCCTTGGCGCCGCAGGTGAAGAAGGGGATGACGCGGATGGTCTTGACTCTCTCTTTATCGGTAGCTAAGGTGCGGGTGTTGATCATCGCAGGAACGGCGCAGCCAAAGCCCATGATCATCGGGATGAAGGCGCGTCCGGAGACGCCGAAGCGGCGGAAGATACGATCTAAGACGAAGGCGATACGGGCCATGTAGCCGCAGTCTTCGAGGATGGCGAAGAAGAGGAAGAGGAGCATGATCTGAGGGACAAAGCCTAAGACGGCGGTGATGCCGCCTAAGATGCCGTCATAGATGAAGGAGACGAGCCACTCTGGCGTGTTGGCAGCGACAAGTCCCTGCTTGATGCCGATAGCGATCATACCTTGGATGCCGGAATCGTTTCCGTCACCTAAGAGATGCTGCAAGAAGGCGCCTAAGGAGAGGATACCCTTATCGCTGTAGAAGAGACCGGCGAAGGGTCTGAACTCATAGGCTTCAGGAAGGAGGTTGCCAAGCTCATCCACGGCGTCGGAATCGACGACGAAGTTGGTGATCCAGTGGAGGAATCCCGGGTATCCTTCGCCGAATTTAACACCGAATTTATGTAAGAAGAAGAGGTCTTCACCGAAGGTGAAGTGGAAGATGAGGAACATGATGACGATGAGGATCGGGAAGGCGGCCCACTTGTTGGTCAGCACTTTATCGATCTTATCGGAGAGAGAAAGTTTCTTGCTCTCCTGAACGGGGGTTCCGATCCGGAAGACGGCAAGCTGTGAGGTGATGTATTTGTACCGAAGGTCAGCAGAGGATGCTTCGAAGGATTCCGCATCGATACCGAGACGTTTGACGGCGTCGTAGGCGAGCTTGTTGTCTTTCTCTTCGAGCTCATCGCCCTCTAGGGCTTTCATCGCGTGGAACAGGGCATTTTCGACGTTAGCATTCTGATAGATGGTCAGGGCGCTGGCGATGTGTTCTCGCTCGGAGCCGGTGTTCCAGACGGAGACACCTTCTCTTGGCTTCTGTGCGGCGAGGATCGCCTGGGCCATCAGCTGATCGAGATTCTCATAACGGAGAGCAGAGACGGGAACGACCGGAACGCCGATCTTGCGGGAAAGGGCTTCGGCATCGATGCTCTCGCCATTATTTTTCACCGCGTCCATCATGTTGAGGGCGAGGATGACAGGGACGTTCATCTCGAGGATCTGTGTCGTCATGTAGAGGTTGCGCTCAAGGTTGGTGGCATCGAGGACGTTGATGACGCAATCCGGTTTCTCGTTGAGGATGTAGTTCCGGGAGATGACTTCTTCCGGAGTGTAAGGGGAGAGAGAATAGATGCCGGGAAGGTCGATGATCTCGGCTTCTCCGATGCCTTTCTTTTTATAGGTGCCGCTGCGTTTTTCCACGGTGACACCGGGCCAGTTTCCGACGTGGGCTGTCGATCCGGTAAGGGAGTTGAATAAAGTCGTCTTACCGCAGTTGGGGTTGCCTGCTAGGGCAAAGGTCAGTTTTTTTCCATCCGCCATTCTTGATAGCCTCCTAGTTCTCTTCTTTGGTTTCTTCGTAGCCAGCGACCTGACTCAGATCAGTGACTTTGATCAGGACATTGGCTGCTTCGCTCTTTCTCAGGGTGAGCTCATAGCCGCGGAGGGTGATCTCAAGGGGATCTCCTAACGGGGCTTTCTTTCTGAGGAACAGCTCGGCTCCTGGGGTGAGCCCCATGTCGAAAAGACGCCGGCGAAGCTTGCCTTCGCCATTGACTTTCTCGATGGTCCCTACGGTTCCGATTTCGACGAGGTCAAGAGAGAGAACGTCACCGACTTGGATGATCTTCTTCTCTTCTTTGTTTTCTTCCATAACGATCTCCTTTCTCCTTTCCGATTCAGGCTAAACAATCTATCCGACCATGATGGCTCTCGCCACGTCATAATCCAAAGCCAGCCGGGAGTCATGGATCTTGACGACAACACCGTCTTTTCCTTGGGATAAGAGGGTGATCTCGCTGTCGATAACGATGCCTAAACTCTCCAGATGTTTTCGGACTTTTTCCTCTCCGCCGACTCTGCGGACGATGAGGACTCTCCCTATAGGTGCGATCAATAAGGGCATAGTATCCTCCGATATACCGGTTAGTTATGGGCAACTAACCTTATATATGATAACAAGTTTTTTTTAAGTTTCAAGCACTAGTTAGCTATTTTTAACCCAGGAGAGCAAGAAGGTTGATTTTTTTCTTTTTCGTGATACTATTAGTAAGGTAGGACTAACTATGAATCGAATCACAGTGAAAATCGACGGGATGCACTGCTCGGAGTGTGAGGCACATGTCAATGACCTCTTCCGGAAGAGCCTCGATCGGGCGATTGTCATCGCTTCATCGCATTTGAAGAATCAGACGGTCATTCTCTCCGACCGAGAGATGAATGACTATGAGATCCACTTTGCGTTGAGCGGGTCAGGCTATCGGGTGCTTGGGATCGTGCATGAAAACGGACTGAAGGATTCTTTTTCCTTTAAATTTCATCGCCGTTTCTATCATTTTGATGGCAGATGAGTTGTTGTCTGTGCGCTTTCGTCTATAATAGGTATACGCACACAAAAGGAGACAAACCATGAGAAGGAACAATGAATCTTCTGAAGATTATTTAGAGAGAATCCTGATGCTTCAGGAACAGGGGAACCGTGAGGTGCACGCCATCGATATTGCGACCAGCATGGGTTTCAGCAAGGCTTCGGTTTCGGTCGCCCTGAAGAAGTTAGAGGAGGAGAATCTGGTCAGCTGCTCGCCGAAGCAGGTTCTTTCTCTGACGCCGGCGGGGATGGATATCGCCAGCAAGGTCTATGAAAGACATAAGATCATCGGACATATGTTCATCTCGTTAGGGGTGGATGAGGAAACTGCTTATGAGGATGCCTGCAAGATCGAGCATGATTTATCGGAGGAATCTTTCCAAGCGCTCAAGAAGCACTACCTTGAGAATTTAGCTCCGAAGGACTGATCTACTCCGTTGCTGTTATGACGAAACGAAAGGCTCTAGGCCAAGACCCAGAGCCTTTTTGATGTGGTTAATCTAATGATTTTACGTGATTCAGATGGGAAGTTGGTTTCGGTTTGAAGTCAGGAAGGTAAAAAGATTTTTCTCTTTGTTTTCTATTGCTGGTTTTCGGCTTGGTAGATGAACTTCTTCTTCCGGAAGAGGTGAAGGATATGACCGCCGAGGATGAAGTAGACGAAGATCTCAAGTCTTCCTAGCATCATGCCGATGAGCTCGATCCAGAGGATAGCGTTAGAGGTAGTGAATCCGGTGAGTCCGCTCGAGAGTCCGATGTCGCCTAAGCTTGAGGAGAACTCAAAGAGGCAGTCGTTGAAGTTGAAGTAGTGGAGGCTTCCGTCGGCCAGTGTCATCGAAGCGCCGGTCGCTTCGCAGATGAGGCTTAAGAGGACGGAGCCGAGGATCCAGAGGAAAACATAGAAGAGGATATAGGTGTGAGCTTCTGTGATCTCGCTCTGCTCCACTTTGGTCTTGGTGCCGAACTTGTAGACGGAGTGGGTCCGGACGGCTTCCGGCTTCTTGATCGCGTCTTTGATTCTCCACCAAACATCTAGGAAAGCTAAGCCCAGCCGGCTCTGCTTGATGCCGGCAGAGGTAGAGCCGTTCTGCATACCGGAGCACATGAGGATGGCGATCAGAGTGAAGAGGTAGGAAGGGAAAGGAATCATCTTGGTGCCCACCATGTGAAGCTGATAGTTATCTATTGCGGTGTAGCCGGTGGTGGAGACGGCGGAGATGAGATTGAAGGTTCCGTAGCGGACACCTTTCCAGAAGCTGCCACCGTAATACTGAGCCATACCGGCAACTAAGAGGGGCCAGAAAAGAAGGAAGGTAGCTAACATGACATAAAACTCATAGTGGCGGAGGACTTTCCGGTTCCGGCGGATGAGCCCGTAGTGAACGACGAAGTTGGTTCCTCCGACAAACATCAGCATCTCGGTGATGATCTCCACCGAGACAGCTCGCCAGACCTGAGGTGCGATGATGGCTCTCCCATAGGGGGAGATGGAGGCTTCTAACGCGAGGGCGTTGATGCTTCCGGCTTTGGTAGAGAAGCCTCCGGTCGCTACGGCGGCCATGGAGTGGCAGATGGCATCGAAGGGGCTGACACCGAAAGCGATGTAAAGCAGAGTGCCGATGGCGATGATGCCTAAGTATAAGGAGAAGATGAGACGGGCGGATTTGACGAGGTTCGGAAGGAGTTTATCGTTGTGGCCTTCAAGCATGTAGAGGTTTAAGGAGGAGCGTTCTGAGACGGCGGAGGAGACGATGAGGACTAAGCCGGTGCCGCCGATGAGCTGGGTCATGGCCCGGTGGAAAAAGAGCATGTGGGAGACGACATCGGTCACCTGATAGCCGACGCCGTTGATGGTGGCAGAGCGGACGACACGATAGGTCTCATAGGTCTGATTGGACCAATCGAGGGCGGAGAGGCCGGCATTGGTGAAACCGGAGGTGGATTCGAAGACGGACTGGGTGAAGGTATATCCGTAGAAGAGGAAGGGCATCGCAGCTGAGAGGACAAGCAGAACCCAGGCACCGACGACGAGGATGAGATCCTGAAGGGGAGTCAGAGTGCCCTTGGGGCGGCGGCAGATGAGGCCGAAGAAGAGGATAGCACCGATGGCGGTGGTGACGAGCCCTGGGATAAGGAAAGCAGGGTATTCTTTGGCTTCCTTGGGATAGAACATCAAGAGGAGGAGCGGAGAGAGGACGGCGAGTCCGATGAACATCAGAAAGATGCCGAAGTAGCCAAAAAGAAGAGGAATGCCTCTCACTTCCTTCTGATGGGAGGGAAGGCGGAACTCCAAGGCGGAAAGAGTCAACGTCTCTTTCCTTGTTTTCTTCCGCTTCGCTGTATCGAGCGAAGAAGAGGAGGAGGAGTCCTCTTCTCTTTTCGCTGTAGGTTCAGTCTCCGTCGTTTTCATTTTTGATAAACCGGATGAGTTCTTCTTGATGCTCAGGAGCGCTGGCAAGGACTAAGGTGTCGTTTGCCTGAATGACGGTGTTACCGCGAGGGATGATGACTTCCGGATCACGGAAGATGCAGGTGATGTTGCCGGTGCTTGGCAGATCTAAGTCTTTCAAGGACATACCGACGCACCAGAAATCTTTCTGGATCTTGATCTCGGTGATGACGATTTTCTCGTTCTCCAAGGAGAGGGTCTTGAAGATGGATTCGATATCGGATTCGCCTTTGATTCTCTCGGTCAGAAGGTAGGAAGCAGAGATCGGGGAATCGATGCCCAAGCGCTGGAAGATGGAGACGTTGTTCGGGTTGTTGACGGTGCAGATGGCTTTCTTGATATGGAAAAGCTCTTTCGCCATCTTGCAGACCGTGAAGTTATCAGCGTCGCTCTCCATCAGTGAGATGATGAGGTCGAAGTTCATGACATCGGCGATCTCAAAGGAGTAGAGCTTGGTCGGATCGGTCTTGAGGATGTCGAGTCCGTAATGGTCTGAGAGCTCTTCGCAGGTATCTTCGTCCTCGTTCATGACGACGATGCGGTTTCCGTGTTTATGGAAGGCGGAGAGGACGTAATCAGCTTCGGCGTGACCGCCGCAGATCAGGATGTTCATCGGTTATCTTCCTCCTTCTCTGTCTCCGCTTCCTGTTCGGATTGATCACGGATGGATCGATAGGCCTGAACGGAGAGGCTGGAGGGAGAGATGACGTGGATGTTCGGGCTTTTCATCAGGATCGCTTTCCGTTCATCGCGAAGGCGGACGATGACAAAAGGGATGCGATAGATCTCCGCCATGATGCAGGCGAGGTAAATATTGGTATCGTCATCGCCGGTTGTCACGTCGACCTCTTTGGCTTCGTCGATGTGTCCTTTCTTCAGGATGGCAGCATCCTCGGCGTTTCCAATGATGGTGTATCCAGAATAGGAGCTATCGAGCTTCTTGAAAGCGTTGGGATTGGTATCGATGACGGTCGTATACACGCCGTTCATGGAATTTTCCGAAGCGATGGAGGCGCCCAGTTTAGAGCAGCCGATCACTACGACCATCGAACGTCCTGAATTTCTTTTTTTGTTCATGGCAGACATTTCCTGAAACGAAGCGGATCAAACCGCTTATGTAATGATTCTATCAGAAAAGAGGGCGGCTGACGCGAAATCAGGACGGAAAGTATCGGAAGAAGCGTAGGAAAAGAAGAGCTATGCCTTTCCAAGAATCTGATTGCTAATACGTGAAGCACAATAGATACGGATTGATTATGTGAAGAAGCCATGTTCAGAGAAAGTCGCTGATAGTTGAATGGTGTAATTCAAAGTTCATTTATAGTGTAATTCAAAGTTCAATTCTGCATTGTTTTTGAGGAAACGAAAAATCCGAATGGCTTGGCTTTAAAAACCCCTCTTGCTTGGAACTTCACGTGCAGCTTGTTCCGTTCGATGTTGAACGGTTCAACATACCATTCTCTTTACTGAGATAGATGTGTGCTTAATCAAAATATGCAATAAAAAAAGTTAAGAAGAAAAGCCCATCTATCTCATAAAACCGTGTTTCGCATTCGCACAATAACTATCTTTATTACTTTAGGAAATTGTGTATGCCACAAAATTAGAAAGTTATTATAGAAAAACGTTGGTTAGAAAACGATCTAACGCCATTTGCTCTTCGCCAGAATATGGGTGGTCAAAAGCTAGCGAAGAATCTGACTTTTTCCGAGCCTAGAAACTACGTCGTTTCTTTTGAAAAACAGGAATCCGAAGCGAATCGTCGGCGTTTGCGAACGCTTCGTCTTTTCTTCGACTAGAAAAGAAGGAATTCTATTGTTGCAATCGGTATGCTAAGACGACAGCCATATCTACGATCGGCCATGCAAGGAAGCTCTCAAACAGATTACCCAGCGTAATCTCCTTGATGCGATTGAGCCTGATTGAAGTCCCTGTCTTCTGCTCTCTCCTCTTAGCAGCTTTTCGGGAAAATACGAGAGATTTTTAAGAAAAACGCCTTTATTCGCAGCTCTTCCTTGTCCGCACTTTACCGGAATCCTTCGATAGATGCGGCGCTTTTAGCAACTCGTTTTCCCTGGTTTTGCAAAACCATAGGTCTATTAGAGGGTTGCGCATCCCGAGAAGATGATTTCCAAAAAAGCCCGATTCTATCGAGAAATCCGGCGTTCGCAAGAGAACAGGAAAACCCCTCATAGAACGGTTTAGAAGGGCTTCTGCGGACCGAATGCGGACGGATTGCGGACTTTTTTGGGGACGGAACTGGCCAGATAACCCACTCGGAATGTTGCCTTTTCTTGTAAGGCTATTCTGCCATGGATGGCTCCATAGAGGAAGCCGAAAATATCGATGAAATCAAGACTTTTGATGCTTGTCAGCACTTCTTCAGAATATCCCGATGACTAGGGAGCTTCCGTAGACCCATTTTCCACGACTACTAGAGACTTCCTCTCTCCTAAAACTTCCTCTTCTCTTTTTAGGAGAAATTATCCCTCTTCCATTCCTATCGGGCTTATTCTCCTATCATTCTTTGGATCACGTGGCATCCCTTACGCAGCCCCTCCTCGCCCGAAAAGGCAGCGTGATTGAAAGACGTTCAGCAAACAGCTGGGAAGAGGTTTTAATGGCTATCTCTGGAAATCGCAAGGAGAAGTCGAAGCCCAGCGTGACGCTCTCTACGGAAAACTCAAGGAAGACTTTCCGAAGATGAAAGACCCGATCCTGTCGGGCGTCCGGTACAGGCGGATTTCAGAGGGCAAAGCGGGGGAATTACGCTCTTGAAAAGCTTTATTTAAATTAAGGCTGTATTCTGCGGAATAGGGCATAAGAAAAGACTGCCGGGATTCATGTCCTGGCAGCCTTTCTTTTTTAATCGACTGAATTGATGTAAATCATGCAGGAGGAGCGCTTGGTAGGCAATGTGATGGGATAGCCTTCGGACAGGGCTTTTCCGGAAATCCTTTCCAGGGAGTTCAGTCCTTCGGAATCGGTCAGAGAATAATACTTCTCCGGATCGACGCCTTTGACTTTGACCATCAGGGTGCTCTGCTCGCAGGTTTCCTGACGGAAGCCCTGGATTAGACCGGTGCCGGTCTTCTCATCGAAGTATTCGTAGGCTTCAAAGGTGGAAGTATCGTTGACGGAATGGTAGGGAGTCAGGTTGTAGTAGTCGTCATAGATGAAGTGATTCATCTCCTTCCATTCCTTCTGAGCCTGTCTGTGGTTGGCATAATTGGGTGTCGAGGCTCTCCAGGGAGCACCTGGACCGACAACGGCAAGATAGTTTGCTCTTAAGTCATACATATCCGTTCCGGTGCAACCGGCTCCGGAAAGAGGCAGCCACTGGTTGAGGGAATGGGAGAAAGCAAGCTTCAGAGAAACGGTCGTGCGGTCGCTGTCCGATCGGAGGAAGGGGACGCTTCTTCTCATCGTTTCCAGGTCATTTCTTCCTCCGCCGCTAGCACAGCTGTCGACATAGGAGGCGCCACCATGGGAAGAGGTGAATTTGATGATCTCATCCCAAAGCTTATAGTGCCCCTGGTAATAGAGGTTTTCGGTGATTCCGGTACGGTGATAGTCCTGATAGCCGTCCCCGATTGTGAAGAATATATAGGGATCGACGTTGAAGTCTTCACGGTAGATGTCAATATCATTGGTATCCAGACAGGCGATAATCTGGGAAAGTGTCCAATCGAAGCAATCCGGATTTCCGAGGTTGTTGATGTAGAAGTTGTTGTTTCCGTAATCGGAGAGAATCCAGCTCATATCATATCCGTATCTGGATTGCAAATAGGTCGGTTGGGTCACACGTTCCGGCTCGAACCACACCATTGTCTGGATGCCGTCCTGATGCATCGTATCGACTCTTTCACGGAAGGTATCATCCGGCCACTTCTCGGGATCCATGACCCAGGTTCCGACGGTTCCCCACCAATCACTGGTCGGAGAGGTTCCGTTTGGTGCCACATACCATCCGGCATCGAACCAGCAGACATTCATGGTGATGCCGTTTTTCTTCAGTTTCTCATAGCTCGGCTTCCAAGTCGTATAGTCTTCGGAAATGGAGCCGTCTGAGTTGGGCTTTCCGGTATCTCCGGCAAAACATTCCGTCCATTTGGGCTGGAAGACTTGATCGGAAGAGGCATTGTCTTTCGGCAGATTGCAGTCAATAGCCCAACGGCGCCATTTGTTCATCGCTTTGTCTTCGTCTCTTTCATAATAGCGAACAACAGCATTGAGGGCGGTTCTCACGGTTTCTCCAGGTTTCAGGTAGGATTCGAAATCAAGGCAACTTGTTCCTACGTATTCCGTAGTGTTGCTTGCTTCGTCATAGGTGAAATCCGCAGTCCAGGTACCACCCCAGCCAAGAGCGAGCAGTGCTCCGCCTTCATCTGTTTCCAGGTTGAAGTAAGGAAAATAGCGACGGCAGGACCTGCCGAGGTTATTGACGAAGCTGACATTCTCTTTCTTCAGTTCCTTTTCATAGGGGACATAATTGTTCTCATGGTCTCCGAGGATTCCCTTCAGGACCGGATTGGTGCCTTTCAGTTTGTAATCGGACCCTTTTACTAGTCTTAGGACCTTGGAGTTCTCGGTTTCGGAGATATTGGAGAAATAGATGGTCCAATCAAAGGCATCATAGCCTTCATAGTAGTTGTAATCCAGGGTGACTTTCAGGACACCTTTGAATTCATATTCATAGGTGTGGTTTTCCTTGGCTTTGGTCTTGGTGATGGTATGTTTCTTCAGTCTGAAGGCTTTGGAGGCAAATCCCTGATAGGCAGTATCATCATAGACAAAGGTGGCAGGGAAGGTCTCTGGCTCATTCATATAGGAAGCGAATTCCTTATAGGATTTACTGGCATTCTCACTGACCGGGATAGAGGGATCGACTGTTTCATGGTTTCCGGTATCATCCATCGAGGAGTCACCTCCGCTTTCTGAGGTAGGATTCGGACTGGAGGAATTGCCTCCGCTACAAGATGCTAGGAGGCACAAAGATGCCAAAAGCATCACTTTGACGATGGGATTGTGTTTCATCTTACGCCTCCGTTTCTGATGATCAGAGCATTTTTGCGCTTTGTCAGCATATCAAACCAATAACTGATGTCTTCCGTGGATGAACTTTCCGTCAAAGCCTGGGCCTGAGTGAGGCAGAATGCAAAGGAGTTGTAACTGTTGGTGGTGTATTTTCCATCATCGTTCCTGATATTCTTTACCTCATCGATGAGGGACTGCAGATCGGAATAGGTCTTCCTGGCGATAAGCTGATCAATCAGTTTTTCCAGCTTAGTGATGTATTTATCGACGGCAATCTGATTCAGGGAAGTGAAGGTAAGGGTGTCCAGTTCATCCAACAGGGTCTTGAGTTTGGAATAGCTCTTGGGGGAATAGTCATCCGGAGAAAGAGCCTTCGCTTTCTGGTAGAGAGAAGTAAGTCCAGTGGTATCCAGATGGAAGGTCGGGGAAGTGATCTTCAGATATTCGAAGTAATTGGGGGAATAATAACAGCGAAAGCCGACTTTCCCGACAGAGGAACCACTTGCGATATCCGTGGTGAAGACAGGTTGTGCGATATCGTTGACATAGGCAGAGAGAACGCCGTTCTTGATGGCTGCCACCAGTTTGATGCGGTTATCTTTGGGATAGGCAAGATCACTGACCTGGACTTTGGCACCGGCATAGCGGTTGGTGAACTGATGCAGTTTCAAAGAGAACTTGCTGGAATTGACACCATGCTCGACATTGATGTTCCAGGCATAGGCTTGGTCCATCTTGTCACCGAAGCTGGTTCCGCCGAAAAAGAGGCCACAGTCGAACTTTCCGGAGGGATTGATTGTACCGATTGTGGTTTCCAATACGACGTCACTGAAGGTATAGTCCTTCAAAACGGTCTTCTGTTCACACATCACCCAGTTATAGAGAGAATCCTTGAGGATATGGGGCTTCTGGTTGGATAGTTCACTATAGGTATCGAAATCATTCAGCTCGGTTTCATCGGAAAAATCATAGACGACAGTTCCTCCTGAGATATCCTCGCTATGAACAGGAGAAAGGCTGGAGGAGGTACCAGCCTTTCTGATAATGGGTATAACCATCATCATAGCGAGGGGGAAATAGAAGAAAGATTTCAGCTTCATATTATGCTTTCTCGTAAATGGCAACTTGATAGATCTTAGCAGAAAATGCTGCTCTGGCATCGCTATCGGTGCAAAGGCAGCGAAGGGAGAAGTGGAAGAAGTCGGAACCGCTCATCTCGGCAGTGACCGTGGTCTTGGCGGTCGTATTGGGCAAGGCGGTGTTCTCGGAGGAATTGGTCGTGGTATCACCTTTCTGCAGGCAAAGCATAAACTGGCTCTTGTCGGTCACACCGGTTGCCTCATAGGTGACGGAGAAGACGTAGGTCTTGGTGGAATCAATGTTGATTTCAGCCCATCCCCAGGCAGACTTGCTCTTGTTGATCATCGTGAAGATTCTGTTGTCACCGGTACCCAGATAAGAGGAATGTCCCAAGGTGGCATTGGCAGGTTTGTAGACAAGATACTTTCTGCCATCCGTTCCGGTTTCGAGGCTCTGCATATTGGTATCCTGGACGAAGGGAACGTTTCCACCGGTCATATCATAGTTGGTGACTTCATTGAAGTTACAGAAATAGGTCTGGGAGGAGGTCAGGGTGAGTTCGAAAACAGAACCGTTGGAGCAGGTGACGGTGATAGTGGAAGTATCATAGAGATAATCAAGGATGTTTTTTCCAATGGTTAATCCGGTAGAGGATAGAGTGATCTTGCTGGTATCGAGACTTTCGGGTTCGGAGGCGGCAGGATCGGAACGACCATTTGTCTTCTTGGTTGCGGAAGAGACTGTGACGGTATCGGAGAATTCTCCGGCGAAGGTAACAGAGGCATCACCGACTTTGAAGCTCTTGCTGGTCTCGGTCAGTTTAGCTGTCTCATTGGTCTTAATGGTGATTTTACCACACATGGCGCCGGTAGAGGTCACCAGTTTCAGCTTCTGTTCGCCCAAATCCATGGAATTGAGGTCATCGGCTGCAATCTGGATGGTCTCGCCGGTCTGGCTAAAGGTGACTTCCTTGCCACCGACTTCGACTTTGCTGACACTATATGGGCAGGGGAGGGAAAGTCCGTCATCGACATTCTTGGTGAACTCCATGGTTCCGGAAGCATAGTTCTGGCTTTCCGTGACCTGGAAATCATCCACCATGACATAGGTATCCTCGGCTGCTGCAAAAGTAGGAAGATCCATGATGGTCATACGGAGGACAGAGTTATAGGTGAACCATCCGGTATCGATCTCGTGTACCTGACCATCGGCAACGAGAGGCCAGCTGATATTGGTATACTTATCGGAATCGTTATGATCGGTATAGGGAATATCACCAAAGAAGTTGTCGTCCTTGTTCTCGCCGTCAGGAGACATGACTCTGAATCTTGCTGTTGTATTAGTGACAGTGACGTTTTTGACGGCATACTTGAACTTGAAGCGGACAAGATCGCTCTTGTTGTTCATATCCAAAGTGTACCACTGCCACACGTGCGCGTTGAATTTGGTTGTGAAGAGACAGCTTGCAACAGTATCCGTCGTTTTTGTGACATACAGGGCCTTGTTTCCGGTTTCCCTATCTTTGATCTCATACTGGGAATTCAACATACCGGAGTTGAGAGGAGTGGCAAGTGAAGCGGCTCCGCCATTATAGGACCCAATCATGGTGATATCGTCATAGTTGCTCTGCTCAAGAACATTGGAAGTAACGGTAACCTTCTGGGTTCCGCCGTTGGAGAAAGAAATGTTGAAATCAGTGGAACGGATTGCTTTGGAAAGAAGGCCCTTGGATAAAGTGAGATATCCGGTATCGTCAAGACCAGGTGTCAGAGTGACAAGCGAAGAGAGGTTTTCTGCGGTATCGACGGAATAGAATTCCCAGCCATCATCGTATCCGCCGTTGTCGCTATGGCCGCCCATGGTAACAGAACGGACAGTGACGTTATCTCCGAAGGAGCCTTTCAGCTTCACAGAGTTGGTGACACCATCAATATAGGTGGCGGTGGTTTCGCTTAAGGATGCGACGTTGGTATCGACCACGTTGAAGTTGACTTGATAATCCTTCAGCATGGTGGAAATGTAGATTCTGTTGGTTCCGATTTGGAATCCCTTCATATCTTCTTCTTTGATGGTGATGATACCATCGACATAGGTATAGGGAATATCGGTTCCGTTTTCGTTCTTTACACTAAAGGCATAACCATTGTCAGTGAAGGGAATGGTATATGCACCGGTCTTATAAGTATCGTTTATGGTTCCGACGACGGGTTCATCGTCGATGACATCGACACGGAAATTATCGATCAGGAATTTCCCGGTTCCATTCTTCCAGAAGGCATAGATATAGAGGCCATTTCCTATTTCGCTTCCCTTGATGACATCAGAAAAATGATGAACTTTGCCATCGTTCTCGCTTCCCATAAGAAGATCTTTGTGATAGGTAGAGGAGGACGCCTGATAGGCGAAGGTTGTATCATCGGTCTTGGTGGAACCCAAAGTCTCATAATCAAAGGAAACATGATAGAGTCCGTTGGCAGTGAATCCCGCATCATACCAGAGAAAGGGGCAGGTAGAACTCTTCAGTGTGAAGTAGCCATGGCAATGATAATCGTTATCCACATAGTTCGGGGTGATTTCCATGACATTTCCCTTCATGCCATAGCTGGTGCCATCGATGATGGCTTCGTTTCCGGTATAGGCATACTGATAAAGAGGGTTCTGTCCGGTATGGGATTCGGTTGTATTATTGATGGTGGTAACATCATAATCCGTGAAGAAGGTAGCCGAATTGTTGATGGTAAAGTGATAGACGTCTTTGTTGGACAGGGTGATGCTGAAAGTAGTGCTTCCATAATAATGGTCGAAGATTTCGTGATTCAGGGATAAGACATTTTCAGTCACGGAGTACAGGGAAGGATCAACGACATTGCCGTTCTCATCGGCAATCTCTTTGATGGTTGCAGTCGAAAAGTCAGTGGAGAATTTGATGGTCTGGTCCTTGCCATACCGATAGGAACGGGTCGTGTTTTCATCGAAGGAGGTGACGATGGAGTTCGTGATCTCAAGAGTACAGGTGGCAGGTTCGGCATTCTCGGCATCCGTAATGACTTTGACGGCATAGATACCATTGGATTTCTTCGACAGATAATCCTCTTTAAGGATAAGTTCGGATGCCGTCTTGTCATACGAATAATCTGCCTTGGTCAAGGTTTCATCCCCGACGGAAACATAGAAGATATTGCTTCCTTTCAGATCCAGGGGAAGCTGCATATCTCCACCGACGTTCTTGTCATAACTGTAGGAAGCCTGACTGAAAGCAGGTTGGACAACGACGTGGGAGGATTCCTGGGGCTTGTATGAGGTCACTTCTTTATCGGAAGAGACTGTCTCGCTGGTTCCGGAATCTACTTCAGAAGAAGAGGAATAAGAGGAATAAGAGGAATAAGAGGAAGCAGCGGAGTCAGTACCTTTGCAGGCACCTAAAGTCATCGACATAGAGGCCACCAACATAACGAATGAGAGTTTACGATTGTTTTTTTTCATAAGGCAAATCTCCTTTCTTTGTGAACACCCTTATTGTGAGGAAATCGCTTACATAAATCAACGCCGAACCCTTTGATTTTCTTCGTTCAAATCATTGAAAAACGCCGGGACTATGGGGCTTTTCGGGAATCCAAATCATTATTTTTAATGGTCTTGATAACCCTAGAACTCCTTTAGAAGAGCTAAATAGGCATAGCCTAGAAAAAAGAATTGACAAAGAGACCTTCAGGCTTCCAATCAGATAATGATAGCAGGAAATAGCTAATGGCCAAACAAGTCTGATCAACAAAAAAACAAATACAATCAGAAGATATAAAGAGTCTTTCTCCCTGTTTCGTTGAAGTGGAGCTCGAAGCAGAATCAGGTCATCCTATAAAAGGGTTCTCTCATAGTTCAAAGACAAGACCTGCTGGTAGAGCAATGGAATCGAAGAAGCAAGAAAAAAGTTCCCGGAAAGGGGAAGATGAAAAGAAGGCATTGGAAAACGAGTCGAAAATGCCATTAAAAATAATGGCTTGTTATTAAAAAAGCCCTTACTTATCGATATTTTTGATAATAAATCTTGGTAAGCAAGGGAACATGACATTGCTTTAGCAAAACAATTTCCTTACCATAGTATCATCCATAAAAGGAGATTCCTCTCAATGAGAAAAACAAATCGCAAGATTCCGATGATCATGTTGATGGCTATCATGGCCCTAGGTCTTAGTGCCTGTGGCGGAACGTCTTCTGCTGCTCCATCCGGATCGGAAACTTCGACAAAGACTTCCGAAACCACTCAGGATAAGACTTCTACGGAAACGGATACCAAAGAAGTTATCAAAGAAGTCAAGGCGGTCAGCGATACGGTTACGATGAAGGTTGGGGAAACCGGCATCATCACCAATATGTTTAACATCATCGGCTCCTCCTCCCTGACCAGTGCCCAGAAGAAGTGCACCTATGCTTCTTCTAATGAAAATGTTGTCAAGATTGCTGCCAAATCCGTCAGGGCACTGACGGTCGGCGAAGCCACCATCACTGTCACTTCCAATATCGATGCCACCAAGAGCTGCACGTTCAAAATCACGGTTGGCGAAGTCTATTTCGACCGCAGCATCTCCAATGTCAATCCCGGTGATGACTTCTCCAAAGAACTTCCCGAGGACGGAGGTACCATCTCTACCGGCTCCATGGTCTCCGAAGAGCTTTTCATCAAAGGGGTCCAGGCCACAGAGTTCTCCATCACTACCAAGATCTCTTTCCATGCCGTCAACCAGACCGAGAAGTTCCCGAAGATGGGTATCATTGCTTCCACCGAGTCCAATGCCAATGCCGATAATGTCACCCGCAACCATATGACTTTCTTCTTCAACCCTGAAATGCCGAACAATGAGACCCAGTGGTCTGAATTCGGTATCTGCGAAGTCCAGAACGGTTCCAATTGGGCCTGGAATCCCAGTGTCACCAATGAGACCGCGAGACATAAGGATGACCTCTACGTCATCAATCCTGCTCTTACCTTTGACAGCGAATTCACCCTGACCATGATCCGAAAAGACTTCGACTTCCACTTCCTGGTGAACAACACATATGTCGGTTCCTGTGTCGTTCTGAAGGATCTCTTCGGCTTCTATGACACGGCAACGAAGACCTATACCCCGATTCGTTCTTATATCGGATTCTTCGAATTCAATTCAGATGTCACGTTCTCTGAATATTCCTATGAGACCGATGCCACCAAGGTCGATTCTGCCATCACTGGTCTAGGCACACTTCGTTATCTTTCCGACAGTGACTGGGACGAAGACTGATCAGCGGAATGGAAACCTACCAAAGAAATCTTTTAGATGAGCAATTCAGGAATGCTTACCCGGCAAAACCGGGTAAGCGTTTTGTATCCTTTGCTTTCGATATGATCTTTGTAACCATCCTTTCCATTCTTCTGATGCTCGGTGGTTCAACCATCGTCAGGAATTCTTCTTCCTACACGGAAGCGGGTCAGAAAGTGGCAGAGGAGATTGCTTATTACCGGAAATACTCGGAAAAGACCCATCTTGTCAAATACAACAACGAAGGAACGAGAATCGATACCGATGAAGTCGTTTTAGACAACGCATTGAGAGCAATCTACCGTTCTTATATTAAAGTTGGAAATGGAAACTATTCCGATTATGTCATCAATAAAGACAGTAAGTTCTATCATGATTATGGTTCGGAAGCCATGGTCATGGCGACCTATGAAACCGACTCTGTCTCCTATTTCTATACCGAATACATCCAGAATCTTCAGGGAAGCGAATCCCACCCCCGGATGATCATCAGTTTCCCTGGCGGGTCAGCAGAACAGTATGTCATCAACCTCTATCGGAATCATTTCTCAGATGACCTGCTCTCCTTTGACAATGATTCCATGGATCTTCCGACACTGAAGCTCTATTCCGCCTATAGCATGTATCACTATCTTTCCACGAAGGAGACTGCGGATTCCGATACCGTCTTCGACGACGGGAAGAAGTATTATTCCAGTTTCTACAACACCTACAAGGACTTCCTGGAAGACGGAGAGAGGCTGATTCTCCAGGATGAGCCTTACTATTCCACTCATTATCTGGTCTATCAGGAAGCAAACTACAGGCAGGGAAGGATGATGAACATCGCCTTGGTCATCTGTATCCTGATTTCCTATATCCTACTCGCCCTCGTTCCAAAGTTCATCTTCCGATATGAAAGAACCTTCGGTAAGCTCATCATGGGGTTGGGAACGATCGATAAAAACGGAATGAGCCCTTTAGGGTTTGTCACCTTGCTGAAATCCCTTCTTGGATTCTTCCCGTTCCTGACATCGGCTATCGTTCTCTATCTTTTCCCTCCGTTCAATGCCGTCTATGATGCCATGATGATGCCTTTTCTGGGAGAGATGCCGTTTGCCCTTATCCTATTCATCGTTTCTCTTCTGGGACTGATCAACAACGTTCCGCTATTGTTTACTTCCAATAGGCAGTCATTGCTTGAAATGGGTTTCAGGCAGAATGTGAAAGATAGAAGGAAACAGTAACCGGATGCTGTGGAACACAGTGTTTCCGGTCGATCGTTCTTGCTTAATAATGTCGATGTTTCCGGCCTTTTCCGTTTCTTCTATTCACATTACAAGCATTAATGTTAATGTGTTCATTTCCTTGAAGTGCAAGACGTGTTCATAGAAAATATATTTGTAAGCATTTTCAGCCATTTATCTTATGCAACCGAGGAGGAAAATCCAATGCAGTCAAGAAAGAATATGTTCCGTGGAAGTCTGTTATCCATACTTCTGGTGGTTTCTCTCACATCCTGCAATAAGGGTGGGTCAGAGAACACTTCCGACAGTGGAAACGGCGGGAATATCAATGATAAGCTCTTAGATGTCTCTTCCATCCAGGATGATCTTCCCAGGGATGACCAAGGCAATGTCGTCATCGATGAGAATGGTGACATCGAATTCAATGACCGGGTCAATCTCAATGCCTGGTGCATCATCGGCGATCCCGATCAGACCGTCTTCAACCAGCTGGCAACCAAGTTCAACAACGAATATGCCGGAAGAGTCCATATCAACATCACCTATGTCGGTCATTTCGACTATTACAACAATCTGGAGCAGACCTACCAGACCGACTTCGACGCATCCTTCCCGGATATCTGCATCATGCACAACGAAAAGACAGCCCAGTATGCCAACAAGGGTTATCTCTACTGCATGGATACCATGTTCGACAAGACCGGCATCAATTTTGATTTCAGTCAGGCCTACAGCAACATCGACCGTGTCAGCCAGTATCAGGGTCACCGGTTTGCCATCCCGATGGATGGCCATGGTTTCGTCACTTCCATCCGCAGGGATATCATCAAGAAGAACAACCTCGGCTTTGACAACAATACTCGTTTCATACCGGCTTCCAGAGCTGAATATCAGGAACTTCTCGAGAAACTGAGAGCCAAGGCAGATGAAGGCACCTTGCTCGTCCGTAATCTCATCAAAGGAGAGGATCACAGCTGGAAAACCGTGAAAGGCTCGGAATTCTATCCGGAATATTATCAGTCCACCGATCCGGATGGTTTATCTGCCTTATATGCCAACAGCGGTTCCTTGGTTTCCTCTGATGGCAAGACCGTCATCTTCCAGGACAACAAGGGCTTCCAGACCTATATCACCGACCAGGTTGAAAGGTACAACGACAGGCTGATGGGTCAGTTCGGTGCCAGCGGTGCCGAAGACTTCCCCAAAGGCAATGATGTCATGTTCTCCGAAGGCCCGTGGTGGGTCTCTCAGACTTATTCCCTGGCCTGGAACAACTCCGAACTGACCAGAGCCGGAGAGAAAGGCGTCAGTCAGGAGGATGCCACCGATCCTGTCTATGCAAAGCCTTATATCGCTTCCCGTCCGACCAATTGGTGGACATTGGAGGAGAACGCCTCCAGCGAGAACGGAACTAAATGGTATGGCAACGGCCATTCCATGTCGATCACCAAGCATGTGAAGACCTGGTCTCAGGTCGCTGCCGCACTGACTTTCATGAAATGGTATACCCAGGGGAAGGATGCTGACAGCGGAACCTATCATCTTGCCACTTGGTGCACATCCGGTCACGTTCCCGCCTGGAAGAACGTCTATGACTCCGACGAATACAAAAAGGAACTGAAGACCAATCTCACTCTGAAAGCCCTGGGTGATCCTGCCGATCTCATCACCATGGAATCCTTAGCCAACGAAGTCACCATCTTCAATGGTCTTTCTTCTGCCGTCAGCAATGTCCAGAGTGCATTGAAATCTTCTTCCGGATGCACGAAAGAGCAGGCTTTGGAAATCATAAAGCAGGCTGCCGACGATGTCCAGACCGCACTTGATTTATTAGGTTAGACAATAGGAAACCCTCTATGGATAGTGTTACAGCGATAGAAAGATACGCACTGAACCGTTCGAAGAGAAATACCATACTGAAGAGATACGGAATCGTGACGCTGTTCCTATTGCCCTTCCTTGCCGCCTTCATCTGCTTCTTCGTCATTCCTTTCATCTATGGCATCAAGATCTCCTTGATGGATTTCAAGTTCTCGGCCCCGGGTAAATCGGTATACAACGCCGAACCTTTCCTATGGTATAGGATGATTTTCGGAGATCTGAGTCTGAAGACCAAAACGGCAAAGGTCATCTCCTCCATTTCGGCTAATTTCTGGAAGAGTTTTGCCAATTCCTTCATCTTCTCCCTGATCATGGTTCCGATTGCCGTATTGGTTCCTCTGGGACTGGCCATCCTGGTCAACATCAAACCTCCGGGATACAAGGTGTTCCGAGCCATGATCTACCTCCCTTCCATCGTTCCCCTGACGGCGGCAGGTACGATCTTCACCATTCTCTTCATGGATAAGGAGGCACACGGCCTTGTCAATGAATTCTTCAACCTGAATATCCGCTGGATGAGTGATATCTGGTTCAAATTCAATATCGGTTCCTATATCGTCGAGGTTCCCTATGCCTGGATTCCGATTTTCCTGATGTGCTTCTGGGGTGGCTGGGGAAGCAATTTCATCATTCTCTCCGCCGGGCTCCAGAATGTTCCGAAAAGTCTCTATGAGGCTGCCGATATCGATGGCTGCTCCAACTGGAAGAAGATTACCAATGTTACAATCCCATGTATCAAAGGTCAGTTGGTTCTCTGTCTTTTCACCACTATCATCGGATATCTCGGTCTCTATGGTCAGAACTATGTTCTTTCCGGAGGTGGGCCGGGTGTATCCACTCTGCCGGGTTCCGGTAAGACCATGACCATCATCTACTTCATCCAGGATATCGTCGCCAACAACTCAAATTTCCGGGAATCCCTTTATGGTCTTGGCGCTGCAGCCAGCATCATCTATGCACTCCTTGTCAGTCTGATTTCCGGTTTCCAGATGTGGTGCACCAGAGAACGTAAACCCGGCAATAGGAATTCGGAGGCGTTTGCAAAATGGCATCGAATCAGATAACCGTCGAACAGTATGTGGGTCTCCGCAAAAGCCGGGAGATGAAGCAGAGAAAGGTCGAAGTCAATAAAATCGTCTCCTTTGTCTTCCTCCTGGTCTATTGTATCATCTGGATCTTTCCGTTCTTCATCATGATCTGTGGCTCTCTAAGAGGCCATCTAGATAACATGCAGTATCCCAAGGAACTTTTCTATCCTCATTCCGGCTACACCCTGGAAAATTATAAAATTCTTCTTTTAGGTGAATATCCTGCTGACGTCGTCCACAACAAGACCCAGGAATACATGATCGGCTATTGGTTCATGAATTCCTGCTTTTCCGCTATCGGTGGCACGATTCTCTATCTTTTGGTGGCTTCCCTTGCCGCCTATTGCTTCACGTTCATCGATTTCCGTTATCGGAATCTTCTCTTTGCCATATTGGTGGCTTCCATGGTTGTCCCTTCCACGGCAACCAGCATCGGCAACCAGATGAACATCTTCAAGATCGGGCTGAACAAATCCATGCTGGCTCTGATTATTCCCAGCCTTGCCAATGTCTATGGTATGTATCTCATCAAGACTTTCTTCAGTTCGATTCCCAAGGATCTGGTGGAATCGGCAAGGATGGACGGCTATTCAGACTTCCATATCTTCACCAAAATCATCCTCCCTTTGGGCAAGACGGTTATCTTTGTCCAGGGATTGTTCAGTTTCATGGGTGGATGGAACGATCTTGTCTGGCCCCAGATGCTTTTCGGAACCAAAGACAACAGGCTCTGGACCTTGCAGGTCGGTATGGCCTATATCATCAACAACTCCAAGACTTCGGATTTGATCGGCACGGCCCTTGCCGGCGGTGTCATCTGTCTTCTTCCCGTCTTCATTGTCTACATCATTGCTTCCGATAAGATCATCGAAGGTATGGCTTCCGCAGGTATCAAGAGGTAATTCCCATGCGCCACGAATATCCACGGCATGACTTTCAGCGCGAATCCTTCCTCTGTCTGGAGGATGTGTGGGATTTTTCCTTTGATGATGATAGTGCCGTCATTTCCGGGAAATGGTTTAGTAGGCCTGATTATCAGGAAAAAATCCAGGTTCCTTTTTGCTTTTAGTCAGAACTGAGCGGAATCCATGACACTATTACCCCATCCATTCCCTGGATGAAACAAGACTGGTCAGCGGCAACAATGGTTGGAAAAAGACAAAGATTGATCTCATCCCTGCCCATAACTACAGACACGGAAAGACAGACGAGGAAGGAAAATATGCCTTCTTCAAGGAATTGCTCAGTGACAAAAACCATATGCTCCGATAGGAGAACATCCATTGTTTCCTCCTGATAAACGGGTGCCAGGAGGAAGGTCAGCCGATCCTTCTTACGGAATTCGGCAGTGTGGCTTTCCGAAAGGATGCCAAAGAAGGCTGCTGGGGTTATATATGCTCTGCAGTGACGAGAAGGATTACGTCAGGGAACTGAGGCGGATCGATGATGCCGTGAGACGTATCCAGGAAATCGGCTGCACTCAGTTCACAGACGCAGAGCAGGAAGTCAATGGTCTTGTGACCTATGACCGCACCTATAAGGTAGATCCGAAAATCATCAGGGAAATCAACGATTTTTTTATAAATATATAGGAGAACCAACCATGAAAAAGAAAGAAAACATGGAACTGAAAAAGAATCATGACCTGAAAGAGGTCAATGGTGTCATCGTCAACGACAATATCAAGTCCTTTGTCTGCCTGAAGGACATCAACAAGATCTATCCCAACGGGGTTCAGGCCGTCTATGATTTCAACATCAATATCCATCATCATGAATTCATCGTCCTGGTGGGTCCTTCCGGATGTGGAAAATCCACGACCCTGAGGATGATTGCCGGCCTGGAAGATATCTCTTCTGGCTACCTTTATATCGGCAAGGTGCTGAGCAACTATATTCCCAGTAAGAACAGGAATATCTCCATGGTTTTCCAATCCTATGCCCTCTATCCGCAGATGACGGTCTATGACAATATCGCCTTCCCTTTGAAAGTACGGAAGTTCGATAAAATCAAATTCAGTTCCATCCATATCGTCCGAAAGGAAATCCAGGAAGTCCTTGCGGATAAGATTGACTTACTGGCCGAGGGGATTGCGGAATCCAAAAACAGGAAATTCAATTATTCCTCTGCTTCCGTCTATGTCTCGACCAAGCTTCATGTCAGCGAAGCCACGGCAAGGTTCCTCCTGAAATACAGACTGACGGACAGCCGGGATATCGAAAGCAAAAAGGACAGGATCCTTACCGATGTCTCTGCTATCGTAGCGAAAGAGGAAACCCGCCTTGCTACAAAAGGCATCCGGCTCAACGAAGAATATCAGTATCTTGATAAAAACGGAAATCCAATCCATTATCAGGCAAAGCTCACCAAAGAGGAAATTCGGGAGAAGGTCTTCCATGCCGCAGAGATTCTCGATCTCGGACCTTATCTCGACAGAAGGCCGAAGGAACTTTCCGGCGGTCAGATGCAGCGTGTTGCTCTGGGAAGAGCCATCGTCCGAAATGCCAAATTGTTCCTTATGGATGAACCCTTATCCAACCTGGATGCCAAGCTGAGGGTCCAGATGCGTTCCGAAATCGTCCGTCTCCATGAACGGATTGGTGCCACTACCATCTATGTCACTCATGACCAAACGGAAGCCATGACGATGGCCACCAGAATTGTCGTCATGTCCAAGGGATGGGTACAACAAATCGGAGAGCCTCAGGTCATCTACAACAATCCGAACAACATTTTCGTCGCTACATTTATCGGTTCTCCTGCCATGAACATCTTCAATGGCACCTACAAAGATGGAGTCATATTCTTCCCCAACGGCTACCATATCGAC
Organism: uncultured Bacilli bacterium; assembly: GCA_963544395.1. Lineage (GTDB taxonomy): Bacteria > Bacillota_I > Bacilli_A > RFN20 > CAG-288 > Enterosoma. The sequence continues at coordinate 78,475 of CAUUFA010000007.1, read as the reverse complement.
ATGGGTTCTACGTTCCGGAAAACACACGATAATTTCTATGATAGAAAGATCAGACAGACGGAAGCTTTCCTGAATACCGATGCCGTGAAGAAGATGCATGGTCTTCTGATCCTTGATGGAATCGTCAATCTGCTGAATTCCGTCAGGAGAGAAACGGACATGACCGCGGAAACCAAAGAGCGGATTGCCAAAAATCTTGAAGAACTGAAGAAGATCTGTGGAACCATCCAGGATGAAGACGGAAAGACTGCCCTGGATCTTGTTTCCACCATCGATGGAAATTACCACAACCTCAGGAAGATTCTATCCGCCCTAAGGCTTCACCTGCTGAATATCTCCGGAATCACCTCCAAAGAACTTGCTATTCTCCATAAGTCTCAGGTTTTCAGCAAAGACAAAAAAGAAGACAGAGCGGAGGTTCTTTTCTACACCAAAAGGAAAGGAAAGGAAGGGAAGGCAGTTTCCGGTTACAAAAATGTCTTCCATGTCAAAGACAGCAATGTTGTTTTCACCAACAACCTCTATTCCGTCCTGACAGAGCTTCTTGCCGTCTATCGGAAAGACAGAATCGAGCCCCATCCGATCAGAATCGGTGTCCGTCCCGAACATATCCATCTCGACCGGGAATTCCATGACAGTGAAAAGAGTGAGAAGTTCACCATCACCAGCGATGTCGTAGAACTCCTGGGCAGTGAACTGTTGCTTCATATTAATTGGAATGATGTTGATATGATTGCTAGGGTTTCCTCCGGTACCATCGTCAGACCGCATGAGCCGATTGAGCTCTGCATGGATGCCAAAAAGGTTCTCGCCTTTGATACCAGTTCCGGGGATACCATTGCCGACTGGGTCAGGGAAGACTGAACCAGGAGAAAGGAGTCAATATGAAAAAGACACTCTTGCTTCTGACTGCAATTCTGCTTGCCGGCTGCTCTCCCATGGCAGCTTCTAGCCAAGTGACATCCGATACACAGAAACCCACGGATAATTCCAGAATTTCCGTGGAATATACTTCCGATACCTATTCCAATCCTCTGACTGTCATCAGTGGTGGCGGAACCACCTACAACAGCGATATCGCGGATCCATCCATCGTCCGGGATCCGGACAGCGGAAAATTCTATATCTTTGCCACCAATATGATTGTCTTATCCAGTACCGATGCCTGTAACTGGACTAAGGAAAACTACAATGCCCTGACTTCTTATCCTTCCTGGGGCAAGGAGATTTATCCTGATACCAAACTGGATATCTGGGCTCCCGATGTCATCCGGATAGGGAATCAGTGGATCTACTACTATTCTCTTTCCGCTTGGGGAAAATGTGCCGGTATCGGTTATGCCACAAGCAACACCCTTGCCGGTCCTTATACCGACCAGGGAAAGCTCTTCTCCGTCGATGACATCGGCATCGAGAACTGCATCGATCCCCAGGTCTTCATCGATGACGATGGGACCATCTATATGACGGTCGGTTCCTTTCAGGGAAATTATCTCGTAAAACTGACGGAGGACGGGATGGGATTGGAAGACGGTGTGTCCTATCAGAACAAACATAAGATTCTCATTGCAGGAAAAGCTTCCAGGTGGGACGGGTCCCAGTATGAGGGTGGGTATATCATCAAGCATGATGGCGACTATTACTATTTTGCCTCTTCCGGAACCTGCAACGAGGGTTTTGATTCCACGTACAAGGTCATGGTAGGCAGAAGCAATACCATCGATGGGGTCTATCGGGGTGCTGATGGAATGCCTATGAAGATGAGCGCCAATGGAACCACCTATGGAAATCTTGTCTTATGGGCGGGCACCAACCAGGACCGCAATACGGCAGGACCCGGACACAATTCCATCCTCAGGGATGATGCCGGTGACTATTGGATCTATTATCATTCCTATTGCCGGTATGATTCGTTCTCTACGAAGCATCTGATGATGGACAAGCTCCTCTGGGACAAGGATGGCTTCCCTTATATTGAAAACCATAAACCTAGCTATCAGGAGGATCTGGATGGTCCAAAACTGATATAGATGTTCATGATTCTGAAAGAAAGCATAGGGGAAACAGATAACAAATTCCCTAGGAAACACAGAGAACCGAAGTCATCTTTCCATGCAGGTTTATCTTCCAAATAAATCATGGTTTTGACTTCGCCGTTTGAAAAGCCAATGACAAAATCAATTTTCAAGACTATTACAAACATTGATTAGAACTTCTATAGCCCGATAGACTATAAAGCCTGTTTCCTGGACTTTCCGTGCTTCCTCTCGGGTTTCGCTTCTTCGCCTTCAGTATCTTCGAATAGGTCTGCGTCTTGAGCAAGCCTATTTTCCTGTACCTTTTTTCATTCTGTAGAGAGCGTAATTTAGGGGGGACTGGTTGAGAGAGTCTTCTCTACTCTCTCGCGTCCGGACTACATACCCTGAAAACCGCCATGGTATAGAGCTTCCTGATGTCGTCATGGGAATATACCTTCCGGAGTCAGGCGATTCGGTCGGAGAAGAGATTCTCGCACCGTCTTGCGTCCGCTCAGTCAAGAAGGACAGGTCCCATCGAAGAGACATCCTTCTTTTTTCTCTATGGGAACGTATTTCCCGCTGGTGATGTAGCCGACAGTAGGTCCGTTGACCGGGCGGTTCTTTCCGTTCACGTGCCGGCATCCGATCCTCTTCTTGACACCGTGGTTCCCTGCGGCGGTGATATAGACGACCATGCTGGTGTAGGCCTCTTTTCGGCCAGGTTCTCCCTTGAAATGGGCATAGGCAGAGGCCTTATCATAAAATCGCCTATATCTCAATGTCTTTCAGTCTATTTTTCAGGGAAATGTAAAATTTTCCGGGAAATTACGGTTGTCTTCCTACAAAAAAAGGGGGATTGAATTGCCCGATTTCCACGAAATGCCGATATAAAGTCCGCTTTTCTATAGTCTATCGGGCTGGGAAAGTTCTCATTAATATTATTGTTAGCTATTTCATGAAAGGCAATTTAAACTAATCTCAGTAACGCAAGAAACAATACCGATGGAACAGTGGGAGGTGCGGTATATGAAGAAAAATGTTCGTTCTGTTCTGGTTACTTTATCGGCGGTCATGTTGGCTTCCTGCAGTGCAAAAGTTTCGAATGACAAGGTATCTGCATCGGATACGAATTCTTCGATGAGCGAACCCGTCGAGGATAACAAAGTCCATATCACGGTACTTGCAGGTCAGAGCGGTGCCAGGGGAAAAGCCTTGGTGAGTGATCTCAGCGATGAGCAGAACAAGGTTAATGACCAGGTGGATATCATCGCCGATGGCTTGATGATGCCTGCCTTGGATAACATTCCCTTCACAATCGATGCCAATGCAACAATCCAGCTGCTTAGACCCGGTTATGGAGATACCGAAACAGAATTCGGACCGGAACTGGGTATCGGTGAAACCCTTGCTTCCCGTTATACCAAGGGAAACAAATCTCGGAAATCCTTGATCGTCAAATACACCGCTTGCGGTTCCACCTTCCTCAGCGACTGGTATTCCAAGTCGGCTCTCGCCGACAAGGATATCTCCGGCGTCTTCAACAGGAAACAGATCCGAACGGACAAGAACGGGGATTCCCAGGGTCCTCTAACCAATAACCTTTTCCAGCTGATCGACAAGGCCGAGAGTCTTCTCAAAGAAGAAGGATATGAATATGTCATCGATGGGGTAATCTTCTCCCATGGGGAACAGGATGCCAAATTCGATGTCAAAATGAGCATCTATCAGAAGACACTGAAATACTTCATCAAGGATGTCCGTTCCTATGTCGGCAACGACAGTCTTCCCTTTGTCATCACGGAAGCCATTACGAATGCGGCCAAATACTCCAACAGGCTGAGGGAAATCCAGAGCCTTGTTGCCAAGGAGGACGACCATATCTATTTTGTCTCTAGAGATGGCTTATATACCAACACTTTCGAACCCTGGCATGCCCGGGCAGAGAGCAATTTCGATATGGGTAACAGGGCCGCAGCGGAACTGGTGGCTCTCAATGACAACCGCAAGATCACCTCTTTCCTTGCCCAAGAATCCTACCAGGTGCCCCTCAACGGCAATGTCCCTTTGCCTAAATATCTGAAAGCCAATTTCAGCAACGGAAGAACCGGTACCATCAAGGTGACCTATCCAGAGGGCTATGACTGCACCAGGAAAGGAATCCAGGATGTCAAAGTCAGGGCAGAAACTAACATGGGGACGTTTGATGCCGCCATCCAAGTCGATGTCACGGATATGCCTTATGTCGACGGCATCCTTACGGATTGGCCTTCTTCCGCTAAGAAGACGCCCATAGGTACCCTTGGCACGGTTTCCTTTGCCTGTGATGATGACTATCTCTATATCGGAGCAGATATCAAAGACAAGGAAATCTGGACCGACGGGGAAGCCTGGTCTACCGGTGATATGGGTCAAGGCGGCAGCAATGATGATCTGAGAATATATGTCGCAGGTGAAGACATAGATAACGTCATCCTCATCGCCTTATCCAGTGACAACATCCTGCGTGTCTATGAACCCGGAATCACCGATCCGACGACAGCCAATGCCAATGCAAACTATGTCTTCCGGAAACTGCTGAACAATCCTTTCAGATATCATGTCACGACAACCGGGGTGACCAATGTTGCCGGCGGTGGAGAGGGCTGTACAGGGATGAAGATGGAACTGGCGATTGCCTTTGATGATCTCAATGTCGACAAAGATACCTGTAGGCTCATCGTGGACTATAACAACATCTCCAGCGACGGTACCAGGAAATCCAGTCAGGATATCTTCGTCGCCAAAAAAGACTCCGCGACTCCTTATACCGATTTCTCTGCCTATTACTCCCTAAGTGAGCTTCTCTAGGTTCTTGACTTACATATTTGCCATACTCAGGCAAGGAAAGGTTTGATACATATGGATGTCATCGGAGCGGATCCTTTTGTTCTGAAGGATCCCAACAGCGAATACTATTATTGTTATTCGACAGGAGAGGGAATCGGAGACCATCCCTTTTATCTTTACCGTTCCATTGATCTGCTTCACTGGGAGAAGCGCCCCAATGTCTTGTCCCTGGATAAGGACAACTGGGGAGTGGATTGGTTCTGGGCTCCCGCCGTTTACTATAATCCAAACAACAGACATTATTATTTCTTCTATTCTGCCAGAGTTAAGAAAGAACTGGTACCAAGATATTTCGGGACTTACGTCTTTGATGAATGTTGCAAAATTGGTGTTGCTATCTCGTCTTCTCCGGAAGGGCCTTTTTATAATATGTGCAATCATCCGATTGAGTATTATCCCTATGATCCCGATTATATAGATATTGATTCCATCACCAAGGACCCTTTCTCTAGACAAGCCGTAACGCTTGATACTTCCAAGGCAAAGAAAGGGGTCTATATTCCTTCCATCGATGTCGATCTCTTCTTCGATGACGGCAGGATCTATATGTATTATTCACGCTGTTGCTATCGGAACAATCTCTATGACCCGCAGTTCCGGAAATATATCGAGGAAAGCAATATCCTAGGAGTTGAACTGGATTCTTCTTTCTGGTACGACAAAACAGCAACGATGGTTCCCAGGATCAAAGATATCGAGATAGGATACAGCGCCAAGGATCCTTCCATCCGCCAGGACAAGTTCCATCAGATCATCTCTTATCATCATGAACCACAGCCCTGGGAGAACAGTCATATCGATGACTATGAGAAATCCCATGGAAAGCTTCACAACAGGAGATGGTCGGAAGGTTCCAATACCATCGCCATCGACAGCAATGGAAAGAAGAAATATCTCATTTTCTACTCCTGCAACTTCTTCGAGAGCTGCTATTATGGTGTCGGATATGCCAAGGCGAATACCCCTTTGACCCAGTTCAAGAAGAGCCCGCAGAATCCCATCGTCCATCAGGTTCCGGAGAAATCCCTGTATTCCACAGGGCATGGTATGGTCATCAACAAAGATGACCAGCCGTATTACTTCTTCCATGGAAAGAAGAACAAGAACGATCCACGCATTCTCTATTATGGTAGATTGAATATCGCTGATGAGAACAATGTTTCGGTCACGGATATCAGATCCTGTGAGATGATTTGAGAATTAGGAGTATTAACCATGAAAAAGAGTATGTTAATTGCCTTTGTCTCCTTGCTTGGACTGACTGCATGCGGAGGAAACACCCCAACATCGGCAGAAGAGGAATCTTCCACGAAAGGAACTTCTTCCACTTCGGAAGCAATCGATTATGGTGAACTGAACATTCCTCTTCAGACCATTCGGGAAGGATATGAGAAGAAAATATCCCCGGTTTTCAGTATTCCCGAAAGAGCAGAGGAACTTTCCTATACGGTAGTTGATGAAACCGTCTGTGTGATCAATGACGGCGTCATCTCCGGTCTGAAAGAAGGGAGTACGAAAGTCATGGCAAAAAGCGAGCATTTCGAAAAGACGTTCTATGTCTCTGTGGAAGAAGATTCTCAGTTCTCAGCCAAGGTCTCTTCCCGTTTCAACGACTATTCTTCCAAACTGGATACCTATGCCGAAGAAGGGAGAACCATCTTTGCCGGTGATTCTTTCTTTGACACCGAGTTCTGGTCGAATTTCTATTCTACCTATTATGGAGAATACAATGCCTAAACCATGGGAATTTCTTCGACAACGGCAGATGACTGATTCTGGTATGCCCAAAAGCTGATTCTTCCTTTCGAACCGGAGAATATCGTCTTCCATATCGGTACCAACGACATCAACGATGATAAGTTAGGACCGGTATCCACATCCAATAAGATCAAGACTCTCATGGAGGAAATCCATGGGGAACTGCCTAACACCAGGATCTATCTCTTCGGTATTGAACCTTCCATCACTTTCAGCTCCAATTTCCAGAAGGAAGTCGATACCAATGAAACCATGAAGAAACATAGTGAAGAGAATTCTTCCTGGCTGACTTATCTGGATTCCCCGAGTCACTTCACCAATGAGAAAGGAACCGGTGCAAATGGTTCCATGCTCCGCGATGGACTTCATCCGAAGCTGGAGAACTATTACATCTATGTGGACCTTCTAAAGGAATCAGGACTCGTAATCCCCAAGCTGAACAAATGAAAACAGGAGTTGTCCTTACCAGAGTGAAATGCCCTGGCAATGACAACTCCTTTTTTCTCAGATGATTTTCCTGGTATGGAGGAAAACAGGGAAGACGACGGATTTCTTTTCCCTGTCAGGGTTTTCGAATCGGTCTTCGAGCAGTCTCAAGGCTTCCTGACAGATGCCGTCATAATCGAAATCGATACTGGTGATATCGATGAAGCCGTTGATTCTGGTTGAGACACAGTCATAGCCGACGATGTGGAGGTGAGGATAGACTTTCCGGACATTGGGGACACATTTATTGAGGTAAGCGAGTACCTCATAAGCCAGTTCATCGCTGAAGCAGAAGATGCCGAGATATTCATTGTTAATCAGGGTGATGAGATCCAGGTTGATCTGCTTAGAATCCAGGATCAGGACTTCTTTCTTGGGGGAAAGCTTTGCGATGGTCTGCCTGAAGGATTCCTGTCTTCGTTTGGAACATTCGACATTGGCCATCTTGAAATAAATATATTTGTTGATGCAATGATAGTTGTTCAGGTAGTTGGCGACGAGCTGTCCACCAAGTTCATCGTTGGTGTAGATTTCATCGCAGTAATCGCTGTTGAGATGCCTGCCGACCATGATGATGGGAAGCCGGTTGAGCCTGGCACAGCCGAACACGTTGTCCTCCGGTTCCAATAATGTGATGATGCCATCGACACGTTCGGAGATGCATTGCTTCAATAGATTCAATGTAAGCTTTTTCGCAGGAGAGTAAATCGTCGTGAAATCATATTGTTCGTCTTCAATCAGTTTGACGAGTTTTCCACAGACGATCTGAAAATAGGGATTGGTGAAGCTGTTGATGATTAGAGCGATGAGTTTCCTTCCATCACGTTTGATGAATTGGGAGATGGAATTCGGAATATATCCCATTTCATAGGCTTTCTGACGGACCTTCTCTTTCGTTGCATCGGAGATATCACTGCAATCACGTAAGGCACGGGAAACGGTATTGATGGAAAGGTTCAACTCATGAGCTATGCTTTTCAGACAAGTGGCTTTTGTGGTCATTCGTTGTTCCTCCTTACCTTTTTATATAAACATTATAAGGGAATTTATGAGAGATGTGAAAAGATAATCGTAAGCGTCAAATATAGACCACGGATTTTTTAAAGGTTTCCGGCATGTGCGATAATCCTCTAGATGTTCAGTACGGAACCGGGAGGATTTTTTACTTAAAAAGCTTACTAGTGCAGACGACTGATGAACGGTGACATCCTTCACCTTTTTCCTGTCGTTGCCGAGCGGTATCTGACCGTCTTCCGGGAAAGGAACGCCCTCGCGATGACCGCCTTGGCGAATTCCTCCTCGTCCGGGTATCTGCGGATCATCCAGAACAGGTCCAGCCAGCCCGGGAGGTCTCCCCTGCAGAAGTTCGAGTGCGACCGCATGAACTCCTTCAGGTGCCGGTGCACCGCGTTGACCGGCTCCTTGGGGTCCTCGCTGTCCTTCAGGCCTGCCGTCTCCTCCGAGGCGTGCGCCTCCTCCTTCAGGGACAGAGTTTCCACCAGCGCGCGGTGGTTGTTCTCACCGTCGTGGACAAGCACCGAACCCGGCTCGATCCTCGTCGAGAAGGCCTTCAGGATCTCCTCGCCCGTCGGCTTGCCCTTCCCCAGGACGGCGAGGAGCAGGCCCCCTTCCCCGTCCACGGCCGTGCCGACGCAGACCTGGTTCCGGGAGAGCCCGGCGTAGAGCTTCCCGTCCGTCCTCCTCTCCTCGTCCTTGGGCTTCAGGCTGAAGTAGGTCTCGTCGAGCCAGACCCTCCCGGACAGCCTCACGCCGTCCTGGCAGCCCTCGAGGGCCGCGAATGTCTTCCGAAGCCAGTAGAGGTCCGTGGTCTGGGCGTTCCGGTTGTCCTTCGCCGAGGCCCTGACGCTCTCCAGCCGGTGGATGTGGAGGAGGAACTCCGTCCTCCCCGGCCTGCGCGGCCTCGGAAAAACAGGGCTTGCGTTTCCTTATCTTTCTCTTCATGTGGTGGTTCTGGGGCTTGCGGGACCAAGGAAATTATAGCAGTGCTCCCCTGAAATCAGCTCTCTGCACTAGTAAGCTGTTACTTAATTAGGAAATTCCTTTTTCATCCTTAAGATACGCTGTTGGGGTATTTCCTCTCTCCTTCGACCCTGGCTTTGATGGCATCCTCTTTCCTGTCAAAGTAGCCGAGGAAATGGTTCTTGCCTTTTAGAAAGATTTGGGCTCGCCACTTCTTTTTCCGCTTCTCGAAACTGACCCCGCTGACTCCAGAAGAAGAATTAGAGTAAACTGCTCTTTCCGGTTTCAGCATACACAGCATAGTTCCGTCTTTCAGCCTATGGGACCTCTCGTTGCTCCGGCAGTCTTCCTCTGGCTTCGGAGTGCATCCGCAGGAATAGGGATGCCTAACGATCTCGTCCCCGGAAAAGATCACTTCCCTTCCACAGTCGCATTGGCAGAGGTAATAGACATGGTTCCTCCCATAGGGTTTGTCCTCTCTTCCGCAGACGAACTTCTCCTTCACGACCAGCATTCCCGTTCGATAGGGCTTGAATTTTGGCTCCATCGGATCACCTAGGCGGAGAAACAAAAACGGTCTCCGCACATCCTTTCCGGGAGTGAGAGACCGCTTGTTTTCGATGGTGCACCAGACAGGGCTTGAACCTGCACGGGATTCCCCATGCGCTCCTAAGGCGAACGAGTATACCTATTCCGCCACTGGTGCGTGTATGCTGCTTCTGCGGACGAATACGTCCGCATGTCTTCTTCTGCCGTTTGTCAGTTCTCTCTGAACTGGGAGAGGAACGAATTTCTTGATTTTCATTGCCTGCGGACAACTTTTCAGGGAAATTCTGAGATTTACTCCGGCCGGAGGGCTTGTCCGCACTCTTTCTTGTTCGCACTTTACCGGAATCTTCCGATAGTTACATAAGTTTAGGCACTTCGTTTTCCTGGACTTTGCAAGACCCTGGGTCAAACACATCATCTGGCATGCTTCCTTTCATCAAAAAAGCGGATAACCATACAATAGAATCGTAAGCCACACCTAGATGATGGTTTCTATGAGGATGTATATTTAAAGAACTCGCATCTTGTCTGTTATCGGAAAGCGTGTATATGAAAAAGGAAGTCTGAAATCATAGAGATCGTGACGAACGAGAATAAATGAATAGAAATGATTGTCTGCCATAGAATGATAGTTATTGGGATTTTTTAACTAGCAATCACTTATCCCGTTTAAAGAATGACACTATCATGAAAGTCAATCCCGCCACAAGGAATACGAGACCTAAAATATAGATGAAATCTGCTAAGGTAAAATCAGATATTGCATAAGGCTTGCCGATTGCCGCTCCTGCCAACAAGATAGAACCGGAAACCAATAAAGTGGCAGCGAAGCCAAAAATTTTTTTGAAATCATAAGAAACATGAAATCCTCACACTTGAATTAAACGTCCACCCATCAAACCACTGCCAGATCACTTTGTGAGTTCCTTGAAACATTACATCTTGATGTCACAAGTGATAGCGAAATACATATTTCCTGTACCATAACACCCCACTCTTTATCAAATTATACATTTTTTTGCCAATAGTCAAACAATGGTTCCAGTTTTGTGTCTAGTTTCTATTTTAAGCAATACTATTGTAGACAAATTGAAAATTGCAAGCCTTCAGTTCGCCGAATTTTTTCACTTCCTTCGTCATTTCATCTCCCGTCGCCTGAATCCATGGGCGTAATATGGTTTTACGCTAAGCACTTAAATGAGCGGACCATCAAAAAAATGCCACAAACAGGCTGTTTTTGCCGATGGATAACGCCATATTACGCTTTTAGGTGCAGAAAAACCGCAAAAGCGGGTGTTTTCCGTAAAAAACCGCAGGGCTACTTCTGCACTGCGGTCTTTTTCTTCAGTAATTCCAGTGTCCTTTGCTGGCTTTTGCCATATTACGCTGATCTTCCCTCTCCTTGATGGTATCGCGCTTATCCCAGTTCTTCTTGCCTTTTCCTAAGGCGATCTGAACTTTGGCGATGCCGTGCCGGATATAGACACGGACCGGGATGATGGTGTACCCTTCACGGCTGACCGCCTGATCGAACTTCAGGATCTCGGATTTATGAAGCAGGAGCTTCCTGGTCCGCGTCGGTTCGTGGCTGAAAACACCGTTAGCCTGGTAGATGGGAATGTTCATGTTGAGGATGAAGCACTCCAGATCCTTGACGATGACGTAGCTGTCATCCAAGGAGCAGTGCCCGCTCCGTAAAGCCTTGATCTCACTTCCGACCAGCTCAATCCCTGCCTCGGTGAACTCCGAGAGGAAGTAATTGAACTTGGCTTTGCGGTTGGTGGCGATGAGGATCTCGTCCGGAAATGTCTCGGCTTTGGACATGCTTACTCTCCGCGTCTCTTCTTGCCGTATCCGCCACGGGGCGAGAAGCTTCTCGAAGGTCTATCTTCGGAACGATGGTTGTCTCTGTCTCCACGTCCGCCATAGAAACGGCCGGAATCACGGCCACCGAAACCTCTGCCGCCTCTGTCGCCGAAGCCTCTGTCTCCGCCACGTCCGCCAAATCCGCGTCCGCCACCGAAGCCACCACGTCTCTCACCATCATGATAGGAACGTCTTTCGCCTCTGTCCTCGCGTCTGTCGGAGAAGTAGCCTCTGTGATCCGGGAACTTTCTTTCCCCGCGATCGGAGTCTCTGCCTCTAGAGCCAAAGCCACGTCTTTCGCCACGGTCAGAGCGATCGCCATAGGAGCGCTCGCCTCTGCCCCCGAAGGAACGTCCGCCTCTGTCTCCTCTGTGGGAGGTAAAGCCACGTCCGCCGCGATCTCCGCCACGTCGGCCAAAACCTCTGCCGCCTCTGTCTTCTTTCGGCTTGGTGAAACGTAAAAGCTTACGGTACTCTTCCTCGGAGATATCCATCACCGCAAGGACTTCGATCACCTTAGCCTCATCGTCAGGATAACGGGCGACGATGGCGCGGATGATATCGACTTCTTTCCACTGATCCGGAGAAGGACGGAAATCTCTGTCCTCATCCTCATACGATTCTTCGTCTTCTTCGTCCTCAGCTTCCTCGTTCTCTTTGCTGAACTCTTCTTCTTTCGCATCGAGCTGGTCGATGGCGTCGACAAGGTTCTGCTCTTTGTCGTTCAATTCTTTTTCTGGATTCATTTCTGTGTCGCTGCTTTCTGCAGCACCCTTTTCTGCATCTTCGTTTTCATAGTCATCATCAGTGGTATAGATGTGGATACCATTGAGGGCAAGGTCTTCTTTTTCCTCAGTGCTTAAGCCCATCGCATTGCGGTCATAGAACTCAGGTGTTGCAAAGTCGACTTCTCCTTTGACAGGATCGGCCGCCAGGACTTTGATGTCGATGGGAGTGCCGATGGTAAAGGAAATATCCGTCTCTTCACCGACAACCTCGAAGTATCTCTCATTGAAGTGGAAGTAATCTCCGTGCATGCAACGGAAGGATAGAAATCCTTCGATGCCGAGCTCCGTCTCAATGAACATACCTCTCTGCACCATACCGACGACTTTTCCATGATACTGTTCGCCGATGTGGTTCGCCATATACTTGGCAGCTTCGAGATCGTTGACGTCTCTCTCGATGGCATTGGCTCTCTGTTCATCGTCAGAGAGCATGTCGCCGAGGTTCTCAAGTCTCGAATAAACATCATCATAGTCAAAGGTCTTATGGTCGATGAGGTGGCTTTTGACGAGACGATGGATCAGATCGTCCGGATAACGGCGGATCGGGGAGGTGAAGTGGCAATATTCGAGTTCCGCCAAGCCGAAGTGGCCTAGCTCCTCCGGAGAATAACGCGCTTTCGCCATAGCTCTTAACATCATGTAGGAGACTGTGGAGCGCTGGTTTTCATCGGGGATGGCGTTGAGGAAGTCGTTGAGCCTGGCCCCGGTGATATTCTCGTTCTTCGGGAACACTCTTGCGAGATCAAGTCTCTTGAGGAATTCCCGGAAGTCAGTTAGTTTCTGAAGCGGTGGGAATTCATGAACGCGGTAGAGGACAGGGATGTGTTCTTGCTTGAGGGCTTTAGCGACCGAGCAGTTTGTGATGATCATCAGGTCTTCGATCATCTTCTCGGATTCGCCCTGAACGGTCTTGGTGACTTCGACCGGAGTGCCTTTTTCATCGAGCTTGTATTTGATCTCGGCAGAATCGAGTCTCATCGCTCCTTGGAAGGTGCGTCTCTTACGGATGGCAAGAGAAGCCTCATGAAGGACGGTCAAGGTCTCTTGGATCTCTTTGGAGAGGTCTCCGGCTTCTCCGCTGAAGAAGGCGTTGACCTGAGAGTAGGTCAGTCTTCCGGAGGAACGGATGATACCTCGTTCAATCCTGGTCTTATAGACATAGCCCTGAGCATCGACGTCCATGGTGACGGAAAGTGTGAGCCTATCTTCGTTCGGATTGAGGGAGCAGATGCCATGAGAGAGTTCGAAGGGCAGCATCGGTACGACGCGGTCAGCGACGTAGATCGAGGTGCCGCGAACTTTGGCTTCATCATCGAGCGGATGGTTGGGACGGACATATTCGGTGACATCGGCGATGTGGACGACGACTTCATAGCCATTGCCTAGAACACGGCCTTCGACGGCATCATCGAAGTCATGAGCGTCTTCGCCATCGATAGTGACGATGGTGTGAGAGCGGAAATCAGTACGGTTGGCTCGATCATCATCGCTGATGGTCTGTGGGATGCTCTTCGCCTCGTCAACAACGCTTTCTGGGAAGCTTAATGGTGCGCCGTTTTCGGCGATGATCATTGAGATGTCAGATCCGACATCATCGGCTCTGACAAGAAGCTTGGTGATCTTGACTTTCAGGGTTGCACCATTGAAGGAGAGGATATTGCCTTCGACGAGGTCGCCTTGACGAAGGTCAGCTTCGATCTCTTCGGAGGACGAGGAGACGAGAATCGTCTTCCCGGCCTTGTTGAGATATTCGACAAGGAGGACGGGTCTGCCTTTCTGATCGAGGGAGTATCTTCCCTTGAGAGAAGTGACGGGCTTGTAGTAGTCAAGGCAATGATAAACACCCTGCTGGAACTCTTTGGCATAGACGAGATCGCCCAGTAAGAGTCCATCGGACTCTTCGCCGGAGATCCTGGCTTCAAAGTCTTCGGGGATCGCCTGAAGGATGGCGAAGTTATGCGTCTTGGCGATGATCTTGGCCAAAAAGATGTTCTGGTCTTTTAGGAGATAGTACATCGAGTCGTGTTTGCCGACGATGCCTTGCCGCTGAAGATGCTCGAGCATCTCCTCAAGCTCGCTCTTTTCGGTGGCGGTGTAGCTCTCGGTTTGCTGCGTGAGAGCCTTTTCGCTGAGCTGCTGACCTTTCAGCAGCTGAATCAATTCTTTTTCTGTCATGTGTTTGAATTTTCTCTTCCCACAAAATAAAAGGGGCTTACCTTGCCCCGTTTATCATCTTGCCATCACAGGTAATTGCAGAGAATCGCCGTGAAGAAGAAGGCGACGGAGAGAATGGCTGTGATGATCGTCATGATCTTGTCAGCGCCTCGTTCCTTGGTTCTGGTGAAGATGTTCATCTTGTTGCCGCCCATGACGGCAGAAGAGGCACCTTGGGACTTTCCAGACTGGAGGAGGATGACGGCGATCAGGATGAATGATAATACGAGTAATGCGATTTGTGCAGGTGTAGTCATATTAACCTCTGATTTCTTTGTATAGCTTACTTAGTATAAATACTTGACGGTTTCTTTACAAGGGAATAATTCGTATTGAAACCACTTAGAACAGAAGGGCCGCAAGCAGCGGCCCCGATGTTCTATTGACCGGAGACGGAGAGTTTTCTGACGAGGACAGAGGGGGTGAAGCAGCCGCCGGCGTACTCGGAATCGTTGCCTAAAGCGATGATGTCCTCAAAGAGGGTGCGGAGATTGCCGGCGATGAGGATCATGGATGTCGCTTTCTCGATCTTGCCGTCAGAGACGACATAGCCGGCGCAGGGCAAGGAGAAGTCGAGGGTCTGGCCGTTGATGCCGGAGTTAAGGCCGTTCATGAAAGTGATGTATAGACCGTTTTTCATCCGGCGGAAGAGGTCTTCTTTGGTGGAGCGTCCCGGCTTCACGGTCAGGCAGATCGGGCCAGCATAGCCAGATCCAGATGCACAGCCGTTGCTAGGAACTTTATCTTCTCTTGCGGTTTCCACGGAGTAGAAATAGGTTTTGAGGACGCCGTTTTTCAAAAGGGTGAAATCCTGAGTCGGAACGCCATCAGCATCATAGGAGGAAGAGGAAGGGCAGGTGGTGTGCGGGGTATGAAGCAGGGTGAGCGACGAGGAAGCGATCTTGGCGTCTTTCTTTCCTTCGAAGACGGAAAGGTGTTTCTGGACGTTCTTGGCATCAAACTGTCCTAAATAGAAGGAGAGCAGGCTAGAGAAGGAGGAGGGGGAGAAGACGATCTTGTAGGGCTTTCCTTTGACCGGGCCGGTGCCGAAGAAGTCGAGGGCGCTTCGGATGGTTCTCTCAAGGATGCGATCCGCTTCTTTGGCAAGGTCGTCGAGCGAGAGGAAGGAGTAGAACATCTCACCGCCGGAGCGGGGTTCGCCTTTCTCATCCTCAGCGACGACGCCGATCGAGCCGACGAAGAGGCGCATCTTGTCCTGACAGCGGACACCATAGGAGTTTTCTTTGAAGCTGCGGCTCTCCTCCATGGTGACAGAGACGAAGACCTTGGCAAGCCGAGGATCTTGCTGCTGCACTTTGTGTGAGAGGACAACGGCAAACTTCCGGAGCTCTTTTAAGGTGGCTGGTTTGAAATCCTTGAGGTCCGTCTTCGCCTTGCGATAGCGGATATCTAAGTCGTTGTGATAATAGTTCTCGGCTTTTTCCTCTTTTCCGAACTTAGCGGATTCAACGATCTTCTTCATCATCAGCTCCGGGGTGGCGCTGTCGATGAAGTCGGTGCCGAAGGAACCTTGCTTCCCTTCGAGGATGCCTTTCCCGCCGATGTCGGTCGAGGTGCCGATCTGCTGGGTCTCGACCTCGCCGTTGAAGACTTCGACGGAGGTCTCCCTCTGGGTGGAATAGGTGAGCTGGAAGGGTTCGATTCCGGCTTTCTTCGCTTCTTCGAAATATCTCTTGGTGCTGATTTTCATTATTCGTTACCTCCGGCTCCGCCGACTAAGATCTTCGAGATCAGGATGGTCGGCTGTCCGACTTCGACAAAGCAGGTTCCTGATGCCGCTCCGCAGGAGCCCGGTCCGCGGCGCAGGTCGTTTCCGACCATGGTGATCCTCTGAAGGATCTCATATCCATATCCGATTAGAGAGACGGGTTTGATCAGATGACCGATCTTGCCGTCGTGGATGGTGTAGGCAACATCAGAGGTGAAGACGAACTGATCGGTAGAAGGATCGACCTGACCCCCGGTGAAGCCTTGACAGTAGATTCCGTCCTTGACGGAGGCGATGATATCCTCAGGATCTGAGGTTCCGTTATCGATGTAGGTGTTGGTCATTCTGGTGGTCGGAAGATAGCGGTAGCTCTCTCTGCGGCAGGATCCGGTCGGAAGAAGGGTGGGATCGATTCTTCTGGCGGTATAGCGATCAAGCATGTAGTTTGTTAAGACGCCGTCAGTGATCAGATGGTTCTTGGTAGGGGCGTTTCCTTCGTCATCGACAGATTCGCTTCCCCAGGCGTTTTCGATGGTGCCGTCATCGTAGGCGTTGACGATGTCGGAGGCGATCTTCTTGCCGAGCTTCTCACTGAAGGGGGAGGTGTGACGGCAGATGGCTGTTCCTTCTAGCGGGTGACCGCAGGCTTCATGGAAGAGGACTCCGCCGAACCCGTTACCGATGACGACGGGCATCTCGCCGCTAGGACCATCCGTAGCGGAGAGCAGATCGACAGCGACCTGAGCGACTTTTCTAGATAAGGCGACAAAATCGGTCTCTTCTAAGAATTCCAGGCCTTTAGAAAGTCCAGGACCTTCATATCCTTGCTGGAACTGTTGGCCATCGGAAGCGATGGAGACGGCGATGAGCCTCGTCCGGCAGCGGGTGTCTTTCACATCGAGTCCTTCGGAGGTGAACACTTCGATGTCCTCATCTTCCTCAAAGAGGCGGGTGATGACATCCTTGACTTTCTCAGAGACTGAGAAAGCCGCATCTTCGCCGGCTTTCAGATAGGAAAGTTTCTGCTCGGCGCTCCAGGCGTCGTGCGGAATTTTAATGAGATTGAGAGAACGGACTTTCTTGGCTTTGAGTGGAGCAGCGGTTTTGATTCTTTCGCCGTCGAAGCCTAAGGCAAGAGAGGAGGCAAGGTCTAAGAGGGCGCGGAGAGAGAAGTCGGAGGTGTAGCCGTAGACCTGCTTGACACCTTTCATCAGGCGGATGCCGACGCCGCAGGATCTTTCTCCGGTGACGGCATTGACTTTCCCATAGCGTCTTGAATAGCTGGAGGAGCGGTGATCCTGAACGTAGATCTCCGCATAATCAGCGCCGGTCGCAAGTCCGGCATCGAGGATAATCTGAGCGTTTTTTCTGTTGATTTTCATGTTTGTTCTCCTACTTTTTGGTAGTTTCTAACGCAGGATTCTTCTTATTATGCTTCTTATGATGAACGGAGAGGTTGAGAATGTTGTTTCCGGCAAAGAGAAGATTGAGGAGAGCGAAG
Source organism: uncultured Bacilli bacterium (assembly GCA_963544395.1). Taxonomy (GTDB): domain Bacteria; phylum Bacillota_I; class Bacilli_A; order RFN20; family CAG-288; genus Enterosoma. Next base: position 60,700 of record CAUUFA010000007.1, on the reverse strand, counting down.
ATACCGATGAAGGCGAAGATGACGAGGGACATCGTCGACATGGATACCGGTCTTCCAAAGAAGTTCAAGGTCTGAGGGAAAGCCTTAGTGATATATGACTGTATTTTATCTTGGGCGTCGGGATATACCGCTTGAATATCCTGCATCAGTTTCTCTAACGGAGTGTGGAGGAAAAAGTTGCGCAGGAGAGAGGCAGAGTAGGTTCCCGGGAAGAAGAGGGTGATGTTGTTGATGGCTTCCGGTAGCATGTTGGGGGGAAGATAAGAGCCGATGAGGAAGCCGCCTGCAGCGGAGAAGATGGCGATGATCGGGGACATGATGGATTCGCTTCGGATGAAGGAGAGGATGAAGAAGGTGATGAGGGAAGCGGACATGACGGAGAGGAGGAGGACACCGATGATGGCAAGGAACTCGACGAAGCTGATCAGGTAGGCGCCGTAGATGAAGAGGCAGATGATACAGATGATGTAGACGATGAAGTTGATCAAGAAGGTGACGATCACGTTGAAGAGGAAGTAGGAGGCAGTGATGAGGTGGGGATTGATCGGAGAGGAGATCATATCCTTCGAGATGCCGGATTCTTTATCACGAACGACGATGTAGTTGGCGTTGAGGGAGACGGTGATGCAGGAGAGGGCCAAGGTGCCTGAGATCATCCAGCAGTCAGCGATGCCTTCGACGTGGTGTTGGAAGACGGCGAATTCCTTGCCTTCCCGGATCGTGATCTCATAGTTCTTAAGCGTCTTCCAGAGCTCGTCGACTTCCATCTGACGAAGGAAGATGATGTAGACGAGTAAGATGCATAAGGGAACCATCAGGGTGAAGATGACGGTGAGGTAATTTTTGAAGAAGACTTTGAGATGCCTTCTTGTCAAAGACCAGAAGACGATGGCGTTTCTCTTATAGCTCTCTTGGAATTTACTGTTTTTCATCTTCTTGAGCCTCCATGAGTTCTCTGACGCCTGTGACATTGAGGAAAACATCGTCCATGTTGCCTTTCTGGACTTCGAAGTCGGAGAGGATCTGACGGTGATCGGCAATGAAGTTCAGGGCGTCATCGCCTGGGATGACCGTCACTTTATAGTAGTGGCCGTCCCGGCTGTAGGTGTAGTTTCTTTGTTCGTTTGTCAGAAGGGCATCGATGTCTTCGTTTCTCTTCTGATAGATGAAGACATAATCTCCGGAATACTCGTTCTTGAGCTCGATCGGAGTGCCGGAGGCGATAATTTTGCCTTTGTCCATGATGACGACAAAGGTGGCTTTCTCCGCCTCTTCCATATAGTGAGTGGTTAAGAAGACGGTCATGCCGGTCTGAGCGCGGAGCTCGTTGACGAGGTTCCAGACGCCGAGTCTCGTCTGAGGATCCAAACCCGTCGTGGGCTCATCGAGGATGAGGAGCTTAGGGTCATGGACCATCGCTCTGGCGATGTCGACTCTTCGTCTCTGACCGCCGGAAAGTTTTCCGACCGGACGGTCGAGAAAGGAGGAGAGGTCGAGCATCTCCGTCAGCAGGCTGAATCTCTCTTTCCAGGGGGCGCCATGGATGCCGTAGAAGCCGGCGCGGATGGTGAGGTTCTCTCTCGGCGTCAATAAGGGATCCAAAACGGAGTTCTGGAAGACGATGCCGATCTCGTTTTTAATGGCTCTTCCTTCCCGATCGAGATCCATCCCGTCGATTGTGATGGTTCCGGAGTCTTTGCTCAGTATCTGGGTGATGATGTTGATGGTGGTGGATTTGCCGGCGCCGTTGAGACCGAGGAAAGCAAAGAGGGAACCTCGCTTCACGGAGAAAGAGATGCCGTCTACAGCCGTGAACCCGTCGTAGGTCTTCACGAGGTGATCGACGTTGAGGATGTAATCTGTCTTACCTTTCTTCTGGTTGTCCTTGTGGAACAAAGGAAATGGTTTCATCATGTTCAAGCCTCTGATTTTCTGATCCTGCGGATGTTTTTCCGCACGGATGTCTTCCGATACTTCTGAAAATAAAGCGGGAGATTCTTGGCGAAAATGCCAAAGAGGGCAATGGTGGCATCGACGACGATTTTTTTATTGCTGCGGTCGATGGTTCCCGCATAGTAGATGAACTTCGGAGCGAAGGAGGTGAAGTGTTCATAGACTTCATTTGATTTTTCGATACCGGCTTTTTCGGTGATCTCAAAGAGGGCAGAGACTAAGTCTTTCCGCTGTGAGGGCGGCATCTGACCGATCCACTCGTTGAGGGAGGCGGTCACAAAGCGGGAGGCGGAGGTAAGTTCGTTTACTTGAACAAACTCATCGCCGCTGACTTTCCAGGTGTAGGAGTCGTGCTGCTGAGCGAAATCGCCTTCATCTTTCTTGCTGCCCGCGTCGACGATGACGGTGGGTATCTCATGATAGAGGAGGGTGCCGATGGCATCATCCTTGGGAACGACGTGAACGATCCGGCTCTGGATCCTTTGATGGCCTTCGGAACGGAACTCGCTCTCGCTTAACCCTGGTCCATCGAAGGAGTAGACGCTCAAAAGGTTGCTGACCTGGCTCTCTTTCAGATGGGAGGCAGCGTAGACAGCAAAGTTTGCGCCTTTGGAGTGTCCGGTGATGGTGAACTGTTTGCCTTTGTTGTGGATCAAAGCTTCCTGAAGGAAACTGTCGGCTAGCTTCTGTCCAGCGACACTTTCGCTGACCGCCATCGCGAAATCCTCTTTCCAGCCGAGGATGGAGTTGTCCGTCCCGCGGTAGGCGATGGTTATGGTGTGATCGGGAAGGGTGAAAAGGAGGGCACCGAACTGGGTCTGCTCCGCTTCATCAAAGACGTAGCGGAAGCGGGTGACATGGACTTTCTGATAGCGGGTGGTGTTTAACAATGACATCGCCAGAAACAGGGTGTTTCTCATCCAGTTGGGGAAGTCGATATCGAGTTTATCGATGGTGAGCCAGGAGAGGTAATCCATCATCAGGTCAGGGAGGAACTTGGGTTTGAAATCGTCGTTGGTCTTTTCGAATTCCTCAAAGGGAATGTAGGCGATGCTAGAAAAGACGAGGTAGTCGAGAAGAGAGAACGGGTGCTGCTCAAAGGTGACTCCCCTATGGTCATAGACATAGTTGAGCACGTTCGGATAGTTCTTTTTGGACAGCAAGGTTCTCTCTGCTTCTGCCATCTTTTTCTTAAGCCTTTTTCTTCAGGGTCGGGAAGAGGAGGACGTCGCGGATAGAATCGGTCTCACCGAAGAACATACACATACGATCGATGCCGTATCCGATGCCGCCAGCCGGCGGCATGCCGTACTCAAGGGCTTCGACAAAGTCGTTATCGACTTCATTGGCTTCCTCGTTGCCGTTCTCTCTCTCGCGGAGCTGCTCTTCGAAGCGGGCTTTCTGATCGATAGGATCGTTGAGCTCGGTATAGGCGTTGCACATCTCTTTGGTCGAGATGTACATCTCGAAGCGCTGAACGAATCTCGGATCCTGAGGATTCTTCTTCGTGAGCGGGGAGATATCGGAAGGGTGACCGCATAGGAAGGTGGGCTGGACGAGGTCTTCCTCGCAGAACTTCTCAAAGAACGCGTCGACGATGTGACCCCAGAGGAAGTGAGGCTCGACTTCGACGCCGAACTTCCTGGCGGCTTCCTTGGCCTGATCGAGGGTCAGGACTTCCTTGCGGAAGTCGACGCCGGTCTTGGTCAAAACGGCATCGCACATATCGACCTTGCGGAAGGGCTTGGAGATGTCGATGTCATAGCCTAACCAGCTGAACTGCTCTTTGCCGACGACCTCTTTGGCGATGTAGTGGAAGAGGGATTCGGTCATCTCCATCATATCGCCGAGATCGCCATAAGCCTGATAGGCTTCCATGGTGGTGAACTCGGGGTTGTGGGTGGTATCGATGCCTTCGTTGCGGAAGATGCGGCCGATCTCATAGACTCTCTCCATGCCACCGACTAGACACCGCTTGAGATGAAGCTCGGTGGCGATGCGGAGGTAGAAGTCTTCATCGAGCGCATTGAAGTGGGTCACGAAAGGTCTCGCGGAGGCGCCGGTGAGCACCGAGCTTAGGATCGGTGTCTCGACTTCGTTGTAGCCTCTTTTATCCATGAAGGAGCGGATGCCGCGGACGATGGCGGGGCGGAGGAAGGCATTCTTTCTGGCATCGTCGTTGACGATGAGGTCGACGTATCTCCGTCTTCTCCGATCTTCGGGATCGGTGAGCCCGTGGAACTTGTCCGGAAGCGGATGAAGGGCTTTGACAAGATGGGTGTAGGTAGTGGCTCGGATCGTGACTTCTCCGGTCTTTGTCTTCATCATCACGCCTTCGATGCCGCAGATGTCACCAAGGTCAGCCAGCTTGAAGAGGCGATAATCCTCTTCGCCGACAATGTCCTGACGGACATAAACCTGAATCTTTCCTAACTTGTCCTGCAAGGTGAAGAAAGAGGCTTTACCCATCTTGCGAAGCAGGACGATTCTGCCGGCGATCCGGACTTTGGCGTCTTCTTTGACTTCTTCTGCCGCTAAGGAACTGTAGGTTTTCTTGAGGTGAAGGGTATCCGCATCAACGAGATATTTCTGGCCGAAGGGGTCGATGCCCATCTCTCTGTACATCGGAAGTTTTTCACGTCTTCTCTGTTCTTGATCGTTGAGATCGTCCGCGTTTGTAACGGGGGTTCTGTTCTGGTTGTCGTTTTCCATAATTGCCTCACTGAAAAAGCTTTTTCAAAGCAAAATTATTATATATAAAAACGGCTATAGATAAAACAAGAACTATCCGTCTGTCTCTTCGGCTCTGGTACCTTTCAGGTAGTCGAGCTCGGCGTGATCGTAATTGATCCGGAAGCGAAGGGGCTTCTCTTCTTCAGGACAGCGGAGCCTGATCTCATTAAGGAGGCTTTCTTTGAAGGCAGGCGTGTCATCGTTTTTGTCGAGGACCAGATCGAAGACGAGGGTGATGCCTTCTTCCTGAAGGAGACGGAAGTCATGCATGGTAAGTCCAGGGTGAGCGTGGATAACATCGGTGACGATGCGCTTGTAAAGTTCGGTTTTAGGATCGCCGACCTGGACGGGATCCATATGCACAGTGAGGTTGATGTTGAGTTTCTCTAAAGCTTCGTTTTCAATGACATCGCACATCTCGTGGGAGACGAGGATATCTTTCGAAGCGTCGACTTCGATGTGGATGACACCATAGATGTTCTCGCCGTAATAGTGCATCATCAGATCGTGGGCGCCGATGACATCGGGATGGGAAAAGATGAGGCGGATCAAGGAGTCGACGATGCCTTTGTCCGGTTTCTGGCCAATCAGAAGCTTGATGGCTTCTTTCATCACCCCGATGCCGGAGGCGATGACAAAGGCGGCGACTAAGATGGTGAAAAAACAGTCGATGTCGAACTTCGTGAAGTAGGAGACGAGGATTCCGACGATGACGAAGAAGGTGGAAATAACATCGTTTAGTGAGTCTTTTGATAAGGATTTCAGCTGAAGAGAATTGATTCGTTTACCAAGCTGATAATACAAAGCAGCCTGAAGCATTTTAACAAAGACGGATGCTGATAAAATCGTGAGGGAAACAACGTAGAGAACATAGGAAAACTCTCTTGTCGGAAGGCTGTTGCTGCTGAGGATGGTCTGGATGAAGAAGACGAGATCGCGGATACCCTGGTACATCATGATCGTGCCTAAGGCGATGATGATGCAGCCGATGATGAGGGAGATGATGTAATCGATGCGCTGATGGCCGAAGGGATGATCTTCATCCGCCGGTTTGTTGGCGGCCTTGACGCCGATCACGCTCAGGAGGTTGGTTCCGAAATCGGAGAGGTTGTTGACGGAATCGGTGACGACGGAATAAAGCCGTAACAGGATGCCGACGACCAGCTTGAAAAGAAAGAGGAGAAAGTTGGAGATCAAGCCGAAAAAGGAGGCCAGAAGGCCATACTTCTCCCGGACTTTCAGATCGGAAGTGTTTCGGTAATCTTTGACGAAAAGCTTCAGCAACAGGTCGGTCATGATTCTCTGCCCTGGAAAAATTATATCTCAATTCCGGAGTGAATCACTCCCCTTTTGATTTATAATACTTCCGCTATGGAAACAAACGGATACCGGGAGCTGATTCTTCTTCTGAATCAGCGCTTGCTTCAGATCTATCAGAACACGCTCGACAGCTTCGGCTATCTGCTTTCGATTCACACGGCGTTTCTCGGCTGTGAAGAGGCGGAAGAGGAAAAGCGGTTCACAGAATCCAGAGAGGCGCTTGTCTACCAGGTGCAGTCGCTGCTCTCCCCGTTACTACGTCATCTCCGACCTGATGATCCTGCGTTGCAGGAGATCGCTTTGGAGACAGGGGTGATCCCGGCTGCTCTTGTGAAGGATCTTCGTCTGGTGCTTACATTCAAAGAGGAGAGCGAATCTTCGCTCTCGTCTCCGTTCTCACCTTATCTGGAAACTAAAGAGGATCAGAAGGATGCTTTGGATGAGGCGCTTTACCGCTTGGTTCTCACGCACCGCGTCTGGTCGTGGTGCAAGGATATCGGAGATGGGATGCTTGAGTATGGGACAGAGTCCTATGAAGTTCCGGAAAGTGATAGCGAAGACGGAAAAAACATCCTGGATGGCTTAGACGAGCTGGAACCGGAGGGGATGTTCAAAGAGCTCACTTCCTACCTGATTCCTGATGAAGAGGACAGTGAGGAACAATCTCAGGACAAGGAGTTTGAAGCATCGCTGATAAAGCGGATGATTCCGTATTACAAAGGAGGCCGATCATGATCAACGAAGAATTGCCGAATGTCGGAACGCCAGAAGAGGCGAAAGCCAAGATGAAGGAAGGCTACAAGGCTTTCTTGGATGTCATCGCCAAGTTTGTGACGTTGGCCGAATACTATACGGATCAGAACAATGTCGGTAAGCCGGTCACCTCTGACTTCGCTTCGCGCTATCAGTTCAACTTCGGCAAGCTGAAAGGAGCTTCGCCGGAGGATGTCGCTTTGCAGATCGGCTGCTTCACTCTGATGCAGCTTGACTTCATCGAGGATGTCAAGGAAAACCTGTTCCGTTATCAGGAGCTCTTAGATCATCCGGAAGAGGATATCTCCGAGTATGATCAGGCCTGTGATCTGCTCACCGTCAAAGATGAGTTCACGGATGAAATCGGCATCTTCGAGGATGTCAACAAGGCGATGGCAACAGACAGAGAAGCCTATACGAATTACAACGATCCTGAGTATGATCCTAACGCAAAAGTGTTAGAGGAAAACAAGGAGACGCTAGCGTAGCGCATCCAAGACGACACGTGAGAGGTGATCCCCAGCGATCACCTCTTTTCGGATATTCAGAACGTTTTCTTTCATTTCCAAGTAGTCGGAAACCGTGAGGGAGGAAAGGGTCTCCGGCACTTCTTCTAAAGAGGATACGGCAACGCCGACTTTCTTTTGAATGACAAGGTCGCTTAAAGAGCTTCCTTTCCAGACAATAACAGGCTTTGCACTCGCCATATATAAACCGAACTTATGGGAGGTGTTGTATTTCAGGTACTTTCCGAAGTTGCCGGAGCAGGTCTTCTCGCTCTTTCCGTCCCAGACGAGACCGAACCTGCCGTCAAGTTTGTCGACGAGCTTCTCGGGCGGGTATTCGCCGCAGTGTTTTCCTTTGTACTCTTTGGTCATGCCTTTGCCGTAGAGGTTGAATCCGGCGTCGATTAAGGTCGGGGGTATCTTGCTTAGGAAGGTGGACTTGGCGAGATTGCCGGCAAAGCAGATCAAAGCCTTCTCTTTCTGGTTGAGTTTATCTTTGCAAAGGTAGTCCCAGTAATCATAGTTGACGATCCTGACTCTCTCAGAGACGTGAAAGCCGTTGCGGAGAAGATCGGTCATGCCGGGAGTAGCGGAGATCAGGCAGTGGGCCATATCCATGGTCGAAGCATCGTAAAGGTTCATCATCGGATTGCGGAAGCGGATGCCGTCGAGGTCGTGAATGAACATCACGATTTTCACGCCTTTGCTGACGGCGTAGGAGACGATCTTGCTGTAGCCGGTGAATTTGATGGCGAACGGAAAATCCAAAAGCAGGCGATCGTCTTTCTCGCAGCGCTCATCGATGATGTGAATCATCCGGTTGACATAGTCGCCTAGGATCTCGTTGTTGGCAGCGAAGTACCTCACTTTCTCATCGTTGAGGGTCATCGTCTTCTCGCTGAAAGGAAGGAAACCAAGTTTCCGATAGATCTGATGAAGGTCATCTCGGGACTTGTTGAGAGCGTTGAATCCGATGCCTCGGATGGTGAAGTCAGGAATATAGAAGACGTTCATCATTCGTTTCCGTTGGAGAGGAAGAAATCTTTGCAGTTCTCATAGACGTTCTTCAGAGAGGGGAACATCTTCAGGTAAACCTGATGGTAGAGTTTGTCGTAGATGACGTGATTTTCCTGATTCGGCTGAATCAAGGTGCCAGTACGGCACATCTGATCAACCGCTTCTTTAGGGTTTTTGTAGGTCCCAGAGGCAAGGAAACCGGACATCGCACCGCCTAAGGTCGAGGATTCGGTGGTGAAAGAGCGATAGACGGGTAAACCAAAGACATCGGCGATGATGTGGAGCATGATCTCGGATTCGGAGCCGCCGCCGGAGACGACGAGTTTATCTGGCATTCTGTGGGTCTTCTTGACGATCTCATCAAGCCCTTCCCTTAACGCGAAGGCGATGCCTTCGAAGATGGAGCGGTAGAGGTGGAAGCGGGTGTGAACGCCGGAGAAGCCGACGATGGAGCCTTTGGCGTTGGGACGTTTAAGGCCTGGCCCCCAATAGGGCTGAAGGACGAGTCCGTCGCAGCCTGGGGTGATCTTGGAGATCTGCTGATTGAGGTATTCTTCCGGTTTCATATTGCGCCGCTTCGCTTCGGCTTTGTCGTTCTCTCCGAAGTTATCAAGGTACCAGCGGATCATCCATAAGCCACGGTAAACCTGAATCTCCAGGTCGTAGGATCCCGGATACGGGGTCTGATAGGAGGGAAGGAATTTCTCGGGTTCAGAGTAGCGGGAGTCGACGACGTCGATGGAGCAGGCGGTACCTAAGGAGATGGAGCCGACGGTTTTATCGATGGCGCCGTTGCCGAAGGTCTCACAGGCTTTGTCAGATCCTGAGGCGTAAAGGGGAAGGCCTTGAGGAACTCCAGAACACTTGGAAAAGGCTTCGGTAACCTGCCCGATGGTGTTTCCGACAGGGATCAAAGGGGGCAAGGAATCCATCGGGATGGAGAAGACGTCGACTTTGGGATGATGAGGGTTCAGCCACTTCCCTTTGCGAAAGTCAATTGGGTAATGGCCGATGCAATCGGCGCTGGAGACGGAGAGGTTTCCGGTGATCTGATCGTTGAAGTAGGCGCTGAAAGGGATGTAGTAGCGCATCTTCTTCCAATGCTCAGGCTCATGCTTCATGAGCCAGAAGGAAGGGGTTCTTTCGGAATTGTACTTGACGGTGTCACCCATGCCGATGATCTTGAAGAGGAGTTTTTCATAAAGCTTGAGGTTCTTCTGGTTGGGATCTCTGGTGACACGCTGATCGAGCCAGAGGATGCCAGGGCGAATCGGTTTCTTCTCCGCATCAAGGATGACGGAGGAATCGCGGAAGGTGACGACGACCATGCCTTGAAGGTCAGAAAATATGTCGGGATTTTTAGAAAGCAGTTCTTTGGTGGCATCACACATTTTCTCAAGGTAATAGCCGATATCCTGCTCCGCATACCCGTCTTTCGGAGATTGATAGGGTGGCTCGTACTTCTGTTGGGAAAAGGCGAGGACCTCGCCTTCTTTGCTGACGACCGAGGCGCGTAAGGATTGGGTCCCGATGTCGACGACTAGCATGTTGTTTTTCATCATGTTGCTCTCTTCCTTATCTTCTGCTTTCTATAGTATATGCTTCTTAGTCTCTTTATACAGGCTCTGTCTTTGTTTCTGCTGAAAAAACGTCGTTTTTTTCGTTTCGGTCGACTTAAAACGGCACGATACGTTTCTGCAATCTTGTCCCTTTTAGAAGAAGAAAACAGATGATTTTCTTTTCATATGAATGAAATTGTCATATGAATTCACTTATGGTGTTGAAATAAATTGATAGGCGAGTATAAAATTGATACAAATATATAGCATTGAGTGAGGTGCAAAGGTTATGAAAAAAAGAAGAGTGAAGATGTCGATGGTGCAGAGAAGCATCACAGAGACGATATTCGATATGCTCAAGGAGAAGCCTCTGGAGAACATCAAGATCAAGGATCTGACGGAAGAGGCGGATGTCAGCCGGGTTTCGTTCTATCGGAACTACAAAAGCAAGGAGGATGTCTTGACGAAGTATTTCAGCTATTGTATGGCTGACTTCAAGACCATCCCGGATTTCCAGAACAACTTCTGGCTCAACATCTTCAACTATCTCTACAAGATCAAGGACAATATCAAAGTCTTGGTCGACGCCAATCTGACCAGAGTCCTGATGCAGTTTGTCTTCGACGCTTTCTTGGATGGTCAGTCTGAGAAAGAGGACATCTACCGCAGAGCCTGCCAGGCCGGTTCTTTCTGGGGCATCATCAACGAGTGGTTCAAGAGAGGCATGGTCGAGCAGCCGGAAGAGATGACGAGGATCGTCGAAGATCTCGGCGTCCGTTTCTAAGCGGAATCGGAAAAGCTTTCTGATCAAACATCGTTCTGCTGGCGCAGCCTCTTTTCGGTGGCTGTGCTTTTTTGGTCTTGTTTTCGTTAGGTCTGAATCGGGTTCTGATGCGGTTCTGTCTAGGACGGGGCGTATATTTATATAAATAATTGCATTTTCTTTTCAGCGTGTTAAAATATCCAACGGCTAATTGTGAACTACACCCCGGTAAGGTTACAGTTTGCTCAAGATTCAAGAAAGGAAACGTAAAAATGCAGCGTCAAACTACAATTTACAAAAAGACAGACGTCGCCAAGAAATGGTACGTCGTCGATGCAGAAGATAAGCCCCTTGGTCGATTAGCCTCCGAAATCGCTGTCGTACTGATGGGCAAGAACAAGCCTCAGTACACACCGAACTTTGATAACGGCGACTATGTCATCGTCGTCAATTGTTCGAAGGTCTGGTTGACCGGAAACAAACTCTCCAACAAGATGTACTACGACAACAAGTCCAACAACTATGGTGGTCTCCGTACCAGAAGTGCCAAGGTCATGAAGGAAAGCTATCCGACCGAAATGATGAGAAGAGCCGTCAAGGGAATGCTCCCGAAAGGCCCGCTTGGCAAAGAGATGCTGAAGAAGTTATTCGTGTATGCCGGTCCGGAGCATGACAGACAGGCAAACAAGCCGATCGAAGTCGAGCTTACTGCTAAGAGGGAGAAGTAAACCATGGCCACTGTGAAAAACGATAAGCTGATTTATCAGGGTGTTGGCAGAAGAAAATCTTCTGTCGCCAGAGTCTTCGTCACCCCAGGCACGGGCCTGATCGTCGTCAACGGCAAACCGATCGATGAGTATTTCCCCCACAAGACATTGGTCATCGATGCCAAGCAGCCGCTCTCTGTCACAGAGACCGAAGGCAAATATGATGTCAAGGTCAATGTCATCGGCGGCGGTTTCTCCGGTCAGTCCGGCGCCTTAAGACTGGGTTTAGCCAGAGCCTTGGTCCTCGCCAATGAGGCCAACAAGCCTCTGTTAAGAGCCCACGGTCTTCTCACGGTCGATGCCAGAGTCGTCGAGCGTAAGAAGTACGGTCTCCGCAAAGCCCGCAAGGACAAGCAGTTCTCTAAGCGTTAATCCAGCGCTTATCCGATTCCTGCTCCAACAAAAGAATCCCAAGAACCCGAGGTATCCGAGCCTCGGGTTTTTCGATGTCTGTCACTTTGAAAAAATATTTGCCTTTTGTCCATTTCTGGTCTAGCTTCCTGAAAATTTGTTGCTATAATGAAAACGGACCATTTGATCGTTCTGTGAAAAGTGACCAAACGAAAGGGTAAACAGAAAATGAAAAAGTTTACAAAGATGTTATGTGCCGTGTCCTGTGTCGCAATGTTAGCTTCCTGCTCCAAGAAAGTCGCTTACAAGGACTTCCACGATGCCGCTACCAAGGTTGAGACTGCCGAGTATACCAAGATCTCCTTATCTGGCAAGTACAGCAACACCGTTTTAGGTACGCAGGTCACCATCGATCTCAACGGTATCAAAGCTGTCAAGAAGGACGGCTCCTGGGAGACTCAGGGCGAGGTCGGTGCCGCTCAGAAGGTTTTCTTAGCCGCCTTCTATATCAGCACTCCTGCTGCTGTCGCTGAATCTTCTGACTACACCTATTATGTCGGCGGCGGATTCAAGGCCGAGAAGAACGACAACAAGAAAGTCTACACGACCTGGGACAAGTTCGGCTGTTGCACCTGCATGTCCGATGGCACGAACAAAGTCACTGCCAAGTGGTCGAAGTAAGCTGTTAATCAAACCGAGGTCTAATTGAACATCACCCTTCTGATGACAGAGAAAAACTCTCCTTCATCGGAAGGGTTTTCTGATACCCGTTTAAGAACGATGATGGTCTATTGCGCCGGGGTATCAGAGAGTACGGACACCCAAACAAACAGTGAAGAGACGTTTGAGATGGCGTCAAGGGCTTCGGTTTCCAGCGAGTCTTTCTTCCGGGAAGGGCGCTGTAGGCTTCATCGATTCTGGGAATCATATCCAGTTTCTCTTTGAACCGATCGCCATTCTGACCATATTGTTCCCATAGCAACCTGCATCGATTACACAAACGAATTGCAGCTTCCCCTTCTAGAAAGTAAATTTGCGATGCCGTTTTGGCGTCGCAAATTGTTCGTTTCTTGATCGGAAAGTTAAAAGCAAAGTCTTCTGGAAACCTATCAATATTTCCTTTCGTTTGCCTGTTTAAAACAGAAATTGTCACATCAAAAAGCAAGGGACGTCACTGCCAATCATTACTTGTTGATCTCTGATATTCTTCAACGTTTTTATGAGCTTACACAAGGTTTTCTCTACATTCTCGCGACGTGATATGAAATGCGGATTTTTCCTTCCTGAATTTTGACTGAGATTGTGCGGATGATGATACAATAAATCAGAACCAGGAGATCGGCATGCGATTAGACAAATATCTCAAGGTCAGCCGCCTCATCAAGCGGAGGGAGGCTGCCAAGGAATTCATCGATAAGGGCTATGTCAGGCTCAACGGAAAGATTGCCAAACCGGCAAGCGAGGTCCACGAAGAGGATGTGATCGAGATCATCTCTCCGCTCGGAAAGAGCCTCAAGGCCAAGGTCAAGGAGATCCGGATAATCTCTCGGATCGATGACGCGGATCAGATGTACGAGATTCTAGGTCAGTGATATGAAAGCGAAAACTGGAGAAGCACGGATTCGTTCGGCTTCAAAGCAGGAGAAGCCGAAGAAAAAGGTCATCAGCCGAAAAGGGATGACGGCGATCTATCTTTCCGTCATCGCTGTCTCGGTGGTCGCCATCGTGACACTGTTTTTCGTGACGCTGGGACAGATGAAGGAAAATGCCAGGAAGAAGGAGGAGCTTCTTGAGCTGCAGAAGCAGTTTGAGGAGATCGCTACCCGACACGAGAATCTCAACGATGAGGATTATGCGGAGATTTATTTTAAGGGGGACACGATCTACATCCCTTCTGACCGCATCATCATTCAGTATCAGCCTTAACAGCAGGAGAGAAGTCATCTCCTGCTTTTTTCTCTGCGGTGAATCCTGCTTTGCTGTTCTTTGGCTTATAATCGTACTAGCTTCAACAGAAAGGAAAGACGAAATGAAATTCAATATCAAAGAGCATCCGCAGATCTTCCTGTTTCTGATCTCTCTCTTCATGCTCATTCTCTCGATCGTTCTCAATGTCATCTATCATTTTGCGATATACGCGATTTTTATGCTTGTATTAGCGTGTATCGCTAGCGCGGTCTTAGGATTTGCTTTCTTCTATGATCTCTATCTCTTCTGCCGTAAGAAGAACCAGTATGATGCAGCGCATCATCAGAAGGAGAACGAGGATGACTGAGCAGGAGCTGAAGCTTGCTCTCTCTTCGTTTCCAGAGGGCTGGAAGGCGCTTTTGGAAAAGGAAACGGAAAAACCGTATTATCAATCTCTGCTTGAAGCGGTGAGTCAGGAGTATCTGACAAAAAAGGTCTACCCGCCTTATCCGGAGGTGTTCCGTGCGTTAGCGCTGACAAAGCCGGAGGATGTCAAAGTCATCATCATCGGACAGGATCCTTACTTCAATCCGGGGCAGGCAAACGGGTTAGCGTTCTCAGTTGCTGACGGAGTACGTTTTCCGCCGTCTCTTCTCAACATCTACAAGGAGCTCTACTATGAGTTCGGTTATCCGATACCGAAGTCCGGTTCTCTTAAACCTTGGTCAAAGCAGGGCGTCCTTCTGCTCAACGCTTCTCTGACGGTGAGGGAAGGAGTGCCGAACTCACATGCAGGACTAGGCTGGATGACGTTTACGGATGAGATCATCCAGGTTCTCGATCAGAGGGATGAGCCGCTGGTTTATCTGCTCTGGGGAAACTTCGCTTATGAGAAAGCGAAGCTGATCCATAGTAAGAAGTCGCTGATCATCCACACGGCTCATCCTTCTCCGTTAAGTGCCAAGAAAGGTTTTTTCTGCTCGGACTGTTTCAAGAGGGCCAACCGCTTCTTAAAAGAGAACAAGCGGGGTGAGATCGATTGGCAGATTCGATGAAAGTAAGGGATTACAGAAGTAAAAAGCGGCAGAATCTGAAGAGTTATAGAAAACATCTCAGAAAACATTTATAATATCTTTCAGTGTGTTCAGACTATTCAATAAAGGAGAACATGATATGGAAAACGAAGCGTTACTGAAGAAGATTCAGGCGGTTGCCGATGAGACAGCCAAGGGCTTTATCAAGCCGGCCCGCTGTGTGCTGATTCATCAGGAAGTCTTGGAGAACGGCAAGATTGAGGCCTTGGTCCTCAGCTCGGATATGCCGCTTCTCATCTACAGAGTCTTTGAGATGGACGCTGAGGGAAATGTCTCCGAAGTCAAAGACATTCAGCATGCGATCGAAAGGACCAGACATTACAACGAGGTCGTCAAGCCGACCTTGAAGCTGGTTCCTCCGGAGATCGAGGAGCAGAATGAATATGAGATCATCGTGGAAAACAAGGTGGAGAACTCCGGTGTCGAAGTCAAGCTCCGCTCCACAGTCGGAAGAGATGTCACCATGGTCGAGATCTACCGTTACTTCGACTATGTCTCTCGGATTTTCTTTGTCTCCTGCGTCTCCACGTCTTTCGGCGGTCAGTATCTCTTCTCGGTAACACCGGATTCCAAGCATCTGAGAATGATCTTAGGCAATCAGCCGGAGGTCAAGGCCAGAGTCGATATGATGACGGAGCTTCTTCAGGCGAGGCTTCTTCCTTCCTATCAGACGATCGATGCCGCTTCGAAGCTGCTCAACGGGAAAGTGAAAGCCCACATCGAGCTCAACACGGAGGATGGCAAGAAGGTCGGCTTTGACAACACCTTCTGCTACGATGATGAGAAGACGCAGTGCCGTTTTTCGTTCTTCGTCCAGTCTGCGGACAACAAGCAGGGCATCATCTTGGTGCAGGATATCTTGGACAACAACAAGCTGCTTCTGCCTCAGAACTGGTCTGTGGAGCAGAAAGCCGCCGCCGATCGGATCAAGGAGCAGATGAACAGCGACCGGGAGGAATTCCAGAAGCACGTCGTCAACTTCTTCGCCGACGATCTTGATTTCCGTTATCAGGCCTTCAAGTCCGGAAAGCTTCAGCCTCAGGCTCAGCCTGCTGCTGAGGAAGCGAAAAACAGCTGAGCTGTTTCAGGAAGCAAGGGATTATGCTGAACGAGTATCGATCCGATTATGTGACGATCAAAAACAGCAAAGGGCTGGAAGTGACACTCTCCTCTTTAGGTGCCGGCGTCAGAAGCATGCACCTCCATGGCAAACCGCTTCTGCTCGAGCTGAAAAACGAGCAAGATTATCTTTCTTCGGATCAGTTCTTCGGCAAGACGCTCGGGCGTGTGGCCGGAAGGATGCCAAGCGAGTTCAAGCTCGGACAGAGGGAGTTCCATCTGCCTGGCGACAGGCAGGGAATCTGCCTGCATGGCGGAATCAAGGAAGGTCTCTCGTTTAAAAACTTCCAGAACGCCACGCAGGAGAGAGACGGCTATGTCGCTGCGAACTTCCATTATGATTCGCCGGAAGGAGAGGCCGGATATCCGGGAAATCTCTCGCTCAATGTCCTCTACCTGCTCAAGCTTGATGCTCTGGAGTTCTCGATTCTCTACGATGCTTATTCCGACAGGGACACGTATTTATCCTTATCGAACCATATGTATTGGAACGTGTTTGGCTCTGCCGATGTCGATGACTATCAGCTTCAGGTCAACGCTTCCCGCATCGGTTCTTTCAAAAAGGGGACCCAGCTCATCATCGGAGATGAGCCGGTTCCGGAATGTCTCGACTTCCGCCGTATGACGAAGCTGAAGACCAGGTTAGATCAGATTCAGAAGGAGCTCGGAGCGAAGATGACGCTCGATCACACGTATCGCTTCGATGAGGTGGATATAAAGAAACCGAATGTCATCTTAGAGACGGAAAAGCTTAGGATTGAAACGTACACGGACTTCGATGCGGTCAACTTCTATGTCGATTCTTCTCTCAATCCTTGGGAGTTCAGCAACCGAGATGATCTGAAGGCTGCTCCGCGCAGAGGCATCGCCATCGAACCGGAGAACTTTCCTTCTCTGGCTAATATCTTCCTTCCTGCCGGAAAGAACTACCGGCATAAGATGACGTACAAGCTGATGGAAAAATAAAAAAGAAAGGTTCATACCGAAATGAATGAAATCAAAGAGATGCTGAAGAGAATTCCGGATCTGTCTTCCCGTCCGGCTGTCGCCTTGGAGACGACGGTCCTGACGCACGGAATGCCTTATCCGCAGAATGTCGAATGTGCCTTGAAGTGCGAAGAGGAGATTCGGAAAGCCGGCGGTGAGCCTTACACGATCGGCATCATCAACGGCGAAATCCGCATCGGTCTGACGAAGGATGAGATCGAATATCTGGGCAAGTCCATGCACGCGATGAAGGTTTCCCGCAGGGATCTGCCGTATGTCATCGCCAAAAAGCTCAATGGTTCGACGACAGTCGCTGCGACGATGATCGTCGCCAAGATGGCCGGCATCAAGGTCTTCTCGACCGGCGGCATCGGCGGCGTGCACAGAGGGTTCAACGAGACGATGGATGTCTCGACAGACTTAGGGGAGTTCACCAGGACAGATGTCAATGTCATCTGTGCCGGACCGAAGGCGATTCTCGACATTCCCAGGACCTTGGAGTATCTGGAGACAGCCGGCGTTGAGGTGATCGGATATCAGACGAAATTCGCTCCGCTCTTCTATACGAGAACCAGCCGCTATGCTCTGGATCAGAGCGCAGATACACCGGCGGAGTTAGCCAAGATCTGCCACCTCTCCGATGAGTTAGGTCTCAAGCAGGGCGCTCTCATCCTCAATCCTGTTCCGGAGGAATATTCTCTGGATGCCGAATGGATGGAAGGAAAGATCGAAGAGGCGATTCAGATGATGGAGAAGGATAAAATCACCGGCAAGGCGGTCACTCCTTATCTCTTGGATAAGCTGGTCGGGCTCACTCAGGGCAACTCCTTGAAAACGAACATGGCTCTCATTGAGAACAATGCAAGGCTTGGCGGAGCATTAGCTGCTGAGCTTTTGAAGCTCAGAAAATAACATTTTCAAAATAAGAAGGAAAAGCGTTCCTCACGGAACGTCTTTTCTTTTGCAGATAGAACACCGGATAAACTAGATTCGATCCAAGTTAAAAACAGTCAGCCACTCTATCGTCGGATAAAGTCAGCGGTTTTTTCTTTGTCAAAACAAAGAAAAAAATATGAATACCTGTAAACTGAAAAGCCTCATCGCTTCGTCCGTTCTTCTTCTTTCTGCAGGCTGCGGAAAGAGGATTCCGTCAGAGCTGAACGGAAGCATCTGCTTCGATCGAAGGAACATATCAGATCTGTGCTGCTTTCTGAAGGAAGGCGGAGTCGGTTCTGGATGTCGAATGTCGTATAGGGGATCGTCATTCACCCTATGCAATAGACAAGGAGAAGAAGTTCATCGAAGCGATGAGCACCATCACCTACCACGTGCCAAGCCGAGAGGAGATAGACGATCGTTGGGAAGAGAAGAACTGTGTCTCTGTTGTATTTCGGGAATCCTCTTATCATTCGGATGTGGATGACACATTCACCGGTTTCTGCATCACATATGAGGATTATCCAATTGAAAAATACAATGCCACCGACCATTCTTGGTACAACATCTCCAAGGAGACGGGAAGGTATCTTAACCGCGTAGAGAAGTCGATCGTGGATGAGGACGAAAGTAAAAAGCTCGTCGCCTTAGGCAGCAAGGTAATTCTTCTTTTCTTCATCGCTGAGCTTTGCATCGCGGAAACGGAGTTTCAGATTGATTGCCTCGTGGGTGATGATCATGATCAGAGCAAGGATCAAAGCAGCGTAAGGAAGAAGAGAGTAGCGTTCTCCCAATTGTTTTGCCATCAGACCGAAGAGAGGAGAGACAAGGAGGTTACCGCAATAGGCGATCGCCATCTCTAATCCCATCGCTTTCTGTGAGTATGCGCGGGAGAAGCGATATGGGGTGGAGCGGATGATAGCAGGATAGATCGGTGCACAGCCGACGCCGATGATCAGGATGCCGCTGACGGATACCCAGGGATTGGAGAAAGGAAGCAGGGTCAATAGGACACCGCAAAGAAGGAGGCTCTCTCCGATCCGCATCAGAGCTTTCTCGCGGATCTTCAATGAGAAGGGTCCGGCGATCACCCGACCTAAGGTGATGCCGAGGTAAAAGAAGGAAGTGAGGCTTGCCGCTTGTGAAGTGGTGAAGCCTTTGGCGGAGACAAAGTACCGACCGGACCAAAGTCCGGTGGTTGTCTCAAGCCCGCAATAGCAGAAGAAGCCGACCATCGCCAAGTAGAAGACCGGATTCTGGAAGAGGGCGGATAGTTTTCCGGTATTCTCTAAGGGGGAATGATCTTTTGCTATGTCTTCCTTCGCTTCCGCTTCTAAAGCTTTATTCCAGATTGGAATCATCAGGAAGCTGACAATCATTAAGGAAAACTGAATGATGGAGATAATTCTGACACCTTTTCCCCAACCCTGAGAATGAGCGGAAGAGTCGATGAAGGATCCGATGATCAACGGAGAGATGATCGTCCCTAAACCCCAGGAAGCGTGAAGCCAGTTCATGTGGATGGCTTTGTAATGGAGGGAGACATAGTTGTTCAATGCGGAATCGATCGCTCCGGCGCCAAGCCCGAGAGGAACGGCGCAGAGGAAAAACAGATACCAGGTATCGGCTCGGACAAAGGAGAATCCAAGCAAGCCGACTGCAGTCAGCATCACAGAGAAGGAGACGACCCACTTGGTGGAAAAGCGCTCGATCATCCACGAGGAGAGAAGAGCGGAGATGATGGTGAAGACGGAGACGGTCATGCCGATATAGCCGGCCATGTCGCTGGAGATAGCAAGGTTATCAGCGATTGCCGGAAAGGAGCTGCCTAACATCGAGTCAGGAAGCCCTAAGGAGACGAACATCAGGTAGATGAACACCAGAAGAACGATTGTCATAAAAATGATAAGAAGATGGAAAAATTATAGCATGCAAACGGAGAGACTGTTGTAGAATGAAAAGAAACACGGAGGAATAACCCATGAAAGCATTGATCACCGGAGGAACCAGCGGTATCGGAAGATGTATGGCTGAGGAGCTGCTCTCCCAAGGTTACGAAGTCTATATCGTCTCCCGGAAAGAAGGAGACTTAGCAAAGACCAGGGAACGTTTTCCAGAGGGAAAGATCACGTTCTGGCCCTATGATCTGATTCAGGAAGAGGAGTGCTACCGTCTGCTTAGGGAGTCAGAATCGATCGACTTCGATATCTTCATCAACAATGCCGGTTACGGAGATATCGGAAGGATCACGAAGACTTCCTTGGAAAAGGAAGTCAACATGGTGAAGCTCAATGATATTGCGACTCTTATCTTGGTGAAGTCTTTCCTGGTGCGCTTCATCAAAAAAGGAAAAGGACGTGTCCTGACAGTCGCCTCGGCGGCGGCTTTCGGTGTCGCTCCTTATATGAATGTCTACTATGCGACAAAGGCTTTTGTCTACTCGTTGGCTCACGGCTATTACCGGGAGCTGAAGGATATGAAATCGGCGGTCTCTCTCTCAGTTCTCTGCCCAGGTCCGGTCAAGACCCGATTTGAGGAAGTCGCTAATGCGAAGTTCACCATCGGTTCAATCACGCCAGAGCAATGCGCACATACAGCAATCAAAGGTCTGCTGAAGGGCAAGCTTGAAATCGTGCCTTCTCTCAAGATCAAACTCGGTCATGTCTTCGCTCATCTGCTGCCGAAGAAGTGGATCTCGAAGATTCTGCGCAAGCAGTCGGAGATGAAGGACTAAGCTAAGAACAGGTTCTTGACGGCTTGTATCTCTTTTTCATCGACGCCTTTCTCTTTCAGGAAAGAGAAGGCTTTCTCTTGATCAGTCGTTCCTTCATAGGAACTTAAATCAGCAAGATAGGCGTCGATAGTGGATGCTGTTCTTTTCCCTTGGATGTTTCCGAAGGCGGAGAGGATGTAGTCGATCTTCAGGCTCTTGCGATCTAAACCGCAGAGAGCTTCGATCAGAAAGCAGAGGACACCGGTTCTATCTGTTCCGTGGGAGCAATGAAGGTAAAGCGGATAATTTTTCTCATCAGCAAGGTAGGAGAACATCGCCTGATACTGCTCCGGCTTGGTATCGGCAAGAAAATCGTTGAGATTTCTGTAATCCCAGCTGATGTTGGTGTATCGGATATTCGGAAAGACGTCGTCGTTCATGCCGCCGATCTCGTTTCTTCCGTCTTTTTCCATGTTCATCCGCAGATCGAGCTCGTGGGTGACACCAAGGTCATTTGCCAGCGTCGAGAGTCCGGCATCGGTAAGATAAAGGGAGACATTGCCGTTCCGGTAGGCTTTGTTCAGACCGCTGCCACGATAGAGGAGGCCCTGACGGATCTGTTTCTCTCCGACTTTCCAGCCTCCGATATCTCTGACGTTGGTGACACCATCAAGATAGATCATTCTTGGTGCTTCGTTGCGGATGGTGAAATGATAAGTGTCGGCTCGGTTTAGCTTCTCTTTCTTTTCGCTAAGCCGGATGAAGTATTCTTTTCCGCAAAGTCCATTATAGAAATCGAAATACGGACCTTTGAAGTTCAGGATGCGGCTCTCGGTGAAGGAAGGGTCAAGAGAGACTTCGGCCAAAGCCTCTGCGTTTTGTTTTCCTTTGTAGCTGATCCGCACCGGATCGGGAAGGCTATGCTCAGAAGTACCATCAGCAAACTCATCAATCCGGTCTACATCATCAGCGTGGAGAAATTCTCTGACGGGTTTTGAGATAGTAGTCGCTTCGCCAAGCTCAATCTGCTTCGGTTTACCTGAGCAGGAGCCAAGAAGAAGGAAAACAAAGAGAACGGAAATGGATCTGTTTTTCATCGTTCGGTGCCTTTCTGCAAACGAGAGGAGGGAAATCCGCTCGTCGCATCTGCTAAGAAAATTGGGATAAGAGCATTATACGGCATTTCATCCGTTTCTTTCCTCTCAGTATGGATCCTATCGTAGGCATGGCAAGGCATGACCATGTTTGAATAACAAGTTTTCCGCCATCAATCCGCTGATTGGGAATTTTCAATAATTCGTAACGAGGACTTCGATGCTTGGTTCGGCTTTGTTTCTGATGTGATAATTTGAATTTGAATACTTTGATTTAATGTAAGTTGTGTTGAATCGATTATCGTTAATCCAATGGACTAGCTGCTCATGCTTTTTTCCGTGGTGCTCAACAAAATTAGATAAGGCAAAATGCACGCCTTTTGAGTTAAGTCTAGTAAGGAACTCTAGGAGCCGAGACTCGTCGCTTTCAGTCCAGCCATCATTTTCATTATATGCGGCCTCACCAAGTAAATAAGGCGGATCGCAATAAACGAAACAATCGGGGGTCATTTCCTTTCCAAGTTTTTCAAAATCGTTTGAATAGAAGGTTATTTTCTTTTTCTTGATGGCAACCGAGAAATCCTTGAGATTTTTCCTGGAGGACGAATTGAAATCCCTCTTGCCAACTGGCATGTTATACTCCCCTTTTGAGTTAAACCGAATCTGATTATTAAACGCATAGAAAATCAAAGTAAGAAGATAGACATCTCTTTTTCTGGATTTAGCCATGCCGTTATAGTCAGCCCTCAGTTTTTCATATCTTGGCTTATTATATGCTCCAACGCCGGAATTTGACTCGCAGGCATAGAATCCGTAACCGTTTTTATATGTTTCACTTAAGTCGTATTTATGAATTATTTCCTCGATTTCAGACACCAAGGAGTGATAATCGGTTTTGTAAATGAGTTTGATAACCCGCCCAACCTGCTCCTGCTTATCGCAATAGATTTCGGTTGTCTGGGGCATGTTTACTCCGACATTGAATCCGCCTCCGAAAAGGTCAACAAAGCAGTTCGGCTTTTTGTCAAACTTTTCACCTAATTGGCTTAAAAGCCTAAATTTTCCTCCAGTGTAATTGAGGGGAGATTTCGCGAATCCACTTTCGGCGGGAGTCTCGATCCCATCTTTATCATCTTGCTTATCGCTGAAAACTCCGACCGTACACAAAAACAACCGCTCCTGATGGTTGTCTATGTGGGTCTTTCCAGCGCTGAACTGATTGAAGTCCGTCGAGAAAACTTGAACCTTTCCTCTTTTTGACAAAGACGAGACAATATCGTCATCGCTGATTTTCGCTTGAGATCTCCCTGTGCCTTTTGTCCCCATGTTGTTATAAGAGACAAGGATATATTTAGCCGATATGTTTTGGATAAGGTCGTCGAAAAAAACGGGTGCTTTTTGCATACAATATCCACTCTTCACACTTTTGTCCCGCCTCATTTTTCTGGCAATGCCAAAAACCTCAGGTTTGGTCCAATCAGCAACGTTCTCCAACAAATGATATGCGTCACAATACTGTCTGGAATTGTATGGGGGATCAATATAGACCAGATCAACTTTCTTTTTCCTCACCAGTTCATTGGCATCTTCGCGATAGACTTCATTATTATCGTTTATCCCTTGATCTGGCAAAGCTAAAGTTTCCAAGACCAGCGGTTTGTTCAAATTTCCGTTCATTCTATAGGCGTCATAGTGACCAACAGTATTAGCGATGTGATCCATAGCATATAGCAACGAGGTTATCAAGATCGCTCGTTCTCTCTCATTGATTTCTTTGCTGTTATATTTCTTTTCAATATCATCTCTGACAAACCCTATTTTAAGGCAGTTGTCATGGCTGAAATATGTGTCTGAAAAATTTGTTGAGAAGTAATTTTCATCGATGCTTTTCGGCTCGTTATAAAAATCGATGATTCTGCTGATTTTCTTAGAATCCACTCCTTGATTTCCAAACCATGCCAAATATGAGATGTAGTTTGACTCGAGCAGGTCATTCACCATAACTTTGGTATGTTTATTATTAAAGGACCAAGCTACGTTGCCTGTGCCAGCAAAGATGTCAGCAACAGAAGTTATTTGACCACAATGCTCCCTGACAACCTTGTGAATAAAATCTAAAAGTCTCGCTTTGCTTCCCAAGTAGCGTCTATTTTCGATGCGGATTGGTTTATTTTTCTTTATTTCCATTTTAGGCATCTCACGCATCTATTATACTTTTTGCAGGATGCCATATGCAATATATTCAGTTCAATTTTCCTACGATGAAATCTCTGTACCAAACCATATTGTATTTGTTTGATTGGAAGGCCGTCTCGAAAAGCTGATAAAGTTCTCTATAGGTCATTTCCTTCTCCAGCACCTTCTTCATAAGATCGCAATCCAGAGGAATTATCTTTAGAAACAATCCCGATCCATCCTCTCCCGCTTCGTAGTTTTTCATGGCTCTAAAAGATTTGATTGTCGGAGCATGCTGTTGGGACGACACGAACAGCGCATAGTCCCCTCGACTTCTTGATCCAGCCAATTGATTTTCTAGATGCCTTGACACTGGTTCCCATTCCATGTGCCTTTGACCACTGTTTTCAGCCAACGTCACTTCCATAAGCATAGTGTGACTTGGGTACACTCCTTTTAGCTCAGCATAGCTGAATTGTAAATCTGGAGTATTTCCAACAGCATGCCTTACTGGCAGCAAACTGGCATCCAGTCCTAGGTTAAAGCAGTCCTCAATATTTCCTTCTTCGCCGCTTATCTCATACCAAATAATGCCAAGTATATATTCAAACGAAGTTGAAGGGCTGGACATGTCTGAAACTTCTCGTTTGATAAAATCATCATCACGTTTTTTAAAAGCATCCAACAGTTTGATCAGCAAATCTTTAGTAAAGTGAGTCCTTATCAGTTCTTTGAATTCGTTGTTTCTTACCTCGGCAAGATAAGAGTCGAGTTCTTCACCATTCAGCCTCTTGCCAAACTTGTGGTTGATCGCATTAGCGATGTCATTCTTGGTTTTAACGCATTCTGGGTAGATTTGGTCTATATTTTTCCATTCGCAGAGCCAGGATCCATAGTCTTTGTCGGATATCACCGGATCTGTAAACATTTGACCAATGACGTCTGAAAAATACAATTTTGCGGTTTCCGTAAGCGAAAAAGTCTCGTGAGAATAAACGATTACATCAGAAAGTAAAAGATATCTTTTATTAAGATCATAGTAATTTTCCAAGGTTGATTTCCGTTTGAACAAGTGCCACGTTTTGAAGAAGTTTGACCTAAATTCCTTTTCGTTACCCGCTTCAAACAATGGCAATTTCGTGAATTGGTCTAAGAAAAGCTCGGTACGGATATTTTTCGTTTTCGAAATCGAGAGGTATTGGCCCCATGATCCTTTCTGGTTTGCGTTAATCCCCATCCAAGAATTAACGACTTTGTCAACATAAGAGGAACGGGCGCTACTTATTTCAGAGGGCAGGGATTCAACTTTCTATCAGAGATAGTTTCGCTTCTTTTTTAAAAGAAGCGGGTTCTTTTCCATTGCCGTCTGAAGCAGGAAATAAAAGCAAGCAAGGGAAAATAGCCCGAAAAAGCAGTTGAAAACCAATCAGAAAACACACTGAAAAATAAAGGAAATTGCGATAAAATTTAGAATAATCAAAGAGGCTTTCTAAAATTTAGCACTTACTACTTGAAATTGCTAAAATTCAAACTATAATGAATGGTGCTGATAGAAAACCAGCCAAATGAAATTCGGAGGATTTACAAATGATCAGACCGTTAAGAGACTATGTCGTTCTGGAAAAGGTTCCGGAGGAGAAGAAGATCGGAGGCATCATCATCGCCACAGCCAAGGAGAATGAATCTGCCCTTGCTTCGGTGGTTGCCGTCGGTCCGGGCTACACCGATAAGGATGGCCACGAGGTCAAGGTCGAGGCCAAGGTCGGCGAGAAAGTCATTTATAAGAAATATTCCACCACGGATTATGAAGAGGGCGGGAAAAAGCTGATGCTGATCAAGGATTCGGATATCCTTGCGGTTGTTGAATAACGATAAAGGAGCGATATATCATTATGGCAAAGAAAATCACATACGGAAAAGAAGCAAGAGACAACATGCTCAAGGGCGTTGATGCCCTTGCCGATACGGTCAAGCTGACGCTTGGCCCCAAGGGCAGAAACGTCGCATTGGACAAAGGCTATGGTTCTCCTTCCATCGTCAACGATGGCGTCTCTATCGCTCGCGAGATCGAGCTTGAGGACAAGGAGCAAAACGCCGGTGCCAAGCTCGTCTATGAAGTCGCCAACAAGACCAACGATGTCGCCGGTGATGGAACGACCACAGCCACGATTCTGGCTCAGTCGATGATCCACAACGGCTTCGACGCTGTCGATAAGGGCGCCAACCCTGTCTTGGTGAGATCGGGTATCGAGAAGGCCTCGAAGGCGGTCTCTGAGGAGCTTCTGAAGAATTCCAAGAAGATCAACACCTCGGCGGATATCGCTTCTGTCGCTGGCATCTCTGCCGGCGATGAGGAGATCGGAAAGACGATCGCCGAAGCGATGGACAAGGTCGGCAAGGATGGTGTCATCACGGTCGAGGAAGGAAAGGGATTTGAAACCACCCTCGATGTCACGCAGGGTATGCAGTTCGACAAGGGCTACATCTCTCCTTATATGGTCTCTGATTCGGAGAAGATGGTCGCCGAGCTCGAGAACGCCTACATCATGGTCACCGATCAGAAGCTCTCCAACATCCAGGATATTCTTCCGATGCTTCAGGGTGTCGTCGAATCTCATCGTCCGCTTCTGATCATCGCGGATGATGTCGACAACGATGTCACTTCCACGCTGATTGTCAACAAGCTCCGAGGAACCTTCAACGTCGTGGCGGTCAAGGCGCCTGAGTTCGGTGACAACCAGAAGAATATTCTTCAGGATATCGCTATTCTCACGGGAGCCAACTTCTTCTCTAAGGATCTGAGCATGCAGCTCAAGGACATCACGGTCAACGATCTTGGCTCGGCCAGAAAGGTCAGAGTCACCAAGGACAATACCACCATCATCGATGGTGCCGGTGAGAAGAGTGCAATCTCTCAGAGAGTCGTTGAGCTCAAAGGCCAGATCGAAGGCACGAAGTCTGATTATGATAAGAAGAACCTCCAGAAGAGAGTGGCAAAGCTCGCTTCCGGCGTCGCCGTCATCCGTGTCGGTGCGACAACCGAGACCGAGATGAAGGATAAGAAGCTCCGCTTAGAGGATGCGATCAATGCGACCTCTGCCGCTGTGGAAGAAGGTGTCGTCGATGGCGGTGGCATCGCTCTGATGAGAGTCTACAAGGCGCTCAAGGGCAAGCTGAAGAATGACAACGCCGATATCCAGAAGGGTATCGAGGTCGTTCTCAATGCGCTCACCACTCCTCTCTATCAGATGTCCGTCAATGCCGGATTCGAGGGCACGGATGTCATCGATGCCGAGAAGGCTGCGACCGATGATCTCGGTTTCGATGCCAAGACCGGCAGGAGAATCAACATGATGGAGAAGGGCATCATCGATCCGACGAAGGTCACGAGAACCGCGGTCATCAACGCGGCTTCTATCGCCGCTTTGTTCATCACGACCGAAGCTGTCGTCACCGAGGTTCCAAAGCCGGTTTCTCCTGCTCCGGTTGGAAATCCCGGAATGGATTACTAAATCTTAGCTATTCAATGGAAGAGAGCCGCCTTTCATCGGGCGGCTTTTCTCTTGCCTGATTTTTTCTGAAGGAGGCTTGATAAAGCCTCTGTTTCTTCGCTTCTCCTGTCTTATCCCGGAGGGAAGATACGATATAATGTTGGAAGGAAGAGAGGATGAACGATGACAGAAATGAAAGAAGAGGCTTTGCTTGAGCCCAATAAGGTCTACTCTGAGCTGAAGGATCTGGTGCATCAGAATGCTGTCCAATACTTTGATGATCTCGTCAAGAATAGCAACACGGATGAAGAGGAAAATACCAGGCTATGCGCTTCGTATTACGCCAAGCTCTCGGAGCTGGAAGCAGCTAAGAAGAAAGCAAGCAGCAGCCGCAGTCTCACGATTTTTCTGATTGTCGTTTCCGTTCTCTCTCTGGTCGTTTCTCTGCTGTTATTTTTCTCAAGCCTTATGTCTGGCGACTTCAAGGTAGTTCCGTTTCTCTTCGCTCTGCTTCTGTTAGCTCTTGGCATCGTCTGCATCGTCTTGATCAACACCAAGGTGAAACACGCCCAGCAAGCTCACGATGCGCGGGTGGCAGAATTGGATACGGAGGCGAAGAAGATCAGGGCGGAGATTGATCCGATGGTCGCCGGTCTGATGTCTTCCTTCACGTGGGGGATGCCACAATCAGTCATCCGCAAGAGCGCTCCGCTGCTTCAGCTGGACTCGTATCTCGATGTGAAGAAGTACGACTACATGGTTCAGAAGTACGGTCTTCAGAACAACGGGGATCCTCACTCCTCGGTCTTCACGCTTTTATCCGGTTCGATCCAAGGCAATCCGTTCTTCTTAGAGCGGAGGTTCAATCAGACGGATGGGATGAAGACATATTCGAATTCGATCACCATCCACTGGACGACCTGGAGCCGGGATTCTAAGGGTCGCTCCTATCCGGTCTCTCACTCGGAGACGTTGACTGCTTCTGTCACTAAACCCTGTCCTTATTATGGCTTCGACACGTATCTGGTCTACTGCAACGATGCGGCGCCGAACCTTTGCTTCTCCAGGCAGCCGACGGTCGATAAGAACGCCAATGAAAAGCAGATCGCCAAACAGGTCCGAAGGGATGACAAACGGATGGACAAGCTGGCAGAGCAGGATATGAATGACGATGATCCAAACACGAACTTCACGGAGATGAGCAACACGGAGTTTGAATCTCTCTTCCACGCCTGGGACAGGAACGACGAAGTGGAGTTCCGTCTTCTCTTCACGCCGCTTGCACAGAACAATATGACGTCTCTTCTCAGGAGGAAGGAACCGTACGGAGATGATTTCTCCTTTACAAAGACGCATCGCATCAATGTCATCCGTTCGGAGCACGCTCAGCATCTCGACTTCGAAGCAGATCCCAGCCGGTTCTATGGATTTGACATCAAGGCGATGCGGGAAACGTTCTGTGAGTACACGGACACGCTCTTCCGCTCTCTCTTCTTCGATATCGCACCTCTCATTTCGATTCCGCTCTATCAGCAGATGAAGCCAATTGAATATATCTACAAAGATATTTATCCCAGCAACGTCTCGTTCTATGAGCACGAGGTTGCCGCAAACGGATTCCGTCAGGAAGCATTCAAACCAGCCAATGCGGTCACGCCTTGCATCCTCAAAGCTTCTTTCGATAACAAGGAAGGTGAATTCGATGACGTCTCGGTCAGAGCTTATGCGTTCCGGACCGTCAGCCACACCGAGATCTTCACCAAGATGGGAGGTGATGGAAGCCTGCACAATATTCCGGTCACCTGGCTGGAATATATCCCTGTCAGTAAGGTCACTAGGATGCAGGTCAGACACCTTCCTCTCTCGCTTCCTGAGTATCGGAAGCAGAACGGAAACCCAGACTTCACACGCAGCTTCCGAAACGAGATTGAAGCTCTATTGCGTTGACAGGCAAGGCCAGTTAGGCTTGCCTGCCTTTTTGTTTTTTTCAACGGACTGTTGTAGTAGAATAAAGCGAGATGAAAGGGTCAAAACATGATTAAACCTTTTGTTCTGTCACCGACAGGAAAAGACTATCTGTGGGGTGGAAAGCGTCTGAAAGAAGAGTTCCACAAGGCGATTGATCTCTCCCCGTTAGCGGAAACCTGGGAGTGCTCTACGCACCCGGATGGACCAAGTTTTGTCAATAGCGGACCGGAGAGAGGAAAGTCTCTTGTCGAGGTGCTGAAAGCTCATCCTTCTTATCTGGGAAAAAAGCATCAGAGAGAGGATGGTCAGATTCCGATCTTGGTCAAGTTCATCGATGCGGCTAAAGATCTCTCGGTTCAGGTTCATCCTTCCGATGAGTATGCCGATCGTTTTGAAAACCATCAGCTGGGAAAGACGGAGATGTGGTATGTGCTCTCTGCCACACCAGAGGCAAAGCTTGTCTATGGCTTCTCCAAGAATATGACGAAGGAGAGTCTGAGCAAGGCTTTGGAAGAGGGGACGATCCTTGAGTACTGCAACCTCGTTCCGGTTCAGGCCGGGGATAGCTTCCTCATCACATCAGGAACCGTGCACGCCATCTGTGCCGGCTGTCTGATCGCCGAGATTCAGGAATCTTCGAATCTGACGTATCGTCTCTATGATTATCATCGGCTGGGCAAGGATGGAAAGCCGCGTGAGCTGCACATCGCCAAAGCATTGGCGGTGGCTGATCTCAAAAAGAGGGAGCTGCCGAAAAAAAATGACTATCCTCTCACCAAACATGAGGGCTATCAGGAGAGGATGCTTGCTACCTGCTCTTACTTCACGACGAAGGAGCTTGACTGCTTTGGAAAGGTTCCGGTCTGTTTCCACGGAAACGAGGATTCTTTCCTGGTTCTTTTATGCATCGAGGGAAATGGCAGCATCAACATGGAAGACGGCGATGTTCTTCCGCTTGCCAAAGGGGAATGTCTGTTTGTTCCCGCAGGCTGCTCTGGCTTCACGTTATCCGGATCTTGTCGACTGTTAAAAATTGAATGTTTATAAGGAGGAAAAAATGAATAACATCAATGCGCTTTATGATCTGTGGCTGAAAGAGACGAAGGGGGAGCCGGAGCTCTACACGGAGCTGAAGTCGATGGATGATACCAAGAAGGAAGATGCCTTCTATCGGGATCTTGCGTTTGGCACCGGCGGTCTGAGAGGTGTCATCGGAGCCGGAACCAACCGGATGAACGTCTTCACGGTCGCCAAGGCTTCCCAAGGTCTTGCCACCTATGTCGTCAACACCTTCAAACCGGAAGAGAGAAGGATCGCGATCTCCCGCGACTCGCGGAACAACTCGGATGTCTTTTCCAAAGTCGCTGCCGAGGTCTTTGCCGGAAACGGAATAAAAGTCATGATTTATCCTGACATCTCCCCAGTTCCGACGCTCTCGTTTGCTACCCGCTATCTGCACTGCGCTGCCGGCGTCATGATCACGGCCTCTCATAACCCTGCCAAGTACAACGGCTACAAGGTGACCGGTCCGGATGGATGCCAGATCACCGATGAAGGAGCCAAGGCGGTTTTAAAGAACATCGAAGCCACGGACACCTTCCATGGTGTGAAGCGGATGAGCTGGGATGAGGGATTCGAAAAGGGTCTCATCTCCTATATTCCGCCCAAGGTTCTCACCGCCTTCATCGAGAATGTGAAAGCCCAGTCTCTCGTCGGAGATGAGGAGATCGATAAGGATGTCGCCATCGTCTACACCCCGCTTAACGGAACAGGTCTGATTCCCGTCACCAGAGCACTAAGGGAGATGGGTTACACCAATGTCACGGTCGTCAAGGAGCAGAAGCCGGCGGATGGAAACTTCCCGACCTGCCCGTTCCCGAACCCGGAGATCAAGGAGGCGATGGCTCTCGGCATGGAGTATGCCAAGAAGTACAATGCGGATCTTCTGATCGCCACCGATCCCGACTGCGACCGCGAAGGCATCGCCATCAAGGATCAAAACGGCGAGTATCAGCTGATCTCCGGCAACCTCACGGGCTGCCTCTTGTTCAACTACATCTGCGAGCGCCGCGTTGCTCTCCATAAGATGCCGAAGGATCCGATCATGGTCAAGACGATCGTCACGACGGATCTTGCCAAGAAGATCGCTGACCATTATGGCGTCAAGACGATCAACTGCCTCACCGGATTCAAGTACATCGGCGAGCAGATCTCTCTCTTGGAGAAGGAAGGACATCCGGAGCGCTATATCTTCGGCTTTGAGGAATCGTATGGCTGTCTTACCGGAACGTATGTCCGCGATAAGGACGGCGTCAACGGGGCGACGCTGATCGCCGAGATGTTCGCCTATTACAAGACGCACGGCATCTCGCTGTTCGACAAGCTCAACGAGCTCTACCGCGACTATGGCTACACGCTCAACACGCTTTACTCCTACTATTTCGAAGGCGCGTCTGGATTTGACAAGATGCAGAACCTCATGAAGGAGATCCGGGCCAACACCAAAGGCTTTGCCGGACACAAAGTCATCGAGGCGTTAGACTATCTGCCGGGTCTCAACGGGCTTCCTTCCTCCAATGTCCTGCAGTATTATCTCGAGGATGACTGCTCGGTCGTCATCCGTCCTTCCGGCACGGAGCCGAAGCTCAAAGCTTATGTCACGGTCGCCGATCCGGACGAGAAAAAAGCCAGGCAGATGGAAGCGGATATCGCTGCCGATCTCTCCCGGCTGATGAAGTAGAAATCGATATGGTTCAAAGGGTGCCTGAATGGCACCCTTTTCATTCGTCGTGATGCTGAGGCGCTACGTAAGGTGCTTCGGCTTCGATGCCGTCAAATTCGTCATCGGATGAGGTCTGATGGTTCTTCTCCCGGATCATGCTGGTATCTTCCGAGGAGACCTCAAACTCCGAGGAACCCTGAAAGGTACCGCTGGTGGCATGGCCGCTTCCTTTTTCTAAGGGAGGGAAATGATAGCCGCAATGAGGGCAATTCCAATCGAACTCCGGAACTTCGGCACCGCACTTCGGACAGATTTTCGTGTGATCCATGCTTTCTGATCCTCGCAGCACTATTATATTCTGTTTTTGTCTAAGATGATATGGCGCCATCTTTCTTTGTGCAAAACACCTATAATCAACCCGGTTTGTGATGAAACAATTTTTGCATTTTCAGCTAATTGTTGTATAATTTCGATAAGGAGACGTTGAGATATGCTTAAAAAGACTATTGTCGCTTTCGTCTATGATTTCGATCACACCCTCTGCACGACCGACATGCAGAACTACTCCTTCATCCCATCGCTGAACATCGAGCCGAAAGAGTTCTGGGAGTTAGCCAACTCCTACACCAAGACATACCACATGGATCCTCTCTTGGCTTATATGTACATCATGCTGATGGAATCGAAGAAGAGGGGGTTATCGATCTCTCGCGATTCTTTCGTGAAGAGAGGCAAGGATATTCAGTATTTCCCGGGCGTGCTGGAATGGTTTGATCGTATCAATGAATATGGTAAAGCCAGGGATGTCGAAGTGCAGCACTATGTCATCTCCTCGGGCAATGAGGAGATCATCGAAGGTTCTTCGATCTATCGCTTCTTCCATAAAGTGTACGCCTGCGAATACCTCTATGAAGACGGCAAGGCGGTATGGCCGAAGTCGGTCATCAATTACACCACGAAGACGCAGTTCCTCTACCGCATCAACAAGGGAGTGCTTGATATCGCCGAGAACGACAAGGTCAACGCCTCGATGCCGGATGAGGACAAACCGGTTCCGTGGAGCAACATGGTCTATATCGCCGACGGTCTCACCGATGTTCCCTGCATGAAACTTGTCAGAGGAAACGGAGGGACATCCATCGCGGTCTATGACAAGAAAAAAGGACCGGCGAAAAAGCTGTTCACCGATGGCAGAGTCGACTTCTTATGCGAGGCAGATTATTCACAGGGGAAGGATCTGGATACGATTGCGAAACTTCTCATCGAAAAGATCGCTCCCCTCGACAAGCTGTACAAGTTCCACTACCAGCAGGTGGATAAAGAAAACGGCGGAAAGTAAGAAAAGCCATTCATCAACCGGCCTCCGTGTGCGAAGCGCACAAGATGGTCGGTTTTTCTGATGAAGGCGTCTGGCTAAAAAAGGTCTTGATCCGTGGGAAGAAATATATTGGGTTAGATGATTTGGATGCTGGAGATTATTATGTTGATAACACGGAACATTCCTTTGATGAATCCGATGGTAAAATAGAGATGATATCAGTCGATGGAACTGATATTGCCGACTGTTCGCTAGTTCATTCGTCATGGAATACATCAAAAAACAAGCTACACGAAAGGATTGGGGCACGTGATTTTAGCTCTCCCTTCAATATGGATACAGGGATGACATGAGAAATAACTCACCAGGAAACTGTCTGTTATGAATAAGGATGCGATATTGAAATCGGCGTTGTTTATCGGGAGCACCATCGGCATGTTCGGAAATGCGGCGTTGTTCTATCTGATATCGGGGTTTTCCTACGAAATCAAGGAGGCTATGGCTTTCGTCTATAGCATCGTCTTGATCTTTCTGATTCTGAACGCTCTTCTGAATCCGCTTTCTATCGTTCTGATTCTGATTTCTCTCCGGAAACGGAAAGAATAACGACAGGGTCTCACTCTCTGCTTTGAAATCAAACAGAGGGTGGAACGTATTACCCCGTGTTTCCCATCTACGTTTGGAACATTGTTTTTTGTCTTTTTCTTTTTAGAATAGAAGTGCTTGTTTTGTTGCAATTATTGCGATCAAAATCTTGTCGTTTCCGTAAAAATGACTTATAGTATGGTTGCATTATGAAAAAACGAAGCATTGTTATTGTTCTGTAATCATCCATTGCCTTCCTCCTCATGGTTTTCCTCGGAGGTATATATCTTCCTGAAATCATCGTAAATCTGTACTACGGATTCAGTAGACTCGATGCAGACTACAGAACCTGCCTGATGAATGACATTCAGTTATCCTTCTACTTCCCTGCCCTGATCTTATCTCTTGCTGAAATCGCCATAGTCTTTTTTTGTCGGTGGAAGGATGGATACGGGAAAGCTTTACACCAAAGGCAGTGTGAAGCGCCTTTTGATCGGCGCTATCCTGCTTAGTGTTTCCGGCTTGATCTATGCTGTTCACGGCATCGGTTTTTGTGTTGCTCACTATCAACCTGTCAGCGGGCTTTGCATCGTGCTCGGCGTTGAGAAGATGCTGTCTTCTGCCTTCCCTTTCGTCCTTGTCAGCTTTCTGAAGGAAGCCGTTATCGCAAAAGAAAGAGAGGGCAGACAAGCATGATGAAGGCATTCGGAAGAAGACATTATCCGCTTTCCAAGGCGCTTGCCTGTTTGCGGTTTTTCTGTTGATCCTCAGCTCTTCCTCTATCGCTGCGAAGCGTTACATGGAACTTAGCAAAGTGGAGAATTTTGTCAACTATTCCCATCATTATCGCTGCAGTGCCAGTCGGGAAGATAAACACAACATTCGATTTGAGGACAAGGACGGATATCTTGTCAGCCTCATCAAGGCCAACCTTCCCAAAGAGGTGGATGAAAACACTCATCAGCACAAGTCACTGCCTCCGAAAAAAGACGAGGATATCTTGTCATTGGAACTGAGTTATCCGTTCTCCGGCTGGTATGAACTGTATCTAGCACAGGATTACATTTCCTGTGTCATCAGCGTCTCCGATGATCAGCTTTGGGAAGGTCACCACTATTCCACCCGTCACTATTTCTTTAATGAAGCGATCGGAAAGCAGATGTTCGACTTCGCCAGAGAAAGGCTGAATGATACTGGAAATTAGTGTTTTAGATAATACTTTGTGTTTTGATGAGGGTGGGTAAAACGGTCTGAATATTCTGAAAGGGAAAACCATTCTCAGATGCGAAATCAATCACGAGCGTTTTGCACTTGTTTTCTCCGTCCCGCTCACAGGATGCGAGGCAATCAGTCACATAATTTGACATAGTTCTTTTAGGTACAAGTAAGGACAAAAAATAACACAACTAGTCTGCAGAGATTTTTGTGGCTGTATAGCTTTCCTTTGCTCGAAATATATGCCTATCCGTTATTGATTCATTTTATATATAAAAAATCTGAAAATTACAATTTTAGTTCTAGCGCTCTTATATTCACAGATTGATTGGTTATTATACAAATAGTACAATAATAAAAAAGGAGCGTTTATGAGTTACAAAGGAAGGACAAAGTTATTCGTTTCTCAGTTGCGAAACATTGAGAAAATCGGAGGGGGAGCTGTTAATGATTCCGGCTCTTCCACTACAGGAAGCCAAATTAAAGAAATCGAATCCGTGTCGAATGAACAAGACGACAAAACAATCCGCAACAAAATAAAAACGGAACACCCTTCGCTTTATAAAAAGTATGTGATTCGAAGCTTGTTGTTAGCAATATCATCTGTTCTGTTGCTCATCATCATTCCTCTTGGCTTTTTGCCGGTCCAAACCATTGCCAGAGCGCCACATGGGCCGGTCGGTGAACTCGTTTATCGAAAGTGTTCCCCCATGTTGACGCCCCTGACATGCTCTTATTATTTTGTTGTTTTGCTTCCCGTCTTTATTTCCATCGTTCTCAACGTTGTTAACTGGGTAAGACCAACGAAGTTTCTTTCCATCGGCAGTGCTGCAATGACAGCAATCGCATTTTATTCTTCGATAAATTTAGGGGTGTTGTACAAATATGATATTGGCTTTTTTGTCGCACTTTGTGCCCTGCTGCTCGTTTCTTTATGCCTAAACATTTTTTCCGAAATTCAAGATAGACAAAAAAAAGCAAGGAGGTAATTGTGAACCATCTATTTTTGCTTGCCGGTGCTGTTTCACTTTCGTTTTCTAGTGCCGCCATTCATCAATCTGAAAACACTCTTTTGCCGCAAAATTCGGCACTCGTTAACAAGGTGCAGCAACGATTGAATTCTTGTAATGTCAGCTTTTCAGCCGATGATATTGCAAATATGGCTTTATCAGAGATCAATTCCGTTTCAAAAAACGCTCAGTATTCAATCAATAATTGGAAAGAATTACACGATTTAAACGGGAACAAATTTCTCCATGTCAATTTTAATCCCTTTGGTTATTCGATTTTATCGATGGAAACATATGAAACAATCGAATGTAACCCATGTCGTTGGCGGATCACACGAAAAATCCCGAAAACAGATATATATTCAGCGTCGATGGCGTGATGCGGGATGGAAAGTCACATCTATAGCAGTAAAAAAGTTGGTTTTCGTCATTCAAAGCGAACAAAATTTTTTTACTTCCTATTTTGTTTCAGTTGTAGTCCTAAGGAATACACCTCTTTTTTGCTGACCCGATAAGAGAGGGACAGCTCTTTGGAGAGGTCAGATAAGGTCTCACCATGTTTCAGTCGGTCAGATAATTCGTTGCGGATGGCCTCCCAATCGATGGTCTCTGTCCCTTTGAATCCTTCCACGATGATGACACATTCTCCTCTCTCTTCTAGCGGAGAGGAAATCAGCTCTGAAAAGGTTCCGGAAGTGACTTCTTCATGAGCTTTGGTGAGCTCGCGGATGACGGAGGCTTTCCTCTCGTTTCCGAAGATCTTTGCCATCACGCTGAGGGTCTTCGTCAGACGCTTCGGAGATTCGTAGAAGATCAGCGTTTCTTTGCGGTTCTTCAGCTCTTCAAGCAAAAGCTCTTGACTTCCTTTTTTGGTCGGAAGGAAGCCGTAGAAGGAAAAATCGGCGCTGTCGATGCCGCTGATCACTAAGGCGCTTAAAGAGGCTGTCGGTCCCGGAAAGACGGTGACAGCCACACCAGATTCATAAGCGGTTTTGACCAAAAGGGAGCCAGGATCAGAGATGCCGGGCATTCCGGCATCGGAGCAGTAAGCGAGTTTCAAGTGCCTCTGACGCACTTCCTCGACAAGCTTCTTGGCATCTTTCAGCTCTGTCTGAGCATAAAGGGAAACGAGCCGTTTGGGTTTGATCTGATATCCGCTCAAAAGCAGACCGGTGTTGCGGGTGTCCTCACAGGCGATGATATCGGCTTCTTTGAGGAAGTTTAATGCTCTGAGTGTGATATCGTCCCGGTTTCCGATCGGAGTGGTCACTAGCCCGATCAGCCCGTTTGCCCCATCCTGACAGGGTCTATTTCTGATCATCGTTGCGGTTCACTGGCTTGACGCCGAGAACGGACTTGTCTGCGATCTGCGAGACCGGAATGAAGCCAGAATCTTTCTTCGTCTCCGGTCTGTTATTAAATCGGTTG
Organism: uncultured Bacilli bacterium; assembly: GCA_963544395.1. Classification (GTDB taxonomy): domain Bacteria; phylum Bacillota_I; class Bacilli_A; order RFN20; family CAG-288; genus Enterosoma. The sequence goes on along the minus strand of CAUUFA010000007.1, from coordinate 23,215 downwards.
TTCCTCTCGTTGCGGTAGCTGTTATTGCGATTGTTGCGGTTATGCTGCTGTTGGTTATTGTTAGGTCTGCCGTTATTATGATTGTTGTTGCTAGCAGAAGAGTTATTGCGATTGGCACGGTTATTGTTTCGATTGTTGTTGCCACCGAATTTTCCATTATGAGTATTATTCTTCGCATTGCGGTTCTTGAGCTCCTCGGTGTGCTGTCTCTCACGCCGATCGATCTGAGCGATGCGGTTTGCGGTATCTGCGATGCCGTGTCCGGAGAGGTCGACACCGGCGTTGACATCCTTGAAGACAGGAAGCTTGGACTCATCGACTTTCGATAAGCCTTTCTTGACGCGCTCGAATTCCTCTTTGGAGAAGGATTCATAAGCATCGCCGTTATAGGTGGTGATGGTATCGGTCAGCAGGTTGATGCCGGTGACTTCATACTGCTTGCCGGCATAGGGGAACTTCTCACCGACTTTCGGGAAAAGTGGTCGCTTCTCCGCATAAGCTTTGTCTTCATACTTGAGGCAACACATCAGCTTTCCGCACTGGCCGGAGAGCTTGGGGATATTGATCGCCAGAAGCTGGTTCTTTGCCATCGAGATGGAGATGCCGTCAAAGGTCGATAAAAAGGTCGTGCAGCAAAGGGGAAGCCCACAGGGTCCGATGCCGCCGACGATCTTCGCCTGATCTCTCGGTCCAATCTGACGAAGCTCGATCCGCAAACGGAAAATACCATTGAGAATGCGGACTAATTCGCGGAAGTCAACTCTGCCTTCCGAGGTGAATGTGATGAGGACTTTTGGATCGTCGATGTCGAGATATGCGCGTAAGATCTTCATGTCCAGCTTGAGCTCGTTTGCCTGTTCCTGGGTCTTTCTGACAATCTCTTTCTCGCGGTTTGCCGCCGTCTCATAAAATCTCTTGTCGTGGAAATCCGCGATGCGGATGATCGGCGGGAAAAGCACGTTGAAATTCTGCCGCTTGAGCTCTTCCTCTGTCGGCTTGCGCAGCTTCTTGACGAAGCCGATGTAATTTCCGTGATCGGTCGTGGTGACGACGAGGTCGCCGACAGAGATGTCCTTCTCTGTCTGGTAGTATTTCATACCTTGGAATTCGTATTGAATGCCGATGAGAGTGATCATTGCTATACCTCTTCTAAAGCCAGAAGTATCTTGGCTGATACAAGCGTTGGCGTGTAGTTCAGCTGTCGGTTGGCTAAAGCTTCTTTGATGATGTCCTCTGCGGCTTCGGTCGCAGCAGGATGTTCTCGCAACTTCAGAATGACTTCCCGGAAGGGATTCTCGGAGATATCCTCTCCGAGAAGTGCGGTAGTGAAGACGTCATTCAAGGTCAGATACAACCAATTATAACATTTATTGTCCCGATTCACTTCGTTATTCCGCAAAAGCGAGAAGGCGGCCTGACGGGAGGAAAGCGGCAGGGTTTGGAGGAATTCTTCGGCGATTCCGTATCCAGTCTGAAACGGAGCTTTGTCCTGAAATAGCAGTTCTTGAACTTCATCGAGGCTGGAATAAAGCCGAGAGAGGATGTAGGCTCCGCCTTCGTCCAAGGTGTATTTCTTCCGTCCGCCCTCTTTCTGGAACGTGGTGGAGAGAAGCTCATCTCGGAACGCCTTGGGATCGATCGGATCGATGCGGATGGCGATACAGCGGGAGAGGATCGTCGGAAGCACTCTGTCGCGATGATACGAGGTCAGGATCGCGACTCTTCCATCTTTAGGTTCTTCTAAAAATTTCAGAAGGGCATTGCAGGAGGTTGTGTTGGTATTCTCGATGCGGTGGATGACGTAGCAGGGGCGGTGTCCTTTCTCCAGGGTGGTCTTCGAAAGCTTCTCTTCGAGGTTATCGATGTCAGCTCTCTTGATCATCTGCGTCTCGCCGTCGATCAGAAGGAAATCAGGATGGATGCCTTCTTCAAAGCGACGGCAGGACGGGCATTCATGGCAGGCGAAAAGTCCTTTTTCACAGCCGAAGGATTCGGCAAGATAAAGGGCCACTTCTTTCAGCGGGGCGTTCTTCGGGCCGTAAAGCAGGTAAGCGCCGGCGACTCTGTCTTTCTTCCGGGAGTTCTGAAAAAGCTTGGCCAGGGTCGGTTCGTATCGTCTCAGGGTCTCTTCATTCATGATGAAAGTCCGAACTTCTGATCGATGACAGAAAGGATATCGGCACACTCTTCTTCGACGCTCTGATCCGCTTGGATGCGGACGATGCGTTCCGGGAACTTCTTCAGCAAGATCTCGTAGCCTTCATGGACCTTCTGATGGAAGCTAAGCTTCTCCAGATCGAGGCGGTTGATCTCATCCTGACGGTGCTTGGCGATGCGGTCTAAGCCTTCCTCCGGAGAAAGATCGAGATAGAAGGTCAGATCAGGCATCCTTCCTCCGATGGCAAAGAGGTTGATCTGATAAATCTCCTCGATGCCTAAGCCTCGGGCACAGCCCTGATAAGCTAACGAGCTATCGATGTAGCGATCGGAAAGGACGAACTTTCCTTCCTTCAAAGCGGGTTCGACGACCTCGACGAGGTGCTGTCTGCGGCTTGCGGCAAAAAGGAGGGCTTCGGTCCGTGGATCCATCAGGCTGTTCTCTTTGTCCAGCATGACGTTTCGGATCTGCTCGGCGATCTTGCTTCCGCCAGGTTCACGGGTGACGATGCAAGGAATATTCCGTTTATCTAAAGCTGCTTTGACGGCTTTGATGACAGTGGTCTTTCCGGAACCTTCTCCGCCTTCGAATGTGATGAATCGTCCGCTCTTATTCTCCATGGGTATCTCCTTCGTTCAGTTTCACTCTGCCTTTGATGGAAGAGGTGATGGTCAGATTGTCTAAGTATTCCAGATTGGTTCCGATAGGAATGCCGTTGGCCAATTTGGTGATGTTGATCTCGGGGTTGTTCTTGTAGAGATTGGCGATGTAAAGCGCCGTGGTCTCACCTTCTAAATCGGTCGGAAGGGCGAGGATGACTTCTTTGACTTGATCGGTCTCAATCCGCTTTTTAAGCTCGGGGATACCGATGAAATCCGGCATACGGTTGCGAAGTGGGGAAAGCGTCCCTTTCAAGGTGAAATATCCGCCGTGATAACCATTTGTCTTCTCGATGGAGAGGATGTCCTTGCTGTCAGCGACAACCAGCAGTTCTTCTTTGTTTCTGGTCGGATCGGAGCAGATGGGGCATCTTTCATCGAAATAGGTTCCGCAGTTTGGACAGCGCTTTACTTTTTCAGAAGCATCGTGTAGGGATTGGATGAAAGCATCTCGGTCTTCCGTTGTCAGATTGAGTGTTGCATAAGCGAGTCTTTCTGCGGTCTTAAGTCCGATGCCTGGCAGCTTCTTATAGCAGCTGATGAGGTCGGAGATGGTCTTAATCGTTTCCATGGTTCATCGCTTCCGCTTGGATTCTCTGAAGATCGCTCGCCATCTGGTTCTGCAGATCTTTCTGCTCATCGTCGACGGCCTGATGGAGATTGTTGAGGGCGATGAGGATCGCCTGCTCGATCTCCTGCTTTCGCGCTGTCTCATAGAATGACTGATCGATCCGGACATCGACGATTTCGAAAGAACCTTTCATCCGGATGCTTAAGCCTTTGTATTTGCCCTGATACTCTTTGTTCTGCAGATCCATAAGCTTCTGCTGATAGTTCCTCACCTTGTCCTGCATGACGGCAAGGTCAGCTGCCTGCTTTGCCTTCTTGAGGTTCTCATCCTGTTCACTCATCGGGGTTTCCTCCTTCGTCCTCTTCGTCTCTCTCTTCATCGATCTCGTCTTGGTTCTCTTCTGTTTCTTCTTCGTTTTCCTTCTCGTCATCTTGATGACCCATCAGATCGTCGAAGAAGGCGGTGGAAGCTTCTTTCTTCTCACACTCGCCGAAGTCGATCGGGCAGGGATGAGGTTCGCTCTTCTTTCCTTTCCGGAACTCATTGAGACAGTCCTGGAAATCAGCAACATCGACAAGGAGGACGTGATAGGATCTCCCAAAGGTCTTTTCGCAGATCTCCATGAAGGAGGGCTGAAGACTCTTCTTTCTGAGCTTATCCGCTTCGGATGAGCTCTGACAGGTGACGATCAGAACGTCTTCTGTCAGGACTCTCAAGGTCGCGTTATAGAGAGCCTTGGCCCCGAAGGATAGGTCGGTGGTGAAGAGGTTCTCTAGATTCTGCCAGTCTTTCATGACCGTCTTTCGCTGCTCTTTGGTGTTTCCTTTGGCTGCGAGCATCATCAAGTTGAAGAGCTCTTCTTTGGAGCAGAGGATCGCTACATCGCTCTCGGGCTCTGTCTGTGTCTGGTTGATGGTGAGGCCTCGGTTCTTCACCGTAGGCTGAACGGCGACAGGCTTCGAGGAGAGCGTCTCTTTCGGCTCTGTCTCTTCAGCGGGAACAGGCTTCTTGCTGGGAGCGGGCGTCTCTATAGCCGAAACGTTCTCTTCTTCCGCTGTTAACCGCAAGAGGGTCAGCTGGAATTCGGAGAAGATGTCTTCGCTGAGGCGATAATTCCGCAGAGAGTAAATCAGAACGTCAAGGTCCGCTCTCACTTTCGTCGGGGAAAGAGGAAGGCTCTCTGCCTCCTCTTTGGTCAGTTTTTCCATCAGGGCTGGATTCTTCGTGGCCCGATAGATCAGGAAATCCTTGAGGATAGCGATGAGGTCGCTATGCAGTCTTCGGATATCCGCACCTTTATTGCATCTGTCCTGAAGATAGGTCAGGGCCTGATTGATGTCTTTCTTCGCTAACATCCTTAGCAGGTTCAGCTCATCGTCTGTCGAAAGCAGGCCAAGAAGCTGGGTGATGTCTTCGCCGGTAACTTTCTCATCGCAGTAGGAGCAGGCTTTCTCTAAGAGGGAAAGGGAATCGCGGACGCCGCCATCGGAAAGGGAGGCGATGAGTTTGAGCGCCTCTGGCTCATAGTCGATCTTCTCGCTGTGAAGCACCCATTCCATGTTGCGGATAAGATCCTGTTCCGACACCTTGGAAAAGTCGAAGCGCTGAACGCGGGAGAGGATAGTAGGTAAGATCTGCTGAGGCTCGGTTGTGGCCAGAATAAAAACGACGAAGCTCGGCGGTTCCTCCAAGGTTTTCAACAGAGCGTTGAAGGCATCCTTTGAGATGGAGTGGACTTCATCGATGATATAGACTTTGTAGCGGGACATGATGGGCTGGTAGGAGACGTTTTCGACGATGTGACGGATATCCTCGACCGAAGAGTTCGAAGCGGCATCTAGCTCAAAGACATCCGGATGCTCGCCGCGCATGATGAGGTCGCAGGACTGGCAGTGGTTGCACTGTTTTCCTAAGCCTTCTGAGCAGTTGAGCGCCTTGGCAAACAGGCGCGCCATCGTCGTTTTTCCGGTGCCACGGGGGCCGCAGAAAAGATAAGCGTGTCCGATCTTGTTTTCTTTGATAGCATTCTCTAAAGTCGTGACGATAACTTTCTGTCCCACGACCTGATCGAATGTCTGAGGTCTGTATTTATTGTAAAATGCCTGATATGCCACGATGTTATCTCCGTCCTTGTCTCCTCTTCATTATACAACAGACCGGCCTTGTTTCTCCGGTCGTTTTATAGTTTTTGCCTTCGGGAAAAGCTATAATGCTCTCGTGATGAAAAGCATGCCGAAAGCCTTACGGTTTCTATTGAGAATGGATGTGATGGACAGGATCCTTGTCTTTCTTTCCATGTGCTTTTTCCTGGTCGCCCCTTCAGCGATCCTCTACTCCATCAAGGATCTCAACAACAGCACGGAACCGGTCTTGCCTTGCATTCTGATGCTCGCCGTCATCTGCGGCACCGGAGCTTTCACCATCTACCGGCCGTATCGGACCAGCTGGTTTTTCTTTTTGGAGTGTCTGATTGTCCTCTCCCTCTATCCGGATGAATTCCGGATGCCGAAGGATGTTTCTCTTCCGATGAATCTGAAGCTGATCTATGCGTTAGAGATTGTGTTCTGCATCTTCGGATTGATCATCAACTTCTTCTATCTACTGCATTATTTCAATCTGAAGAGGCGGTTGAAGAGCGAGCTGAATGAAGGGACGAACCACGATGATTTTTATCATGTTCTCAGCGGGTACGAGCCGGAATCTTCCCAGAAGATCCAAAGCGAGCTGGATCAGATCACCAAGGACAATCCGCAGTATCGTCAACTGATGGATATGCTGCGGCGGATGAAGCTCTCTAAGTACGTCCGGGCGTTCTCTCTCGCCATCGTCTACATCATCTTCGTCGTGCAGCTGATCCGGTTAGCCAACAGAGGAAACATCTATCAGTTTGAATCGTTCTATCCGATCTTAATCGGGATGCTGACGCTTCCGCTGACGTTCATCGCCTCGGTCGTCTATCCTAGGGATTTCAAATACCAGTACTACTTCAATGGCATTCTTTTCTGCTTGGGCGGATTCATCGGAAATGTCGGAAACCCGTTGAGCCCCTTAGGCTTCGTCTTCAGCATCATCGTGCTTGGTCTTTCGCTTCTCATCACCTTGATCGCCGAAGGAAGGACCTGGACAGGATCCAAGCCGGATTAGCCTTCGATGAGGAGGTAGCGGTCTCTTTGATACCAATCCTGCCAGATGGAGGTGTGATATCCAACGTGATTTATGGTGTGGAAAAGCCCTTCTGTTTTTTTGCTGTTTGTGGATTCCAACTCCAAGCAAGCAAATCCAGGATGGTTCAATTTGCTTGGCAGGTCAGCAAAGATGGAGCGGTAGGAATCTAAGCCGTCTTTCCCGGAGTAGAGGGCAAGGTCGGGTTCAAAGGGGGCATCAACGGATAAGCTATCTTCCTCGATGTAAGGCGGGTTACAGAGAATGACATCAAACGTGCCATCGATCTGCTTCAGGAAGTCGGATTTCAGGAAGCGGATGGAGAGATGGTTGTATGCGGCGCTTTGTTTCGCTAAGGTCAACGCCGCTTCAGAAATATCGGAGGCATAGACATCCGCTTGCGGATATAGTTTTTTAATCGCAAGAGCGATGAAACCGGATCCGGTGCAGAGGTCGAGCACTTTCTTCCCATTGAGATCCATCTGATGTTTGACATAATTGAAGATAAACTGTGCTGTCTCGTTGCGGGGAATCAGAACCTCTTCGGATAAGAAGATATGAAGCCCCTGGATATCGATATAGCCAGAAAGATAATTGGCAGGATAACCTTGTTTCAGTTTCTGAATAGTCTCGTTGACCAGGAAATCAGGAATCTCGGCTTCCGAAATCTGCACGCGGGAAAAGGGAACGTGAAAGCATCCTTCCATCACGGTTTCGATATCGGCTAGCGGTATGTTCTGAGCACTCATCAGCGCAAGGATCTTATCGGGTCTCATCATCAGAATTATACCGAAAAAGCAAAGGGAAAAGTGAAAAAAGAGGCCGAAGCCTCTTTCTGTCAGTTGTTTTCCGAGAGCGCCTGAAGCTCTTTGGTCTGCTCTTCCAAAAGATCTTTTTGGTTGGCGGCATTGAGGGCTTCGACCAACTCATCAAGGTCACCGTTCATGACCTTGGGAAGGTTGAGGGTCGACCAGCCGATGCGGTGATCGGTGACTCGGTTCTGAGGATAGTTGTAGGTGCGGATGCGCTCGTTTCTCTCGCCGGTTCCGACTTTCAGCCGTCTCTCACCGCCGACTTTGGCAGCCACCTCTTCATCGTGCATGGCCTGGAGCTTGGCTTTGAGCATCTCCATGCAGGTCTCTTTGTTGGCGAGCTGATCTCGCTCAATCTGACAGGAGACAACGACACCGGAAGGGATGTGGGTGATACGGACCGCAGATTCAGTCTTGTTGACGTTCTGTCCGCCTGCTCCCGAGGAGTGGAAGGTGTCGATCTGAAGGTCTTTGGGATTGATGACGATATCGACATGCTCGATCTCCGGCATGACGAGAACAGTGGCGGTAGAGGTCTGGATCTTGCCGTTAGCTTCGGTGACAGGAACGCGCTGGACGCGATGGGCACCGGATTCGAACTTCAGCTTGGAATAGACCATCTTTCCTTTGATCTTGAAGGAGACGAGGGAGTATCCGCCTAAGGGTGTGGGCTGAGAGTCAAGAATCTTGATGTTCCAGCCGTTGCGATCGCAATAGTGGGAATACATGCGGAAAAGATCACCGGCAAAGATGTTGGCTTCATCGCCTCCGGCGGCACCTCGGATCTCCATGATGATGTTTTTATCATCATTCTCATCTTTGGGCAGAAGGGAGATCTTGAGATCTTCTCTCTGCTTCTCGATGGAAGCGGTGAGACTGTTGAACTCTTCCTTGGCGAAGACCTGGGTCTCTGGATCAGGATCTTTCATCATCTCCGAGGCATCTGAGCGATCGGATTCCATCTTGGTCAACTCATCGTACATCCTGACTGGCTCTTCCAAAGCGGCCCGCTCTTTGTTGAGCTTGGTCATGGTCTGGATATCGGCGCTTCCCTGCATGAGGATGGCATCGATATCGTTCAGACGCTTCTTCATCGCCTTGAGTCTTTCAATCATAAAATCAACGGCCATAGTCTGTTTCTCCTTTCTCTATGGGTTTCATATCAGCATGGGAAACAGACCCGCTAGCGGAAGCGGGAATCTGGCGTCAGCTGGATGTTAGAAAAATTACTGTCGTTCATACCGAGTGATTTTATCATAATCCCAAGAATATATCGAAGAGGTAAAACAGATGTTTCCTAGCTTCTCAGGTGGGAAAAGAAGGTGTCCATGAGAGCTTGGAATCTTTCATCCTGTATCTGATGCACACGAAGTTTATCGTCGACGAAGGCATGGTAATGGCTTAGAGAACCAAGCTTAGGATCATCTAGGACATAATAAAGGTCAGGTATTCCGGTTTTCAGGATGGCCCCGAGGCAGAGGAGGCAAGGTTCTAAAGTGACGATCAAGGTCGCTTCTTTCAGGTAGCGGGTGTGACGCTGCTTTAAGGCTTTCTGAATGACGTTGAACTCCGCATGAGCGAAAGGATCGTCGTTCTGCTCCACCTGATTGGCGGAGATGATCTCTGTCTGATCCTCAAAAAGAAGAGCGGCGGAGACAGGTATCTCCCCCCGGTCTAAACAGCGCTTCGCTTCTACGTAGAGTCCATCCAACGCCACTCTGATTCTTTCCTGTGTCATCGTTTCGATAAAAAAGCCATCGCACACACACAGACGATCTTATGGCTGCTGCCTTCCGGCCCTGACCAGGTTCGACGCTGTGTGTCACGATGGTGGTTCAATTATAGCAAACGGAACTATCCATGTAAACGAATTGACATCAACGGTTTCTATTCCTGTTTCCGAAACCGTTCTAACACGGGATATCGGAGGGAGAAAAAAAGTAAGAGGAGAGAGATTGCCAACACAGGATAGAGAAGGCGATTCACAAGTCGGCCGTCGAAGAAACCATCGGAGGAAATCATATTGAGGAAGGGGATCGAGCGAATTTTCGTATCGGAGATAGAGGTGGTGGTGCACTGATGAATGTGCGGATAGCCTAGCAGGAGAAGAGCGCTGACAGGAATAGCTACCAGAAAATACAGGTGTTTGCCGGTCAATAAAAGGGAGATCAGAATTAAGGCAAAGAGAAGAGAAAGGGAACAGAGATACATCTCCGCTTCTCTCATGAAGAAGACGCCGACAACCCGGGCAGTAAGAAAGGTTTCTCCATTGAATAAGAGCATCTCATCTCCGCTTAAAAACACACAGTTGACCATCATCATCAAAGTGAACAAAAACAAGTGCTCGATAGCCGTAAAGAGGACACGAGTCAAGAACATTGTGCTTTGCTTAACATGAAGATGACGATAATTCTTTTCAAAGCCGATCGCTTTATCTCTGACAAAGATGTGATAAATTTCAAAGCTCATGACAATGGGGAGAAACATCAGCATGCAGTCTTGAAAATAGAAGAGTCTGGCGGTGGAAAGAAAGAAATAGTCAGAATAGCCCGCCTCATTCGGAAAGAGGCAGTTTCTGACGGAGTATCCTTCCCATAGCTGCGTATTTTTGATTCGGAGCATCGCATCATAATAAAGGTAGTTCCGCCAAGATCTGTCCTTGTCTGGCATGATATGGATCAGACTTCCCTCTGGGAAGTCGGCTTTTCCTATCGCAATCAGATAGTTCTGATAGGATTTGTCTCTCAGGGTTTCAAACAACCTTTCAATATCAGGAGACCATGCCTCGGAATAAGGCGGATGATAATTTGCAGATCCATCTCCGATCCAGTGATAGACCACGAAGAAACCGGCTCCGCAGGCGAAGCAGAAAAGAAGCGTAATCAAGAGAAGTCTGTCTCGGTCAGAAAACAGTTTTCTGACCTCAAAGCGAAATACCCGTTTCATCATAATGGCACTTTCTGGATTTTCGATCTCATCAGGAAGAAAAGGATGACGATCAGAACTGAATTGAGAAGGAGCACAAGAGAGCTTTCTAAAATCCATCCGAACGCAGGAAGAAAGACGATGTTGGCAAAGGGAGTGAGGGAAGCTTTCAACACCTGGAATCCAAAAATTTGACCATAGTACCCCCACTGTGGCACATCTGTAGTCGCAAAGAGAAAGCAGAGAAGAAAGAGGAGAACCGTAATGACACAGGTGAGAAGCGGAGAGTCAAGCTTGGAGCCGAGATAGCCGGAGATAAAATAAAAGAGCATGCCTTCCAGAACAAGGGCGACGCTCTTGCAAAGGAGAATTGAGAAGAGAGGCGACGAATGGAAGGTATCCCGATAGGCGAAGAGTACTTTGACGCTTAGGTCTTTTCCGGCGATGCTTAGCGAAAGGGATCCTAAGAGAAGAGAAAGAGCAACATCGAAGGCGAGGACTTCTGCTGTCCTGACATCGAAAAGTGTCTTTCTTTCGGCACCATGCAACAGCATCATTCGCAAATAATGTCGGCTGCGAAGGACATTGAAGCAGAGCGTGCCAAGAAAGGAAAAGAGAATGACATAGAGATAGCTGGCACCATCTAATAAGGAGAGGCTATAAGCGATCCCGGCATGACCGACGCTTGGGGTATGCGTGTTTTTGATGAAAACATAGTCATACTCGCAGGCGTGCGTGTTAAGGAAGTATTCAAGAAGGGCGCTTCGTTCTGATCTTAATCCGCCAATCTCTTTGAGATGGTTCAGCTCTGCCTGATAAAGCGCAAGCATCTGCTCAAGAGTCTTCTCCTTCGACTGATTAGAAGGATATCCGATTGGATTCAGCATCTCCCCACTGTATTTGGGGATCAAAGCAAGAAGGGCCAGTAAAATCAGAAAAACAGTAAAAGAAAGCAGGATAGAGACCCTGTTTTGCTTGATCCAAGAGCGATCATAATGAAGGATCTTTTGCCTCTTTGTGCCGATCATAATACCGCGATATCCGGACCTACGACGGAGATGAAAGTAGAAAAGAGATCAGTTTTGCTGACATCCTCACACTGATAAACGATCTTTCCATGATTCAGGATCACCGCCGTATCGACGAGGCTTTGGATCTCACGGATTTCATGGGAAGAGATCAGAACGGTCTTCCCCTGAGCAGCAAACTCCTTGATGATGTTTTCCAACGCGAACAAAGCGATAGGGTCGATGCCATTGAAGGGTTCGTCAAGGATCAGGATATCAATATCCCGCATCAGAGCAGAGGCGAGATAAAGACGCTGCTTCATACCCATGGAATATTTCCGAACCAGGAGGTTCATCTGCCTCTCCATACCGACTCTCTTCAGTGCCTGTAGGATTTGCTCCTCAGAGCAGTCGCCGGACAGATCGGCAAGCAGTTTGAGGTTCTGCATTCCGGTCATGTTCGGATAGAAGGCCGGCGATTCAATCATGGCGCCGATGCGAGGAAACGTGCCGAAAGTGAAGGGTTTCCCGTCACAGGAAAAGGAACCGCTGTCAGCCTGTTCGATGCCTGTCATAATTTTCATCAAGGTTGATTTGCCGGCTCCGTTGACGCCAAGAAGACCGCAGATTTTCCCTTTTTCCACCCAAAACGTGACATCGGATAACACCGAAGGCTTGCCACGATAAGTTTTACAGATATGATTCAGCTCGAGCATATGTCAATTTTTCGGAGTGGTATAAAAGGAATAAATTCCGACATTATGATAATATTTATGATTTTTGAACAACCATTTGTTGTCAAAATTATCGACTTCATAAAGCATGGCAATCTGCACGTATCGATTGACTTCAAAAGCAACTCTTAAGGCCGGATTCCTTTGGAAATCCTCTAAAGACTGATAATTATCCCAACCATAGAAAGTACCATTGGCGCTAGAGCGGAACAGAACAATGCCTCGACCAATTCTAGGGTTTGCCCCATTAGAAAGATGGAAGACAGAAAAACAGTCATTCAAATACCGCGTATCATTCGCAATCGCGCAATGATCCGGAAGAAGGTTCAGATAGGATAAACCGAAAAAGGCAAGTCCTTCACTGCGAACATCTGAAATCTTCGATAAAGAATATTGAGGTATTAACCTCACAGATGTATCGGTAGAATCGTAGGCAAACGCAGAATAATCAGCTTCGTTCACTCCAACGTTCGGATTGAAAGTGCCATAGTAAGTGTAGTCAGGATAGGTTTTATCGTGATTGGGGTTGTCAACGTCGAAGTAATATGTTTCTGAAGCATTGATCAGTAAGGGACCATGGGTAATCCATCTTAACAAAGGCTCGTTCTGAATGTGATTCTGTGTCTGATTGACAGGTGACGTCTTATTCACGCCCGTAAAAGAAACGGCTGAGATCAGAGAAAACAATAAACTGTTCAATTTCATATATTCTCCTTTCCATTGCGTTTAATTAGATACTTATAAAGTATAGTTCGTGTTATTCCGTTTGTCTATTCATTTCAGAAAAAAACTTATTCGCAAAATTGTTATCATTTTTTGACTTGTTGTTGCCTGATTCAACCGACTTCCAAAAAAGCCGTCAGTCTCCATTTCCAGAAACTGACGGCTCGTGATTCAGCAATTCTATCCGTTAAGCTGGTTCATATCTTCTTTCTGGACTTCGGTGTCATCGGTCTTCTTGTCTTTCAGAATCGCATTCATGATGATGCCAAGGATCATCGCAACTGCGGTAGAGGTGATCTTGATGAGCTCTGGATTCTCTCTGGTTCCAAAACTTAGCACCAAGCCACCGATACCGGCGACCAGGATGACGGAGGCGACGAAGATGTTCTTGGTCTTTCCCATATCGATGTGCTCGTTGATCATCATCTTGACGCCGGATGCGGCGATGAAGCCATATAAGAGCAAGGAGACGCCGCCGGTGACGCAGGTCGGAATGGTCTGGGTCAGTCCCATGACCGGGCTCAAAAAGCCTAAGCCGATGGAGAAGAGGCAGGCGAGGATCAGCACTTTGACGGAGGCGATCTTCGTGACACCGACGACCGCGACGTTTTCGCCATAGGTGGTGTTGGCAGCGCCGCAGAGGAGACCGGAGGCTGCTGTCGCGATGCCATCTCCCATCAAGGTCTTCGTCAATCCGGGATTTTCAAGAAGGTCTCTCTGCAGGAGTCCGGACATGTTCTTATGGTCGCCGATATGTTCGCAGATGGTGACGAAGGAGACCGGAAGGAAGAGGAGGGTGATGGTGCCAAGCTGAGATGCGGAGAAGGTGTTCTTGGCTCCTGCGACAAGATCGGCGATGGCTGCATTTCCGTTCTCTAAGGTCTTGGCGCCTTCTCTCAGGGTATAAAGACTATTAGCAGTGGCATAGTTCCAGTTCTGAGGAAGGAAGAGGAAGCTTGGATAATCGAGGAAAGACTGCAAGGTGACGTGAGCGTGTCCGTCTTTGACAAAGAGGCTGACGAGAGGCTCGAAGTTGATGACGTGGAAGTAGTCGTCATGGACGCCGTAGTATCCGATCAGGGTGAAGAGCATGGCGGTGAGATAGCCGGCGCACATGCCGATGACAAAGGGGATGAGAGAGAGGGTCTTCTTCCCATAGTGGGCACAAAGGGCCGTGACGATCATGCCGACAAGACCGGAGAAGAGAGCCGGAAGGTTATAGCTGGATCCGTTTCCGGAGGCGCTGGTGAGGTTTGTGATAGCAGAGGCGGATAAGCCTAAGCCGATGACCATGATGACGGGACCGATGACGATGGTCGGAAGCAGGCGGTTGAGCCAGTTCACACCGGCGAAGCGGATGATCAGTGCGACGATGACATACATGAGTCCCACGATGGTCATGCCGATGGGGAGCGACCAGAGGTTAGCGCTCATGCCGAGGTAGTTGCCCGAGGCGTCGAAGATCTTCTGACCGCCTAAAGAGACAGCGGCGAGCATCGGAGCGATGTAAGCGAAGGAGGAGGCTAAGAACATCGGGGATTTCATCTTCGTCAAGAAGATGTAGATCAAAGTGCCGACACCGGCGGAGACGAGGGTAGGGGCAATCAAGGACTGAGCGAGGCTTCCTCCTGAGGCGTTGATGTAGCCGTTGAAGACAATGAAGGGAACCGTGATACAGGCGACGAACATGGCAAGGACATGTTGGATGGCTAAGATAATCCAGCTTCGGATCTTCTTCGGCGATTCGTCAACTTCCAGGATCATACCATTTGCGTGTTTGCTAGCTTCCATAGAATCGATCTCCTTTCTTGATTTATTCCCCAAAAAAAGAGGCTAGGACGATTGTCACTAGCCTCTTTAGGAACCGATGGTAATAACTTCTGGGAATACGGAGAGAAGAGTAGAAAGGGGGAAGAATTCCCTCATCAAGGCGCTGCCGCTGACTGTGACCCGTGCTTTGTTTCTCATTTCCGTTTTTTCCTTGGTGACCATTCTACGGATCAGGGAGGGAAAAGTAAAGGACAATTTTCCTTTTCTTTGTTTCTGATGAGGAAGAGGAGGCTTTTTTCAGAAAGAAAGGAAAAGCCCTAGCACCTTTGTTTTGGGGCTAGGGAAAAAACGATCGGAGTATCGCGATTTTTTTGTTGCAATCAGGCTTTCTTCTGTTTCGCCTGATAGGCAGCAAGGCAAGCTTCATCAGCCAACTTCTTCTTAAAAGCTTTGGATTGTTTTTCAATCAGCTTCTTGTTTTCAAAATAATTGACACCGATTGCTCTGCGGACTCTAAGCACGGTCTGCTGAGCTTTTGCTCTGGCTCTGGCAGAGCCCTCTTCCAGGATCTGATAGACACCAGGAATATCGGCTTCATACTGCTTTCTTCGCTGCCGGATCGGTTCTAAGCAGTCGTTGAGGACAGCGGAGAGGAAACGCTTGACGGTGACATCGCCAAGTCCGCCTCTTTCGTAATGAGCCTTCAGTTCATCAAGGTTATGATAAGCCGGAAGGAATCTTGCGAAGTGCTCGTCGCGGACAAAGGCGCTCAGATAGATGAAGACCGGGTTATCTTCGGTATGACCGGGATCGGAGACCTGAAGGTGAGTAGGATCGGTGAACATGCTCATGACTTTCTTATCGACGGTCTTGGCATCATCGCTGAGATAGATGCAGTTTCCGAGGGATTTCGACATCTTGGCTTTGCCATCGGTTCCAGGAAGTCTCCGAGAGGCTTCATTTTCAGGAAGCATGATCTTGGTCGGAACAAGGGTTTCCCCATAGGTGGCGTTGAATTTATGGACGATCTCATTGCACTGCTCGATCATCGGAGCCTGGTCTTCACCGACCGGGACGATGTTGGCAGCAAAGGCGGTGATGTCTGCGGTCTGGGAAACCGGATAGCATAGAAAACCGGCCGGGATGGAGTCTTCGAAGTTCCTCATGGCGAGCTCGGATTTGACCGTCGGGTTTCTCTCTAGTCTTGAGAGAGTGACAAGGTCGAGGAAATAGCAGGTCAGCTCCGCTAACTCGGGAACCTGGGACTGGACAAAGATGGTCGTCTTTGCCGGATCAAGTCCGGCAGAGAGGTAATCAAGGGCGACTTCAATGACGTTGTCTCTGACTTTCTGAGGGTTTCCGGCATTGTCTGTGAGAGCCTGGGTGTCGGCGATCATAACGTAGCTCTCGTCAAAGATTCCCGCTTCCTGGAGCTCAACTCTCCGTCTTAGGGATCCGACATAGTGTCCGATATGAAGCCGACCGGTCGGCCGGTCTCCGGTCAGCATGATATTTTTCTGTTCCATCATGGTATGCTCCTTCTCAAATATGCTCTATTTTAGCCTTTTTGAATCTATCTGCCTAGTGATAATGAGAGATTGAGAAAAAAGAATCTGTCCTTTGATGAAACATCCTTTTGTAGAAATAACATAAGCAGAAAAAAGAAAATATTTTTCTTGTTTCTTGTTTTTTTCATCCCTAAAGACACATACCCATTAGAAGTTTATCAGTGTGAAAAGTTGATTTTTCCGAATATTCCCGATAAAATAAGAAAAGAAGACAATCATCAGCGAAGAAAAAAGTACATATATTTTCTGAAATTTTCGTTTCACAAAGTATTGTAATCGCTTTCAATTATCTTTATAATAAAGTTGCAAGGAATAACCACTATATGAAAACCTGCGAAATCAAAATCACCAATCTCGGCGGTCTCACTTCACGATCGGCTGCTGAACTGGTCGAAGAAGCCAACCATCACAAATGCAGCATTACCATGAAGCTTGAAAATGGCGATGAGTGCGATTTGAAGTCCATCATGAATGTCTTCGCTCTCTCCCCCATCGATACGGGTGAATCTCTCTCCATCCTCTGCGATGGCGAAGATGAAGAAAAAGCCATCGAAGGATTCCAGAAGCTCTGCAAAGAATATAGTTTCTGACTAGCATAACCTAGATTCAGAAAATTATATTAACCGCCCCATCTAGGAGCCTGTTTAAGTCACCAATGCTATCAGATTAAACTCTGTATATCACTGGCCATGATATAGTCGAGACGAGACTGGATGTGTCGAACCCCTTTCTTAGACGGGATGAGTTGAGAAGGGATGTTTAGAGACGAGTCGAGATGACAAGCCGATGCGTGTCGAGAAGTGGGAACAGGTTCAGGATGAGTTGAACCTAGTCCGGGACGACGCCTATAGGTTGCGAGAAGGAATGGGACGAGTCGAGAAGGGTCGATTCGATACGGGTTGAGATGAGATGAGCAGATACGAGAAGGTATGGTGAGGTGCGAGATGGGATGGTACGAGACGAGTCAATCCGGGTTGTGTCGATGGATCGATCTAGTTGATACGAGACTAGTAGAAAGGAGCTCTACGTTTGCTATCCGAATCAGATACGAAATGAGGATCCAGTCTTAATTGTTGAATTAAGTAACTGGATCCTCACTTTTTATTGCTTGAAAATTTGCATCTACGCTTGATGCTGCATCTGAAAATAAGGAGCGAAGGCGTCGATGATTTCGCCATAGTGAGGCTGATGGAAGGGCATGAGGCCTTTCTGGGCGATGTAGGTATGATTATCGAAATCGATCTCCAGGAAAAACTTCAGGGTGAAATCCTCTCTGTCATCCTCATAGAGAAAAGCCTGATACTCGCTATGTTCTGACTCTAGCTCGCAGTGCTCTAACAGATATTTGGATAAGCGGTTAAACTCGTCTGGAGTCATCGCTTTTTTCACGCCGTTGATTTCGGATTGATATGAGTTGTGATCCAAGCGTTCAAAAGAGGCGATGTCCAGCTGTTCGACGGAAGACTGTCTGCGTTTCCAGAAGTAGATTCTGATCGGTTTCTTTCGCATGGTCACTCCGAAACAAAGAAACCGGAAAACAACTGCTGAAGGGCTTTGAAGTAAGGCGGAAATTTGTTGGTTCCCTGATAGGTGGCATCCGGATAGAGGGATAAGGCATACTTCATCTCTATCTTGTAGGATTCGTCGTTTGTTCCCGTCAGGAAACCGGTGAGCTCTCTGTCCCAATCGAGGATGAACATCTTTTCAAAGAGGACGCGCTTGAGCTCCTCCCACATCGGGGTGATGTCAAGCTTCTCATAAGGAGTCATCATCTTGTTCTGAATGAGGGAGGGAGCCATGGTGACTCTGTCTCCGACTTTCTGAATGTAGATGCGATAGGTGACGCCTTTTTTATCGGTGTGCTGATAGAAAAAATCGGTCAGATTCTTCTCGTGATCCAAAAGGGTCTTGCCGTCATCGACGGCGAAATCTTTGTGACAGTCTTCGCAGAAATAGCCGTGGGTGTGATACACGGTATCGGAGAACGCGCTAGTGTTCTCTTTGCCGCAGTGCGGACAGATGATGCTCATAATTGTTCAATCCTCTCCATTTTGGCAGCTGCTAAGAGCTGATCCGTCTCTTCGGAAGTAAGCTCTCGGAACTTTCCTTCTTCTAAGTCTCCTAGTTCAAGGGGACCTAAGGCGACTCTCTTCAAGCGGACGACGAGGTAATTGAAGTGCCCGAAGATCCGTTTCACTTCATGGTACTTCCCTTCGCTGACGGTGATGTAGGCGTGTCTTTCATCGATGATCTCGACTTTTGAAGGCGAGGCGATCTCGCCTCTCCCAATGTCAAGGTTCTGATCGCAAAGCGCTGGGAGCGTATCCCGAAGCGGATGATCGACCTCAGCGAGGTAACGTTTCTTCACCTCGGTCTTCGGATGGGCGAGCCTGGCGTTGAGCTGGCCGTTGTCGGTCAATAATAAGAGGCCGGTGGTATCCTGATCCAATCTTCCGACCATCCGCATTCTCTGCCGGAGCAGATCGGGAAGGAGGTTCATGACAGAAGGATACTTCTCATCGATCATCGAACACATATAGCCTTCCGGTTTGTTGATCATCAGGATGGTGAAGGGACGGTTTGGAACGATCTTGCCTTCGGCTTCGATCTGATCGCTGCCGCTGATCTCAAACTCGTAATCGGTGACTCTCTCGTTGTTGACTTTCACGAGTCCTCTTCGGATGGCTTTTTTCGCGACGGTTCGAGAGCCGTAGTAGCAGTGAGCAAGGAATTTATCAAGACGCATGATGGTTTCTCCTTCCGAAGGGATAGATATGAATGGTGAGAGCAAGGGAGATGAAGAAACCTCCGATGACCGCAGTGTAAAGGGTGATCTTCTCAGCGATGATGCTATCGGCATAACCGGTGAAGTAGGGGGCTTTCAGCAGATAGGAAGGAATCAGAAAAGCTCCGGAAAGAAGGATGCCGATGTTGAGGCTACCTCTCTCTAAAAAGAAGTCGCTCTTTTCAATCTCTTCTCTCTTTTTCAGAAAGAGGGAGAGAAGAGAACCGATGAGGGCACCGAATAGGCCAAAGAGAATGAGCGGAAGAAAAGAAGAAATATGATGAAGGAGGCTAAGGGGATAAACGCCTTCGGCAAAGGTCAGATAGAAGCGAAATAGGAAGAACACGCTGCCCCATCCGATTCCGGTGTAGGAGGCAAGGAAGCTTCCGATTGTCATCAGGACAAAGACATAGGCGTAAGTTGGAAAGGAGAGGAAAGGCTTGGGACTGACTTGGAAGAAGAGGAAGGCGACGACAGAGAGGGAAAAAGAAGCAGCAAAGAGGGCAAGGGAAAGGAAGATATGCCACTTTTTGACATGCGTCAGATGGCGGATATATTGGAAGATCTCCGCCACAAGGGTGGGAACTAAGAAAGCGAGCAATGCCCCATAGACGGAAGTTTTGAAATTTTCTAGCAGATAGGAGACATGGATGGAAAAGAAGAAGATGGCACCGAGAAGAAGCCCGATCCAAAGTCCGATATCGTTGAAAAGATGATGTTTCAGATCCTGTTCAAAGGAAGGGAAAGCTTTTGTTTTCCTTTCCGGCAAGGTCTCGTTCAGATTCCGATAAGAGCTAAAAGGAATCCATGAGAAAAGAGAGAGGGCTGCCCCACGGAACAGATCTTCCAAAAAGGAAAGTACAGAATGGTTTTCTCTAGCGGTATCCATAACGGCTTTATTATAACCCAGAAGAGGAGAAAAACAGCGGTTGGTTCGCTCTTTGCAGGTAACGTGTAAAAGAAGGAAAAAGACAGAATTCCGCCTTTCTGTTTCTTCTCCTATCCTTTATAATCATACCCAATAAGGAGGAATTATGTCTAAATCCAAGAAAACCCAAAACAACGGCACCATCTTCCTCTCGCTGATTTCGTTTCTGACTTCCGTCGTCGCCATCGTCATGATGTTTCTGCCTGCGTATGTCCTGACGATCTCCACCGTTCTGACGGGACAGAGTGTCAAGCAGTACTCTCTCTTCGATCTGACCTTCGGATGTGATGTCACGACAAATTCTGACGGAAACAAAGTCGTCTGTGTCGGACTTCTGATCGGCTTCATCGCCCTCTGCCTCGCCGGCCTATTGATGTTAGTCAACATGGTTATTGCTGGATCAAAAGCCAAGAAAGGAACTATCGTTCTTCTCTCGCTTCTCTCTTTCCTTCTGGCAGGAGCGGCTGGCGTCCTCTTCTTTATGACGCTGAAGCTGACGGGTCTATCCACCGGAACGACGGATCTTTATCTCGTCAAAGGAACGGCAGCGTTAGGTGTCGGCGTCTATCTTGCCGGCGCTATCGCTATCGTCTCCGCGCTATTTGCCCTGATCACTGCGGTGGCGAAACTGGCAAAATAGTCTTGTCTGTTCTAGCACACAAAAAGCCTTCAACCATTCAGCTTTTTTGTCATAGCATCTGATTAAAACCGGATATCTAAAGCAGTCTTTCTAAATCAGGAAGACTGCTTTTCTTCATAGACGATCGCTTCGTATGGTCTTAACATCTTATCTCTATTGGCATAGTTTGAAAGCAGGAAGGTCTGTTTGGAAAAATCGATTGCGGGCAGATGTCTCTTCTTTCTGGAGAGGTTGAGAAGGACATAGACTATCCTTCCTTTTTCTTCTCGCTTATACCAAAGGACATCCGGATCGCTTTCGAGGAAGGAAATCGAACCGTAGGAGAGAACGCTCTCTTCCTCTCTTAAGCGGTTCACCTGGATGAAATAGTTGAGGATAGAGGAAGGGTCTTTCTCCTGGCTCTTGGCGTTGATCACTTTGGAGCGAGGGTTGTAGATCTGCCAGGGTGTCACACCGGGGTTGCTGAATCCGTGCCCTTCGCTTCCATCAAAGGCCATCGGAGCTCGGCAGTCATCTCTGGCGAAGTGATGGATGACCTGCATGCTGATGAAGTCAGGAATACAGTATTTTCTGGCGATCTTATGGATGGCAAAGGCGGAGCAGTCATGAAGCTGATCGTACTTGAGCTTGGGGAAATAGTCTTTGGTTCCGAACTCCTGTCCCATATAGATGAAAGGCGTCCCTCTCAGGGTGTAGATCAAAGTCAAAAGCATCTTGGCGCCTTGCTTCTCGTCTTTTCCGTAGACATAGCGCCCGATGCTTCGATGCTGATCGTGGTTCTCTAAGTAGTTTCCGTTCCAGTCGAAATCCTGTTGCCAACGGACGATGCACGCCTTGAACTCCTTCGGATTGACGTGATCCTGGTTGAAGCGGCGGTTGAGAAGTGCGATGTCAAACTCAAAGAGGGTGTCGAGCTCACCTTGTAAGAAGCGGTTGGCATTCTTGCTGGTAACACCGAAGCACTCACCGATGAGGATCCCACCGCGGGGTTCGACCACATCTTTACGGATCTGCTTGAGAATGTCATGGTTCCCAGGCTGATCGATGTAGTGCTCAGAACCTACCGGAGTAATCAGATCCTGTTTTTTTCCGTCTTCCAGCGTGGTCTTATAAATCTCGGAGATGACGTCGCAACGGAAACCATATACGCCTTTATCCATCCAGAAGGCCATGATGTTTTCGACTTCTTTAAGTACAGCCTTGTTGTGCCAGTTGAGATCAGGCTGCTCCTTGGAGAAGATGTGAAGATAGTACATGCCAGGCTCGTTGGGGACGGCTTCCCACGCTGGTCCGGTGAAGTTGGAAGTCCAGTTGTTGGGATACTCTTTCTCGCTTCTTCCTTTTCGGAAGTAGTAATAGTCCCGGTATTTGGACTTTGGGTTCTTCAGGGCTTCTTGGAACCAGGCATGACGATCGGAGGTGTGGTTGACGACGAGGTCCATGATGATGCGGATATCTCTTTTTCTGGCTTCTGCAATCAAAAGTTCGAAGTCTTCCATCGTTCCGAAGATGGGGTTGATCTTGTAATAATCCGAGATGTCGTATCCCATATCGACCATCGGCGATTCATAGATCGGAGAGAGCCAAACCAAATGAATGCCTAAGGCCTTCAGATAATCCAGCTTGGAGATGATACCTAAGAGGTCACCTTTCCCATCTCCGTTACCATCGCAGAAGGAGATCGGATAAATCTGATAAACGGCGTGTTCTTTCAAGTCTTTCTGTTCCCACATAGCAGCGAAACCCTCTTTTTCTTTTTATTGGTTCAGAACGAAGTGCCTTAATAGCAGATCATGATGCCGTCTTGCTCAGCATAATAGGAGCAGAGCAGCTTGTTCTCATGGATGAGGATCTCTTTGAAGTTGCACTCTTCCTCCAGCTTAGCTTTGACTTCTTTGGCACCGAGAAGGTTGTTGGTGTGGGAGATGATGCAGGTCTTGTTGCTGAAGTCAGGATCCGGATTGCATTTCTTCACGTGATGGATCAGCCTGCGGATGACCAAAGATTGGCTTCTCAGCTTCTCCTTCAGCTCGATATGACCATCTTCGGCGATGCAGATCGTCTTGATTTTCAGCTTCTCAGCCAGCATGGCAATCAGTTTTGCAACCCTGCCGTTTGCAACAAGGTTGTTATAATGGACAAGCTCAAAGACAAAGCGCATGGAAAGGCAGTATTCGTTCATTTCCTTCTGCAGTTCCTCAAAGCTCGTGCCTTGCTTGATCAAGGCGATGGCTTTGCGGATCATCAGCTCCATCGTTCCCCCGGTGAGACGGGAATCGATGACGAAGACGTTCTCGGGTCGCTCATAGGAATTCTTGGCGACCATGGCAGCGTTATAGGAACCGGACATCTTCGAGGCGATGGTGATGATGATGTAGTGGTCCGCATCTGTCATCCGGCTCATGTACTCGTAAGGAGAAGGACAGGCGGATCCGGTCTTTCCTTTGAAACCTTTGAGTTTCTCCAGGAAATCTGCCGGGGATAATGAACCGTCATCCTTGAAGTTTTCTTCGCCGATGGTCAAGGTCATCGGAGCAACGTCAAACCCGATCTCGGGTTCCTGAATGTCAGAGGGCAGCAGATTGCAGGCGCTGTCGGCGATGATCTTGTATCTCATGGTTTCCTTCCTCCTTCTGAAGCAATGGAAAAACGTTGTTTTGACTACCTTGAAGTATAGCACAAACGGGCTTGGATTCTCGTGTGAACTGCGAGAGAATCGTAAGGTAATCGCAAGAATGAGGAACAGCCCATAAAATCGGCGTTCCTCTTTTTT
>CAUUFA010000006.1:0-124559 GCA_963544395.1 uncultured Bacilli bacterium | reverse complement strand
TAAAGGTATCCATCTGATAGAATAGGGCAAGCGATCTATGATGTCATTATGACGAGATGCCTGTTTCAAGAAAGAAGGATACCTATGGCCAAGATCATCATTTCCAGTGATTCCACCTCTGATTTGACTCCTGAAATCATTCAGTCGAGGCACATTCCGATCGTTCCCCTCCATGTTCTCTTAGGGGAAAAAGAGTACTCTGACGGTGTCAACATCACGCCGCAGAACATCTTCGATTTTGTCAAAGAGAAGAACATTCTTCCTAAGACCAGCGCCACCTCCGTCTTCGAGTTCCAGGAGTTCTTCACCAAGCTGTTAAAAGAGGGGGATTATGTCATCCACTTCGATATCTCCAACGAGATTTCCTCAACGTATCAGAACGCGACGATCGCTGCCGCTCAGTTCGAAGGAAAAGTCAAGGTGTTCGATTCCAGAAACCTTTCCACCGGTATCGGCGCCCTGGTGATGAAAGCAATCGATATGCGGGATGAAGGGAAATCCTTTGAGGAGATCTGCGCATTCATGGAGAAGAAGCGTTTCGAAGTTCAGACCTCCTTTGTCGTCGACACCGTCGACTACCTTCACAAAGGCGGAAGATGCTCCTCGGCCGCTCTCTTAGCGACCAAGGTCTTCGGTATCCATCCTTCCATCGATATGAGGGAAGGAAGGCTGATTGCCGACAAGAAGTACCGTGGCTCTCTGCTCAAGTGCATCGAAAAATACGTCTCTGATCTAGCAGAGAAATATCCGACCTACGATGATACCCGAGTCTTCATCACCCACTCCTGCTGCACGGACAGCATCGTTGAAGCCATCCGGAAAGAAGTCAAGGAGAAGTTCCATTTCAAGGACATCATCGTGACGACAGCCGGAAGCGTCATCACTTCCCACTGCGGTCAGGGTACGCTCGGCGTTCTCTTCATAAAGTGAGTCAAGAGCTGGCAGAATGCCGGCCCTTTTCCTTTCTTTGTAAGATCGGGAAACAATCGACGCAAGCCATCGTTCGTAAATTCATAGGTGACAACGCAGTAGGAGATAGATATAATCATTTAGCATATCGAGAAACAAAACATGCCAACTGAAGGTTTATATGGGTTATACCACATCATCTACATCTTTCTCAGCTACTCCCTCATCGCGTTTGGGCTAGTGCTGACAACCCTTCACCCGATGAGAGACAATACTAGGTTTTGGTTTCTGAAAATCCTGGGTGGCATTCTTCTGACGCTCTTAGTCATCAACCGCATCACTGTCATCAAGTGGTATGTCGACAACAACAGCGGATATCGCTGGATCCATGTGATTCCGAACACCTGGTGCTCAGCAGCTACTCTCGTTTTGTCTCTCTCACTTCTCATCTCTAAAAAAGAAAACATCTTCTATCACTTCTGCGTCTATCTCAATATCTACGGAGGCATCTTCACCACTTTGCTTCCCACCTACCTCAACGATCAGGGTTTCTTCGAAATACGGACATTTTCAAGTCTTCTATACCATTCCTTGGCCTTCTTTGTCGCTCTTTTCCTCTTCCTACAGAAATACATCCATCCGAGCTTTAGGAAATCCTTGGCTTTCCCAATCGGCATGGCCATCATCATGCTGATCGGTTACTTCCAGAAGTTCGTCATGCGCTATCCGCTGGCGATGCAGGTCAAAGAACCCTTCGTCGATCATGGCCCCTATCACTTCATAACTGCTTGGTACGTGGTTGTCCCTGCCGGTTCACTGCTGGTCGTCTTCCTTAATTACTGTTATGAAAAATTCGTCCTGAAACGGACGAATGAAGCCATCTTCCGCCTGAAAAACAAAACAGGTGATATCGATGGTGTGATCGATTAACGGCCTTCTTTGACAGGAAGGTCTTTTTCTTCCTTGTTTTTCTGATGCCGGATCAAAAGGTGAAGCAGAGTCAGATCAGTGAAGCTGACCAGGAAGGTGATGCCGATTTCGACAAGTCCGCAAAGCAGGATGAAGACGACGCTGATCGGAAGGGTTTCCGAAGTCAGATCGGAAGCGTAAGGAACTCTCCCGCCAGAAAGATAGATGCACTCCACCATCATGGTGTAAACGATAGTCAGTGCGATCGGAAGAAGCACGACCCTGGTTTTCAGCGTTGTCCGAGCATCCGCAAAGAGAACAGAAAGCAAGCCAAAGAGCGGACAGAGGGTATGCATGAATAACCACATATTACCGTGAACAGACACAGCAAGAAAGATGTTGGCGGTGATAAACACAAAGAAGTAGACAGTCACCAGTGTCACCATCGCCAGTGAAACAGAAGTGAATTTGACTAGATGATAAGATAACTTCTCCTCTTTCCCCCGATAGGATCTTGCATCCTGAAGGAAAGAGAAGATACATCCGATCAGGAGGGCGATGTTGCTGAGATTGGTGTAGTAAGTCAAAGAGAGGTACCAAAGGAAGGGTTTGGTTCCTGGCAGAAAACGAAAGAAGACTTCGCTTAAGGCAAAGACTTCCATCAGGATGATGATGCTGTTGAAGGCCATCGAGAAGATAATCTGACGCTTGCTTCTCTTTAAAAAAGTATGTTCCATATGACTAAAGTAACCCATCAAAACAGAAATCGGAAATGTTCGCCGGAAAACAGCACTGACATAGCTTTTTTGGCAAGCACAAGATCAATGCCTGGTTCTTGACAAGGCTTGCTTCTCCAAAAGCGGACGGAGCACATAGCTGAGGAGGGTTGCGATGACGATCTTGATCGAGTCGCCAAGGAGAAAGGGGACGATGCAGACCATCAGGGCCTGAAGGAAGGTTTTCTTCCCTTGCATCATGATCAGAAACCAGGAGAGACCGAAAGCATAGAGAACGATGGTTCCCAACACCATGGCAAGAGGATAAATCCACTTCCGATTCCACTTTGTGATCATCAAGGACTCGATCCCGATGCAGAAGAGATATCCGATGAGGAATCCGCCTGTCGGTCCGACCAATTTCTCAGCACCCCCGGCAAAGCCTGAAAACACAGGAAGGCCCATCAATCCAAGAACGAGGTAGACCATGATGGCTGACACGGATTCAATCGGCGTCAAAAGTGCGCCGAGCAAGTAAAGGATCAATGTCGCTAGCGAGAGAGGAATCGGACCGATCGGAATACTGAAAGGGCTGATGACAGCCATCAAAGCAGCAGCTAAAGCGATCAGGGTCAACTCTCTTGTTTTACTCACGTTGAACATTATAAGCGACAAAACAGGAAAAATGAATAGAAAATCAAAAAGTCACAAACCTTCTTACCTGAATCTTTGATGACATTTGAATGAAAGCCAGACCAGCAGAAAACAAAAAAGCGAGAGGGTGCTTTTTTCTAGGATGCACGTTTTCTGCTCGCTTTTTCTTTGCTGGAGCTTAGTCTGAATGCACACTTTCCGTTTTGACATTGCTAAGCGGTTACAAATCAAAAAAGTGATAAAAAAGTTGAGTTTTTTCACCAGGGACTGAACTTTTACATACCAGATGTGTTAAAATAAATTGATTTTCGGTTTAGACCGAGCATGTGTTTTTTCAACAAAAGGAGGAGCTCATTATGGGTGTTAAGATCGTCGACACAGCCTTGAGAGATGGCTCTCAGTCTCTGATCGCCACCAGGCTGACGACAGATGAGATTCTGCAGGTTGCCCCTTTGCTGGACAAGGCTGGCTATCATGCCTTGGAAGTCTGGGGCGGCGCCACATTTGACACCTGTCTGCGTTTTCTGGATGAGGACCCCTGGGAGAGGCTTCGGGCGATACATAAAGCCTGTCCGAACACCAGGCTGCAGATGCTTTTCCGCGGACAGAACATCTTGGGCTATCACCACTATGCGGATGATGTCGTTGCAAAGTTCGTCGAGAAGTCTTATGAAAACGGCATCAATATCATCCGTGTATTCGATGCGCTCAACGACATCCGCAATCTAAAAAGCGCTGTCGAAGCCTGTCACGCCTATAAATCAACGCATCCGCAAGCGGATGCTGAATTGCAGATTGCTCTCTCTTACACGACTTCTCCGGTACACACAATCGATTATTACGTCTCCTTAGCAAAAGAGGTGGAAAAGTTAGGCGCTGACTCTCTCTGCATCAAGGATATGGCGGGCGTCCTCCTTCCGAAGGATGCCTATGAGCTTGTCCTAAGGCTCAAGAAGGAGACGAAGCTTCCTATTGAGCTGCACTCCCACTGCACGGGCGGCATCTGTCAGATGACCTATCTCAAGGCGATCGAAGCCGGTGTCGATATCATCGACACGGCTTTGGCTCCGTTAAGCGGAGGCACGTCTCAGCCCTGCACGGAATCCTTCAACTATGGGCTTCGCGGAACCCCTTATGATCCCAAGCTTGACGCTGACTTACTCAATGAAGCCAGCAACAGGCTCGATAAGATCAAGCAGAAATATCTGAAGAACGGAACCTTGAAGGTCAAAGCCCTCGGCGTCAATCCGAACATCCTCAAGTATCAGGTTCCTGGCGGCATGTTATCGAACCTCATGTCCCAGCTTGACAAGCAAGGTGCGCTCGATAAACTCGACGCCGTCTGCCAGGAGATCCCCGATGTCCGAAAGGACTTAGGCTATCCCCCGCTGGTCACGCCGTTATCTCAGATGGTCGGCACTCAAGCCGTCATGAATGTCATGACCGGTGAGCGGTATAAGATGTCCCCGAAGGAAATCAAGGACTATCTGTTAGGAAAATATGGTCAAGCTCCCGCCAAAATCAACGAAGAGGTCAGAGATAAGATCCTTGGCAAGGATCACGAGGAGATCATCACCTGTCGTCCTGCCGATCTTCTGCCTCCGGAATTTGAGTCTCTGAAGAAAAAGTACAAAGGGATCGCCCGCTGCGATGAAGATGTGCTCTCTATCGTCCTCTTTGATCAGATGGCGATCAGCTTCCTCAAGAAGAAATACGGCCTTGAAGCAGAGGAGTTCAATGTGACGCTATGACACCACTGTATTTTTTAGCAGACCCTGCTTCTTCGACGCATCAGCCGATCTGGAACATCGAAAACTTCAGTGACACAACGCTCCTCTCTCTCTTCTGCATCGCCATCGTCTTCCTCATCCTCGTCCTCATCTCGCTGATCCTCATGGGCATGAACCGCATCCAGGCGCTCGATGTCAAGGAAAAAGTCAAGATGAAAGACGGAACGGAGCTCGATGAGGATGCAATGGCAGCTGTCCTTGTCGCCACGATCGACTATCGGAAGACGTACAAAGAAGATGTCCGGGTCGTCTCCTGCGAGCTGATTGAAGAAGAGCCGAAACAAAAGCTGTTCGCCAAAAAGGGAAAAAAGGAATAATCATATGAGAATCTATAAAATCAAAGTCAACGGAAAGACCTTCGAAGTGAAAGTCATAGGGATCACGGAGGTGGAATCTACCGAGGTCACGACCGCCAAAGCAGCGCCCGCCCCTGCCGTTTCACCTGCCACTCAGCCTGTCGCTGCTACCCCGTCTTCCTCTGTCGCCGGCAAGGCGAAAGTCGAAGCGCCGATGCAGGGCACGATTCTGAACATCAAAGTCAAAACCGATGACAAGGTCAAAGCCGGAGATACGCTTCTGATCTTGGAAGCGATGAAGTTAGAGAACGAGATCAAGGCACCATCAGCAGGAACGATCGCTGAGGTCTGTGTCAGCAAGGGACAGCAAGTCAACGCCAAAGATCTCCTCATCGTCATCGCATAAGCCATGGCAACCATCTTAGCCACAAACTTCTCCGAGGTCTTCAAAAGCATCTGGGAAACGACGGGTTTCTACGGCTTCGGTGTCGATAGCACCGGCGGCTGGAGAAACATCATCATGATTCTCATCGCGCTCTTATTGATCTTCCTTGCGGTCTATAAGGATGCGGAGCCATACCTTCTGATTCCGATGGGTATCGGCATGCTCTTGACCAACCTCCCTTTGACAGGAATCATGGATCCTGTCATCGACAGTTCAGGACAGACGACCGGTTACACCGGGCTCTTAGGTGTCCTCTACAAAGGCGTTCAATATGAGATTTATCCCTGCCTCATCTTCATCGGCATCGGCGCGACGACGGACTTCGGTCCTTTGATTTCCCGCCCGAGCACCTTGATTCTAGGAGCAGCCGCTCAGATCGGCATCTTCATCACCTTTATGCTGGCCTACGCCTTCGGCTTCACGCCGGCGGAAGCTGCTTCCATCGGCATCATCGGCGGAGCGGATGGTCCCACCGCAATTCTCACCACGACCACGCTCGCCCCTCACATCCTCTCCAATGTCGCTATCGCCGCTTACTCCTATATGGCTCTCGTCCCCTTCATCCAGCCTCCGGTCATCCGTCTTCTCACCACCAAGAAAGAGAGACGGATTCATATGGATGAGGTCAAGCCGGTCTCCAAGACGAAGAAAGTCCTCTTCCCCATCATCGTCACTGTCATCACCGTCCTCTTGGTTCCCAGCTGTGCACCGCTCATCGGATGCCTGATGTTCGGCAACCTGATCAAAGAGTCCGGCGTCGTTCCGAAGCTAGTGGAGACTGCCTCCAACTCTCTCCTCTACATCGTCACAATCTTACTCGGTCTCGCCGTCGGTGCCACCGCAAAATCCGGGACCTTCCTGACCGTCGCAACTCTGAAGATCTTCGTCCTTGGCATCATCGCCTTCCTCTTGGCGACAGCCGGTGGCGTCTTGATCGGAAAGCTGATGTGCTGGATCACTAAAGGCAAGATCAACCCGATGATCGGTGCCGCCGGTGTCTCCGCGGTGCCGATGGCCGCGAGAGTCGTTCAGAAGGAAGGGCAGAGAGAGGATCCTTCCAACTTCCTTCTCATGCCGGCGATGGGTCCAAATGTCGCTGGAGTCATCGGATCGGCAATCGCTGCCGGTCTCTTGATTCAGCTCTTAGGCTGATCGATGCATAACATTCTTCACTTTCAGGAAATTGATTCGACAAACACCTACCTCAAACGGGAATATGCTGATCTAGCGGATCAGAGTGTCGTTCTGGCCGATCATCAGACGCAAGGCAGAGGCAGGCTAGGACGGGTCTGGAGTGATAACTCTGATTCTCTCACCTTCTCTCTTCTTCTCAAGAGCGGAATCCGTCCAACAACGTCGTCTCTTCTTCCGCTCCTTGCTGGGGCATCGCTGATTCTCACGCTGGAAAGGCTTGGAATCGAAGCCTCAATCAAATGGCCAAACGACATTCTCCTCCAAGGAAAGAAAGCCTGCGGTATCTTAGCCGAAGCGGTCTATGATCCTGACTTACAAGCCATCATCCTAGGAATCGGACTCAACCTCAACGACAAGGCGTTTCCTGCTGAGATTCAGAAGAAAGCGATCTCTCTCTATCAGGCTACCGGAAGACGATTTGATCCGATGGAAGTACTACATCTCTTCTTAGATGACTTTGATACTCTCTATGACAGTTTCCTTCAAGGACGATATGACTTTCTTCCCGTCGTCAGAGCACACTTCTTCCTCGCCGGAAAAAGAGTCTATCTCAACTACTACGGAGAAGACCTTCACGCTGAAGTGTGTGGTCTTGCCGATGATGGCAGGCTAGAAGTAAGAAGCGAAGGAAAGACTCTCCTCATCGATGCCGGTGAAGTCACGCTGGAAGAAAATTACGGGATATGTTGAGGATACTACAGGTTCACCTGTTGATATCAGAGCCGAAAACAGAACAAGGAAAGGAAAAGCAAGATGAACAAGATTGATCTGAAGCAGTATGGCATCCACGATGTCAAAGAAGTCGTCTACAATCCTTCCTATGAAGATCTCTACCAAGCTGAGATGGATAAGTCCTTGGAAGGTTATGACAAGGGTCAAGAGACCGAGCTAGGCGCGGTCAATGTCATGACCGGTGTCTACACCGGACGTTCTCCGAAGGACAAGTTCATCGTCGATGATGAGAATTCCCACGACACGGTCTGGTGGACCTCTCCGGAATATCCTAACGACAACCACAAGGCGAGTAAGGAAGCCTGGGCTACCTGCCTCGACATCGCCAAGAAGGAGCTCTCCGGCAAGAAACTTTATGTTGTCGATGGCTTCTGCGGTGCCAACAAAGACACCAGGATGGCCGTGAGGTTCATCATGGAAGTCGCCTGGCAGGCCCATTTCGTCAAGAATATGTTCATCCGTCCGACACCGGAAGAAGAGAAGAACTTCAAGCCGGATTTCGTGGTCTACAACGCTTCAAAGGCCAAAGTCGAACAGTGGAAGGAATTAGGACTTCATTCTGAGACTGCCGTCATGTTCAACATCACCTCGCACGAGCAGGTCATCATCAACACCTGGTACGGCGGAGAGATGAAGAAGGGTATGTTCTCGATGATGAACTACTACTTGCCTCTCAAGGGCATCGCCTCGATGCACTCCTCGGCTAACACTGATATGAACGGCGAGAACACTGCCGTATTCTTCGGCCTTTCCGGCACCGGAAAGACCACGCTCTCCACCGACCCAAAGCGTCTTCTCATCGGCGACGATGAGCACGGCTGGGATGATAACGGCGTCTTCAATCTTGAGGGTGGCTGCTATGCCAAGGTCATCGACTTGGACAAGGAGGCCGAGCCTGACATCTATGGTGCGATCCGCAGAGATGCCTTGCTGGAAAATGTCACTGTTGATGCAAACGGAAAGATTGATTTCCACGATAAGAAAGTCACGGAGAATACCCGTGTCTCTTACCCGATCTACCACATCAATAAGATCGTCAAGCCGATCTCACACGGTCCTTCTGCCAAGAATGTCATCTTCCTCTCTGCCGATGCTTTCGGTGTCTTGCCTCCGGTCTCCATCCTGACACCAGAGCAGACCAAATACTATTTCCTGAGCGGTTTCACGGCGAAGCTTGCCGGCACGGAGCGCGGCATCACCGAGCCGACTCCGACTTTCTCCGCCTGCTTCGGTCAAGCCTTCTTGGAGCTTCATCCGACGAAGTACGCCGCGGAGCTTGTCCGCCATATGGAGAAGGGCGGCGCCAAGGCCTACTTAGTCAACACCGGATGGAATGGAACCGGAAAGCGCATCTCCATCAAGGATACCCGCGGCATCATCGATGCGATTCTCAACGGCGCCATCCTCAGAGCACCAACGAAGAAGATCCCGTATTTCGGCTTTGAGGTTCCGACTCAGCTTGAAGGTGTCGATACGCATATCCTCGATCCAAGAGACACCTACAAAGACAGTGCAATCTGGGATGAGAAAGCCAAAGATCTCGCTTCACGCTTCATCAAGAATTTCCATAAGTATGAAACCAACGATGCTGGAAAAGCTTTGGTTGAAGCTGGTCCGCACCTCGAATAAGATTCAGTCGGCAAAACAAAGGGGCTTCGCGAGGAAGCCCCTTTTATGATGCGATGTTCTGCTCTTTGTTCAGAGAATCAGCTCTGACGTAAGAAGCCGTTTCAGCTTCCTCTCGCCCAGGAAATAGAAGAGAACGCCAAGACCGGCATAGAGAACAGACACAATCAAGGTCCCGATCCAGAAGCAGTGGAAGACAAAGTAGAGGCTGGTGATGAGGGAGATACCTAGTGTGGAGAATACGATGTGTCCGAGATGAGATAAGAGAATGCCTTTCCCTTTGTTCATCAGCTCAGCAGAAAACTCAAAGCTGAAATTGGGAAAACAGGTTCCGATCCAGAAGCTGTAAAGGATGATCATCATCGGATAGGTGAGCGCAACCATCGCTAAGGAGATGGCAAAATCCGCTTCGAACCCGACAAGGCAAAGATAAACAACAAATATGATGGGTACAAGCGGAAGAGAGAGGACAACGCTAGGAGATAGCTTCTGCCAGAGCATCTTGCGATAGCTTAAAGGGAAGGTCTTGAGGTAAGCGAGGTTCTTTCTCTCCAAGGAGAGAGCCACAAAAGGAAGGCAGGTGAAGAAGAAACTGAAGAGCAGAAAAGAGATACCGCAGATCTCGAGAATCATGAGAGGAACATGCTTCCCGTCTACGACGGAAATCCTCATGAACACCATGGTGATGATGAGAGAAAGAAGGATGCTGAGCTGCGGAGCGTTGCCGTTAAAGATGGAAGAATCGCTGAGATAGTTAGAAAACTCCCTGTGGAAGATCAGGCGTCTTGGATGATCAAGAAGCTTCATCTGCTTCTCTTTCTTTTTCTCTGCCCGCTGAGAAGTCAGCACATGGCGATGAGAAGAGAAGGACTTCCCTAGCCTTGTCAGATAGGTCCTCCTGGAGACGGTCAGGCTGAGAGCAACGACAAGCAGGGTGATGAAAAGAAGGGCAAGAAGAGAGAGATAATCTGTCTTTTGCAGCAGAGTCAAGGCGTGGGCAGGGAGATATCCGATCCAAGTCAGCCAAGGAAAATAGGAGACATAATTCTCAACGGCAGCGATCGCTATCTCATGCGTCATGGTCTCGCCGGCAAGAGAGGGGACAGCGTTGACCAAGATTCCGCTGCCGGCGGCAATCACAACGGAGACACATGTGATGATGATATACGAGACTTTGCCGTTTTTCAGATCAAGGAAACGGGCGAGGAAATTGAAGATGAAAAAGCTCAGGCAAGGTGCGAGGAAAAGATAAAGAAGAAAGAGAGCAATGCTGACAAAATAAGAGGCAACGGAAAGATGCAGCATAATGCAGGCGGTCAGAGATGTTCCTAGAAGAATCAATCCTCCGTAAGCGAGATTGATGAAGAAAATGATAGTAAACTTTGCTAAGAAGAAGCGATTTCCGGAGATGGGGAGGGGAAGAAAGGCATCATTGTTTCCCCGGAAGAAAGTCGGAGCGCAGGTGACCAGAGACATCATCAGGCCGTAAAGGAAATAGCCGGTGAACATCAAGGTTAGATAGGGGAGAGCATCTTCGGCACTGAAGGATAGGCGCACTGCTCGCTGAAGGAAGCTGAACACCTGGCTGCCGAAAGACAGCGTGAGAAGGAAGCCGATCAGAAAGACGGAGAATATCGACCGGTTCTGCTTGACCGGTTTGCCTTTCCGAACTTTGCCAACCCGATAACCAGAGGCCTGGACGGCCTTGACCAAAAGAAAAAAGTCTTTCATTTTGTCAATGTGAGGAAGAGGTTTTCAAGATCACTTCCCTGAAGGTTTTCCTTGCCCCGAAGCTCATCGAGCGTCCCGGCGAACTTAAGCTCTCCGAACGAAAGGATGCCGATGCGGTCGCAGATCTTCTCCGCAACATCGAGAACATGGGTGGAGAATAGGACGCACTTGCCTTCTTTTGCCATCCGCCGCATATGGTTCTTCACCTTGAAAGCCGCATCCGGATCAAGGCCGGTCAAAGGTTCATCCAAAATCCAGTTGACAGGGTCGTGAAGCAAGGAGCCGATGATGAAGATCTTCTGCCGCATGCCATGGGAATAGCTGGAGATAGAATCCGTCAGTGCAGCAGACATCGAGAATTCTTCAGAAAGTTCGTCCACCCTCCTTCGGAAGGTCATGCCGTCGACGTGAAAGACGCTCGCCACAAAGGTGAGATAGTCGATTCCTGACATTCCCAAAAACAGATCCGGGGAATCCGCGACAAAGGCGATTTTCTTCTTGGCCTCTAAGGCGTTATGTGAGATAGAGCAGCCGTCAATCAGGACATCTCCGGCATCCGGCGTCAGAATGCCGGTGATCATTTTGATTGTTGTTGACTTTCCGGCACCATTAGGCCCTAACAAACCGAACACTTCTCCGCTTTGGAGTGTCAGCGTCAGATCCCTGACTGCTTTTTTCTGACCGAATGATTTACTCAGATTTTGTATTTCAATCATGAGATACTCCTTTTAAAACATATCAAGTATATCAAAAAGCATAGTAGAAAGACACAGAAAAAGGCAGAAGTCACATCAGACTCCTGTCTTTGATTCAGCAATTCAAAGATGGGATGTCAGGCGACAAGGAAAGCCTGATAGGCGAGATAGGTCTCGTACACGTCTGCTTTGGAGACGATCTCCATCGGAGAATGCATGCTTAAGACCGGAACACCGGCATCGAGGACATACATGTTGTAATTCCCGAGGATGTAGGCGATGGTTCCGCCTCCTCCCTGATCGACTTTGCCGATCTCAGAGGTCTGATAATGGATGCTGTTCTCTTCCATCGCATTTCTCACAAAGGAGAGGAACTCCGGCATCGCATCATTGCATCCGGTCTTTCCTCTGGCGCCGGTATACTTGTTGAAGACGATGCCTTTAGCAAAGTAGCAGGAGTTGTTCGGCTCATTGGCAGAGGCATAAAGCGGATCGACTGCGCAGGAGACATCGGAGGAGAGCATCTTGGTATTGGTCATCGCATGGCGAACGGCAAGAGCAGAATCTTTTCCTTCCCGGAAGAGAAGCTCTGCCATGGTGTTTTCAAACCAGGCGGACTGAGCGCCTGTCGCTCCGATGGATCCGACTTCCTCTTTGTCCACCAACACCGCAACGGATGTGTATTCCGGAATCTTCTTCTCGTCGAGAACCGCCCGGAAAGAGGTGTAAGCACAGACTTTATCATCGTGACCATATCCGGCAATCATCGACCGGTCGAGACCATAGTCGCGGCAGGGACCTGCCGGAACAGCCGTCAACTCCGAAGAGAGGAAGTCCTGCTCTTCCATCTGGTATTTTTCTTTCAGGAGCTGAAGGATGTAGGATTTGACTTCTCCCGCCTTGTCCTTCTTTAACGGCATGTTGCCGATGGTGACATCGAGGTTTTCCCCATCGATGACTTTGGAAGCCGGCTTATTCATCTGATCGGCGGAGAGATGGATCAGCAGATCGGTGATTCCGAAAACCGGATCCGAAGGATCTTCGCCGATGGACACCTCAAACGCGGAGCCATCTCGCCGATAGACGATTCCATGCAAAGCAAGCGGTATCGTCACATACTGGTATTTCTTGATTCCGCCATAATAATGGGTCTCCAGATAGGCGAATCCTCCTTTCTCATAAAGCGGATTCTGCTTGATGTCAAGACGGGGCGAATCGATATGAGCACCTAGCACTCTCATTCCTTCTTCGATCGACTTCTTTCCGATGACGGCAAGAAGGAAGTTCTTTCCCTTGTTGATGGCATAGACTTTGTCACCCGGTTTGATTTCCTTGCAGGAATTGATGTCTTTGAAGCCGTTTTCTTCTGCGATTCTCTTCGCTTCAGAGACGACCATTCTCTCAGTTTTCCCTTCGGTCAGAAACCTCATATAATCTGCCGAAAAATCAAAGATTTTCTTCTTCTTAGCCGCACTGGCATCTTCCCAGACATTTTTTGCGTACATAAGTTATCCTCCTATCGGATCACTCACCCATTATAGGGATTCATTCTTTCAGTTTACAAGAGAAAGAAGAGCAAGGGAAAAGAACGTAACTAGAAATGAGTTTTTCCCTTGATTCAGTCTGTGTTTTTGAGGGGCTTCTTATACTCAGAACGTCAGGCTTATCGGCAATCCTTTTTTTGAAACAGCTATGCGCTCCTATGTCATCCTCCTTTTTTCTCCGGTTTCATCATAGTAAAATAAATCCGTTATGAATCAATACGCACGCACACAACGTCTGATTGGAGAAGAGGCAATGGAAACACTCTGGAATGCCAGAGTCGCCGTTTTCGGTCTCGGCGGAGTCGGAGGCAATGCCGTTGAGGCTCTCGCAAGAGCCGGCATCGGAAACCTCGACTTGATCGACAGCGATTTCGTGTGCCTTTCCAATCTCAATCGGCAGATCATCGCGACGATGATGACCGTCGGTCAGCCAAAGACCGATGTCGCTGAGGAGAGAATCCATGCCATCAACCCTCGAATCCGAGTGAAGAAATATAGAACGTTCTATCTTCCCGAAAAAAGAGAGAGCTTTGATTTTCCCCAATGGGATTACATCATCGATGCCATCGATACGATCACGGCAAAGATCGATATTATCGTGGAAGCCAACCATCTTCAGATTCCCATCATCTCGGCGATGGGCTGCGGAAACCGAATTGATCCGACGAAGCTGACGATCACGGATATCTACAGGACTATCGGTGATCCGCTCTCAAAAATCATGCGTCATGAGCTGAAGAAAAGAAACGTTCCTTCCCTGAAGGTGGTTTATTCTACAGAGGCGGCGATGACACCAAAGACGCAGGTTCTGAATGAATTCGGAAAAGCCGCACCTGGATCCACACCCTTTGTTCCTTCTGTGGCAGGGACAATGCTCGCCTATCAGGTCGTGAAGGATCTGATCGGATTTGATGCGGTGCAGAAAAAGAAAACATCCGCAGAAAGAACAGAATTATGAGACTTGATCAATATCTGCAGCAGCATCTCTTCTGTGAAACTAGGAACAAGGCCCAGCAGCTCATCCGAGCCAACAAAGTTCTTGTCAACAATAAGATCATCAATAACAAAGGATATGAGGTCAAAGCAGGCGAAGAGGTCTCCTTGGTTGAAAGCGACGTGTTGAAGTATGTCTCCCGCGGCGGTCACAAGCTGGAAAAAGCAATCGATGAATTTCAGCTCAGCCTTCAGGACAAAGTCATCTGTGACATTGGTTCCTCAACAGGAGGTTTCACTGACTGCGCAGTTCAGCACGGAGCGAAAAAAGTCTATGCCATCGATGTCGGAACCTCTCAGCTGCACGAATCGCTACGAGGCAATCCAAAGATCATCGTCCGGGAAAACACCAATTTCCGGAATATGACGCCTAAGGACTTTTCAGAGCCGATGGACCTGTATGTCTGCGATGTCTCCTTTATTTCCGCCCGGGGAATCCTGAAGACGCTGATTTCTTTCCATCAGCCTTTTCGGATCATCCTTCTCTTCAAACCACAGTTTGAAGTAGGACCGGGAAAGCTCAATGACAGAGGCGTCGTCAGTCAGCCTGCTGATTTAGTTGAAGCATTATGTGATTTCCAACCCTTCCTTGATGAATCAGGTCTGAAAATCTCTCACGTGACTTATTCTCCTATCCTTGGTAGCAAAGAGGGCAATATCGAATTCCTCTTTGATATTGCCTCAGAAGGAGAGCCTTGCTCCTGGAGTCCCTCGCAGCTTGTTCAGAAGGCTTTGAAGGCTCTGCGATAAAGCCTTTTCTTTCACTATGAAGAATTACACGCTCCGTGAGATCAAAGATGAGCTCAACCGGGAAATCCAAGAGCTTGAGAATATCGATCCAAGCTGTAAGAACTGCCGGAAATGTCCGTTTCACGGAAAGTGCTGCATCGGAAATGATATTGATATCCGGGATGATGAGTGGGAGGAAATCAAGCATCTGCTCGATGAGAATGCTTCCCTTAGGTCCCAGGTCAAAGCCAATTTTGATTCTGGATCACTCTGTTATTTCCGGACCGATTCCTGCTGTCTGATTCATGATTTACGGCCAACAAACTGCCTCTATACGCCTTATCAGGTCATACAGAATCTAAACGATCATAAGCTGACTTACTCGTTAAGAAGCAGCACCTGTGATTTTGAGACAGAGACAGAAGACTCGCTTCCTCTTCCTGAAGAGAAGTATCTTCTTCCGATTCCAAAGACAGGTCACACCTATCTGCTTCTCAACTATTGGTATCGGAATTTTGAGGAAAAATCCCTTGGAAGTTTCAAAGAGGAGGCTCGGTACAGACTACAGGATTACTTTGAGAAAAAACAAATGAATGGTGACTATTGTAATTATCGTTCTCCGATTGGCATGATCAAGATGGTAAGCGACG
The DNA here is from genome assembly GCA_963544395.1 of uncultured Bacilli bacterium. Taxonomy (GTDB): domain Bacteria; phylum Bacillota_I; class Bacilli_A; order RFN20; family CAG-288; genus Enterosoma. The sequence goes on along the minus strand of CAUUFA010000006.1, from coordinate 108,946 downwards.
GGAATTCACTAACTGAACTTTGTTTTTCTGATAATGCTCAAGAATCTTGCCCTCTGATGGAAGCAGAAAATCAGTCGCTTTCTCTCTTTCAGAAAGTTACTCACTGGCTCGACTGCTACTTCCAAGGAAAGCCAAAACCAATCGATTTTTCTTTAAATCCGTCCGGTACGGACTTTCAGCGGAAGGTCTGGTCCTTCACGATGAAAGTGCCGTTTGGATCAACGGCAAGTTATCAGGATATCGCTGAGAAATTCCATCGTCCGATGTCCAGCCAGGCGATCGGTCAGGCTCTCTCTGCCAATCCGATCATCCTTCTGATTCCCTGTCATCGGATCATCCGTTCCGATGGCGGAGTAGGTGGTTTTTCCTGTGGCATCGAGAAGAAAAAATTTCTTCTCCGTTTCGAGAAGGAATGTGTATCGTCTTAACAGCCGTGACCAGAGACAGAGCAGGATTTACCGAATGTCTCGCTGAGCGAATGAAGCCCGACCTCACTTGGCTCCAAGGTCACGCTTCCGTCTTCTAACACGAAGCAAGGAACACCGACATCATCCTCTTCGATGTATGGGTTGAAGACAGGATTGTGGTCGCGAAGCCGAAGAAACGCATGAAGGGAAGAGATGTCTTTCCCGATGTCGATAAAGACAAATCTTTTATCTCCCTGAATCTGCTTGAGAACATAGTCACAATACGGGCAGGACGGCATACCATAGATTTTGATCATAAGCACCTCCGGTTTTTCCTATTATAGGCTTTCGCGTTGTCTTATGGTGGAATTTGCTCTCCCTCTCTCTGCTTTGAAAAATTTTCTCCCTCTTTTTTGAAGCAACCGTCGAAAATAGTATAATCAGGACATGAAGAAAAACCTCTCTTGGAAAGCTTTCCTCATCGATGCTTACCTTTCTGTGAAAAAGCCGAAATCTATTTTTTCGGAGACTTCGGATCTCAGCTTCAATCGGATTGTCAAAGGGTTTGAAAAGGAAACAGCTAAGCCTCTGAAAACTCCGCATGGGTTTCAGGAAACTTCTTTTCAGTCTAGGCAAGTGTTCCTGTTCAATTCCAAATCAAAGCAGGATATCCTCTTCTTCCTTTCTGGCGACACTTATCTCCAGAATCCGACAAAATCGCACTTTGCCTTGATTCAGAGCATCGCAGAACAGAACGGCCTTTCCGCTGTGGTTCCGATCTTCGGAAGAGCCCCAGAACGCTCCTACGCCTCGGAATTCCAGATCGTCATCAGCCTCTATCATAAAATCCTTGATGAGAATCCTAACCGCCGCATCTTCCTGATGGGAGATGGAGCAGGTGGTGCTTTTGCGGCTGGCCTTCACTACTGCATGGAGGGTCTGAACTTAAGAAAACCAGATGAGACGATTCTTTTATCGCCTTGGCTTGATGCCACTCTAACGAATCCGAAAATCGAAGCGCTGGAGGATAAAGATGCCATACTATCTCCATGGGGATTAAGGAAGATTGCCTTACTTTGGGCAGGAAATGAATCCGCTTTGAAAAACCGGCATATCTCTCCGATCTACGGGGATACGTCAGAGCTGAAAAACATCTCTGTCATCTGTGGCAGTGAAGAGATACTCTTTCCGGACATCACAAAGTTTGATTCCTTTATGGAACAGAAGCGGGTCAGGCATCAGCTCTTCGTCTTTGAAGGCATGTCCCATGGCTTTTATCTCTACGCCACCAAAGAGGCTGAGAAAGTCAAAGCACAGATTCATCAGATTTTCCGTCCCTGAAAATCCGGGCGATCCGAAAAAAGAGCAAATGAAGCCTTACTGTATATGGCTGTAACGTTGATTTTATCGTCTTTTTCGCTTCGCCTTATTTCTGTTTCGGATTTCGTTTCGCCTGTCCCCAGCCGGAGCCTTTTTTCAGCATTCCTGCCATGACGGAGAAACCATAGACGAACAGATAAGCAGGGAATAAGAGAACCATCGAGATGAACTCACTTCGCTTCTTGGCACCGAATTTATCATAGTCCTGAAGAACGAACACCAGAACCTGAACAAAGCCAAATAGGAAATATAAGAAGAGAATGACACCTACCCATATCCATACGGTCGTCCAAAGCGCCGTTTGGAAGTAGGATGTCGAGAACATCGTCAAGGAAAAAGCACCGTTCATAGCAAATCCGGCAAAGAGGAAAAAGTAAAGATAATAGGGGACCATCCAGCCTAAGATCGGGGCTCCGACAAAAAGCCAGATATAGGTGAAGAAGGTCTCCAATAAGGAGAAGTCTCCCGTGCGGAAGAAGAGAGGAATCATCTTTCTGAGCTTGGTTTTAAACAGGATCTTGTTTCCTTTGCCGATGCGAGCGTTGCGAGCTGCGGTATCCGATCCCGAAGAGGGCATATCCTCATAAACAACAGCCTCTTCCACCATGTGTGCGTGTGTTCCTTCTAACAGCCGGTTGAAGCAGAACTCCGTATCATCGCTGATGCTGACTGGATCATAGCCACCCGTCTTCAGAAAGAGACGACGGCTCATCGTCGCACCAGCGCCGTTGACATGGGCGGCGAGATGAAGGACCTCTTTGCCTCGGCCACCGAAACGGGAGTCGAAGGCGTAGAAGTAAGAGCAGGCTTTCGTGAAGAAGTTCTGGGTTCCGTTTGTCCCTCCTTCATAAGGTCTGGCAAAGTCGACACCGCTTTGATATGCGTCGTTCATCAAGGAAGAAAATTCGGGACAGATATGATTGTCTGCATCCAAGTGGATGATAAGCTCTGCTTTCTCATCCTGTTTCAGGATGTAATCGACCCCATATTGGAGAGGGTATAGCGCCATATGATGCGCCGGGTCAGGATCCTGATGGATGAGGACTTTAGCCCCTGCCTTTCTGGCAAGCTCTGCCGTGTCATCGGTGCAGTTATCCGCGACGACATAAACCTCGAAGAGATCACGCGGATATTTCTGGCTCCGGAAGATGTCCTCAACGGTGGAATAGATGACATCCGCTTCATTGTGCGCCGGAATGAGATAAGCGACTCTCGCTTTCTTCTCAGCTTTCGGATACTTGATTTTCTTATGGAAGAGTGCGGCAAGTATCTCCACAATCTGTATCAGTAGCAAAAAGACAAAGAGAATGACCACAACATAATTGATGATGCTTAGGATTCGATAAAGAATTTCATACCACATATCCATGACTCTTTCCGCTTCCTTGGAAGCTGTCTACATTATAATGTCAAAACAGACAGAAAACTAGCTGTGAAAGGTTCAATAACTGAAACTTGTAACGTAAAAAACCATCAACTTTCTATCAGGCGGTCAAGCAGCAACTGTTCAAGCTCTTCAGCATCCTTTGCCCACAAGGAGCATCCGTTTTCTCTCATCCTCTCTTTTTCCCCGTAGCCATAAGTCACACCGATGGCAGGAATATGATTTTCCTTCGCACCGAGAATATCAAGATAGGTATCTCCGACCATAATGACCTTAGACTCCTTAGGCAACGCGGAAAGACAAGAAGCGATGATCGTTGCTTTGCTTTCTCCCTGAACGCCTTCGCTAGCGCCGAACACACCATCAAAGAGTGAGCGGATCTGGAAATGAATGAGGATTGCCTCCGCCAACCGCTTCGACTTAGAGGTAGCGACATAGGTTTGATATCCCGCTTGGCGAATGCTGAAAAGAAGAGATAGGATACCGGGATACACCTCTTCCTCAAACATCCCTTTCTGCGCATAGCGGATGCGATAAAGTTTCACCGCTTCCGGAATCCTCTCTTCCGAAACACCGGATAAGCGAAAACAATCCGAAAGCGGAGGACCGATAAAATAATCCATCTTCTCATAAGGAGGATAGGAGAGCTTCATCTGCTTCAACGTCTCGATCGCTGTATGTTTGATCCCGGGTCCGGAATCCATCAAGGTTCCGTCCTGATCAAAGATCACTGCATGGATCATAAAGGTTACTCCTATCAGAAAGAAAAGAAAAACGAGAACCGTTTCTGCTTGGATATATCAAGTTTCTTTTCCAATCGGTCTCGTAATACGAGAAGAATTGAGTCAAGGATAATAGATAAAAGGAGGGCAAGAAGGACATAAGCCATCATCTCGCGATATTCGACGCTAGCATAACACTGATAGATTTTCTTTCCCAACCCATAGTAGTCTGCTTTATAAGAGAAGGTCTCGGCCATGATCTCAACTTTGATGCCAAGCCCGACACCCTGAATCAGACCAAGCAGGATATAGTCGGTAGAGAGAGGAAGGACGACTTTCGCGATGTTGTCTAGACGATATCTGCCTCGTAGCATGAAGTCCCGCTCATACTGATGATAGACCGATGAAGATCCTTCTAAACTCGCCTGATAGATCACAGGGAAGAGAACCAGCGACACGACATAGAGAGAGAAGTGAGGAACATAGACCGCAAGCAGAAAGATGACTGCGATGGTAGGAATTGCTCTTAGCATCGCGATCAAAGGGAAAAGAGTCCGGGCGAGAATATTAAAATAGCCCGCTAACACGCCGAAAAACACACCGAGAAGAAAAGAGATGATCAGGGAAATCAAAAGTCTAAGAAGAGAGTAACCGAGAGAAACCATGGCATTGGCATCCCCAAAGAGAAGGGTCATCGACATAAAGCAAGAGAAAAACTCCGGGAGAAATTTCTCTCCGGTGGAAGATGCGATGATTTCCCAAACTGCGATGACGAAAAGGATGCCTGCAGGCAGGCAGAGCCAAGATAGATGAAACCGACGGTCAAAAAGCTTTTTCACGTTGCTATGAGTATACCGCCCGGAACGCAAGATCCGGAACAAGTTTTTCGCCATAGCCGACGATATAGTCATCCTCAGAGATCGTATCATTCTCGTCATTTCCGGTGGCGACGAGATAGAGGTTACCAAATGTGACCATCCTGACAAGAAGATATTCATGATCAAAAGAGGAGGAGAGCTTCAATCCATTGACACTGTCGAAAAGAATGAAATCCGCTTTCTTCTTCTTGAAGGCGGCAGAGACGTTCGCCGGAGTGGTCAGATTGAGTTTTTCCGTATCGGAAGCGTAACGGGCAAGAGCAGCGCTTGGTGCACCTAAAGGGGCAACGACATGGAAAGGAAGATCTTTATCCAGCAGAGAGGTTGTGACATCTTTCGTGTAATAAGAAGATAGGTCTTCTGTCTGAACCTGAATGCCTAATGAGGCTTTAAACTTTGAAAACGCTTGAATGTCTGGATTCTTTTCTTTAGAGAGAAAGGCTAAGCCGTTGGTCTTCTGGACTTCCTGAATCACATGAGAGGTGAATCCAAAGCGTTCTCTCTGAACTTTCTCATCCTGAGAAAAGTAATTCATCTTCTCTGCCGTTTGTTTTCCACCCTGTATCAGATCGTTGACGTCCGTGTCGAAGGTGTGAAGGAAGGCCGAGATTTGAACTGCCTGACCTTCATCTTCAGATAAACTTCTGCGAATGAAGAGTCCGGCCTGAGGGAAGCCATCCGTCCCGAACTTTTTAGAAAAGTCCTCTGCGACATTGCGGACAACATGGAGCCTGGGGTTTTTCTGAGTTGCCGAAAAGATGACAGGATAAGAGGAAACAACATAATCGACCTTCTGACCCGATTCTAAACCAGCGATCATGATCGGCGCAGTCGAAGCGACATCACTGACATATTTATCGATGGTGAGTCTTGTTTTTGCAGCAGAAGAAGAATCCGTAGGAGAGACGCCTGGTTCTGGTGTACGTCTGCAGGAAGTCAGCAGCATCAGAGAGAGCAGAAAAAGAATATGACCTGATTTGAATTTCATGATGTTCCGATCAGGCAGGATCAGAGATCCTTGCCTTTAGCTTCCTCATTGTACCGCACCTGTTGGGTGGTGATTGCCTCTCTTCCGGTCGTCTCGTTCTTTGCCGTTTCCGCTAATGAGAGGAGAAGGCCATCCGCATTCATCCGGATCACTTCATCCATACTGCCTTTCTCGCCGTTCTTCTCCTGAATCGGAATCTGATGGACATCATAGAGGAAACTGCCGTCGGCTTCGATGCTGTAGAAGGGATAAAGCGTTCCTTTCCGCCAGTTGAAGAGATCGCCGTAGTAGATGCCGCCGACATGATAATTTCCTTCTTTCTGGGAGTAGAAAAGCTTCTCTCTTTCGCTCTCAGCCTGTTCTTTGGTCAGATTCACGGGGCTTAGCTTCTTAGTCACCAGAGTCTGATCCTCCAAAGAGGTGTATCCTTCATAGGTTGTCACTTTGATGTAGCGGGAAAGATCGACCTGATAGGAGATTTCCACCTCTTCCTTCGTCACAAAAAGAGAGGCTTCCGTTTTCCGATGAACCTGGTCACCGGTGGAAAGATAGCGATAATGAAAACGATAGTGCTCGCTAAAATCGCAGAACGCTGTGTATTTGTACGTGCCGAGAGTCTGCTGGCTCTTAATATCTTGAAAGGTGCTCTGGAAAGAGGAGAAAACCAGCTCTGTCTTCGCAAAAGCTTTCTCAAACGAGCAGTTAGCCAAATAGTTCTCAATCTCCAACGGAACAGACGGTTTCTTCTGGCAGGAGAAAAGAGCAGCAGTCAGAAGAAACAGGATTTTTTTCTTCATGAGATCAGGCGGCAGTGTAGGTGTAATCGGCGGCGACATCGACCGTCACTTCATCGGCATCCTTGCCCGCGTTGACGGTCTTGACTTCCTCGCGGAGGAGGAGTCCTTTGTCATTGTAGGTGATGCGGATGTTGTAGCGGCCGTAGTTGCTGACAGGTTTTGAGGCGGTGCCGTTTGGTACGACAACGTTGTAGAAGTTGATCAATCCGGAGAACTTGCTGTTGCTGAAAACGAGATTAGCATCCTCTTTATGGAAGTCCATGAAGTGAAGATCATCCGTCGCGCCCTGAAGCACGCTGCGAAGGGCACCATAGGTATAGCTGACAGGATCGACATCCTCCGCTGTCGGATAATAGTTTTCCTTGGTGAGACGGACCGGGAGATGAAGGAGATAAGAGCTTCCGAAAGCATCGAGGGTTCCTTCGGGAACAGCGTAGTTCGCGCTCGGTTTCCTGAACTCGGAGAACTGGACGATATGTCCAGAGACCGTCAGAGAATATTTGGCGCTCGCTGAGGGAACAGCGAGAGCATCGACAGCGCTGCGGGATTCCTGAATCACACGCTGAGGGTTGTTATTTCCGCAGCTAGCAAGAAGGAGGCAAGGAAGCAAAAGGCTGAACCATTTTTTCTTCATGACGATCCTCCCTTAATACAGACGGATGTTCATCTCGGTCTCGGTGATCTGAGATTTGGCGATCTGGAAATCGATGCGGATCTGCTCGCCGATCTTTCTTTCCCGATCCGATTTCAGGAAGACGAATTGTTCGTTTCCTGTGTCATCCGTATATTTGCAACGGATGAAGTAGACGTTGCCATAATCGAGGTTCCCCTCCACCGTGAGGGTGAAGGCGTTGCTCTTGGTGGATTCGACATAGGCATCGTGAGGCATATCGACGCGGAACTCCTTGGAGAAGACGCGGGTGCCAAGACCCTGGATGAGCTTGTTGGAGATGATATCTGTCGCCATGGAATAGTAGCCGCCGGCAAACTGGAAGAAGAAGACCATGCCAGCTCTCCGCATGGCATTCTCTTTCTCCTCTTCCAGCGAAGAGAGGACTTCCGCATGCTTCTTCTCGAGGGATTTCAGCGGATCATTAGCCTCCTTAACCTGGGCCTTCATATCCTTGATCTCCTTGTTGAGAAGATCGATCTGACGGCGTGACTGCGCTTTAAGGGCGGCGATCTTGGACTCGAAATTCATCGTGAGTCCGTTGACCTGAAGGTTGAGGGTGTTCTCCTTCTCGGTCTGATAGCTGTCCTTGAAGATATGGTATTCGTCGCTTCTTCTCTTGAGCGAATCCTTATCCTTGTTGTTCTCGCGGAACGCTTTGAACTCAGCTTCCTCTCTCCGCTTCTTTTCGGCAAAGAGGGCATCATTCTCCGCTTTGGCTTTCGCCTTAGCGGCTTTGAACTCGCTGGTGAGTCTCTTCTGCTCTTCCTTGGAAGAAGTCTTGATCCTTACCACCTCAGCGTTGTTCCTGCTGGTGAGCTCCGCTAACTTCTTCTCGGCATCGGCTCTTTCCTGATCGAGGTTGCGGGAAGCTAATTCAGCCTTTGTCGTCTCGTAGCTTCGATTCTCGAGCTCAATCTTGGCATCCATGAAGTTGGCCGCAGCGTCGATCTTATCCTGACGGAACTGGACAAAGTTAGGATCTTCGTTCTTGGCGATGACGGTCTGATAGTTGTAGAAGCTCGCGGCCAGAGAGTCGAACTCTCCGATCGGGGAGAAGATTTCCTGGCCCTGATAGATCAAGGTGACTCTGGTGAAGTCTAAAGCGACATCAAGATCAGCCCCTTCGTTGTAATCGGTATCCACCAGTGAGAAGAAAATTCTTCCATCCGCTTCGAGATGCGCTAATTTCTTATCGCCGATATGCTCGACTTTGATCACTTTGGCTTTGATGCCGGCCTGTCCGATGAGGAAAGCGTCATTAGGAACTCTCAGCTCCGCATTGCGGACATCGGCACTCAAAAGGGCATCGGGAAGGTTGAGGCTCGAACCTAAGACCAACAGCTTGTTGTTGCGGATCGAAGCGGTGAGAGAGTTGTACTCTGGAATTCTCGGCAGGATAGTGTTCTCGGTTTCCTTGTCGAAGTAATAGGTGGCATCCATATCGCAAGCGACATAAATCTCTTCATCCGGCTGGATGGCTCCGACCTCTTTGACCTTGGCGATGATCTGACCGTCCTTCGCATCAACCGAGGAAGCGTTGAGATCGAGGCTGGCGTAAATAAGTGCTTCCGATCCTAACTCCTCGAAGTGGGAGACTTTGACCTTGATGGCACCAGGGGCCTTCTCATCGACAATCCTGACATGCTCACAGCGGACACCCATTGTGATGGGTTTCTTGCCGTCGAGATAGGAAGGCAAGACCTTGATGAGCTGGTTGTAAGGGACTTCGATATCCTGCTGATTGATGGCGAAATGAATCTTGACGGTATCCTCTTCACGAAGCAGAGTAACATCGAAGAAGTTCATCTGCGGCGTGCCGATGAAGCCAGCGACAAAGCGGTTGGCCGGGAAGTTATAAAGGTTCTTCGGGGTATCGACCTGCTGGATTCTTCCGGATTTCATGACGACGACACGGTTACCTAACGTCATGGCTTCAGTCTGATCGTGAGTGACGTAAATAAAAGTTGTCTTCAGCCGCTGATGGAGCTTGGCGATCTCGGTTCTCATCTGGGTTCTGAGCTTGGCATCGAGGTTGGAGAGCGGCTCATCGAGAAGCATGACTCTTGGGTTGCGAAGGATCGCTCTTCCTAAGGCGACTCTCTGTCTCTGACCGCCGGACATATTTCTCGGCTTTCTGTCGAGGTACTCCTTGAGGCCGAGGATATCGGCAGCCCAGAGGATCTTCTCCTGGATCTGATCATCCGGGATGTGCCTCAGCTTCAGACCGAAGGCGAGGTTTTCGTAGACGGTCATATGAGGATAAAGGGCATAGTTCTGGAAAACCATGGCGATATCCCTGTCTTTCGGCTCCATATCGTTGACGATGTCGGCATCGATGTAGAGTTCTCCGGCCGTGATGTCCTCAAGGCCAGCGATCATTCTCAGCGTCGTGGACTTTCCGCAGCCGGAGGGTCCGACGAAGACGATGAACTCACCATCCTTGATATCTAATGAGATATCATTGACGGCCTTGGTCCCGTTGGGGTACACCTTGTAAATGTGTTCGAGCTTCAAATTAGCCATGGTTTCTGTTCTCCTTTATTGAGCCTTGAGCAAGGCAATGCTATACGGCGGCAGATTCAGCATCGTATCGGCGGTCGTAGCAGGAAGCTTCGTATCGGCAAGCAGGACGGAGATCACATTCGTCCCTTTCGTATCGTAAGTCACCTCTTTCGAAGCGGAGAAGTTGTAGAGAAGCCGGTATGTCTCCCCTTGATAGGATTTATCAATGACAAGCAGGGGATTCCGATAGTCCTGGTTGATGCTCTCATCCTCGAAGGCAGGATCTGCGATTTTTCCTCTGGCGATCGCAGGGATGCTGTTTCTCCAGAGGAGAGCTTTCTTCTCGTAATTCAGAATAGAGTTAGGATCCTTCTCTTGGCTGACACTATCGCCGAAGAGGGACGTCTGAGGAAGGGCTCTTGGCGGATCTTCTGTCTCGCCTTCGTGCGTCTGATCGTTCCAGAGATAATGGGTTCGATAGTTGGCATCGCGATAATCCGAGGTAGAGGGAATCTGAAGGGAGTTCATCCCAATCTCATCGCCGTAGTAGTTGAAGATGGATCCATTCAGCGTATCTCTAAGTCCCAGTCGGAACTTCGTCTTCCGAGGATCGGAATCAGAGATGCGAGGCAAGTCGTGGTTATCTAAGAAGGGAGCAGGAATATGGCCTTTCGCAGAACCGATCATCGTCTTCTCTCCCTCGAGATAAGTGGTTTTGAACCGACCGTCTACCCCGGTTGATAGCAGGAAGCCTCTTCCGGTGCCTGCCGGGAACCAGAAGAAGGAATCGATGTCACTATCGTAGTATTCGCTTAGATCTCCCGGTGATTCAATCCAGCATTCTCCGATGAGGTAACCGGAGCTGTTCTTTTTCTTGACCATATCGTTGATCCGGTCGAGGACAGCGAGGTTCTTCTCCCTGTTGCCGAGATTGTAGTATTTCACGCCGTCGAGTCGGAATCCGTCGATTCCGATCGTCTCCGACATGTAGTAATCGACGATGCTTTGAATGAAGGTGTAGGTCGCTTCATGAGAGAAGTCGAATTCAGGCATATCATCGTCGAAGTTGCACTCATAGTAGAAGTCGTAAGGGTCAGCTTTGTGGTAACGAAGAGAGGAGGATTCCACTTCGGCTTCGGTATCGACGAAGTGAATCAATCCTTCCTTCTTTTCATCGTAGGGCTTTCCGTCTTTCTTCTTGGAGTGTTCAACAATCGCATCTTGGTAGTAGGAAGAAGCTCTTCCGCAGTGGTTGAAGACGCCGTCTAGAATCACTTTGATGTTGAGCTGATGCGCATGGCTGACCAAGTTTCTGAGATCCTCCATCGTACCGAAGGAAGGATCGATGGAGAAGTAATCTGTCGTATTGTACTTATGATAGGAGCTGGCGGTGAAAATCGGGGTGAGCCAGATGCCGGTGTAACCGAGGTCGTGAAGGTAGGAGAGCTTGGTATCGATTCCTTTGAGATCGCCGATCTTATCGTTGTTGCTGTCGGCGAAGGAGGAGACGAAGATCTCATAGTAATTCCGGTAGTTGTCATCCAAAACGGCAGGGACAAGCTCCTGCTCTGAGACCGCGTTCTGTCTCGGAGCAGAAAGCTCTTCAGGTGTCTTTTGACAGCCGGTCAATGATAATATCGATGCTAGCAGGATGGCCGATCTCTTTCGCATTCTCCCTTTCCTCCGAACCGCTTTAACCTTTGACTGCGCCGCCGGTGATACCTTCGACGTAGTATTTCTGCAGCCAGAAGAAGAGCGCCATGATCGGCACAGAAACGAAGACGCCGCCCGCGCAGAAGACGGGGAAGTAAGCCGCTCTGTCCTGCTGGTTGGAGATCATTCTCTGCAGACCGACCGCGACGGTTCTCGCCATATCGTTTCCTCCTGCGAGGTAGGAAGGCATCATGAAGTCGCCCCAAGGAGCGGTGAAGGTAAGGAGGATGGTGTAGACGATGATCGGCTTCGATAAAGGCATGATGACACGGAAGAAGATGGTGTTCTTGTTGGCACCGTCGATCATCGCCGCCTCATCCAAGCTTCGAGGAATCGTATCGAAGAAGCCTTTGGCGATGTAGTACTGCATCGCTGAGCCGCCGATATAGATCAGGATGAGAGAGTAGACGTTGCCGTTGAGTCCAATGAGCTTCAGGATGAAGTAGATGATGACCATGCCTAAGAATCCCGGGAACATACCTAAGATGAGAATCAGCTTCATCAGAGGCTGTCTCAAGCGGAAGCGAAGACGGGAGAAGGCATAGGAGGTTCCTAAGACGAGCACAGTCTCAAAGAAGCAGGAGACCGCAGCGATGATGAGGGTGTTGAGGTACCAGTGACCGAAATGATAGTTGGAATCGGTGAAGAGGGTGATGTAGTTGCGATAGGTCCAGACCGGATAGCCGTTGTTGATTCTCTCCGGTGAAGGAAGGAATGGGAAGAAGTACTTGGTGGAATACATGGAGGAGAAAGACTGACAGAGCAGGTAGAGGAAAGGAACTAACCAAATGATGGAGATGAGGACCAGGAAAAGATAGACGATGACGTTTCTCGTCAGAATCGCTCTCTTATGGGAGCGATATGACTTTTTCGCCTTCTGTTTTGTAATACCTCTCATCACTGGAAGGCCTCCTCATCCTTGACGGCGCTGGAATTGTTGTAGAAGATCATCGAGATCAGTGCGATGACAACGAAGACGATCAGACCTAAGACCGATGCTGCGCCGTAGTCGTAGCTGGCATTGGTCGTCATCTTGTAGATCCAGGTGATCAGCAAGTCCGTCTGACCGACACCGGAAGCGGAGATGGTGACCGGAACATTGGAAGGAAGAATGAAGGATGGCCCGCCGCCGCTAAGCAGGTAGATGACGTTGAAGTTGTTGATGTTGCCGACAAACTGAGAGATGAGATATGGACCGGTGACGAAGAGCATATAAGGAAGAGTGATCTTGAAATACATCTTGGCCGGGGAAGCGCCATCGATCCTTGCGGACTCATAGAGGTCTTCGGGGATGTTCATCAATAAGCCGGTGGAAATCAGCATGGTGTAAGGGATGCCGACCCAAGTGTTGATGAGAATGATCGTGACTTTGGCAAGCCAAGGATCCGAGAGCCAGGGAATGGTCTTGTTGGTCCAGCCCCACTGCTGCAATGTCTGGTTGATCAAGCCTTCATCAGCGAACATCCTGGAGATGAGAAGCAAGGAGACGAACTGCGGGACAGCGATGGTGGTGATGAGGACAGTTCTCCAAAGCTTCTTCAGCTTGATGCCCTTGATGTTGATGATCATCGCCACGATCATACCGATGAAATAGTTGGAGAACGTGGCGAAGAAAGCCCAGACCAACGTCCAAAGAAGAACCTGACCGAAGGTCTTGACCACCGTCGCTCCGGCGGTGCCGGAAGCGGAGAAGACCTGGGCGAAGTTATAAGTGCCGACCCAGTCGAAGAGCTGTGTCGGAGGGACGTGAGCATAATCGTAATCCGTAAAAGCGATGATGACCATCATGATGATCGGAAGGATCGTAAAGATCAGGAGGCCACCGATCGGTACTGTGAGCAGGGTTTTGTCATAGCCCTTGTCCATGGTGTTGCGGAGTGTCACTTTATCGGAAGCATACTTTCCGATATAGCCTTGCCTCTGCAATCTCAGGGAGTCCACAATCTGACCATACCATAGAAAGATCAGTGAGACGATCAGAATGATGCCGATCAAAGAGTAGAGAAGGATGGTGAAGGAGTTCTGTCCGTAGCTGTAAGTGGTCAAGGAGATGAGACCGGATTTGGTCGTATAGGCTGTTCTTGCCGATCCGCCGAGATAGGAGAAGGCGCCTAACGCCGGACCCCCGACGAGAATCATGAAAAGAATGAAGATCAGCTGGTAGAGGAAATACATGCATCCTCGGATGATCTGGTGCTTAGCCATCAATCCGATGCCCATCACCAAGAATGAGAGCCTGGTCGACCAATCGCCGGAGACCAAGGCATCCTTCAGATTCATGAAGACGGAAAAGATGCCGTGTCCGATGCACCTCGTCTTGGATGGGACTCTCGCCGCACTCTTTTCGATTTTCTTAGGAATGTCGGTGAAAAAGTGCGTGAACTTGTAAAGGATGCGTCGGGGTTTGCTCATGGACAGATACTCGATATGACTCTGCAGAATCGCAGCGTCATGATCGACAGAGGAAGACTTAGAGGCAGTCTGAGTTGCAGTGGCTTCTGCCATACGTTTCTCCTTTCTCTGAAAAATAAGTCAAAGACTTATCCGAATTAACTCTATTATACAATATCCGGACGCAGATCCAGCCTTATTTTTCGCGACCCGGGATTCTTTCATAAAACCAGGAAGAAGAGTAGGGCGAGCCTACTCTTCTTTCTGGGTAACGACGTTAATCTACTTTCCGCCTTTGCCGATGACTTTATCGTTGAAGGTCTTGAGATAGTCTTTCAGCTGTTCGTCAGTTGCGCTAAGATTTCCCTTGATGGAATCAGCCATCGCTTCCATAGCCTTCCAGATATCGCCAGGGACGATGGTCTGACCGACCGAGTATTTGGCTTGATCGTTGATGGCCTTGATGTGATCATCGCCGGCAACTTTCTCAAGAGCAGCAACCTTATCGGACGTCGGAGCAACCTGAAGAGTGTCCCAACGGCCTTCCTGTATCTCATCAGAAACGAGGAAGTTGGCGACAGTGTGAAGCAGGGCCAAACGATCTGCATTGCCAGAAGACTTCTGCGGGTTGACACCATAGAGCTTGTAGCCTAAGAAGGAACCAAGGTTTTTCGTCTCACCGTCAACGGTGACAGTCGGAAGTTTGGCACATCCGAGCTTATCGCCTAATCCGGCGTAGATAACTTTGCCGTCATTGTCCTTTTTTCCTTCACGGAAGTTCGTATAGTTCCAAGAGCCTTCGACCACGGCACCAAAGCCCGTTGACTCGCCACTTGGCGCAATATCGCGAGCGCCGGCATGCGTTGTGGTAACGGAAGAATCCTTCATCAGATCTCGGATCACTTTGGCGGCCTTGAGTCCTTTGTCTCCATCAAAGTCGGCTTTGACCGAGGAAATCTTTCCGGCATTGTCGAGTGTAACATTGTATCTCGCGCCGAAGGTGAACATCGTTCCGATGGAGAAGAAAGAAGAATCAGTCTCAAGAGCATAACCGAATTTGACATGGGCATCCTTGCAATCAGCTATGATGTGCTCAACGGTATCGAAGCGTTTGACGATATCCTTGTTGTAATACAGGTAATAACCATTGTCACCGGCATAAGGATAAGCGTAGTAGGAATCACCGACCTTTGCCGCATCGACATCGGTCTGTCCCATATTCTTCACCATCTCCGCCACGAATTCTTCCGGAACTTCAGCGAGAGCACCTTTGGCCATCAAATCCAAAGTCTGATCGGAAGCATAGGCGTAGATGTCCGGAGCACTGGAACCGGTGAAATCGGTCACATCCTTGGCTCCGTGTTCATCCAGGTCATACATCTTCAGCGTGACATTGGTGTAGCCATTGGTCTTCAGCCAAGCCTCGATCTTTCCTTTGACAAAGGGCTGATGTTTGGTCGGAGAACCGATGACAATCTCCGTCTTCAAGGTGGGTTTGCTAACGGACGGAGTCGATGACGTCCTAGTACGGCATCCGGCAAGCGACAAGGTAGCTAACATGGCGACTGATACAAATTTGCTTTTCATGAAATTTTCCTCCTATTCCCTCTGAAAAGTCCTACACAGCATTTATTCTCACAGGGCTTTCATAAGGAATGCCCTGTAAAAACCATTCTCAGCAGCGTCCGTATCGGCGGTTAAGTTCCCGCAGATGCTTCGCTCTCTCCGGAGATAAATCACCATCCGTGATCCGGTATCTCCAGTTCGTCCCGACTGTCGATGGCGTGTTGATCCTCGACTCATTCCCCTGAAAGAGAATGTCCTGCATCGCCTGGATGGCGACCGCGCTAAGAGAAGCAAGGTTGAGTTCCAGCAGAGATTCGACGAGACCTTTCGTATCCGCAGGCTCACGTTCCTCAACACCGAATCTGCGGCACGCGGTGTTGATCTGAGAGACCGACTGCCTTCTCTCTTCGGCGCTTAATCCATCTAAGTATCCTCGCAGAGGCTGACAATCATGGGTCGAGGAGTAAGAGAAGCAGCTGAAGGAGTAATTGGAAGGCTGATTGATATTGGACGAATCCCGGGGAAACCCGAATTCGATGACCCGCATATCTTTGATGTGATGGCTGTCGAGGAGCTTTGCCATCTCGCCTCCCCGGTAGTCGACATCTTCGGCGATGATCCGCTCCAAGTCGGTAGCAATCTTTCGGATGCAGTCTTTTTCCGGAACCGGCATCCAGAGGCCATCCAACCCATTGGTGCTTCCTTTGGGGATCATGAAGTTTTCCAAGTACCCGCGGAAGTGATCCAAGGTGACGTAATCATATAAGGATAATAAGAAGTTGAGCCTCTCGCGGAGGAAGCGGTAATCGTTCCGCTTCATATAGTCGTAATCGTAGAGAGGTGTGCCCCAGACCTGACCTGAGGAGTAGAAGATGTCCGGCGGATAACCGGCGACATAATCCATCCCCTGAGCGGCGTTGAGCAGGAAGTTGCGGTGATGTTTGTAGACGTCGATGGAGTCATAGGAGATATACATCGGCATCTCCCCGACGATGGAGATCCCTTTCGTGTTAGCATAGCTTTTCAGCTGTGCCCACTGATGAAGGAAGATGTATTGCGTCCACTCATAGAACTCCACATCGTCACGATAGTCGTGCTTGATCTGTCGGAACAGATCGGTGGAGTACTCCTGATAAGAGCCGGAGAACTGATTCCAGGGTTTCCCGTTATGAAGGTCCTTCAGGACCATGAAGCAGGCGTAGTCGATGAATTCATGTTTCCGAAGGAAGGAGGTGTAACCTCGCTGGTAATCGCCCTGTCCTTTTTTGAAGCGGTGGTAGGCGGCTTTGAGGATCCGGACACGGTTTCCGTAGATCCGCCGATAATCGATGGTTCGAGGATCGCTTCCCCAATCGACGATGCCGATGTCGCGACGCTTGAGGAGGTCTTTTTCCAGAAGATCCTCAATATCGATGAAATAATGATTGAGGGCTTTTGAAGCGAAGCACTGGAACGGCGAGTCTCCGAAGGAAGTCGGTCCGAGAGGGAGGATCCGCCAGTAGGTAAAACCAGCATCCGAAAGGAAATCGATGAAGCGTTTTGCTCTTTTTCCAATCGAACCGATTCCGAATTCTCCAGGGAGAGAGAAAATAGGGAGGGCGATGCCACTGGACCTATGTTTGGTTTGCATCTTTTTCTATCGTATGGCCATATTTTAAACCGCTTTCAGTAAAAGTAAAGAAAGAACGGAAAGCAATATTTTAAGATGAATTTTAATTTAAAACATCTAAAACAATAGTATTTATCAGTGTTTATCAAATTTAAAATTTTGTTTTTACATATCTAAATGTAATTGATTTTGACCATATTTTTTTATTTCACAGAATAAATGGTACATCCGTTATCAGTTTAAAGTTTCGATAACGTTTTCGAGGCACATGACACACAGTTTTTCCTAGAATAAACCTCTTTATTCATAAAAAAGTGTCAAAAAACAAGGATGAAGAAACGGAAACTTTTGTGCTTTGTGCCAAAAGAGGGGGCTTGACAGGGCTAGTTTTACCCTATGCAAATCAAATTTTGCTTTTGTAATATTTCATTTTACATTTGTATATATTTGTCATTAAATAAGCAGAATCCAGTCCTGAAAGGACTTTTATCTTCCTCTCTGAACCTTAAAGGAAACTCAAGAAGCTTGATAGATAACTTATGCTTCGATATAATCCAGGCGTCACTCTAGGAGTGACTTCACTTAGAAAATCATAAATCGATATATACACCGGAAAAAGGAATCTGAACTTCGGATTCCTCTTTCGGGTAAGAAAGAGAGCGTTCAAACATGAAACTGCAAGGTCATTCTCTTCCTCAGAGAATCGTTCTGATGGATGAGAGAGGCAAATGCTATCCCGTCATCGACTCCCTCGAAGCGATCCGTTTAGGTGACAAACGGAAGTTCAGTCAAGCGACTTCCTTATTTATCAATCATCAGGAATTCAGCATCAACGATCATCTCGGTTCCTTTCTCGTCAGCAAAAACTCCTCTTATGTCAATCTGAAAACTCTTCCCATGATCTCAAAAGAGCCCATCAGCGTCTTTCATCTCCGCCTGTCGGGTAAGACCGAGCAGGAGATCGAATTCATCTACACCAGCCGCTCCCAGATTCTCTCCGCCCCTAATGGATCAGACAGCCATCTGGAAGTCCGGCTAGGCGATATGCTTCTTTCTGCCCCCTATCAGAGGCAAGGGAAACGAAGCAACCTTTCTCTTCTCATCGAAGGGAAAAGGTATTTTCTCATTCTGAAATGATCTTCCTCAGTCGATGACCACTTCGTTCTTATGGGCGAAGTAAACCTTCAGGACATCTTCTGTTCCTCTGAGAAAGAGGGAAGGATCCGGCAGCTCTTCTCGGCGATAGAAGCCTAGCGAGAGCGACTCTCCATCTCCGATTGCAAGATGAATGTCGTGAGACTTCACTTTTGAAGAGAAGACGAGATCGACATAATCGGTCACATCTCCGTTGGGATAGGAGAGCTGGTTTTTCTTTCCGGAGCGGATATAAAAAAGCCGAAGTTCTCCTAAGCGGATGCCGGTCTCTTCTTCCACCTCTCTTTTAGCGCCTTCCAGAACGGTCTCATCGAGATCGATGGAACCGCCGGGAAGGCAATACTTCCCATTATCCGACCGCTTCTCTAACAGGATCCTGCCTTCCTCATCGGCGATAACCGTTGTCAATCCGACGCTGAGACAGCGGTCGTGACCGATTTTCTTCCGAAGGTAAGGGATATATTCAACAGCCATAGATTCAGTAAAACAATGCCTTTCCTCTCGGTCTATTATATAATCATCACACTATGAAAAACGAATATCTTTCCGCAAAAGATGCCCTGGCGATGATGAAGTCAGGCTGTCATCTGGAAGCGAGGATCGAAGGAAAAACGGAAGACTTCTATTTCAGCGAGGATTCCGTCTATGTTCTCTCCGAGAACAAAGTGCTGAAAATCAGCGAGTACCGTTTTCTTGAACTCTATGAGAAGACGGTGTTTTTCCTCTCCGAAGAGCAGAACGAAGAGGAGGTCGCCGACCCCAGGAAGGATGAGGAATATTATTCCTGGCGACAGTGATTCCGGAATGAAGCTGGGTTTCAGTAACACTCCCGTTCATTTCTGTATGATAATCAAAGAGGGCAAAGACATATGAAAAAGAGCATAAATCCAATTCCGCTTCCCGTCATCTCGCTCGGCTGTTTCTGACCATGCCTCTTATGCCTTAGCTTCCTTCATCATTGCCTTAGTCAACCGGTATTACCTCAGCCGTTCCTTCTATACGCTTCCCGGACTGATCTCCGGAATTGTGGTCAGCGCTTTGATCATCTTTTTTTCTCTCGCTCTCTCGCTTCTTGTTCTGATCCGGCATAACTCTGTCTAGAAATCAGACTGAATTTTCCTTCGGTTAGAGAAGTCAACAGACCCAGGGAACAAAGCAGTATCAAGCCGGTTAATTTTTCTTTGTTCCGCAGAGCAAAAAGGGGATAGCGAACCAATGGAAGGATGACAAAAACGATTCCTGAAGGCCGTAATTAAGTCTTGCAAAACCGAGATAAAACGTTATAATTAGATACGTCTGTCTTAGTCTTACAGAACGAAATAATCAGAGGTATCATCATGGGAAAGAAAAAGTATGAAGCCAGAGGCTTCGCGGATGAATGGAAGGTCAGAAGAGAGAAGAAGTTAGCCAAGGAAGCCAAAGAGAAAGCTGCCAAAAAGGCAGCCAAGAGCGCTGAAGCTGCCAAGTAATTTTCTGTCTTTATCAGAAGATCTGACTTAGGCTCTCTGTGCTTCATCTATGTTGCACATCAGCGGAAATCAAAAACCATCGATCCCCCTGGAAACAGAGGAACCGATGGTTTTTTTATGTTCAGAAAGAGATTTATCTTCTCTTCCCGTCAGTAACTACAGTCGAGTTCCACCGAAGAAGAAAACTCTCGTCGCTTCGCTGTAACTGAAGTTCAGCTCGTTCTTCAAGCCATCAGAATAGTTGTCCTCTATAGTGATGCTGCTGTACTTCAAGGTACTAGCGAGCAATCCGGTCGCCCGGTTCGCTTTGATGCTGAGAATCTGATATTCCGGAAGCTTGCTGTTGTCATCAAAGGATCCGAACTCGTGCTTCATCTCCTGAACAAAGGTGCAGTAGCGAGAGCTAGACCAATGATCGCCTGTCGCATTAAGATTCCGATTCATCGTCAGGGAGAAGGAGACGCCGATCATAGAGACAGCCGTCGCTTCAACGGAAACGTTAGCATGGGTAAGCTCATAGCTCTTGGTATCGATCTGAACATTTGCTCTGGCCGAACTCACATTGACCAGGCTGGTGATGTCACTGCCTAAAATGGAATTGACGTCCATATCGAGAGCGAAAGTGCCATCCTGGTACTTTGCCTGCTTAACGAAGGAGGAGAAATCACGATTCAGCACATTCTTTTTCTCGGCGGTGTTGTTTTCGTTCTCCTGCCCGTAGATGTTTCCTAAGACGATGCCGCCGACATTCACCGAGATGAAGCCGAGCACTTGCGCTTCCATATCGGAGAGGTCGAGGATGTAGTCAGTCACATAGTAGAGGAGATTCCGGAACACTTCTTTCTGGGTCATCTTCTTGAGGGAGGAAGTCAGCTTTCCCTTCTGATTGCGGGTCAATGTCGTATAGACTTCTTTCTCATGGATGAAAAATTCCGTCCCATAGAATCCATCCTGCTGAAGCCTCATGTTGTGGTTGTTGAAGGAGAGATAGGCGTAAACTTCCTGGTTTTCGATATACATCTCACAGGTGGCATGGGTGTTGATGCTATCGGTCGAAACAACCGGGATGCTAAGATTGACCGAGAGCTCCGCCGAGAGCTCAAAGTAAGAGTGCTCGGTCGTCGCGATGCCAGCCTTCACTAAGGTTTTGAAACCCTCCATATCGATGAACTTATCCTTCGTCGCTTCACTGTACTCTAGGATGTCAACTTTCTTTGCTTCTTCAAAGGATTTGAATTCGATGTTTCCCTGAATACGGTAATCCGAATATCCGCCTTCTAAGCCGATCTTCTGAACGGTCTTCTTCTCCGTATCTAAGGTCACCGTGATGACATTGTCGTGGCAAGGATGATCCGGATCATCTTTCTCCCCAAAGAGTGTGCCATGAACTGTGAGCAGGATCGCATTCTCCGTAAACTCCACCTTGCGGACATAGTCGTTGAGAAGAGAGAGGTAGTCTTTGGTTAGGAAAGCATCGACGATCGGCATGCCGGTGACAAAGGCAGAAGTGTCGGAAAGATAGCGGTTGAGGAGGTTAGTCTCGCTTCTCCGATCGACGATGTTGATGATATCCGTGATGGTCGAACGCTCTAAAAGGACATGCATCTTGTCGTTGTATTGAGCGATGAAACGTCCACCGAGACCATCCTTTTCTTTCACACCAGAATAGCGGAAGGCGATGTTTTCATCAGTCGTCTTATTCTCTAGCTGATCCGGTGGCAAGGTGATGGTGACTTTGCCTTCCAGGTTAGGATGATCTAGATCGGAAAGATCGACAGCGGCGTTTGCTTTAAGGAAAGTCTTCTGGCTATCGTCTTTTCCTACGCTTCCTGAGACATCGAAGCTGAACTTTCTGAGCTGCATCGGGACATTGAGGAAGGTCGAGACAAATTTTGAAGCCGAGGAGATCGGCGCATAGGCTCTCTTCTCCTCTTCGGTCAATCGGCCTTCCTTCTGACGATACTCCTTCTGAAGTGAAAGCGTGAAATCAATCGCTTTGTCCTGATAGTGAAGATCGTGAAGAGAAAGGCCAAGGAGGGATTTATCATCGCTGTTAAGAGAGAGGGTGACACCCTTGATCTGATCTAACAGGGCAGTCCCTTCAAAAAGATAAGCGAGATTGAGCGTCACATCAATCTGCTTGTCGCTGACAGGGCTGATGCTCAAGAAAGAGTCAAGCGGCTTGAGGGAATAAAAATCCTTGATCTTCGATAAGTCGTTCTTTAACTTAGCGGAGTTCTTGATCGTCTCCAGAGCGGAGGCAATCTTCGCAAAGGTTTTCCCGTCGACCGGGGTATTGCTCTTGTTATCAAAGAGGGCGAAGATATCGTTTAACTCTGCGCCGATGATGCTGTTCTTCAATACTTCGCCATATCCGACATACAGATTCTGATCCTGATAATAAGCATCGAGAGAAGAGGAGGATAATGGGCTCTGGTTCTCCTTCATCTTCAAGGAGAGATGATAGTTTCCGTATTTCTTGCCCGCCTTGCTGAAATCGGCAAGATCAGCATCGATTGTTCCACCTGCCGCAACGTTCTTCTCTCCGTCGGAGATAGTCAGAGCATAATCAGCGGAGACTTTTCTCTGTTTGGCTAAGTCAAGGACAGTGTGGAAAAGAGGCACGCTGATATGCAGATCCGGATACTTGGCCTTATCGACTGTCTCAAAACCGAGGTAATCCTCCAAATCGAGCGTGAGGCTGGCCTGATAGCCCTGATACTCGAAACCGGAGATAGAAAGAGCAGACAACCCACCTTCCTGGGTGCAAGTGATGTGAATCTCAATCTCCTCTCCGCCTAATCCGAACGCTTTCGGACTTAGCGTGAGAACGATAGTGTCGTTCTCCCGGCGCAGCGAGCGGATGAAATTCTTGTAGACAGAGAAGTCTTTGTTATGAATCAGCTTATCTAAATCCGATCCGGCGATGATCTTGGCAAAATCCTGGGAGAGATCCTGGATGGAAGCTTTCCCGGTCTGAGCAGAAAGCAGAGCGAAAATATCCTCAACATCGGTGTTTGCAATCTTGCCCTGAATCAGCTGGTTCAGTCTAAGGTAAGTGAACCCATCCTCGTGATAAAGGCTAGCTTCATTGAGAGTCTCGTCTCCGGAAACGTGCTTCAGATTGACCTGATAGCAGCCTTTTTGATAATCGCTTCCGGCACGGGAAAGATCGCCGCGGATATCTCCAGTCAAAGCGATGGCCACAGACTGGTTCTGATTTTTCAGATCCACGGAGAATCCGGCTTTGAATTTCTTCTCGCCGACAAGTCGGTTTAAGGTGGAGAAGACGCCGTTGACATTGTTGAGATCAGTATACCGCTTCTTCTCCTCGGAAGTGAGAGTCCGATATCCGTTATCTTTTTTCAGTGAGATGCCGGAAACACCTAATCCGATGGTGAGCTTATCCTGATAATGGATGCCGTCGGAGGCAAGCGAGATCGCTTTCAATGCATGATCGCCATCAGTGTAGAGATTGCCTCTGACACCGCTGAGCCCGAGGTCCTTGACCGCTTCGTCGAGGTTGAGGGCATAAGAATATCCGCCGTCTGGCATCTTGGTCTCCGGAACGTCCTTGAGGACAGCAAGCGCCTTGTCGGCAAGAGAAGAGAGGTCTAGGCTTGCGTCGGTGGAGGAGAGAGGAAGCTTGATGTTGAGGGTGTTGAGGACGCTCAATACGCCATCAATCGTCGTCGGGGCATGGAAGGTGTATCCTGTCGAACCATAGGTGAGGTAAAGGTTTCCGCCGTTTTCATAAATAAAATGGAGGTTATCGTTGACCGCATCGCCATAACGGACATTGAGGCTACCCTTGCACTGCAAAGCCTTGATATCCGACATCGAGGAAAGATCAACGTCGAGATTACTGATCTTGAAATGAATGTCATCATAGGTGGGGATGCTGAGGCGGATATTGACTTCTTCTGCTCTCATCTCCTTGGAAGAAAGAAGCGTGTTGATGGTCTTATCAAAACCGGTCTCCTCCTGAACATGAGCCTGATTCTTCGCCGCTGCATCCGCCTTGTTCTTCTCCAGGCCTTTTAGGGCGTAGACTGTCCCACCGCCGATGACGAGGCTGACGAGAGAGACAAGGGAATAAATCATCCTGTTTTTCATCGATCACTTCTCCTTCGGAAAGAGCTGATACCCAGTGAAGTCCTTCTCGGACATCGTGGGAATCTTTCCTTCGACACTGACTCCGTCTGTGTTGGTGAAAACACCGTTATCAGAACGGAAATAATACTGCGTCATCTCATCGGAAGCATCCGTAGTGATGCCGGTCTTGACCCGGTAGCTGTCTTTGAAGAAAGAGGAGAGAAGATGCCCTGAGGAATCTAAATCAAACTCCAGTTCGGAAGCTGTAAACGTCGGTCTTGCATCGAGGCTTCCCGTGGTCTTCATCTGAACCGAGTAGTAGAACGTGGCTTTGAGATAGTCGAGCGTGAGATGGAGGTGATAGCCGTTTTCAGTCTTGGTGATTCTGCTGTCTGTGACTGTCCCAGGCGTGATGGTGTAGATGATCACCCCGTTGAGCCGATGATCTTTCAGGCCTTTCGAAGGCGTGGTGGAAAGGTATCGTTCGGGAACGGCTTTTGTCGGCTCAGGTTCTGCTTCTCTCACCCAGTATTCGCCTTTGATCAGACGTCCGTAGCTCTGGATATAATCGTCATAAGTCATATCCTTCGAAGGCAAGGAAGAGGTCCATTCATCCGTCTTCTTGCAGGTGTAGGTCTTCATCTTCGTGCCATCATCGTAAAAGCGGTTGGCCGTGTGAACGATCGACGATTCCGAGATGTTCTGATTGAAGATGCCATCCGGTGTCGTCAGCGTGCAGGATTCGATGGTCTGCTTCACGCCGGCCGCCGCATTGACAAGGCCGGTGCCGATCGTCAAGGCATAAGGTGACTCCACCTGAAGATCCAGAGCGTAATTTGTCAGGTCGATGGCAGAAAGAGAGATTCCTTTACCCTGCTGAAGGGCAGAGGAGATTTTCTTGCGGTCATAGTCGGTCTGATAATCGACAAAGCTGGAGGTCTCGCTCGGATGAAAGATGTCGAAGAGGACATATCCGCCCATCCCACCGACGGCGGTGGTGACGAGGCTTAGAAAAACTGAAGTCAGCAAAACCCGTTTTCGGGAGGCTGGAGCTTTCTGCTTCTTGACCTTCCTTATTTTTTTCGCTGACGAGGACGAACTCTCCTGGACAATCTCCAGATCAGAGACGTCTGAGGAGAGATTTTTTCCCTGATTTTCTTGGCTTAGACTCATACAGAATAGAGACATTACACTAGCGTGTAACAAAAAAAATTTAGGAAGAAATCAGATGTTTGTCAATTGTTGCGATAGCAAACAGAGAAACAAAAAGCTCTTCGCCACATTAGGGAAGAGCTTAATTTTTGGCTGAATCGCTTCAGGAATTCTTCGTCGCGTCGGCTTCCATGAGAATTTTCATTCTCTCCGCTTTTCTCCGCTCGGCCGCCTTCTTCTTCTCGGCTCGGTCAGCATAGGCGTAGACGGTGATGAGGAAGCATATCATCATGACAACCATGACGATCGTGCCCCAAAGCCGGAAGTCCATCGCGCCTTGCATATGGAAGAACTTGGCAAACGACTTTTCCAAAGCATAAAGATTGTTTTCTGAAAGCTTGCCATAGTTATAAGCGAACATTCCGAGGATAGCAAACACCAATCCTACGAGCCAGATCGATCCGAAGATGCTGTAGAGGACAATCTCAGAAGGATAGAGAGAACGTCCTTTCTCCTGATTGTTTTCTTTCATGATCACTTCACCTCCTCGGCGGCTGCAGCCTGTTCTTTCTGCATATCCTCACCGACTTTCTGAAACATCTCATTGAGCGGGTTCTGAAGCTGAGAGAGGAGCTTGTCGAAGTAAGAGACAAACATATTGAAGAAGACGTTGAGATCGGTCGTCTGCTTCTTACCGGTGAAGATGTCGCAATCGGAGTAGATCTGCTCTCTGGCGAAGCGGAAGTCCACATCGTCCTCACCGTAGTTGTTGAGGACCATGATCATATCGTTGTTGAGTTCGTGGAACTCGTTCTCCAGCATACGGAAGGAAGGATCCTGACGGACATCAAACTCCGGATCCTGGTTGGGATTAGCGCCGTTGTGCTGTTTCGAATAACTCTGCGCATAATTCTGAGCGTTCTGATTGAGCTCCATGAATTTGTTGGAGATGAGAATGCAGGAGACCTTTCCGGCGAAACAATGATAGTAGCGGATATCGGTATCGAGAAGTGTCTCGAACTCTGGCTCAAGCGCTTTGTTTTCCGCAAGCACCTTCTTCGCGGCAGAGAGGAACGCCTCAAGGCGGAACCTTAAGGTGACGCAGGACGTGAAGAGTTCTAGGATCAGAGACTGCTCAACGTGCACGTTCTGATTGAGATCGACCGTGACGATCCTGCCAGGATCGCCGTAGACATCGTCGATAAAGTAACGCATATCTTCTTTCAGCTTCTTGCCGTTGTCGCCGTTGTTATCACAGTTCATCGCAAAAGGACTTCCCTCGGAAGTCAGAGCGGTCAGCGCATTGAAACGGTTCTTTCTCTCCTCCGCAGAGAACCCTTCCGGATTCCGGCTGGGAAGACAGTACCACAGCGTATTCTCGACAATTCTCGCCAAGGTGAGAATCGTCATGACATTCTTTTCTTCAGCGTTCATGATTGTTTGCCTCTCTCTCCATGAATAAACACAATATTAAATATATATGAATCTGAATAAAAACTCAATTTGTTTCCATCCCCTTCCGAAAATCAATGGTGCGGATTTCATCTCGGGAGAGCTCCTCTTCTCGTAAAAGGAAGGAGGAAAGATCCGAGATCCGGTCGATGACATGATTCGCCTGCGACTTGAAACCATCCGCCGCATGCGACATCGCAAAGGTGTGGGGAAAGCAGGCGAACATCGGCAGATCGTTCCCGCTGTCTCCGCAGACGAAAACTTCCTCTTTGCGGATATTATGCATCTGACAGAAGCGCTCCAACGTCCTGCCTTTGTCCGCTCCGGCAGCTGTTAGCTCCACTGAATTGTTGGAGGCGGAGATAGAGAAATCAGCCGAACGGTCCCGGAGCGCAATGACACTCTCAGCTGCAATCCGCTTAGCGTTCTTGCCTAAGCCGAAGGTTCCCATCAGCTTGTAGTTTTCCCCTTCGGTCAGATGTTCGATGAAAAGGGCTTCATCAAAGATCATCTTCTCCCGGTAAAAGCCGTTGAGGCGGTTGAGGATGCGAGCGGAATTGATCATCGCCATAGGAACATCGTTGGCCGAGCAGTAAAGAGTCCCTTCACGATCGAAGAGAATCCAGGAGAGGATGCCGTAACTATTCCGGAAAGCAGTGTAGATGCGGGTAGCTTTGATGTTATCAAGCGGAAGCGAGAACTCAAGGCGCTCGCCATCGTAGATGAAAGAGCCGTTGCAGCCGAAGATATACATCTTCCTTCCGATCCGCTTTCGGATGCGGTCATACACCCGGCAGTTCCTTCCGGTGACCACAGCAAATGTTCCGCCTTGATCTATAAAGTTTCGGATGAACTTCCGGTTTCCGGAAGGAAAGCCTAAGAGCTTGCTTTTGGGATAGAAGAGGGTTCCGTCCAGGTCGGTCGCAATGAGTTTGATCATGCGGATATTCTAGCCTAAACCGGAAGAAAGAAAAAGAGGAGGGCTCAGCCCTCCTCGGAGAGGATACGATTACTTCTCAATCTCGATCACGCCATAGCCGTGATCTTCCCGCTCATAGAGGACGTTGACGAGACCGGTAGAGGAATTCAGGAAGATGAAGAAGCTGTGGCCTAAGGCATCCATTCTGGTGAGAGCCTCATCGACATCCATCGGGGCGAGAGATAAAGTCTTCCTCTTCACAATCTCCAAATCGGCTTCGTTGGCATCGGATTGAATCTGTTCTAAGAGAATATCGCTGGCGAGGGAGTTGTGTTTCTTCGTCTTCAGTATCTGAGTCTTGACCTTGCGGAGCTGACCTTCCAGCTTGTCGACAAGCAGATCCAAGGCGTCATAGTAATCTTCGGAGCTCGCCTTGGCACGGAGGTTGAAGCCATTGGCGACGAAGGCTGCTTCTACTGCCTGATCACGGTCCGATCTCACGGAGATCGTGACCATGACATCCACCTCAGCGGCAGAGCGGAAATAATGTTCAAGTCTACCTAGCTTCTCTTCAGCTGCTTCCTTCATGGCGGGGGTCAGGATGACATCTTTGCACACATAATGGAATTTCATAAGTGTCGGTTCCTTTCTTTTATTCCTACGATAATTATACCGCGTCAGAAAGAAGAATCAAAGGGCTTTCAATTTTGAAATTGAAGTATGACAAAAACAAAATAATATGTATTATATATACGGATGTTTTGACTATTAATTTTATTACTAGGTATTATGAAAGGGCTTCCAAAATATCAGCTTTATTCTGTGAATGCCTATCTTCTTATTCTCACTTTGTGCTCTCGATCGAACCTTCCTTCTTCATGACTCTTATACCGAGGTGGTTGATGATCCAGTCTTTCATCGCCTCATAGCCGGCATCATAGTACATCGCCCCGACGATGCGGTAGACGAGCGCTTCTTCCTGATCCGCAGGAAAGACGCTTTTATCCTCGGCATCCTGATAAAACGTATCGTTGTTGTAGATGAAATCCTGAAGCTTACAAAACTTAGCAAGTTTGACGATCGTGTGTTTTTTTTCGAAGCGCTGCAATGCGGCTGAAATCTCTTTTTCCGTATGATAGCCACGAGTGAAAAGATAATGCGTATGAACTGCGTTTGTCATCGCCCTTCCGACCGCTTCGAGCCCCGAATGGAAAAAGATATGCCCTTTGACACACGAAAGCTTCAAAGCAAATGAAAGATGATGTCGCTTTTGGCTCGGGTACTGAAGGCGCTCAGCCAGCGTATCGCAATGCTTCTCTAAGATCCTGATATCCATGAAATCACTCCTTCTGTGACTTCATTGTAAATCAGAACTTCGGATTTGACAAATATTTACGACTTTATAGTCAGATGTTTCTTACTGAAATGAATTCAAGAAGGATGTTCTAATCAAAGTGTTTCAAAATCAGCGGGTGAATCCCGGAAAATCATCACTGAGATACCAGTTGTCTCGATCGATGATCTTGATTTTCCCCTGTTCGGTATCTTTCAGGACCTCTCCGCCTTCCTCCATGTAGAAACGGATCATGCGGATGGTCTCCGCAGAGATCATCTCACCGGGGATGACAAGCGGAATGCCAGGTGGATAAGCCATGACGGTCTCCGCGGAGATCTCACCGACAGAATCCTCTAAAGCGATGATCTTATGAGGAGCATCATAGCCTTCCCGAGGCGGAACGACCATTTTTGGGAAAGCATAATGGAAAACTGGGATTCCCTTGGTGTGCTGCGTCTCATAATATTCGTCCGAAAGCTTTTCAAAAGCTTGGACCAATTTGTCAACATGCTCTTTTATCGTTCCTGGACCGAGGCAGGCTAAGACCACCGACACCTCGCCAAGCTCAAGCTGAACATTGCTCTCTTTTCGGATCAGGCGGTAGACGTCATATCCATAGAATCCTAGATCCGTCACCTTGATGACAAGCTTGGTCGGATCGATGGCAAAGACGCCGCTGTTGTGATGCTGGCTGACATACTCTTCTCCGTAGACATGAATGCCGCGGATCTGGTTGAGCTTCTTCCTGGCATAAGCAGCTAAGGCAAGATTGTTCTCGATCAGCTCTTTCCCGTGCAGAGCCATCTCTTTTCTAGCCGCATCTAAGGAAGCTAAAAGGAGGTGATTCGGAGAGGTTGAAGAGAGCAGCGCATAGGCTTTCTTCACCTCGGTGAAGTTTACTCTGTCGCCTTTCGTGAGAATCATCGAAGTCTGGGTCAGAGAGCCAGAGTTCTTGTGCATCGAAAGCACGGAGATATCCGCTCCCGCTTCCATTGCACTCAACGGCAGATGATCAGAAAAATAAAACTCCGATCCATGAGCCTCATCGACCATGACAAAGAGGCCTCTGCGGTGAGCTTCCTCACAGATGGTCTTCAAATCGGAAGCCACTCCGAAATAGGTCGGATTGATGACAAATACGGCTTTGACGGTCGGATTCTCATCCATCGCCTGAATGACATCCTCGCTTCTCATGCCGCAGGCGATGCCGAGTCCCTCATCGATGAAGGTATCGACAAAGATCGGGACAGCGCCGGAGATGATCAGGCCGTTGATGACCGACTTGTGGGAGTTCCTCGGAAGGATGATCTTATCTTTCGCATCCAGGCAACCTAAGAACATGGAGAGGATGCCGCCGGTGGTGCCGTTGACGGAGAAGAGGCAGTGGTCGGCTTTCATCGCCTTGGCAGCGAGAGCTTCTGCCTCTTTGATGACGCCGTTAGGATTGTAGAGGTTGTCTAATCCGATCGGGGCATTGCAATCATATTCATAGATCAGCGGAGAGATCTTACGGGAGAGGTCGTTAGCAAAATTTCCCAGCTTGTGGCCAGGCACATCAAAAGGAGCAGGATCCGACTTCACATAGTCGATCAGAGCATCCAGAAAGGGAGTTTGCTCTTGCTCATCGCTGTGGTTCATGTTGACGAAAGTATGCTCTTAGCGATCCGCCTTCAGGCAGAAGCGACGGAGCTCATCGACTTTGTCCAGCTTTTCAAACGGAAGGTCGAGGTCCGGTCTTCCGAAATGGCCGTAGGCAGAAAGGTCCTGATAACGGAAGGAGGGATGGCGCAAAGAGAAATTCTCAATGATGCCGGCAGGAGTGAAATCAAAGATGTTCCCGTCAATCAAAGCTTCTAAGATACGATCCTTTGAGACTGTCTCGGTGCCGTAGGTTTCCAAAGAGATGGAGACCGGTTCTGAGACACCGATCGCATAGGAAAGCTGAATGAGGCAGGATTTGGCCAATCCGGCAGCGACGACGTTCTTGGCGGCGTGTCTTGCCGCATAGGCAGCAGAACGGTCGACCTTTGTCGGATCCTTGCCGGAGAAAGCTCCGCCTCCGTGCGGGGCGCTTCCGCCGTAGGTATCGACGATGATCTTTCTTCCCGTGAGTCCGGTATCGCCTAAAGGTCCGCCGATCTCAAAGCGACCGGTCGGATTGATATAATACTCGACACCCTCGGTGTTCATGCCGAAGGAGCGGATGACAGGATAAATCACCTTGGCAAGCAGCTCTTCCTTGATCTGAGTAAGGGTAGCTTCCGGCTTATGCTGACAGGAGAAGACGACAGCGTTGAGCTTAGCTTTCTCTCCGGTGTAATCCACCGTAACTTGGCTTTTCATATCCGGTCTGGCAAAGGAGAGCTCACCGCTCTTTCTTAACTCCGTCGCTTTGCGGACCAGCTTATGAGCCATGACGATCGGAAGCGGCATATAGTTTTCCGTCTCATCAGTCGCATAACCGAACATGATGCCCTGATCGCCGGCACCGATGGAATGATCATCTGAGGAGTTGTCGACACCCTGAGCGATATCCGGAGACTGGGTACGGATATAGACCTCGACTTTCATCGAGTCGCAGCCGATGCCGATCTCCTTCGAGGTGTAGCCGATCTCGCGGCAGACATCACGGGCGATCTTCTCATAATCGACAACCGCCTTGGTCGTGACTTCGCCGGAGATGATGATGCGTTCTCGGGTAGCGAGCGTCTCTACTGCGGTGCGGGAGAGAGGATCCTGAGCTAAGCAGGCATCTAAGATCGCATCTGAGATGCGGTCGCAGACTTTGTCCGGATGACCTTCAGAGACCGACTCCGACGTAAATAGTTTTTTGATATCAGGCATTATTCTTTCCCTTCTTTCAGATACTGTTTCAAAGCTTTGGAAAGCTGATCGGGACAGGAGGCGTCCTTCTGTCCGCAGGTGACGCCCTCTAGCTTTTTAGCGACATCCTCGGCTCTGAGGCCGATGATCAGCCTGCGGATTCCCGCTAGGTTGCCAGGGCAGCCGCCGAGGACATGGAAATCCTCGATGACGCCACTCTTCTCATCGATGGAAAAATCCATCCTGACTGAACAAGTCCCTTCGGGGTAATATGTAATTGTTTTCATCGGATAAATCTCCTTGGCAGAATGATGATGAAGCGTTGGTATTTTACCATGATTGAACCTTGACGGCATCCTTTTTACACAGAAAAACTCAATTCATTTTCCCCGGAAAGAAAAACAACCGTCGATGTTGGAAAAAGATCGTAGCAAAAGGTTTTTTCAGTATCGCAACAGAGATCAAAAGAGCGTCAGTTCTCTTTGTGATACACCCACTTAGCACCGACGGGTTCACCGTAATAATCGAGGCCGTTGAGATACTTCTCAAAGGTGTGATAGTGGAATCCATATTTCAGGACATCGTAATAACATTCGCTGAGAATCTGAATGGTGCGGGAATGGAGATCGTAGAAAGACTCATAATGTTTTTCCCCGGAGACGGGATCGAGCCATTCGTTGTGGGCATCGTTGAGAACTTCGATGGGGCTATCCCAATAAGGCAGGGCGAGAGCGCCGAGATTGTTCTTCCCGAAGAGCATCGCTTTGAAGTGCCCGTTGCGGTTCATGAAGCGCTGCAGACGGATCTGGTTATGGATGGCATTGCTATAAAGATCATTCGGAAGCTTCGGTTCACCAAACACAGCCTCCAAGGCAGGAACCCAGTGTTCATCGATGACCCGAAGGACAGATCGTCTATCGGTATAGAGAGAACCGGGATCCTTCACGTATCCTTCAATGCCGTATTTCTCGGCCAACAGGAAATCAATCTGCTGCTCTAAATATGCGTGGCGGTAATGATACTTTCCGGTGATTTTCCCTTCTTCGTCAAAGCCGGAGTAATACAGGATGAAAGGATGGGCTTCCCGATCGAGGAGGTAATGGGCAAACTGCCCGAAAATGAAGGCCTGGAAGGCTTTCTTCTCCGTCTCGTAATCCATGCGGTAGGTCTCCGCAATCATATCGTTGAAAAACTTCTTACCATCGAATTTGTGAAGCCGGTTGCCTAGACGCTTCTTCGCAGTCAGGAGGTGCAGGTGAAACGGAAGAAGGCCCATGACAAAGAGCGGATCGGGTCCGAATGATCCGAGGCTCAGGAATTCATAATTGTGCCTGAGGAAGGTGTCGCAGAACCGTGCGCCATTGGTTCCGCCCTCTTTCAGATAGAAGCGCTTGATCACCAGAGAATGGGCTAAAGAATTCGGCATATGTTCTCCCTCTTGCAAAGCAGAATCTGTTTCAGCGTTTCCGTCCGTTTTGATGAAAAACAACCTGATAGACAGAGATAGAATCCGCTTCGTTTTAATAATGTAACACAAATCCAGAACAAAGTATGTTTTTTCTATAAAAAATGCAGGAGATCTTTTCCTGCCTCTTCAGCAGATGAGAGATGATCCTGCGATAATTTCTACTTTTCTTCTTTCGGATGGGTGCGATTGTACTCTTCCAGTTCTTTGTTTGCCTGTTCTTCGGCTTTGATCTGAGCGAGCATGTCCTCAAACGAGGGCTGAGTGGGCTGAACAAGGATGACTTTCCGGATCTCCGGAATTTCATCCATCAAAAGCACTTCGATCGAGTCCGACACGTCGCTCTCTGCCATATAGCAGCCCGAGCAGGCTCCTGTCATATCGACATAGCAGACGCCTGTCTCCTCTTCGTAATGATCGAGGCGGATGTTTCCTCCTTCTCTCTGAAGAAAGGGACGCAGTCTCTCGAGAACGTCATCGATTTTATCTTCAATGGCCTGTTTTTGCGTTTCCATGGTATTACTTCTCTTTCAACGGAACGAATTATAACACACCACAAAAAAAGTTGAAAACATTATGCTTTTTCTTTCCGGCTTCCTAGGTATTTTGATAATTATCTCACGTTTTCCGAGGCAAGTCACTAGGAGAGCGAAATAAAGAGTCTTTATTTCACCCACGCCTTGCATTCACTTCTTTCCCGTGTAATATGGAAAACGTTTGGAGGACACGAGAATGAGCAAGTACGATCTGATTATCGTCGGTGCGGGTCCTAGCGGCATCTTCACAGCATTGGAGCTGATCCGCAGAGGATCGAAGTCGAAGATCCTGCTGATCGAAAAAGGCAAGTCGATGGAGCAGCGCGTCTGCCCCAAAAACAAGCTGGGCTATTGTGTCCACTGCAAACCTGTCTGCCACATCACTTCCGGTTTCAGCGGAGCCGGAGCATTCTCGGATGGGAAGCTCTCCCTCAATTATCAGGTGGGAGGAGAGCTGCCCGAGCTAATCGGAGGCAATACTATTCAGGATTTGATTCATTACACCGATCAGATCTATCTGGAATTCGGTGCCGATCCCCACATCGAAGGAGCAGACGAATCTTTCGAACTGAAGGAAATCCGCAAGAAGGCGATTCAGGCGGGACTTCATCTCGTCCGCTGCCCCATCCGCCATCTGGGCACCGAGAAGGCCGAGAAACTTTATACCGATATTGAGCATTACCTGCTTGAGCATGGCGTCGAGATCCGTTTCGAAACTGAGTGCGAAAACCTGATCCTCGAGGGAGATGTCTGCAAGGGCGTCATCCTCAAGGATAAATCCGGTGAGGCGGAAGTCTACGGCGATCAGATCGTCATCGCCACCGGAAGAAGAGGAGCCGACTGGCTGGAGAAGCTCTGCATCGAGCATCACATCGCCCACAAGCCAGGACCGGTCGACATCGGTGTCCGAGTCGAAGTCAGAAACGAAGTCATGGAGACGATCAACAAGGTGCTCTACGAAGGCAAGCTCATCGGCTATCCGCACCCCTTCAAAAACAAAGTCCGGACCTTCTGCCAGAACCCGGGAGGCTTCGTCACCCAGGAGAACTACGACAACGACCTCGCTGTCGTCAACGGACATTCCTTCAAAGAGAAAAAGAGCGAGAATACCAACCTATCCATTCTCTGCTCCCATAATTTCACGGAACCCTTCCATCAGCCGATCGCTTATGCGCAGAAAGTCGGAGAGCTCACTAACATGCTCGGCGCCGGTCACATCCTCGTCCAGCGGTATGGGGATATCCTGGATGGCAAGAGAACTTGGCCGATCGAGCTCGCCCACTCCAATGTCGTCCCCACGCTACCGGATGCAGAAGCCGGCGACATCACGGCTGCGCTTCCTTACCGCACCATGGTCAATATCATCGAGTTCATCAAGATGATGGATCTTGTCGTCCCTGGATTTGCTTCTTCGGAAACTTTATTGTATTCGCCGGAGCTGAAATTCTATTCCAACAAGGTCAAGATGGACACTGATCTCAACACCAACATCCACGGCTTGCACTGCCTCGGCGACTCTTCCGGCTGGACAAGAGGACTGATGATGTCCTCTGTCATGGGTGTCCTTATGGCTCAGAAGCTGTCGGAAGGAAAAGCACACTGAAGGTTGTTTTCTCAGCGGTAGATGTCGATATTTCCTGCAATCTTATAAATCAGGAATGCAATCTAATCGGAAGGTTCTTTGCGCTCTTGTTTGAACCAAGCTTCAAAAATAGAGATTGGACCGCATAGGATATAGAGAGTCAAGTATCTGCGGTATTTCTCTCGGCTCATGATTTTCATCTCTTTTTCCAAGATTGGATAAATAGAGTTTAGCAACCCGTCTTTGAACTGCGAAGTATCTTTTTGCTGAAAAAGCCGGAAAAGTATTTTGTTTCGGCAATCTGATCAAGGTATTCTTTCTGATTGTTCGAAGCGTTGTCTGAAAATCCCGAGGACAGGATCGTCAAGGCCTCTTGAATGGCTTTGTTTTCCATTTCTTTGTAGAGATCAAACTGATCAAATAGATGGTTGTAAAACGCTTGATGATGGATTGTTGCTAAAGAGCATATTTCACGCATTTTGATTTCTGATAACGTTTCGGATTGCAATAAAGTACATAATGCCGTTTCAATTCGCTCGACTGTGTCCGTCTTTCTTTTGATGACATTCATCTAACGCACGAGGCCCGATTGATTTAGGCAAAAGAACTCATCCTGCCTGAAATTGAAAAGATGTCGTACGAATTATCCGGCAGCTCATAAACATACAACGTTTCCATTCCTAAGATAAGAATTGCTTATCCGTGTTTTTATTATGCTTCAATATTTTCATACGTTTTTCTTACTGAATAAGCAGAACATTTGTGTCAGGAATCTCGGAAGGCGTTTTTATTGATATTCCTTATCAAATGTCTAATTCTAAGTCTGTGATGTCCCGAATTGAGATCTACCCGAGGCAAGAAAAAAATCTCTGACTCTCATCAGAGACCTGTTTACGTTCATGTCTTTCTGTACATCAAATGATGTCAATATTAAGAGCGAAAATTAACTCTGTATACTACATGATACCGATTTTAACGTGGAGCTTTTTAGGTATTGATTCATCGTCTTATTTCAAATCATTTATAGCAAGTGATACTAATGCTCTTATCTCATCAGGATCTTCGCTATCGACAAGCAACATTGGTTTAATAACGCTTCTGGTCAAAACTATGAAGATGCTATAAAACAATATCGTTACGAGAGAGACCCTCAATCTAGATTGTTTAGGTTTAAGTATGGTTGTTTAGTAAACTTTGCTATAAGCAACAAGGAACTTCTCTTTAATTTCATCGGCTTTGAAGGTTGGGGTTTTACAGCTGTATTTGAATTTGTTATTACATTGATGAATCTCGTTTTTATATTGGTCAGTGCTATACACTATATCCACGGCTATATTGGATGGAATATTACATCACGCGAATGTAGTTAAAATTATTGGAGATTCATATCGATTAAAGGAGAGAGGAGATTATATTTTAGTTAAAAAATAATTTTATATGACATTTTTTGAACGTGAAAAGGTTACAAAATTAAAACGTCATTGACAAGGCTTACCTTAAAAAACTAAAGGTGATGTATCATCTAGGATATACTGCCATAGATTTCATAGCGCCGGATTTCTTTGATTGAGATCCCCTTAAGGCTTCGATAGTATTTCTAAGTGAGAAACTTTCAAATAGGAGTTCTCATTATAAAAGTACACAAGGCAACCATCGGCGTCTTGCATATCAAATATTAGGGATTCAACTCCTGATGTTCCGCTTGAAATAGGCACCCCTAAGAAGGAAACAACACGAAAAATATCATCACCGTGATTAATGTTTGTTAGTTTTTCATTACTACCAACACATTTATTTGAAAACGAGTTACTATCAATTTTCCTACTTTCATCATTGTAATGAACACTAACACTATATTTATTTTCATTCCAAAAACAGTAATTTTCATATGCAAAAAAACTACCATTATCTTTTTGTTTGATAATAACATCATCTATATTTGTGCCGATGTCATAGCTGTTTTTTAGAGAATTAATAGAAGGCGTGCAAGAGCAGATTACAAACGCGGTTATCACTAGCGCTAGACTAGTCAGTATGTTGTATATATGTTTAATCATTAGCTGACCTCCGAAACGGCAAAATATCCAACCCATTGAGTGTAATTTGTTGTATGAAACCAACTATAGTTATATCTTCTATCAGCAACAGCTGGATCATATATAATCTTGCCTTGATAATCTGTTTTTATAACGTTATTAAGCCCAGGTTTGTGTGACCAAGTACCATCTGAATTTTGTCTATACCAATGATAATCTTCGTTTGGGGCAATTACCAAAGCCACTTTGTATTCCCCTTCTAGACATTTTGTGTTTTTAGAAACTTGATTAAACGTAAAATTATAGTTGCTTGAATCCAAACTCACCATATTGATAAGCACTGAAGCCGTCAGATAATTTGCAGTGTTGTCAAAATTGTGTCCTTCACTTTCTCCAGGTTGCATATAACCATGTTGTTTAGTATTTAAAGCATAGGCATAACAATTATAATTATTCACATTTGAATTATTCCAACTAGATGGAACATAATCAGGTTCTCCTCCCGATAATGGCAAATTATATTCGGATGGGTAAAAAGCCATGTTTCCAATGCAGATTCTTCCGCGATTGCTATCGTTTGCATTCGCGGAAAAAGTTTCGGCGTGGAATCTTACTCTATAGGCCGGATTATCAAATTCAATCTTGTAGAATTTATGAGAATTTCTATTGGTTGGTAAAGCGGTTGAAGATGAGAGCAAATCTAGTTTTTCAACCCACTGATTCTCCCAAAAATATTGAACAGATGCTTCGCCAGTTGAATTAGTTAGCCATTCGTGAGACGTCTCTCTCCAATGCGATAATTCAACATCTATCCTAGTCATTGCATAACTAAATCTATATTCGATGAATGCTTCTTTAAAACCGTTGCGAATTGGAGACATGACAATATATTCATCATGAATGTAACCAGTTCTATATCTTCTTGTTTCAAAAGCAAAATTATGACTTGCAGTGTGGCTTATGAATGTGTTTTTAGTCGTGTCATCACTAGGATAAGCATCAGCAAATCCATACTCATTAGGTTTAATTAGAGGTATTTCATTATATTCTAAAGGCTTATTAAATGATTTCTTTGTGTAATAGTCATCCCAATAAGGATAGGTATCAGAATCTAATTCAACATAAGCATAATATACGTTTGATTCATTATATAACGCTGCATCCCATTGACTTTGGTTTAATGTCACTTGTTTCAAATTTATTTCTTCTATTTTAAAAATTTGATTAGATGATTGATTTAAAATAGAGAAGTCGAAATATGGATTATAGCTCTCAATCCACTTTTCTTTATAAATTGATTTCCATTCAAATGTTGGAAGCTCGTCTCTATAATTGCCAGAAGTTATCTCTATATCTTGTGGGAAGACAAAATTGCGTGCTGAACCATTGCTGCCAGATGTAGAGTGGTAATTATATGAAAATGTAGAAGGCATCAATACATTTAGCGATATCGCAT
The DNA here is from genome assembly GCA_963544395.1 of uncultured Bacilli bacterium. Taxonomy (GTDB): domain Bacteria; phylum Bacillota_I; class Bacilli_A; order RFN20; family CAG-288; genus Enterosoma. Next base: position 70,460 of record CAUUFA010000006.1, on the reverse strand, counting down.
CACATAGTGTGGTAAAACCTGTCGAAGATAGCGAAACATGGGATAAGGTTTTATCAGCAACATCATCTCTCCAGCCAGTATGGACGTAAATTTCATCTAAATCTTCATCATAGTCATAAGCAATGAATGCGTGCCCACCTATTGAAGATGATTGAGAACGTAAAATAACAGGGATTCCATTTTTAATTTTGCTTATTGTGTAAGATCGAAGAAGGCTTGTATCGTTACATGAATCAATCAAGACTTGTGATGTTGTAAAGTTCCTATATCCATATAGATAGTAACTAAGGAAGCCAGATATGTCTGCAAAAATCATTCCAAATGGATTAGTTTCGCTCTCAAACTTTTGAGTTCCAAAATATGTTTGACTCAAGGAGATTAATTTACATTGAAAATAAGTGTTTGAATTTGAAGCAACATAATAAAGATAATCTTCCAAAGACAATGACTCCACTTGGTTGGTTGGCTCAGATGCAATGCCTGGAGATTCTGCATAAAACGATGGAAAAGAAAAATCTGCTGAATGATAGGTTACAAACGCGCTTGTTGGTTCAACATCATAAGTTTCTGGAATAAATAAATCGCTCCAATAAGAATCGTAAAAAGACAAAAGCATCCCAATCGCTACATATGAGCAGCTACCATATCTATTATTTCCAATATTTTCTCTAAGATTCGAAAAATAAACGCCTTGGTAATAATCATCTATATATAAATCATCAACCGATCCTGAACTTAAAGAATTGAATAACTGGTTAACTTGTGAATTATAAAGTGAAGCGTTGCTAACAATGGATGAATTATGCTCATTTGCGCTTGTATGTTTAATTGACAAAAAAGAAAAACACATTATAGTTGCTGATAAAATATGTAAAAAGTTCACCACAAAATCTCCTTTGATTGTTTCTTTCTGTATTCTAATTATAGCACACTAAATAAGAATTAAATGGATATTGAGGTTTACGTCAGTTACTCAATGCACCTAGAAATAATTTCATCCATTGAAATTTTGAAATACTCGCAAAAATGATAGAGGTAATTGATCGAAGGCATCCTTTTCCCTTCTTCGTAGAAGCCTATCGTCGTTCTGTCCACGCCCAATATCTTCCCCAATTCTGTTTTCGTCCTATTGGCCCTCACCCTGAACAGCCTCATCATCGCCCCCAGGGTCTTCGGATCGATATCCACAAATCGCTTCCCTTGGTTTGGGAAGAATACGCCGCACCACTTCTTGAAGGCGTTAGTGAAGCGGATATCGTAGTCGCTTGGCTTTGTGTCTATTGGGTTATGGTAATGGTAATACCTTATCGCCCTGTATTCGCCTGGGGTAAGCAATAGCTCGAACTCCTTGTTCTTGCTGACTATATAGAAGGAATCCGCGTACCTATCGTAATCGTCTGGCGTGAGCGAGCAGCCCCTCCTCAGGCATTCGACGTCGGTCTTGGCCTGGAAGAGGACGAACCTCAGATATCGCCTGAAGCTCTGTATCGTTAAGTCGATGTCTATCTTTCTTCCTACTCTCATCTATTTTATAGATGCGATAATAAGTTTTATTTATCAAGCCATTCCAAAGCCAGGGGTGATGAGATCTCCAATAATTCAAAGCCTCGATTTCTTCCGCTGTAAGCTGCTGGTAGAACATCTCGTCTTGTTCCATCACATGCAAGCAGAAGGCATAGACATCGTAATCATTTTGGGAAAGCACTATCGCTCTTTCACGCGACGTCTTTGTATTTCTAACATACGTTCTGATCCAACAAATATATCTTTTAAACCCCTTAAATGTCTTTTCCGGTTTCTCGCTTTTGCAAACTCTCATACCATTCAATCACCTCATCATATAAATCGAATGATTGAAGGAAATTAGCAACTTTAAAGTAGACATATCTAGGAAAAAGAGCTTCTATCCCAAAAACAATCTTTCCGAATGCCGCATAGCCAACTTTTAAATACTTAGCCAATTCGCTCATCGAACTTATAAGTTTATCGTAATGATCATCATCGACCTGACTCTCGATGCGAGCCAATTCGCATAGGCAATAGAAATCAAGCATCGACCCGCGTTTTGGGACTCCCCTCTTTCCAAATGGCATTGCCTTGATCCTACAACATGTAATTCCACGTTCTACATTGCAATTAATCTCGTAGACCTCAGGTTTCTTATCAATTATTTTCAATTTATAAAGCAAAGTATCGCCACGATAAAAGCCATGTCTATCTTCGATGAAATAATCCAAAACGGTTTGGCGAATATCTTTCTCACCGATTTCTCCGTTGTAATAAAGAGTCAGTCCAAGATGCGTTATTTCACCTTGCTTGGCCAAGCGAGAGATTATTTTTCTGAAACTATCGTAATTCGTATCCTTGAAGTAATAGTCATGAAAAGTCTTTACATCAAAAGTGATGCCTCTATGGTAATGCAAATAATGAATTATAGATTCAGTTATGGACATTTCGTTCATAAATGTGTTATATAACATTTATGTTTTCTGAGACAATTTTTATTTAATTTTTCGCTATGTTATTATCTTTAGATAATAAAAGACAACCTGCGTGACAGATTGTCTCAGATTTTCGTATGTCTTTAAATTTGTGAGATAATACCAAGCTATCTTCAAATTTATTTTATTTTATGTGAGATAATACAATAATTTAAGCTTTTTTTGCTCTTTTAAAGTAAAGCGTATGGGATTGAAGGTGTCCATATCCACCGGCGTTTGGAACAACATTGACCAGTTCCCAGCCTTCTTCACCAAGTTTATTGATGGTTCTTTCAATGCCTTTATCATCAATTTTTGGTTTATTAAAACCAGGATTGATATCAATAGTCAAAACCTTATATTCAAACATTTTAATATCCTCCATTTTCAAATTCGTTTAAGCGATCAATATCTTCTTGTGAAACAGACGATTTTATAGTTCCTTCAATTCTTTTAACATCATCCATGCCGATAGTTTGTTCTTCTCCTTTTTCTAGAGAATCATTTATCGCGGACATTTTAAGCTTTTCGCACACTTCTTTAATGTCTGCACCATTAAATCCATCGGTAATCTTTGCTAGATAATCAAAATCTAAATCTTCAGCAATAGGCAATTTGCTTAGTTGCAATTCAAATAGTTTTTTTCTTGCTTCAAAGTCAGGCAAAGGAATATAAATCTTTTCATCAAATCTACCAGGACGCATAAAAGCCGAATCAATCGCCCAAGGTTTATTTGTAGCCGCAATTACAATGATAACCGTCTTGTTCGAAGAGGAACCAACACCCTGCATCTCAGCCAAAATCTGTGGCACAAGATCATTATTACCGTTTTCGCTGTCTGTTCTTTTTGCGCCGATAGCCTCAAATTCATCAAAGAAGATAATAGCTTTTTCAGCTTTCTTTGCTTTAGCAAAAATGTCTTTAACTTTCTTTTCGGACTCGCCATACCATTTTGATTTGACATCAGAACATTTGATTGGAATGAAAAGAGCATCTATTTCATTAGCTGCAGCTTCTGCAAACATTGTTTTGCCTGTACCAGGCAGGCCATATAGCAATATACCGCCACCAGCTTTTTTACCAAATTTTTCATATATTTCAGGATGCAAGAAAGGCATAATAACTTTTTCTTTAAACGCCTTCTTCGCATCTTCTAATCCCGCAATATCATCAAACCTAGTTTTAGAATACTTCTTAACTTTCGTAGTTTTTTTCTTTTCGCTTGTTGTTTCCGGTTCTTCGGGAACGTCGCCTTTTTCAGCACTTTTATCCATTAGCAAAATAACTAATTTTTCTTTTGAATGTAATGAATCGGCTTCATACCATTCGTTCTTAACGCAATAGTCTTTTAAATCTTTCTTTGAAAAGCATAAAAGCGTTTCCCTATCGTCTAATAAATCTTTTATATAATATCTTTTTTTGTAGCCTTCAATTTCTAAGAAAGGAACGCCTTTTGAGTCATAATGTTTTTTTACTTTTACTTTTGCCATTCCTTCATTTCCACCAATTCCAAAATCAACAAAATATTTAATTAAATGAGCAATTAAGATGATAACTATCGCGGCAAGAAGGCCTCCAGCAATTATCAATGGCGTAACCCAGCTCCACACTCCTGAAGATATAGAACTTATTAGATAAGGAATAAATGGAATAGCTAGCATAGGGATAAACCACAAATGATCTTCCATAAATTCAATCAAATCATCGAACTCTAGATCGTTTATAATCATAATGATTATGTAGACGATTGCTAATAAAGGCGAAGCAACTATAACGGCGATGAACCACGGCATATAAGAATCCCAAAGATTAGCGAACTTGGCAGTCCAAGTATTGATCTTGACGTCAGTTACTTTTCCTGCCGCTGTAAAATTGCGCCTTCCTGAATCTGTTTTTCCATGCTTAACAGATATTGTGTAATTCACGTAGTCTGTCGTTCTAATGAAAGTTTCGTTTTCGTATAAGTCGAACTTGAAAGATTCTTCTTTCATATCAAATATTGAATCGTTAACTAAATTTGAATACCAGATAACTTTGGTTGTGTTTTCTTCGCTGTTATACGTACAGCTAACAACAGTAAAGTCATAACTTGTGGCTTTCTTTTCCGTAGACGAACAAGAGGCAAGACCAAAAGCACTAGCACCTAATGCTAAGCCTAATAATATCGATTTAAAAAGCTTTCTAATTCTGCCCATACTTTTCACCAACGTTTCTAAAAGTTTATCATAAGAGGCAGTGAACGTGAAATGTGATTTATTTTATTACTCTTCCACGTTGCCTCAACAGCTCTATTTAAATAACCTATTATCTATAATATAGATTAAAATCTCTAAATAATCTACATTCCCGAGTGATTTTTATCGTCAAATTTTTAAGATAATATTTTCCTCTTCAAATACTTCTCTCTATGCCTCAGGAAATTGATAAGGATGTTCTTTCATATCCTTGAGCATCATCTTCGAAATTTTAAATTGTCTCCAAGCGCTACGCCTAAGGCATCTCATGGACCATTCGTAATACTCATCACCTAAATAAGCGAATATGCCACTAGCCTTCCATAGAGCAAACCCATTGGAGTGATAAAAGAATTTGGTCCACCATTCCTCTGCGGTTTTTTCATCATGTTCAAACAAAAGGTAGTATAAACCGTAGTTGAATTCACCAAGAGGCACACCATCCTCTGCTCTGAGTCTTAAAAACTCAATTTCATCTGATGTTAGTTGGTGCCCGGGGCGGGAATCGAACCCGCATGAGTGATTAGCTCGCAGGATTTTAAATCCTGTGCGTCTACCGATTTCGCCACCCGGGCAAGAGAATGGTGTCTCGTACCGGGTTTGAACCGGTGGCCCCTTGATTAAAAGTCAAGTGCTCTACCAGCTGAGCTAACGAGGCATATACTCTCGATTTGACTCTGAACAGCAATCAATGGCTGGGGTAACTGGATTCGAACCAGTGCATAGCAGAGTCAAAGTCTGCTGCCTTACCGCTTGGCTATACCCCAAGCAAGGCGACGTCTTTCAGAAAACGCATTGCTGCGAGTCTGACAGATGGTGGGCGGTCGTGGATTCGAACCACGGAACCCGAAGGAACAGATTTACAGTCTGCCGCGTTTGGCCACTTCGCTAACCGCCCATCTGATTGGAGTGCTGAGATTGAATACTGGTGGATGCTAAGGGATTCGAACCCCTGACCTCCGCCGTGTAAAGGCGATGCTCTAACCAGCTGAGCTAAGCATCCGCCGAAATTTCAGCGCTTTGATATTGTAGCAAAGCAAATGCTGATATTCAAGTATATTTTCTCGAACAATCGGGGGTCTCAAAATCAAAAGAGGGGCTTTGCGCCCCTCTTTCGATACGCCAGATCACTTGTTTCCGTAGCCTGGTTTTCCAAGCAGGGTGAACATATTCGACTTGTAGATTTCAACGCCCGGCTGATTGAACGGGTTGACTTCGAGCAGATAGGCGGAGAAGGCGCAAGCGCGGAAGAAGAAGTACATGAGGTTGCCGAGGTTGTAGGCATCCATCTTTTCCGTCTTGAGCACGATGGCCGGGGTATGCCCGTCCGTGTGGGCTTTCAACGTCGCCTGGAAGGCTTTGCCGTTGATGTAAGACATAGATTTTCCGGCGAGGTAGTTAAGGTTGTCGAGATTCTCGGCGTTAGCAGGAACTTCGCAGTCAGAGATCGGCTGCTCGGAGACGAAGAGAGTCTCAAAGAGCTCCGGAGTCCCCTGCTGAATGAACTGCCCCATCGAGTGAAGATCCGTGGTGAAGATAGCCGAGGAGCAGAGAGTACCTTTGTTGTCCTTTCCTTCGGATTCATCAAAGAGCTGTTTCAGCCATTCGGTGACCATTTTGTTCTGCAGATCGTAGGAGCAGAACATCTCGGAAGCGTAATGCTTCTGGGTGGAAAGAAGATATCTAGTTGCGCCATAAAGATAAGCAGGATTCTTCCGGTAGTCTTTGGAGGCATAATCCTTTTCACCATCTCTCACACCCTGAAGGAAGGCGTTGAGATCGATGCCGGCCACAGCGATCGGAAGCAAGCCGACCGGGGTGATGACTGAGAATCTTCCGCCGACATCATCGGGGATGACAAAGCACTCGTAACCGACTTTATCGGCTTCGGCTTTCAAGGCACCCTTCGCCTTATCGGTCGTCGCAAAGATCGCCTCCCTGAGATAGGATTCTCCGAAATTCCGGATCATGAGATCCTTGAGCAGACGGAAGGCGACCGCCGTCTCGGTGGTCGTACCGGATTTGGAAATGACGTTGACCGCAAACCGCTTGTTCTTCAGGTGACGGAGAATATCGGCGCTGTAGCTGGCGGAAAGAGTATTGCCGAAGAAGATCACCTCAAACTCATCATCGCGGAAGAGTCCCTGAACCGCTTCGATGACGGCTCTGGCACCGAGATAGGATCCGCCGATGCCGCAGACGACGAGGCAATCAAAGTTCTCTCTGATCTTCTTCGCCGCAGCCCGGATTCTTTCGATCTCTTCCGAAGGAAGTTTAGAGGCATAGTCAATCCAGCCTAAGAAATCGCTGCCTTCGCCGGTGCGATGTTCGATCTCGTCGGCGATGAAAGCCGCTCTCTCATCAACCGAAGTGAAATCTAATTCGCTGAAGACTTTGCCATAGGTAGAAAATTTAACCATAATGAATCTCCTGTAATTTATGTCGAAAAGCACATTAGATTATATAGATTATAGTATATCGTCCCTGCCTTGAGTAGGAAAATGAGCGGAGAACAGAAGTTTCCTCACTCTTTGCCGCGGAGGATACTTTCCAGAAGTCTCAGATCGTCAATCTCCGTGACCTTGAAGAGGTCGCTCTCGCCGCGGACGATGGCGCAGGATAGTTTGGCTTTCACCGCTTTTCGGAAATCGTCTGTGTCGTTTGGGTCGTATCCTTGTTCATAAATTGAGAGGATCTTCCTCAGGCGGAACACCTGCGGGGTCTGAATCTGGAACATCCCGTCGCGGGGAATATATTCTATCCCGCTTTCTGTCTCCCGTAAAAGAGAATCGTGAACCGGAATGGCTGCAGTCAGGGCATCATGATCCTTCATCGCCTGATCAAGGCGGAAAAGAACATCTCTGCGAAGAAGCGCTCTGGCCGCATCGTGGATATAGACAACCTCATCCTCCAAGCCGGGGCGCAAAACTTTCAAACCATGGAAGACGGATTCGTTCCTGTCTCTTCCACCAGCCACATAGGCGATGGGAATTTCGGTTTTGATCTTCTGTTTCACAATCGTCTTAACCGGAGAGATATCCTCACTATCCACCACTAAGACAACTGAAGAAAAAAGGCCAGACTCCAAAGCCGTTTCCAAAGGATAAAGGAACAGCTCTTTCCCAAGCAGCGGATAGAACTGCTTCTTCATATGGATGTCGGAATAGATCCTTGTCCCGTTTCCCGCTAATAGCAAAACGAAATCATTCTTTTGATTCATTGCAACCATTATACTAAAATAGATTGTCTCCAGAGGAGCACGGACGGAAAAAAGAGGTATTTTATGAACACACCATGGTGGGTCTATGTCGCAATCATCGTCGGAATCCTTGTGCTCTATCTCGGAGCCGCTTTCGTCACTTATCTGTTGATGAAGAGCGCTAAGAAAAAATGCCGCAATGAATTCGATCGCCTCGTTCCCTATGAGAGAGAACGGCTGGATCTGATCGTCGAAGTCCGGGATGCCCTGATCCAGGATGAACGGCATCTTCCAAAGAATCTGCTCGACAGCATCAAGGCAGACGAAGACTGCTTTGCCAAAGCACCTGCCGACATCCGAACTGCCAAAGGTCAGAGCGACTTCCTCATCATCTACTTAAGGAAGTATCTCAAGGAAAAGAACCTGCTGAAGCAGGAAAAATATCAGACATTCGATCAGCGCCTAGAAAAGCACCTCTGGCTTGATCCGGAGGATAAGGCTTCTCCTTATCTTGCCTACAACAAGCGAGCTCTCCGTTACAACTCCTATTTAGGCATGACGATCTTAGCCATCTTCGGAAACGGCAAAAACAGCGCGGCACCGATCTTCTGAGGCTGCGCTTTGCTTCGCTATCAATACCGATAATCTTTGGCTTTGAACGGCTCAGGGTGAGAGAGCATGAATTTGATGATCGTATCCCTGGCATAGACAGGCTGATTGTTGTCTTTGTCTAAATCATGCTGAGGTTCAGCATGCCCGATCGCTTTGTTCCAATAGTTGCCCATCGAGACATAATCGATGGTGACGACATCGTAAACCTTGGATGAGTCAAATGCTGCATCGGATTGGGTGGAGAAGGCATAGTAGTCAGAGGAGTGACTGTTTTTGATATTGCCTAAGAGGGAAGCGATCTTCGTACCCGGAATGTTTTCAATGACCTTCACTTCGTTGTCAAACGGGGAGACTTTGAAAATCTCTTTGTATCCGATAGGTCCAGAATACAGATTGGCTCGGATACCGCCGGTATTATGGATAGCGATCAGCTCGTTTCCGGAATGTCTGTTTCCCCAGCCATAGGAATCGGCAACGGAGACCATCGCATCCGGAATGAGTTTCCTCAGCTCATAACCACGTTCAAAATTCCCTTCACAGGTCGCAATAGGAAGATCACCATGATGCTTCTGGTTCGCCAGCTTAAGCCGGGCGACGATATTGCCGTTGAGCTGCTCATCCTGGAGGTTGAAATAGTAGTTTCCCTTTCTGAGATCAACATAGGATTTCCGAACAAGTTGCTGATCCTTGGTCTGGAATGTCATCTTCGAATAGCCATAGGAGTTGCATCCTCCCTGAACATAGGGAATGGCATTGACATACACATTCTGAAGGCGGTGGCTATGCCCACCGAAGATACCGGCGATCTCTGAGGTAGAAAACGCCTGGGAGATCGACTGAACATAGTCGCTTCCAAAATCATCATGAACAGAGAGGAAAATGACATCGCAACCCTCGGCTTTCAGCTTCTTCGTTTCATCCTGAAGGAGATTCAGCTCAGAGCTGAAGGAATATCCGCCCAATGACTGAACATCGATGTCATCTTCAAGATCGGCGCCGATGGCTCCGATGATTCCGTATTTCACCGCGCCGACATCAACTGTTGTCGAAGCTTTCAGAAAAGAAGGACGGACACCATCCAAATTTTTGACATTGGCGCCAAGGATCGGGAAAGGAGAGGCCGTGCAAAGCTTCTCCAGCGTCTCAATGCCCCAGTCAAACTCATGGTTTCCGATCGTCATAGCTTTGACGCCCATCATATCGAGAAGCTCATCGGTGAGCGTCTTTTCCTCATAGCTGAGGTAACCGCCCTGCCAGGAATCGCCGCTGGAGATGATCAGAGAAGAAGAAGCCTGATAATCGGAATCGTGTTTGATGGCATACTCTAATCTCGCTAAGCCAGGCTCACCATAGTTTTTTCCCATCTCCAAAGACCCGTGGAGATCGTTGATGGCAAAGACGGTGACCTCCGAGGGCTTTGATGTTGTCTGACTGGTGTGATCCGACAGAGAGATCGTCTGACTAGAGTCAGAATTCCGACTGGAGCCAAAAGAGGAAACCGGAGATGAGATCTTGTGCCGTTGGCAGGAGACGAGAAGAAGAGAAGATAGCAGAATCCAAATGTTTTTCCGTTTCATATCATTTCAGCAGAATCATGTTCTCCTTGCGATTGAACATGCTGTATCCATACTGATTATAAACATTCTCCCGGTTGTAGTGGAACGGGATTCCTCTGGAATCGGTGAAGATCCCACCGGCTTCGGTGACGATGAGCTCCGGAGCGCAGACATCCCACTCTTTCGTATGAGTTGTATACCTGACAGAGGCATCGGCTTTCCCGGAAGCTAAGAGAATGGCTTTTGTAGAAGCACCTGAAGATATGACTTCCTTGATGAGATCAGCGTGTCTCTTGTAGACGTCTTTCTCCTCTTCCATCACATGGGCAAGCGACTCCAAAATAATGAGGTCCTTTGTCCGGTCTGAGACATGAAGCCTCGTCTCTTTCCCGTTTTCATCGACATAATAGGATCCTTTGCCTCTGATGGCATAGGCATAAGAACGCCTTGCCGGAACCATGACGACGCTGATGATGGGATGACCGTTCTCAACAAGGGCAATATTGATGCCGAAAGAGTCGTCACGACGGACAAAATCCGCGGTCCCATCCAAGGGATCGATGATGAAGACAAGCGAGGAAGAAAGGCGGGAGAGATCATCCTGATCTTCCTCTGACAGCCAGGCGATTTCGTCAAAGCGGGATAGCTGAGAGCGGATGATCTTATCGGAAGCGAGATCGGCATCCGTCACCGGTGAGCTGTCAGACTTAAGCTCCACATGGAATCCGCTCTGATAGATGCGAAGCACTTCCTGGCTGGCTTTCTTTCCTGCCGCAAGCATCGCTTCCAGATATGCGTCGTAGCTCATTTCTGAATCGGATCCATGCCGTTGAGATAATCGATGACAGCCTGACATTCCGAGAGGCTTTTTAAGGTGCAGCCTGAAGCGGGGACATGTCCTCCGCCGCCGAAGTTGACCGCTGCCTGCTGAACGTTGTAGGTGCCATCGCTGCGTAACTCTGTTCTGACCGTTCCGTCAGAGAGCTCGGTGAAAGTGCACCACATCGGATGATGATCTAGCAGTGCTAAAAGGTTGACCTTTCCACCGGCTTCCTGCTCTGTGAGTCCTAAAGCCTCATAATCGGCTTTGGCCACGATACAGTAAACCACCTTTTCAGTCTCGACGAAATGGGAGTAAATGAAAGAACGGAACCTCAGATCGATCCCTTTCTGCTGATAGAGTTCATTGTAGAGATCGCGCGTGGAAAAATCATGGGCCGTGAGAAGCGAGGCGATGCGGAAGACTTCAGGCCTTGAATCGAACTGGAAGCGTCCGCTGTCTGTGACTAAGCCAAGATAAAGATAGCGTGCCGCTTCATCGGATAAGGAACCATAACGGGCTAGCAGCAGCTTGGTCAGGATGAAGGTGGCAGAAGGAGCAGAAACATCTCTCACGATCGGGAAAAGCACCTCTTTATCCGCTACATGATGATCGATGCAGACGATCTCCTTGGCGAAACGGATCCGTTGATCCTCGACTCGGTCCAAATCGGATAGATCCACCATGACGGCAAGGGAGTCCTTAACGACCTCATCCGACACTTCATCTCCGGGCTCGATAAACGAGGTCGGAAGATAGCTTGGGATGGTGCCGACACCATAGATCTTCTTCTCCGGAAAATAAGAGCGAAGGGCGGCTTTAAGCCCCTTCACGCTGCCGACACAATCGCCGTCGGGATTCTTGTGACCGAAGATGACGATGCTCTCTGCCTTCTCGATGCGAGAGAACACCATCTCGGCCTGCTGATCAAAATAAGACATCTCAATACCTCCTTCGTTGAGAAAAAGAAAAGCCCGTGCTGGGGCTTTTCCGAATAACGGAATCTTGTGGTTCAGTTGTTTTCGTCTTCTTCATCTCCGGATGTGACCGGAGCTTCATCATCGGCACCTTCGATGCCGAGCTCATCTTCCTTCGACTCAGAATCCTCATCCTCTTCGGACTCCTCATCGCCGTCTTCAGAGGATTTCTTCTTATCTTCGTCCTCATCCTCCTCTTCTTCGATATCGTAGGCATCGTTCATATCGATGTGGATATCCTTGTAGAGGACGTGCTCTTTGAGCACCCACTTGTTCTCGCCTTTGATGACAAATCTGCCATCCGTCGTGAGGATGGTGTAGATGGAAGAGGCGAGGTCGATGAGCTGATTTTCGGCTAAGCCTTTTCTCTGACCGATCTCGTAGACAAGCTCATTGAAGGCCATGGGAACAGATTTGTTTCCGTTAGCGGCATAGGCCTCGCTGAGAATATCGTACGCCGTATCGACCAGTGATCTTTCGTTATTGTTCATGATGATTGAATCTCCTTTATCATTCATTCAGATGCAATTGACAGCTTTAAACTACACACCCTAGAATCGTAAGTCAATAGGGATCAGCGAATTTCTTCTTTGTCCAGAGAAACCATCTTTTCCGGGGCAGAGACACCGATGAGATCAAGTGCATTATGTAAGACGATGGAGCAGGCTTCCACTAAGCCCAGCCTCTCCTTGGTCAGGTCGATGGCGCTATCGTCGATGACCCGGCACTTCGTATAGAACTCGTTGACAGACTGAGCGAGGTCGTGGATGTAGTTGGTGATCTTGTAGGGCTCGTTCTCCTTGGTCGCATTCTCGATGACTGTCGGGAATTCCTTCAGCAGGAGAAGGAGGTTTGCTTCGGATGTCGTCGTCAGCAGATCGGAGCGGTAATCGATCGGATAGAAGGAAGCCGCGTTTCTCATGATACCGCAGAGACGGGCATGGGTGTACTGAGCGTAATAAACCGGATTTTCGCTGCCGAGCGTCTTGGCCAGATCGATATCGAAATCGAGATGGGACTCTGCGCTGCGGCTGACGAAGAAGTATCGGGTTGCATCGACGCCGACTTCCTCGATGAGCTCCTTCATGGTGATGGCGTTGCCGGTGCGCTTGCTCATTTTGAACTCTTCGCCGTCCTTGAAGAGACGGACCATCTGAACCAAGCAGACCTGAAGGCTATCCGGATCGTGACCAAGATCCTTCTGCGAAGCTTTGATTCTGGCGATATAGCCGTGATGATCAGCGCCAAAGAGATCGATGAGACGATCGAATCCCCGACTGAACTTATCGTTGTGATAGGCGATGTCGGGAAGAAGATAGGTGTAGGTACCATCGCTCTTGATCAGAACACGGTCCTTATCATCTCCGTCCTTGGTCGTGTTGAGCCACAAGGCGCCGTCTTTCTCATAGCAGAAGGGTTTTAATTTTTCCAACACACGCTCGACATCTCCGCGATCGCGGATGGCTTTCTCGGAGGTGTAGACATCTTGATCGACACGGAAATCGTGGAGGTCCTTCTTGATGGCATCAAGAAGATGATCGCCGCCGTATTTCCTGAATTCAGGAAGATGCTCGTGGGAGTTTTTGACATAACGGTCGCCGATCTCTTCCTTGAGCGCTTTGGCCAGCGCGATGATCTCCGGGCCGTGATAACCGTCATCCGGAACCTTGCTGTCGATACCAAACTCCTGCAAGTACCTTGCCTCTAAGGATTCCGCAAGGTGTTCCATCTGAACGCCGGCATCGTTGATGTAGTATTCACGGGTGACCTGATAGCCGCTCTTCTGATAAAGCCTAGCAAGGCAATCGCCTAAGGCTGCGCCTCGGGCGTGACCGAGGTGAAGCGTTCCTGTCGGGTTAGCAGAGACGTATTCGATATCCACCTTGATGCCCTTGCCGATCGTGAGATCACCGAAGTGCTCCTTGTGGTTGACAATCTCCTCTAAGACAGCCCCAAGCGCATCCTGCTTCAGGAAGAAGTTCAGGAAGCCTGGCATGACAGCTTCGACATGATCGACGCCGTCCAACGTGAAAGCCTGGGCGATCTTCTCCGCCAGCTCAATCGGCTTGAGCCCCATGGTTTTCCCCATGCGAAGCGCCAAGTTCGACGCATAATCTCCGTGCCCGCGGTTATCGGACTTCTGAAGGACGATGTCCTCATCCCGGACCGATCCGCCCAAAAGGGCAAAGACGTTCTTCAGCTCATCCTTGATCGCTTGTGTAATTTCCATAATTCACCTCATTCTTGAAACAGCAGGACACTGCTGTAGACGACGATTCCTTCCGAACGGCCGACGACACCGATCTTCTCCCCGGTGTTGGCGCTTAGCCCGATCCTCGAAACATCCAAGTTCAGCAGCCGAGCAAGGCTCTGCCGGATCTCATCCCGATAGGGTTTGATCTTCGGCTCCTCTAAGACAATGTCGACCACCACATTGCTGAGCTGATAGCCCATCTCCTGCATCTGAGAAAGCGCGAAGGAGAGAATCCTTTCACTGCTCATATCACGGGTGGCTTCCTTGCTGTCCGGAAAGTAGTATCCGATATCCGCTAAGCCTAAGCCGCTTAAGATCGCATTGGAGAGCGCATGCAGCACGATGTCTCCATCGGAGTGAGCATCGATCGCATACTGGCCATCGATTCTGACCCCGGCAAGAAGAAACGGGCGCTTTCCCTCGGCGGGAAGAAGCCGATGGATGTCGTAGCCGAAACCTGTGCGGATATCCATATTACTTTTTCGCTGCTCCCGCTTTGATGTAAAGGACGTCTCCGTCCTTGACATGGTAGTCTTTTCCGACTGTCATCATCTTTCCGGCCTCACGGACCGCAAGCTCAGTGCCGAGCGTGCTGATGTCATCGTAAGAGTAGACTTCCGCTTTGATGAAGGTCTTCTGGAAGTCCGTGTGAATGATACCGGCGCACTCCGGAGCGGTCATTCCGTCGTGGAAGGTCCAGGCTCTGACCTCGTCCTCGCCGCCTGTGAAGAAAGTCTTCAGGCCGAGAATGCTATAGGCAGCCATCGTCACTTTGTCTAATCCGGTCATCGTCGTTCCCAAGGATTCGAGATATTCGGCTCTCTCTTCCGGGGAAACCTTGGAGAGGTCATACTCGGTCTGTGCCGAAACCGGAATGCACTGGTTCCTCGTGGAAGCGGCAAACTCGTACAGGGCTTTGTAGTAAGGATCCGCCATTGGATCTGCGTAGGCATCTTCATTGACGTTGGCTACGTAGATGACCGGCTTCATGGTGATGAGATTGAAATTCGCGGTGAAGCGCTCCTCATCGGAGGAGAGAGGGATGTCTCTTGCCATCTTCTCATGCTGAAGTCCGTCTAACAGCTTGTGGATTGCGCTAGTCTCCGTCAAACCGTCTTTGTCCTTGGTGGTCAAAGCTTTGCGTTCGACTTTTTCCAGCCTCTTCTGCAGGACATCGATATCGGAAAGAATCAGCTCCAAGTTGATCTCGGTGACATCGGCGATCGGATCGACCGGTCTGCCGTTGTAGGTGATAATCTCCGGAGAATCAAAGCAACGGACGACATGGATGATGGCGTCGGTGTTGCGGATGTTCCCTAGGAACTGATTCCCTAAGCCTTCGCCTTTGCTTGCGCCTTTGACCAAACCGGCAATATCCGTAAACTCAAAGGTCGCTCTGACCTGCTTTTTCGGTTTGAAGATCTTGACGAGCTCATCAAATCTCGGATCCTTGACTTCCACGACGCCGGTCGAAGGATCGATGGTGGCAAAAGGATAGTTTGCCGCCAAAACATTGTTGTTGGTGATGGCGTTGAAGAGGGTGGACTTGCCGACGTTGGGAAGTCCGACGATACCTGCAGTTAAACTCATTTTCTTACGCTTTCTTTCTCACTGGACGAATGGGGCAGATGAAAACATATTTCACAGCCAAATTATTATATTCAATATATGTAAATATTCAAATAAAGAATCGGAAACTAACGCTCGACATAGAGGGTGCAATCGCTATCCGGAAGAAGGGTCAGGATCTCGATTGTCTTAGCCGCATCGGCATAGAGATGCGAGTAAGAGCCAACAAGCGCCTGCAGCTGGCTTTGGTAATCTTCAAGAGAGGCGGAAGGAAGGACGCTAAGCGTTCCGTCGATCTCCTGACCTGTCGAAAGGTCAAAGAAGGAAAGGCGGACGGCTTTCGTCATCTTCCGATAGTAAGTCAAAACCTCTTGGTCGGTGTGAGAAGGAGAACAATAGAGCGGGAATTCAACCTCTTTCGTCAGAGCAGTATCCTGAAAGTACCCGTGGAAAAGATACTTCCGATCTGCGATCACAACCGCTTCATTCACACCCGGAAAATCAGCGAGATTCATCGGCGTATCCTGCATCAAAACGCTCTGCCCCGGAAGCAGGCTCTCATCCTGAACATAGGATCCTGAAGGGTTATAAAGAGAGATGATCTTGATCTTCGCACGATAGTCAAGCCGGAGGGACAGAGAGAGGGAGACTTTCGGCATGACACGAGGTAAGGAAGACGATGCGCAGCTGTAGTTGCCGACAGAGAGCACAGGATCGGTGATTTCGGATCTGGTCGCTTCTAAAAAGGCGCTGATGTCTTCTCCAGGGCGGACCTGCCTCTTCACATCGTCTTTCTTCTCGCCAGAGTAGCCTGTTGGATAATCGAAGGAAACGGTGAGAAGCGGATACTCGTCATAACAAGCTTTCAGGACAAGGCGATCATTCTCATCCAGCATCTCTTCCTCAATAGGAGCTTCGGGATCAAACGCCTTGCCTTTGACTTCATAGCGGAGGAAAAAGGCGTTCTCCCGAATCGGTGTGTGCTTGGCAAGAAAATCGGACGACAAGGTATCGCTGACATACCAATCTCCTGAAACGGTTTCATCAGAGAGGACACCCCCGTCAGGATCAAGCACGATGCTGACTTTGCGGTTCCATCTCAGATAGATGTCAAAGTCCTCCCTCTTGTCTTCGCTCTCGAGATAAAAAGGAGATTCAAAGCTGGAGTCAAGGAAAAGACCTTCGAAGCGATATTTCTTTGAGTCGATTGGATAATAGCTTTGTGTATCAAAGCTGATATTCAAAGCATCTTTGACAGCTTCTATTAGTTTGTCTGAAGCTTTATCCGGGTAATAATAAGTTTGATCATCGATGCCGGGGAGATTGAAATGAATGGTCATCTTGGGATCATCCTTCCAGAAGGCATAAAGATCGATGCTGTTTGTCTCCGCTTCCGGAAACTCCATCTTGTCGATGTCGAGGAACTGTTCATCGAAGCGATAGACACCTTCATCCTTGCTGGTATCGAAGACATAGTGCGTATCGTAGGCTTCTCCTAACGAGGCATCCTCAGAGCTAGGACGCTCTTTTTTGATCAGAGGATATTTCGTATACCAATATTGGAAGTGAAGGTTGTCACCTGTTGCGGAAGGAAGATAGCTTGTCGAAGCGATCTTCTTAGAGACATAGCCGTTGAGAACACCTTGATCCAAATCAAAATTTTCTGAGCCCAGCAAAGGAGCGACAAGCGCACCTTTTCTATCCTTTGCTCTCGTCAGATGAAACTTCAGCGTCGTGAGCGGTTCGAAGTAAGCGTGGTAGACGATTGTTCCATAGGAGTACTTGAAAAACTTGGCTCCGGTCTCATCCTGCCAGGTAGCCACATCGCTGTATTTCTTGGTCTTCGGATTCATCTCGCGCCAGCCGACAAAAAAATAGCCTGGCTTCTGGACCTCTGGAATCCTGACCTGTACTCTTGTTCCGGCGATGCCTTCGAGATATTCGGCTGAGAAGGTCGGATCTGTCCATGTCCCGCCGCTGAGATCGAAGATGATCTTACCGGTATTTTTTGCCCGGCACGAAAAAAGCAGAAGAGAGAACGACAAGAGGGATAATGAGGTCAGAACCTTGCTTTTCATGGCTTTATTATATCAAACGTAAAATCCATTAACAGAAAAACCCGAAGCAGCGCTCCGGGTCATCCTGATTAACGGTGATTGTGATCGTGATGGAAGTCTCTCTTCGGACGCTCCGGACGATCCGGACGCTCGACGAAGCCTTCTGGTTTCGGCAGGAATTCGCGGTGAGAGACATCGACTCTGCCCTGATCATCGATGCCGGTGATGAGGACTTTGAGTCTGTCGCCCATCTTGACGACATCTTCAACTTTCTCGACTCTCTTCCAATCCAGCTTGGAGATGTGACATAAAGCCTGAACGTTGCCGTAGAGGTTGACGAAGGCACCATAAGTCTCGATCCTGACGACCTTCGCATCGAAGACCTCGCCGACCTGCGGGACTCTGGCGATGTCCATGATCATGCCGTAAGCCTTCTCAATCATCTCTTTGCTGACGGAGTAGACGATGACTCTGCCATCGTCGTTGATATCGATCTTGACTTCCTTGTTGCAGGCATCGACGATACCGTTGATGACCTTGCCCTGGGAGCCAATAACTTCTCTGATCTTGTCGGTGGCGATGTTGAACCGCTTCATCTTGAGAGCGTACTCAGAGAGTTCTTGTCTCGGCTCAGAGATCGCGCCGAGCATGACTTTGAGAATCTGGGCTCTGGCAGGCTTTGCCTGATATAGTGCTTCTCTCAGCACGTCCTTCGTGATGCCGCGGATCTTGATGTCCATCTGCAGAGCAGTGATGCCGTTTGGGGTACCGGCGACCTTGAAGTCCATATCGCCGAGATGGTCTTCCATACCCTGAATATCGGTTAAGATCGTATACGGGTGCTTGCCATCGAGCGGGCCGGAGGTGATGAGACCCATCGCGATGCCACTGACCGGCGCTTTGATCGGAACACCAGCATCCATTAAAGCCATACAGGAGGCACAGATGGAAGCCTGAGAGGAAGAGCCGTTGGATTCGCAGACTTCAGCAACGCAACGGATGGTATAAGGGAAGTCCTCTTCGGACGGAATGACATAAGAGAGAGCTCTTTCGCCTAAGTTGCCATGGCCGATCTCACGGCGTCCTGGCGTACCCATTCTTCCGAGCTCACCGACAGAGAACGGCGGGAAGTTGTAGTGGTGCATCCACTTCTTCTCGGTATCGCCTGCGACGTTGTCTAAAAGCTGGGCATCATCGAGGGAGCCTAAGGTACAGGCGGAGATAACCTGAGTCTGACCACGGGTGAACATCGCAGAGCCATGAGCTCTCGGAAGCAGGTGGACCTGAGCGTCGAGAGGACGAATCTCATCGGTCTTTCTGCCATCGGGTCTGACCTTGTCTTCCGTGATGAGTCTTCTGACTTCATTGCGGACGACTTCTTCAAAAACCTCTTTGGCTTCGGCGACAGCGAGATCGTGGGACTGCATCGTCTCATACTTCTCGCCGGTGACGAAATTGGCCTGATCGACAAGATCGATGACCTCTTTCTCCAAGGCGTCAATCGTGTTCTGTCTCTCTAGCTTATCGAAGATGGAGACAGCCTTCGTGATTCTGACCGCCTGAGTCTCGCTCTGGCCGTCAGCGATGTAATTTCTGCACTTCTCGGCAAAGGCCTCATCGATGTGATAGATGTTGAGAGCACGCTTGGCTTTACCGCACTTAGAGACGATCTCTTTCTGGAAGGCACAGAGCTGCTTGATGGCCTCATGACCGAACATCAAGGCCTCGAGCATATCGTCTTCCGAAACTTCGGCAGCGCCGGCTTCGACCATGTTGATGGCCGCTTCCGTCCCGGCAACAGTGAGATTGATATCGGATTTCTTGGACTCTTCGACCGTCGGGTTGATGATGAGCTTGCCGTCGACTCTGCCGACGTGAACGCCGGCGACCGGCCCTTCAAACGGAATATCGGACACGCAGAGGGCAAGAGAGGATCCGAAGAGGGCTGCCATCTCCGGAGCGGCATCCGGATCGCAGGACATGACTGTGGCCGTGATCTGTGTCTCGTTGACATATCCTTCCGGGAACATCGGACGAATCGGACGGTCGATGAGACGGGAGAAGAGCGTCTCTCTGGTAGACTGTCTTCCTTCTCTTCTCAAGAAGGATCCCGGAATCTTACCGGCAGCATACTGTCTCTCGAAATAATTGACAGTGAGCGGGAAAAAATCCTGACCGAGCTTCGCTTCCTTGGCACCGACGACTGCGCAAAGGACAGCGGTATCGTTGAATCTGACCAAGACAGATCCATCTGCCTGCTTTGCGATTTCTCCGGTTTCCACGGTAAGGTTCTTACCGAAGAAATCAAGAGCGAACACTTCTTTTGACATTTGTTGAACCTCTATATTTGATAATCGAGGGTTATTCTACCATAGTCCCTAAAAGATTGCTTCAAAAAATCGTGGAAGAAATAAAATCGCCCCGGACGGAAGTCCAAGGCGAGAGAGTATATGGTTTTCTGTTACAACGGAAGATCTTTTTTCGTGAAGACCAAGTCTCCGAGCAGGTAGGTGACTAAGGCGATGATGGCAAGCACGGAGAGCTTGATCCCGTACTTCATCCAGTTTCCGTCCATGACAGCCATCGCATCGAAGAGTGAGTCGATCGTGCAGTAGTTGAAGAAGGACATCGAGTTGATTCTGACCGTGGCAGGGATGGCCTTTGTGCCGAAGAGACCGAGGATCGAGCAGATGTAGAAGAAGATCGTGATGCCTCCGCCTCCGGCGATGGCACGGTTGGATTTGTTGAAGTAGCAAGAGGAGAGGAAACAGATGCCAGAGACTGCGACGGTGACCATGAAACTTCCTAACGAGTAGTAACAGAGATCTTTGATCGGCAAGGAAGTCGTCAAGTCCGTTCCTCCCATCGCCACACCGACAAGCTGAGACAGAAGGGCAGCAGCGAGGACGGATAAGCCCATCACCGCCTCCGAGAAGAGGAGATAAAGACTTTCCGTGAAGACGAAGGAGCCTCTCGTCGTCGGCGTGGAGAGCGTGAAGGCCAAAGAGCCCGTCTCCACCTTATTCGCAATCAGGTTGTTGGAAAGAAGGATCGTATAGACCATCGGGATCAGAAGGGCGGCGATACCGAAGGTGACGACACCGACCATGATGCCATAGGTGTTCATTCCGCCCATCTCGACTAGGGAATCATCCACCTTGGAAGGAAGCTGATCGATGACACCGAGCGAGCCGGTGACCGTTGCGACAAGCTCCGCATCCTCCTTGCTGTAGCCTTTGTCGATCGCTGTCTGCAGGTGCGTCTTATAGGAAGCAATACCGGAGGATGCATAGCCTTCAACGGTGTGAAGCATCGTTTTCCCATCCATGGCATAATTCAAGGCCGTGATCTCATCGATGCTGCTGACTTTCACTTCGGAGTTCTTGTTGTAGCGCTCGATGATCATCTTCTCCGCTGCGCTGGAGACGAAGCGGACAACGCGGTTTGCCACAGCGGAATCGATGATGTTCTCGCCGTCAAAATAGGTGTTCTTATGATTGGTGTCCCGGGTGATGAAGTCTTTCATGAAGTCGCTGACTTGATTTTTCATTGTCAGGATGTTTTTCGAAGCTTCTTCTTTTGCAGCAGAAATTTCCGCATCTGTATAGGGCTTTCCGGTGATGACTTCCTTATGCATCTTCTGCGCCATGTTCGCCGTGGTTCCCATATCGCCGGTGATCTTGACATAGACAGAAGGATTGTAGGTCTTCACCTCGATAGCCTGCATGATCTCATTGCCGTTATCGGCATACTTTCCGGTCCCGACATAGCGGATTGGATAGCCGCGGTCAGATGTCACATAGGGCACTGTGAAATCCGGAAGATACTGATAATAAGCGTTCTCCTCTAATAGGACAACGACATACTCCTGACAGCGGGAAGAGAGGAGCTTATCCTCGATGGTCTTATCGGCAAGGTAGCGATCCGCATCACGAAGATACTCCGCCTTCAGCACGTCGGATGTATCCTTGACAAAGCGACCTGTCAGATCATCGGCAAGGATCGGAAGAACGTCATAGGTGATCTCCGGAGAGACCTTGGTGATATCTTCAGACTTGGTGAACACCCGGTCGAACATACCCTGATACAGGGTAAGAACCTGCTCTTTCTTTTCCGGAGCAAGCTTCTGTTTCTCGGCCATTGCCGAGGAGATGGTGACAGGAAGAGAGCGGATCAGGAGGGTCTTCGTCTCTGCGGATTTATCTTTGATATAGGCATCGAGGAAATCGGAACAAGCTTGGATATAGACCGGTTTGAGATCGTCGGAGATGGCGGAATCGGTCTCGACCTTCGTCTTCACAAGCTGCATCGTCTGATTCTTGGCCGTGCTGTTCTTAACTTCTTCATCGCCAGTCGAAATCGTATAAATAGTGTTGAATCCTGTCTTGGCAAGATCGATCTGGGTGACGATGTGGGTGTCGTTGACGGTCGCGACAGCCTTCGCATTGATGCCGTTGATGGTTTTCTCGCTGTCTTGGTAAGTATCGTATGCATAGGCGGTATTGTACATACCGGAGTAGAGTCCGATCGCTGAGGATTTGATTGTCGTCTCTGTGTCGGCGTTGCTGAAGAGGTCCTTCAAGGCGGAACTGGTAGAATTGATGTTCAGCGTAGAAAGAATCATGATGATAATGATCATGATCAGCGCGTTTCCCGCTGAGACAATCGCCAAGCCCAAGCGGTTGGCGTGCAAGGACTCCTTGAACAAGGCAGGAGAGAAGAGGCCGTGCTTCTTCTTTTTATCAGCAGGCTTTCCGTTGAGAGAAGGCGGCAGAGCCATCGCCTCTTCCTGCTGCTGATCATCCTGAACCCGAATACCCTGCAAAAGCAGATCTTTTCTTGTCAGCATACTTTCATCTCCTTTCTTTTCTCGCCGAAGTAGTTGCTCAGGTTGAACTTCACCTCAGTGATGTATTTGATCCGATAGTGTTCCAGCGTGTCGAAGAGCTGAGGGATATCCGCTTTATTCACCCGGAGCGTCGCTTGGTCAATCTCCGGTTTCACGCGGAGAATGTCATCTCTTTCCTTTAGGAAGGCAAGATATGATTCATCATCCTCAAACTCAATCTTATAGTCACGAAGATCGCGATTTTTGACATCGCTGACATCCGCGATGTCGATGATCCTTCCCTGGGAGATCAAGGCGACGCGGTCGCACACTCTCTCCAGCTCTTCGATCGTGTTGGAGGACATCAGCATGGTAGCGCCTCTCTGCTTCTGCTCCATGACGAGCTTGAGCAGCTCATCGCGCATCAGAGGATCGAGTCCGATCGTCGGCTCATCCATGATGATGACAGGCGACTTCAGCATCATGCAGGCGACGATTGCCGTCTTCTGCTTCATGCCTTTTGACATCCGCTTCGGATAGGCGCGGACATCAAGCTGAAGCCTTGAGATGATCTGATCCGCATAGGCGAAGTTGTCGGCGCTCGCTCCTCGGCTCTTGCCATAGGAGCTTAAAAACTCAGTGCCAGATCGTATGTCCGGAAAATTGATCTCGCCCGGAATATAGCCGATGTACTGTTTCAGAAAGGCACATTCCTTATAAGCGTCCTTCCCATAGATCTGAATGCTGCCCCGGTCGGAGCGGATGAAGCCCATCAGCTGACGGATCAAGGTAGTCTTGCCAGCGCCGTTCTCTCCGACTAAGCCGAGCGTCTCCCCTTCGCAAATGTCTAAGGAAATATCAAAGTTTCCTCTTCCGTCTCCGTAGTCTTTCAGCACGTGGCTGACACGGATGACGGATGACTTTTTTTCAGCGGTCATTTTCGGATGCCTCCGTATGTCTGATCCTCCTTATAGAAGGACATGAAATAATCTTCCAGCGTCTCCTTCTTCTCGGAGAAGTCGATGAAGCCTCTCGGCAGGATCTGAATGAATTCGTTGATCCTAGAATCCGGAGTGAAGCAGGAGAGACGGTTGGGATTTGCAGAGCTATCAGCAGTCTCAAATCCATTTTCGGAGAGGAAGGCTTTGGCGCTGTTCTTCTCTTCCTCTGAAGGATAGGTGATGTGGAACTGCTTGATGCTATTGTGCTTGAGATCATCTGCGACAAAGAGAGAGACGATTCTTCCGTCTTTGATGACGGCGATCCGGTCGCAGCAGGCATCAACTTCGGCAAAAATATGAGAGGAGAGAAGGATTGTCTTGCCCCGTTTCTTCTCCAGCTCGATGAGCCGGACGAAACGTTCCTGCATCTCCGGGTCAAGTCCGGAGGAAGGTTCATCCATGATGATGACGTCTGGGTCGTTCATAAAGGCGCAGACAATCGCCATCTTCCGCTTCATGCCAAGTGACATCTCTTTGCAGAGAAGTCTGTCGTCTAATTCAAACGTCTTCTGCAGCCAGGTGAAGAAGTCATGACTCACCACGCTTTTGAGCTTCATCTGTTCCTCGATGACTTCATAGCCGTGCAGGTTGTCTGGCAGAGCGATCTCACCGGGAATATAAGAGACCCCCTGCAACAGAAGATTCCGGTTCTTCAGAGAGTTCTTTCCATTGAGCAGGGTGACGCCGCTGTCCGGCACGGAAAAGCCCATCAGATGGCGGATCGTCGTCGATTTTCCGGCTCCGTTAGGACCGAGGAAGCCGAAGCATTCCCCCTTATCTACATAGAAGGAGACATCGAAGACGCCTCGTCCCTGGCCATAGTCTTTGACCAAGTTCTGGATTTCAATAATGTGTTCCATCTACTTCCCCCTTTCTTTCCGCTTTGCAAAATTATTTGTACGCTAGTGCAATAACTATGCGCTAGTAATGATAGCAACCACCTATACAAATTGCAATACTTTTGTGCTAAAATGTCTGCCGTCAGGAAATCGTACCTTGAGGAGGCGGGAAAATGGACCAGAATTTACAGAGTCGTCCAAAGGAAGATGCCCGGATTACTAGGACAAAGAGGGATTTGGTCAATGCGTTAGACGAGTTGCTTCTGGAGAAGAGTTACGACGATATCTCTGTCAAGGATATCACGGACCGTGCTCTTATTTCAAAGAATACCTTCTACAACAACTTTGACGAGAAGAATGATATTCTTCTGCTTCTGTTTGAAAAGTACTCGAAAGCTTTGATGGAGGAGAACAATCAGATTCTCACGAAGACCTCTCCGCTCAACAAGATTTCTCCTCTGAAAAAAGTGATTGAATCCACCGTTCACTTTCTCTATACCGCAAAGCTTCCGGTCTTCAAACTGATCAAAGAGGACTCCTCGCATGCTGTCTACTATATGATGAATATCCTCTTTCAGAAGTGTCTCGAAGGGATCAGCGGTTACCTGGGAGGCCTTTATACGGATGCCAACAAAGATCTGACCGCCCGCTTCTACAGCGGGGCGTTCGTCTCGGTCTTTTATTATTCTGTTGCGGAAAATCTGACCATCAAGGAAGCGGATATGGTGAAGAACCTGCTTAGACTCACGTTGCCTCTGTTAAGCTGATTCTACTTCTTCTGATATTTGCGATAGATTTTCTGATAGTAATCCCGCCAGAGCAGATAGACGTTCTCCCGGCTATACTTCTTTGCCATCTCTGAGGCGACATTACGCTGTGATTGATAAAACTCAGGATTCTCTTTCAGTTTTCTCAGAAGAATAGCAAATTCCTTCTGATCCGAAGCCTTCAGGCTGTCTTTCACTAAGATATCCTGATAAAGAGAGAGGTCTCTGACAATATAAGGCAAGGAGACGTTGCAGCTTTCTAAAAGAGCCATCGGAAAGAGCTCGTTGTAGGAAGGAAGAAGAAAAACATCGCTGGCATTATAGATACTGTTCATTTCCTCTCGGTTCAGAATGCCGGTGAAGAGAAGGTTCTTCCGCTCTTTTTTCATTTCTTTCTTCAGGACGTCATAGCCGTCTGTGATCTGATGGAAGGAGAAACCTCCGGCCCAGACGAAAAACATATCCGGATTTTCCTCGCTGAGCTGAATGAAATCCAGAACACCCTTCCTCGTCTGCACCTGACCAACACCGAGCACGACAAAAGCACTTTCAGGAATATGGTATTTTTTGCGGATCTCTGTTTTTCGTTCCCTAGGAAGCGGATGGAAATCCTCCCGCGAAACAAAGTTAGGAATATAGGTGATCCTCGAGCGATCCAAACCGTAATTTTCTAACTCGGGAATGAAGCTGGGATTGACGACGACGATCTCTTTAGCCTTGCGATAAAAACGTATGACATATCTTCGAAACAGTCGGAAGATGAATTTGGGAAGACGAATGGATCCTTCCAAGGTATCCGGCATAAAATGGACGAAACAAATGGTAGTTCTATGTTTCTTCATCATGAGGTAAAAGGACGGATTGACCGAATGGATGTGGTAAAGATCCATCCGAGAGGATTGGCGGTTGATGAAGATTTCAAAATCATCCTGACCGAGCTCTTTCATCAGCCTTGTCTGTTCGATATAGACGCTTCCGACCCCTTGAGCGGGAGCGGAAGTCGCATGCGAGAGCATATCGATTTTCAGTTTCATCTGCGAAATTCCTAGGATGGTTTCATTATAGGCTTCTTTCCCATATAGGAGAAGAATTGCTATAATTTCTTCATCGAGGTTCATTATGGCAAAATACAATAACAACGATCTGAAGCAGCTGTATGAGATGATGAATCGAATTGAACGTAAGGAACACACGTGCAAGATCATCAACTATGATATGGAAACGGCTGCCCCGGAAGGCGGCATGCAGGGCGACAGCGATGACATCGCTTCGCTGCAGTCCGAGATTTTCAGAATCCGCAAGTCTCAGGATTTCATCATGCTCGTCAACAAACTGTACCGGGTGGATTACGAGTCGCTCTCTCCCTATGACAAACGTCTCATCCACAACCTGTACCGTGAGCAACAGAGAAACCGGAACGTCAACGAAGAGACCCTGCGGGAAGCCGTTCAGCTCTTCAGCGATGCCTACATCACCTGGATGAAGGCAAAGCGGGATGACTCCTACGCCGAATTCCATCCGACATTAGCCAAGATCGCAACGATGCAGAAGAAGCTGATCACGCTTCGGGATGACCATGACAGCGAGGATCTCTACACCTCGCTGATCGATGATTACGAAGAAGGGTTCACTTCGAAAGACCTCGATGCCTTCTTCGATGAGCTGGAAAAAGGAATTGTTCCTCTTCTTAAGCAGGTCCGCGCTTCCTCTTATGTCCCAAAGCACGATTTTCTTCACACGTCTGTCCCCGTCGCCAAACAGGAGCAGTTCACTAAGTTCCTCCTTGCCTTCAACGGCTTTGATTTCTCCCGTGGCTCTGTCGGAACGACGGAGCATCCGTTCACGGAGCAGTTCAGTCGAAACGATGTCCGAATCACCACAAAATATCTGGAAGACAGCTTCATCTCGAACATGTACTCCGTCATCCATGAGGGTGGACATGCGCTCTTCGGTCAGAACATTCCCGAAGATGTCTTCCGCTATCACCTCGGTGAAGGCGCACTCTCCATGGGAAAGCATGAGTCCGTCTCCCGCTTCTATGAAAACATCATCGGAAGAAGCCATGAGTACATCCACGCCATCTACCCGAAGTTCCATGAGCTGTTCAAAGAAGAGCTCGGCGATGTCAGTGAAGACGACCTCTATGAAGGTGTCAACTACATCGACCTCGATAATCCGCTTCGCACGGAAGCGGATGAGCTGACCTACACCCTCCACATCATCATCCGCTACCGACTGGAGAAGGAGATGCTGAAGCCCGATTGCGACTTCCGCACTCTCAATCAGACCTGGAACCGCCTGTATGAGGAAATCCTCGATGTGAAGAATACCCATGATTCTACCGGCATTCTGCAGGATGTACACTGGACTTCAGGGTTCGGTTACTTCCCCACTTATGCCATCGGAAATGCCCTCGGCTGCATATATGTCAAAGCGATGGACAAGGATATTCACCTGAAGAAGACACTTCGGGAAGGCAAGATGAAAGATATTCTTACCTGGATGACCGAGAACCCCTTCAAGAGCGCCGCTCTTCTTGATACCAAGACCTGGATCAAGAAGCTGACCGGAGAGGATTTCTCGGCTCAGCCTTATATCGAGTACCTCACCAAAAAATACAAAGCCCTCTATCATCTTAAAGGCGTCACGGCCAAGAAGGCTGTCAAGAGTCAAACAAAAGAATAGCTAGAAAGGAACACACATAAATGATTCAGCAATTTCATTCCGAATTCACGAAGTTGGACAATGTTGTCGTCGAAGAGCCGAACAAGAAGGAGATCATCGCCGAGATCGAGAGGTTAGATGAGCAGCTTGTCAACGCCAAGAACGGAAAAGAGGCTGTCGAAGCCGTCCGAGCCTATTTCCGGCTCTCTGACGATCTCTCGACCTCGTTCGGGCTCATCAACATCCGTCACACCATCGATACAAGGAACGCGTACTACAAGAAGCTATCTGATCTGATCGATGAGATCGGGCCAGAGATCAGCGAAGCCAGCAACAAGTTCGACAAGCACTTCTTTGACTCTCCTTATCGGGAGGGTCTTGTCAAAGCCTTCGGTCAGCTTTATTTTGATATGGTCAAACAGTCGATGAGGACGTTTTCTCCAAAGATCATTCCAGATCTCGTCGAAGAAAACAAACTCGTCTCCGAATACATCGATGTTGTTTCCTCCGCTCTGATCGAGTTTAACGGAGAGAAGCTCTCTCTGTCCCAGATGGGAAAATACACCACTTCCTCAGACCGGGAAACCAGAGCCAAGGCGAGCCGCCTCGTGTGGGGGTTCTATGCGGATCACGATGAACAGTTAGGTGATATTTATGGCCGGATGGTCAAAGTCAGAACAAAAATTGCCAAGACGCTCGGCTATCCTAATTTCCTTCCGTTAGCTTATGACAGAATGGGACGCTTGGATTGGACACCGGAAGATGCTGCTCAATACCGAAAGAAAATTCTGGACTATATCGTCCCGATTTCAAATCTTATCTTCGCGGCTCAGAAGAAAAGATTAGGCTATGGTGATGACACTCATTTCTACGATTACGCCATCTTCTACAAGAGCGGAAATCCGCTTCCGAAAGGCACGCCTGACCAGCTGGTCAACGCAGCGGAAAGAATGTATGCCGAGATGTCTCCGATCGCCTCAGAAAAATTCCATTTCATGGTGACGCACTCCTGTATGAACCTGCTTGCCAAGCCCGGGAAAGCCGGTGGTGGATACATGGATTTCCTGCCTTCACTGAAAACCTCTTTCATCTTTGCCAACTTCAACGGAACAAGCGGTGATGTCGATGTTCTCACCCATGAGTTTGGCCACGCTCTCCAAGGCTTCTTAGGAGCCGAGAGCACCGACGTTCCTCCCTATCGGACTCCGGGTATGGAATGTGCGGAAATGCACTCGATGTCGATGGAGTATCTGACCTATCCTTGGATGAATCTTTTCTTCAAGGAAGACACGGAAAAGTACTGCTATCAGCACCTCTGCGATGCGCTCACCTTCATCCCTTATGGCTGTATCGTCGATGCGTTCCAGACCTACGCCTATGAGCATCCGGAACTTACGCATCATGAGAGAAAGGCCTACTGGAGAGAGCTTGAAAAGACCTATCTGCCGCATCGGACGTATGAAGGAAACGAGTTCCTTGCCTCCGGCGGATTCTGGGAGAGACAGTCTCACATCTTCGAAAATCCGCTCTACTATCTCGATTACACGATCGCTCAGGTGGTCTCCCTGGAGTTCTTCAACGAATCGAGAAAGAACCATCAGGAAGCGCTCGATAAATACATCCGTTTTGATAAGTTAGGCGGAACGTATCCGTTCCGAACCCTCCTTCAGAACGCCAGCATCGCCAATCCGATGGATGGCGATACCTTAAAGAACGTCGCTGAAGAGATCGTCAGCTATCTTGACACCTTCGATCCCGAAGCGCTCGATCGTTAAACAGCAAGTGACTGCTCTGACAACAGGGCGGTCACTTTTCCATCACCGGAATCTTTTCAATTGCCGAAATAATATTGGCTTCACCGACCGTCTTTTCCTGCTCAGAAGTCTTGGCGGCAAGATGAATCATCCTATCGGCAAAAAGCACTCTTTCTTTCAGTTCTTCCTTCAAAGGGAAAGCCAAGACTCCGGCAAGATAACCGGCAAGTCCATCGCCGCTTCCTGCTTTTGCCAATGAAGGGCTGGATAAAACTGGGCTCAACGTCGCTTCTTTTTCGTCGACATAGTAGGACTGATAGCTCTTGAGAAACATATGGATATGATATTTCTGGCAGAACGCCAACGCAGGTGAGAGATATTCTTTCGGATTGCGGGACTGTACGTTGCTTTTGAAAAGCCTTCTGGCTTCACCAAGATGAGGTGTTAAGAGAATCTCGGAAGTTTCGGCTTTTTTCAATAGGATTTCACAACCGAAAGCTGCCAGCAGGGATAAAGCTGTCGCATCAAGAACCAGTCTCTTTCGATAGTTCCGAATCAATTCGCACAGGAATTCATAATTTTCCTTCGTTGAGGCAATGCCGTTTCCAAAAAGAATAGCATCGTAGCGGTCAAGCCTTTCAAAGATTCCTTCCGAAGGGATAAAGGATTCATGATGATTTTCAATCGGTTCGAAGATCGTCGTGAGAGAGCAGCGTGAGGCGGCGATAGGATATACCTCATCCGGTACCGAAAGAGCAAGGTAACCGTTTCCGACTTTGGAAGCTGCCCGCTCGGCGATCAGCACCGCCAAAGGATAAGCGTGACTGGATCCGATCAGAAGCGCTCTTCCGAAATCCGCTTTGTTCTTCTGAGGATCACGATGGAGATAAATCTCATTCTCCATCTCATTGAACAGAGCCTGAGTCATCATTTCTTCCTCCCGTTGAAAATATCATTCAGCCTCTTCTTAGCCAGCTTTCTGGCTTGATGTTTAGTCAAGTTCATCTCCCGAAAGGATTTGTCAGCATCAAAGCGCAGCTGCCACCTCATCGTCAGGTGAGGTCTGTCAAATAGCTTTCTACAGAATTGCTCGTTTTCTTTGAAAACATCTTTTTTTGATGTCTCGATGGCAAAGAGATGAGGAAGCAATGTCTGCTTGGCGGAAGACATCAATGAGGCCTCGTGCTGCCGATAATAATAAAGCGGCTTCTTGAAGAAAAGAACACGCTCCGCATAAAGCATGACCCGGCTGAAGAAGATCCAATCCTCGAATCGCTCTGCCCGCTCATCAAAACGGATCTGATGGTTGTTCAAAAAGCTTCTTTCATAAAGCCTTCCCCAGGAAAACGTGCGGATTTTCATCTGTGGAGAGTGATATAGCTTCAGAAGGGCTTCTTTGCCGGTCCCATGGTAGTTTAGCCTGGAATAGCCTCTCTTTTTCCGCTTGCCAGAATAAATGTAGTAACCACCGGTCACCACCTGGCTTTTGGTCTGCAAAGCACGCCGATACAGTTCCGAGAGGTAATCCGGGCTCACGAAATCATCCCCATCCAGAAACGAGATGTATTTTCCAGAGGCGTGGAAGAGTCCGATGTTCCTTCCGACCGAGACACCTCGATTGAAATCATAGTGATAATAGAAGAAAAGATCGGGTCTCCGTTGAGCATATTGTTTACAGATTTCACCGGTGCGATCCGGACTGTCACAATCGACGAGGATCACCTGAAAAGGAAGCTGAAAATCCTGATGCTCCAAAGAGTCGAGGCATTCTGAGATGAAGTTCTCCACGCGGTAAGCGGGGATGATGACGCTGATCGCTGTCTGAACCATGCCAAGATTATAGCACGGCGCTATGCCTTCTTATTTCCCTTTGGCAGGCTCGGTGCCAAGAAGTTTCTTCCTAGCCTGTTCCTTCAGTCTATGGATCGTTCCGTTCACCTTGGAGACGCTCAGAAACAGGGTCTCCGCTATCTTCTGGTTGGTGAAGCCGTCCAGATAAAGGGTGAAGATCTCCATATCCGTTCCTTTCAGGCTGCAGCGGAAGTCTTCAAGATCAATCTTGTTTCTCATCCACTCATCGGCATCCTGAAGCGTGACATCGCTGAACATCGTGACTTCCTGCAGAGGGACCTGAATGCCAAGATAGCTTCTCTGATTCAGGATCTTCTTGTAGGTGCGGTAATTGTTGTAATCGATCGCCCTCCGGAACACGGAATAAAGGTAGGTGAGGAACTTGCCTTTCTCACTGTCGTACTTCCTGACGGAAGCTACTGCCAGCCTCCGAAGCTCGGTCGCCATATCCTCGACCTGCAGGAAAGGATGTGTCTCCTTCGATTCGAAAACCAGGCTGTAGATGGCTTTGGAGACCCTGACCAACAGCTCGTTCATCGCCCCGTCATCGTCTTTGGCGCAGACAGCGAGCTCTTCTAAGCTCAGTCCGCGATAGGAAACATCCTTATGAAAATTGCTCATCTTGCTTCTGTACTCCAAAGTCTGCACATAGAATTCAATGGCAAAGACGGAAAATTTGGCCATATAAAAATCTGTTTTCGAGTTCTTTTTGTCTCCTAGAACATATTTTCGTCAGTCTATTTTACGTGTTTTCTTCGGTATGAGCAGATCTCTGCCAAAAAGACAGCGGCGGCGATGGATGCGTTCAAGGCCTTGACCTGCCCAGGGAGCGGAATAGAAGCAACAAAATCGGAACGTTCACGGACAAGCCTTGACACGCCGAACCCTTCAGAGCCGATGATAAGGACGATCTTTCCGGAATAATTGATTTCATCGTAGATATCTTTTCCTTCACCCGCTGATGCGACGCACCAATATCCGGCTTTTTTCAAGGTTTCTAAAGTCTGGGAAAGATTGGTCACCTGAGCGATCGGGATGATCTCCTCGCCGCCGGTAGCAATCTTCGACACCGTCCCGGTCACGGGAACCTGGCGGTTCTTGCCGATGATGATGGCATCGACGTCAAAGGCGGTTGAGGTTCGGATGATGGAGCCGAAGTTGACCGGATCCTCAAGCCCATCGAGCATGATGATCGTCGAGTCCTTCTTGGCCTTGACACTCTCCAGAATCGATTCGAGGGGCGTGTACTGGAAATCAGGAATAGAACAGGCAGCTCCCTGATGATTCATATGCTCGGTCATGCGATCTAGCTGCTCTATCGTGACAAGCCTCACAGGAACCTGTGCCTGACGAGCCAGTTCCAAAAGCTCGCTGTCCGGATGGGCGGCGTTCAAAAACAGACGAATCGGCTTTCTGTTTCCCGTCAGAACATTTCTGACCGGGATCTTACCGAACACGATATTCTTGTCCATGAGTCGCTCCCTATCGATAGGTATATGCAATATATGCCTTTCTTGTCCGTCTCGCAATCGCTGAGAGAAAATCGGATACTTTTTCAACGATTTCCGATTTTCAGAAGCAGGAAAGCGATACAAACACCTGCTTTCATTTATTATACAGAAGGTGAGATACTTTTTCTTCCTTTCTGTCAGGAAAGATAAATTCCGTGAGCCATCAGTGGCTTTTTTCACCCAGACCGAGAAAAGACCTGTCGAACACTGATATAATCAATGTATGTCTTACAGCCAGCTGAACACCACCAGCGCATACACGTTCGGACACTCGACGATTCTCGCCGAAGAATACGCCAGCCGGGCACGAGAGTTAGGCTACAGCGCCATCGCTTTCAACGACAGCAGCTGCTACGCTTTCCCTCGCCTTGCTGATGCTGCTCAGAAAGAGGGATTGAAACCTGTGTTTGGCTATCACATCCGGATCTCCAGCGGGAAGGCGCTTCCTCTTGACGCCTCCCTCTATATCTTAAACGAGACCGGCTACCTCAATCTCTGCCTCCTGATTTCAGAAAAGCAGGAAATCCTAGGCACGAACATTCTGGAAAAATATCATTCAGGTCTATCTCTCGTCGTCGATTGTGCCGGAGACAATTTCTTCGATAAGACCTTTCTCGATGCGATCGCTCCCGACCTCTTCGCCTACCGTAAAGTGTTTGAGGATGACTTTTATCTCGGCGTCTCCCTCTACAGCGAATTAGACCGGGAACAGTCTCATGTCCTTTATGAATTCATCGACCGCTGCCAGTATCAGAGCTTGGCGTATCCAAAGGCGCTCTACATCCGCAAATCGGATGCCGGAAAAACATACCTCCTAGAAAAGTCGATCGCCAAAGAAAAAGCGGAATCTATCCCGGAATCGGGTCCGTTTTTCCTGCTCTCTCTCCGGGCGCTGATGTCCGTATATCGAGAAAAAGAAATTCAAGGAAGCGATCGGCTGACGGACAAAATCAACTTTACTTTCTTCAGCAAACGGGGTGGGCTGATCGAAGAGGAGGATGCCGATGGAAAGCTTGAGAGGCTCGCATTGAAAGGCCTCAATGCCAAGATGAATCCTGTCCCGCAGGAATATCTGCTCCGCCTTACCGATGAGCTGAGAACTATCCGTGAGATGCATTTCTCCTCCTATTTCCTCATCGTTCTCGATTATGTGACCTTCGCTAGAAACGCCTCCATCCGCGTCGGCCCAGGAAGAGGTTCTGCCGGCGGTTCCCTTGTCTCGTATGCGCTCAACATCACCTCCATCGATCCCATCCGCTATGGTCTCTCCTTTGAACGTTTCCTAAACCGGAAACGAAAGAACATGCCGGATATCGACATCGATTTTGAAGATGACCGGCGCAATGAAGTCATCGATTATCTCAAGCGAAGGTATGGACCTTCAAGGACAGCAGACATCGTCACCTATTCCACCTTGAAACCAAGGAGTGCTCTCAACCTTATCGGACCTGCTCTGGATTTCAATCCCGCCAGGCTGAAGAAACTGACCAAAGTCATCGACAGCTCCGCCTCGACTTTTGACGAAGCTCTCGCCTGCAAAAATCAGCACCTAGGAGAGAGGCTGAAGGAGATGATGGAAGATCCGTATTATCACGAGATCTGTGTTCAGGCTTCTTCTCTTATCGGATTACCGGTCAACACCTCCATCCACGCATCAGGCATCATCGTCGCCAACGATGACATCTTCCGTTCCTGCCCGATGGCAAACGGACAATCCGGCACCGTGCTTTACGAGTATCCGGATATGGAGAGAATGGGTTTCCTGAAGCTGGATATCCTCTCGCTGAGCTATCTGACTTTCCTGAAGAACATCGAGGAGAGAATCGCCGCTCACGGAAAGAAAGTTCCGGATATTCAGTCTGATTTAAACGATACACAGACGTTTGAGACAGTCAACCGGTTGGATGTCACCGATATCTTCCAGCTGGAAAAATACGGCATGCAGAGGACGATTGAGACCATCAAGCCGGATCGTTTCACCGACCTCGCCGCCTTGCTTGCTCTCTTCCGTCCAGGTCCGAAGGATTACATTCCTAGCTATGCTAGACGAAAAGAGGGAAGAGAGAAGATCGTCTACGAGGATGATAGGCTCAAGCCCATCCTTGAAGAGACCTACGGCATCATGGTTTATCAGGAGCAGGTCATCGAAGCCGTCAAAGTCCTCGCTCTCTTCAGTGCCGGAGATGCTGACCTCTTCCGTAGAGCCATCTCAAAGAAAGACGTTTCGAAGATGGAAGCCTATAAGCATCAGTTCCTCCAAGGTTGTCAAAAGAACGGAATATCGCTGGAAAAAGCAACGAAGATCTATGCTGACATCGAGAAGTTCGCCGATTATGGCTTCAACAAATCACACGCTTATTCCTACGCCTTGATCGCCTATACGCTCCTCTATGAAAAGACCCATTTCCCAGAGGAATTCTATCAAGCCGCCTTCCCGCTGAAGTCGCTTTCGGACGAGGGAACACAGAACCTCATGAGAGAGCTCAAACGGCTCGGATATCGCTTCCGCAACCCTGATATCAACCGTTCCGAAAAGACCGACCTGCTCTTTGATCAGAAGAACATCTATCTTCCGTTCTCCTCAATCCGAGGCTGCGATATGAAGATTGTCGATCATATCCTCGAAGAACGTCAGAACTCTCCTTTCTCCTCCTACTACAGCTTTGCCAAACGCTGCACTTCATTCCTCAGCGGCGATCTCAAACTGATCGAATCGATGATCGATGCCGGTGTCTTCGACACCTTCTCCGAAAACCGATCCATGCTGAACGGAAAGCTTCAGGACTATCTTGAATTTGCCCGACTAGGTTTTGAAGATAGCCAGATTCCATCTTTGGAACCGGAGGAAGAAGACCTTGGTCTTCGTATGCAGCATGAGAAGAGCGCACTCGGTATTCTTCTCTCCACCAGGCTCTCTCACATTGCGACAAAAGAAGGCTACCGCACTCTTCTTGTGACAGACACCTCAGATCTTGACCTCCATCACACCTTAGTTGCCGAAAGCGAAAACCGCATCTTCCACCTGCGGCTGAATCGAAAAGTCGATGCAATCAAATACGGTTTTCTCCTGGTCAGAGGAGATTTCAGAAGAGACTGGCTGACGCCGGATGATGTGATCGTCATCGGCAGAAAGGTAATCCAACATGTCTAACACCTACATCGTCGATGGGAACTCGCTCCTGTTCCGCTCTTATTGGTCGACCGCCTACACCGGCAACATCATGACCACCTCCACGGGAATTCCCGTCAATGCAATCTTCGCTTTTCACAATCTCATCCGCAAGATCAAAGCGAACCTGACGGACGGAGATCATCTTTTCGTCTCTTTCGACACCGAAAAACCAACGCTCCGAAAAAAAGAGTTTGAGGACTATAAAGCGCAGAGAGCTCCGGTTCCTCAAGAGCTTATCGCGCAGATGCCAATCGCCAGAGAGATGCTCACGGCGATGAATATCCACTGGGATGAACAGGAAGGGTATGAAGGCGATGATCTTGCTGGTTCGATGGCGAAGGTCGCTGTCTCGTATGGCGACAATGTCACGCTTTTCACCTCGGATAAGGATTTCCTTCAGCTTCTGGATCTCAGCGAGAATGTCCATGTCTGCTTCCTGAAGAAGGGGTTAAGCGAGACTGTCGATTACACTAAAAATAACCTTCATGAGCTCTTCGGGCTCAATCCGGATCAGATCGCGGATTTCAAAGGAATCGCCGGGGACCCTAGCGACAACTACAAGGGCATCAAAGGCATCGGTGAGAAGACGGCGATGAAACTCCTCAATGAGCACGGACACTTAGAGGATATTCTGCAGTACTGCAAGGAGAACAACGCCTCAAAGACCAACCAGAAATTCATCGAGGGCGAAGAAGATGCACTCTTCTTCAAGAAGCTCGCGACCATCGACACCGAGATGGATATGAATGAGAATTACCAGAAATCCCTCTATCAACATTACCAGAAATCGCTTCTTGCTCCTTTCTACCTCAAGTATCAGATGCAGCAGTTCCTCAACAAGATCGATCGAATGGAAGGCATCCTTAACGACAGCGAAAGCCATCAAATGTCCCTCTTTGATGGAGGTGACAACGTTCAGATGGAGGAAGCGAAGAACTCTTCCTTCATTGAACGGCCTCTCATCAAAGTCAAAGAGTTTAACGAGATCATAGAACCGATCAAAGTCATCGCCTACGATGCCGATAACGAAAACGAAAATCTATCGGTTCTTCTTGGTTTTGCACTGGCATCCGATAAAAACGTTTACTATATTTATCACGAAGATGCTTCAAAGGACAAGGACTTTGCTTCTTTCCTCTGCGATGCCTCTCACCAGCTCTCCTGCTATGATCTCAAAGGCCTATCCGTCCTTCTTTCCCGGTTCGGTTATCCACAGATTGCCGGCGTTGACTTTGATCTGCTCCTTGCCACCTACCTCATCAATCCGGATTCCGGACAGAAGAAAGCCAACATCTTCTTAGCCTATGGTGTCGACCTCGATATGACGAAGAACCAGGCGGTGCAGACCGCTTCCTATACGCTCGACCTCAAGAATCAGATCTCAGAGGATCTGAAAAAAAACGGCGAGATGGAGCTCTTCCAAGATGTCGAGATGCCGCTTAGCCTCGTCTTAGCCAAGATGGAGATTGAAGGGTTCCCGATCGATCTTCCCACACTGAAGACCATCAATGGCGAATACAATCAGATTTTAGATGAACTTGAGAAGGCGATCTATCGGTTGGCCGGAGAGGAATTCAACATCAACTCCCCTAAGCAGCTGGAAACCATCCTTTTTGAAAAGCTTGGCATCCACCGCTACAAAGGAGAGAAAGGAACCGGCATCGATGTTCTCCTCTCGCATCAGGATGATCACGCCATCGTTCCAAGGATCATCGAGTACCGTCTCTATAAAAAACTCGTATCCGGATACACCTCCTCTCTTCCTGAGCACACTGGAAAAGATGGGAAAATCCACGCCATCTATAACCAGGCATTGACCTCCACAGGAAGGCTAAGCATGTCGGAACCGAACCTTCAGAACATCTCCATCCGCAACGAGGAGGGAAAAGCGATCCGCAAAGCCTTCTTCTATCCTGATCACGAATTCTATCTTCTTTCTCTCGATTATTCCCAAGTCGAATTGAGAGTCCTTGCTTCGGTCGGTGACATCAAGGTCCTTCAGGAAATTTTCAGAGAAGGGCAGGATATCCACAGAGCGACCGCTTCGAGGGTGTTCAATGTTCCCTTTGACGAAGTCACACCCGAGATGCGAAGAAGAGCAAAAGCCGTCAACTTCGGAATCGTATACGGCATCTCTCCTTTCGGTCTTGCCAATCAGTTAGACATCCCCTTGAACGAAGCTTCTGATCTCATCCGTCAGTTCAAAGACACCTTCGATGGACTCGACGCATTCCAGAATCGTTGCATCGAAAAAGCCAGGAATGAAGGCTATGTCTCTACCCTGCTCAACCGCAGGAGATACCTCAAGGACATCAATTCCAAGAATCGGGCGCTGAGATCGTTCAACGAGAGAGCCGCCGTCAACACCGTCATCCAGGGAACCGCTGCAGACTTGATCAAAGTCGCTATGGTCAAAGCGGATAAGCTCTTAGAAAAATACAAGACCAAAATTGTCCTTCAGATTCACGATGAGCTTCTTTTCAAAGTTCCCAAAGACGAGCTAGAGACTGTTCTTCCTTTGCTGAAAGAGACTATGGAACATGCCCTTGACCTCTCTGTGCCGCTGAAAGCCGATGGCGCCGCGGCCTTAGATTGGTACGACGCTCACTAAATATGCCTGAATTGCCAGAAGTAGAAACCGTCCGACGGGAACTAGCGAAATCTTTAGTGAACAAGGTCCTGCTGAGACCGGAGATTTATTTTGAAAAGATGATCCAGACTGATGTCGATGAATACCGTAACATCGACCATCTGAATGTCATCGATGTGACCAGGCAGGGAAAGTTCCTGATCCTTCATCTTTCCAATCAGAAGAAGCTTCTCTTCCACCTCCGGATGGAAGGAAAGCTCTATCTTGTCAGCAAAGAGCATCACGACCTTCATCATCTCTCTCTTTTCTTCCCCTTTGATGACGATGAAAACGGGCTTGCTTTCTACGATGTCCGCAAGTTCGGCGTCACCTATTATCTGGATGAGAAGGAAATGGGGCCGCTTCAAGAGGTCGGACCCGAGCCGATGGAGATCAAAGATGTCCAGAAGCTTTGGACCGCCTACCGCAGAAAAAGAAAACCGATCAAGGATCTTCTGATGGATCAGACCATCATGTCAGGATTAGGGAACATCTATGCCAACGAAGTCTGCTTCGCCTGTTCTCTCTCTCCTTTCATGAACTCAGAAAACATCACGTTAGAGCAGACCAAACAGATTCTGCAGGAATCGATACGCATCCTCTCTCTCGCCATAGATTATCACGGCTCAACGATCCGCACCTATCATGCAACACAGGACACGTCAGGATCGTTTCAGAACCTGATTCAGGTCTATGGAAAAGACGGTCATGTCTGTCCGAAATGTCATCGTTTCAAGATAGAGAGAAGAGAGCTCTCCGGCAGAGGCACCTATTTCTGTCCACACTGTCAGCACACCGGAATCTCGGTGGCGATCACCGGAAAGATCGCCAGTGGGAAATCGCTTGCCGCTTCTTATTTTGAGGTGTTGGGCTTTGTAAGGTTCAGCGCAGATGAGGAAGTCCATAAGCTTTATCACGATAAAAAATTCAAGCAGAAATTAAAAGATCGTTTCCCGAGTATTTTCAGAAAACGATTCAGCAAATCCAGGATTACAAAGTGGCTTCAGACATCCGATAAATTCCGAAAAGAATATGAGAACGCTATCTTCAGAGAAGTAAAGTTTCGCATGAATCGCTTCTTCCTAGAGAACGACGGAAAGAACAAAGTCTTTGAGATTCCTCTGCTCTTTGATGCCCATATGGAGAAGAATTTCACCTACCTTGTCGGAACCGAAACCACCAGGCAGGAAGAGCATCTTGCTGAACGGGGAGAGGATATCCGGCGCCAATCGTTCAATCAGCTCAACAGCTATGACAAGCATCGTCATCAGTTAGACTTCATCCTGCAGACAGACGGAACCAAGGAAGAGCTGAAAAACAAGGTGATCGACTTGGTGAAGAAGATGACCAGCGAAGCATAAAAAGCTCAGTATTTCAGCTTCAGCTGGAAGTAAGGAGAGACGAAGGCAAAATCATTTCCGTCTTGGCTGACGGAAACTTTCACTTTCCGATTCATCCGGATCTCCTTTCGGAAAATAAGCTGAATCTCTGTAATATCATGCTTTAACAGATGCTCAGTCGGAATCTGATCCTGAGCGAAGTCCACATAGGACGCATTGTTGAGGTGACCGTTGAGGTCCGCTCTCGAATAGGAGGCCTTCAGATAAACGTTCCGGACATTTCCGTTGTTTTTTATCGACATCAGAAGAGGAAGATCATCCGCTCTGTCCTCGCCTTCGATATGAATTCCCTGTTCTTGAGGATCAATGAAACTTCGATCCTTCTGGTCGATCAGCGCCCAGATCGCCATCGCCTTGATGAGGATGTTTCCTTCAAGGTCGCGGATCTCAAACCGCCGCGGAAAGAAGAAGTGAAGCGTCTTGCCCGGAGAGGAAATCAAGGTGATCTCCTCATCGTATCTCGGCATGCGATAGATGACAAATCGCTGCTTGCAGATGATCCAGAGGAAACCTCTGTCGAGCGTCATCTTCCGCCCCATACCCAAAGCCTCGGTGTGAGCGATCGCCATCTCCTGGGAAAAATGAAGAAGGGTGGAGAGCTTGAGCTCACGCCGGCAGTCGACATGCTCTGCCAAAAGCTTAAGAGAACGGGTGTAGTCTTCCATGATCACTTCAACGCTTTCGTCACAGCATCGACCAGATCGCCAAACGTCTGGAGCTTCGCCCACTTCTTGGTCGGAATCTTGATGTCGAACTGCGCTTCGATCTTGCACATGACATAGGTGAACGTCATAGAGTCAAGTGCAGCTTCCGTATTGATGATAGCCTCATCCTTAATTTCCTTGTCTTCGAATCCGACTAGGTTCGCATGGATGATCTGAATCAGTTTGTCAGAGACTTCCTCTCTCGTCATCGTGTTTTTCATGGGTGTGTATCCTTTCTTTAATTCACTTTGATTTCGTATCGTTTGATCTTGCCTGTCTGCGTCTTCGGCAGAGGCTGACTGAAATATTGTATCCGATTGATCTGCTCACCTCTACCATGATGCTTGTTGAAGGTCTTGACACCGGATTCGATATCCTGAGGAGAAAGCCCGGTATGAATGGCTAAAACAAGCTGTTCCTTCTCACTGAGAACAACCGCCAGGTCATCTTTGACTTTCAGCATCATGGCAAGCTCGCCTTCATACTCCGGCAAGAAAATCTTGTTTCCGCTAGGAAGAACGAGGATTTCCTTCTTTCTTCCGACGATGTGAAGCCTGTTTTGGTCATCCAGCTTTCCTAGATCGCCGGTCTTCAGATAACCGTCCTCGGTAAAGGAAGATTTTGTTTTCTCTTCATCTTCAAAATATCCTTGCATCATCGTGGTTGAAGATTTCACCAGAATTTCACCATCCGAGGCGATCTTGACATCGTAGTCAGGACAGATCGTCATCGCCCGAGGATCGTCCTCTAAAGAGAGGGCGATACCAGAAGAAGTTTCGGTCAGGCCATAGCCATAGCTGAGGCGGATGCCCATCTGACGGATGGCAGCGATGATGGAATCCGCTAAAACTCCGGCTCCGATCAGGATGAGTTTCAGCTCCGGATTGAACAGCTGATGGAGGGCGAAGAATCCCGCCATCTGAGGAACAAGGGAAACTGCTGTCGGACGATAGAAGGAAAAGTCATCAAAGAAATGTCTCGGTCCTCTGCCGAGAGCAATCGCAGCCCCGCAGTAGAAGGGCCAGAGCATGGAACAGACGAATCCGAAGACGTGGGAATAAGGCAGAAGAGAGAGCAGAACATCTTCTTCTTTCAATGGTTGCAGGCTAGAACCATTAAACGCCGCTGAACAAATCGACTCTTCTGTCAAGACGACGGCTTTGCTCGCAGAAGTGGTGCCGGAAGTGAAAAAGAGCATAAAGTGCGCATTTTTTTCATCGCTGTCGGTTAGGCAATCCGCGTAGGCCGAGACCAAAGATTCCGGTCCGATCAGCTTGGAAACTCTGACCGATTTGATCTGTTTCCTCAAGACGGAAGAATCCTCCATCGGATTGAGGAGCGCAATCTTCGTGTTTGCCTTTGTATAGGCAAAGATAGCGAGCAGGGAATCGAAGCTTCCATCGCAGAAAATTCCGATGCATCCGCTGGGAAAAACCGGAAACTCATCAACCTTTCGGATCAGCTCCCCATAGGTGAGTTTCACCACCCTGTCGCCCTCCTCATAGAGGACCGCCAGATTGTTGGGCTTTTGCGCATAAAGTGTACCATAAAGTGAATGTAAGCGTTTTAAACTGAACATTTTGTTCGCCTCCTAACCTGTTTTTTCACTCAATTCTAACATTTGTTCGCCTTAGATACGAATTTTTCTTATAATATAAACGTCGCAATCCAGATTAAGATTCACAAAGAGTTTTTGAAAGGAGATCTAATTCATGGAAAAGAACACGAGAATCGCTATCATCGGCGGTGGTCCGGCTGGCTTGTCTGCAGCCATGTATCTCGAACTGAAGGGATACGAGAACTACGTCATCTATGAGAAGACGGATCACGTCGGCGGTAAGTGCCACTCTCCGAAGTGCAACGGCAGACGTTATGAGATGGGTGCCATCATGGGCGCCCCTTGTTACTATGCTGTTCACGATATCGAGAAGTTTGCCGGAGTCACGCACGATGGTCCGAAACTCAACCGCAACTACAAGTATCCCGATGGCCGTCCTGACTATCGCTGGGATACCGCTGAAGCGATGAAGAACCCGCTGAAGTTCTTCCTGAAGCATCCTAAGTCTGCTCTTCATCTGAAGAAGTTAGAGAAGCAGATCAAGAGATTCGGTGAGATTCTCGAAACCAAATATAAGGGATATGATGTCACTGGTCACAGAGGTGTCGCAGAAGGCCGTTATGAAGGCTTCGCTGTCACCGAAGGCAGAGAACCGGTCTCCGGCGTCAACCCGAACCTGAAAGATCTCGCGATGCCGTTCGATAAGTTCTGCGAGATGAACGGCTGCCCGCTCGTCCAGGAAGTCTGGGTCCAACCCTTCACTTCCTTCGGCTACGGCTTCTTCGATGAGATCCCTGCCGCCTATGTTCTGAAGTATCTCGACTTCC
Organism: uncultured Bacilli bacterium; assembly: GCA_963544395.1. Lineage (GTDB taxonomy): Bacteria > Bacillota_I > Bacilli_A > RFN20 > CAG-288 > Enterosoma. The sequence continues at coordinate 27,197 of CAUUFA010000006.1, read as the reverse complement.
AGACCATGATGAACTTCGTCGCTGTCAACCTCTGGACTTGGAAGGATGGTACGCAGTCCATCTATGAGGCCCTCAACAACAAGATCAAGCATCCTGCTCTTCTCAACTCCAACATTGAGAAGGTCGTCCGCGGTGACAAGGTTGTCATCACGGTCAACGGCAAAGAGGAAGTCTTCGATAAGATCATCATCACCGCTCCGCTTCAGGTCGCCACGGAGAAGAATCCGCTTGACAACCCTGTCGCCAAGAGCCTCGATACCTGGTTGGATGTCACCGAAGAGGAGAGAGCTCTCTTCTCCAAGATCGACTATGAGAGATATGACACCCTCGCTGTCATGGTCCAGAAGGACAAATATCCGGATGTCTCCTACTACCTCGTCGACAACATGGTTCCGGAGAGATTAGGTCATCTGATGGTCTACTACAGACGTTGGGAAGGCGAGACGGATCAGCCGATCGTCACCTATGCCTTACGTCATCACAGAACTGCCAATGGAGGCAAAGAGCTCGGCTATGAAGAAACCAAGAAGACGGTCCTCGCCGATATGCACAGAGTCGGTGCTACTCCGATTCAGAAGAACGACAAGGATGATGTCGTCTATGAGTTCCAGACCTACTATTGCCCGCACGTCTATTCTGAGGATTATGCCGCTGGCTGGTACGACAAAGTCGAAGCTATGCAGGGCAAGAACAACACCTTCTATGCCGGTGAAGTCATGTCCTTCGGCGATATGGACGAAACCGTCGAATATTCTCACGATCTGATCGAGAGATTCTTCGCTGACTGATCCCAGCAAAATCAATTTGATTCAACAAAAGGATAGCGAATGCTATCCTTTTGTTTTCAAAGAAAGGTAATGAAAATGGCTGAAGAAAAGAAATTCTACAAAGACCATTACGATGTCATCATCATCGGTTCCTCCTTAGCTGGCATGTCGGCTGCGCTCAAGCTTGCCAGCGAAGGCAAATCCGTCCTCATTCTCGAGAGACACAATCTTCCCGGAGGCCTTGCGACTTCCTTCGTCCGCGGTGGCATCGAGATGGAGGCTACCCTCCACGAGATGATGTCCATCGGCCCGAAGGAGAATCGGCTTCCGATCGGGAAGTATCTGGACGATATGAAAGTGGCGATCGACTGGCTGAGAGTTCCGGAAGCCTATCGGCTTTTGGTTCCCACCGATCAGCTCGATATCGTGCTTCACGCCGGCACAGATTCTGACGGCGTCTACAAAGCCGCCAAGGAGATTCAGCAGGCGTATGGAAAAGAGTTCCCGGACTATCCGCTTCAGGCACAGGTCGACAAGCTGCTCAAGCTCTGTAAAGAGGTTATGGACAGCGTCAACTACCTTAACGATCATACGGCTTCCAAGCTCGAATTATTGAAGAACCACGAAGGTCTGGCTAAGACCGCCGGCTATTCTGCCAAAGAGGTCATGGACAGCTTCAAACTTCCGCAGAAGATTCAGGATATCCTCTCGGCTTACTGGATCTATGTCGGTCAGCCTGTCTCCTCGCTTCCTTTCACCATCTACGCCTTCCTGATGGGCGACTATATGACCGGCGGATCCTACGTGGCGAAAGACTTCTCTCACGGAATGTCGGTCGCCATGTTAGAGCGCTGTCTAAAGCTCGGCGTCCAGGCGGAGTTCCACACCGAGGTCGAAAAGATCCTCGTGAAGAACGGAACTGCCTATGGTGTCCGAACCAAACACGGCGAGGAGATTCATGGACATTACATCATCTCCGGCGTCTATCCGGATGCTGTCTTCGGCAATATGATTGAGCCGAAGAGCGAAGTTCCCGCCAAAGCCGTCAAGCTCTACAACGCCAGAAAAGAATCTGTCTCCTGCTTCTCTGTCGTCCTGCTTCTTGATAAGAGGCCCGAGGAGCTCAACATTCACGATTACTCCGTCTTCGACAGCGACACCCACTTCGACACCGATGCCTTCTGGAAGGAAGGAAAGAAGTTGGGTGGCTGGCATTATCTCACCACCATCTGCCTCAATTACGCTAATCCCACCGCGGTTCCGGAAGGCATGACCTCTCTCTCCATCACCGAGCTTCCGCTTCCGGAGTGCTTCTTCGATGTCAAAGCCGATGACTATTTCGAAGTCAAGAGAAAGTATTCGAAAGAGCTCATCGATCATGTCTCCCATTATCTCGGCGTCAACCTCCTCAATCATGTCGTGGAGATCGAGACCGAGACTCCGGTGACGATCGCCCATTACTCCGGTCAGTATCGAGGTGGTATTTACGGTTATCAGCACTGCATGGACGACTCTGTCGTCGCCAGGCTCGACAGCTACGGGAAAGAGCATTACATCCAGAATCTCACCTGGGCAAGCTCTGCCACTCTCGCCGGCGATGGCATGGCGGTCAACATCAACAACGGACGTATCGCCGCTCAGGTTGTCGAAACCTGGGAGAAGGAGGGAAAGTAAATGAAGATCAAGATCAAGAATTTCCTGACCGATGTCACCGGCTCGATGAGAGTCGCCAAACGCAGGAACAAACTCATCAAGGCCGCCTCCGATAAGAACCTCTATTTCGATCCAATACGTGCTCTGTCAAACGAGCTTCATCCCAATATCACTCACGTCAAAGTCACCAAGGTCGAAGATGTCTCTCCGACTGCCAAGATGATCACCTTCGAAGCGGAAAACGGCGAGAAGCTACCGCCCTTTGAAGCTGGTATGTACGTGTCCATCGAAGTTCAGATCGATGCTACACATACGAACCGTCCTTACTCCATCTGCTCCGCTCCTTATCAGGCCAGAGAAGGTGAGAATCCCTTCTTTGCCATCACCGTCCGCAACGGCCGTCCTGGACAGGGCTTCGTCTCTTCCTTCCTCTATGCCAATACCAAGGTCGGTGACAAATTCACCGTCCATCTTCCCTTCGGTCAGTTCTATGTCGAACCGCTTCGTGATTCCAAGGACATCGTCGCTTTAGCCGGCGGATCTGGCATCACACCATTCTTTGCTATGGCTCAGGAGATCGCTCACGGCCGCTTGGATGTGAATCTCACCATCCTTTATGGTTCCGTCTCCCACAGCGATATCATCTTGGAAAAACAGCTCAAGGCTGTGGCGGAGAGCTGTCCGAAAGTCAAATTTGTCAACGTCATCTCCGGAGAGAGCGCAGAGCTTCTTCCCGGCGATGAAAAAGGCTTCATCAACCGCGACATCATCAAAAAGTACTCCGTCGATCAGGATCCGTCGAACGGAAAGACCTCCTACTTCGTCTGCGGACCGCTTCCGATGTATGAGTTCGACATGAAAGAGTTAGCTGCACTGACTGTTCCGAAGCGGAGAATCCGCATGGAAGTCTTCGGCGCTCCGAGAGATATTTCGAAGGCTGAGAATTATCCTGTCGGCATGGAAAAGAACACCTTCCGTCTCACCGTCGTCCGCGGCATCGACGAGACCGTCATCGAAGCCAACGCTTCCGAACCGATCGCTGTTGCCTTGGAAAGAAGCGGGATTCCTTCTGACACCCGCTGCCGAAGCGGAGCCTGCGGCTTCTGCCGCTGCAAAGTCCTCGAAGGAAAGTTCTTTGTTCCTTCCGTCGGCGATGGCAGAAGAGCTGCCGATAAAACCTACGATTACATCCACGCCTGTTCCACCTATCCTCTCAGCGATATGAAGATTAAGCTTAACATCCTCTAAATCGAAAGAAAGGGTGCCTTGGATTAGCCCGGGCACCCTTTTTGAATGCAGATAGGTTCAGTTCTGATCAGTTAGCAGTAGAAGAATCCGGAGTCTGATCCTGATCGGCGCTGACTTTATGTCGTTTGAAAAGTTTCCAGAGAATAGCTCCGATCGTCGCAGGGATTCCGAAGAAGAAGAGAGCCCAGAAGCGATAACCATACTCTAAGGAAACCACAAGCTGAAGATAGACACAGGCGATGCTTGACCAAGTGAAGGCGATAGCTGTCCATTGTCTGGCAACACGATTGTGCCACACCCAGGCGAAGATGAAGAGAATCAGAGCATCGATAGGAATCCACCAGAGGAAAGCCAACCAATAGTTGATGTTCTTTGTCGCCAGAAGAATGATGTAGAGAAGAATGAAGATCGCAGGAGCTGCCATATCGGCAAGAAGAGCGACGACGAGTCTGTTGTTATCGCGTTTCTTGATATCCAGCAAGGCATCCTTCTTCTCCTTCTGGTTCGGCACCTTGGTGAGATAATCGATTGTGACACCATAAAACTCCGCCAGCTTTTTCAACGTCTCAATATCCGGAGTTGTATCTCCATGTTCCCATTTTGACACAGCTTTATCCGTGTATCCCAGCATCTCACCAAGCTGACTTTGTGTCAAAGACTTAGATTTTCGTAACTCAGTCAGATTGTCAGCAACAATCTTCTTTAAAGATAAATTGTTATCCATATGTCATTGTTTGTCTATATTTTATCGTAAAAACTGTCCAAGTCAAAGTAAATTCTCCGAATTAGAGAGTGGTAAAAAACACCGGTCTCCGTTTTGGAGAGCGCTCTCCAAATGGTTCCGAAAGTGTAGAGTCTGTCATAGACAGATTTAGATATAATGTTTCCGACTCTTTAAAAAGGAGGTTTTCGTTATGTCTAAACAAAATTTTTCAATCGTTCCTGTCTTCTTCGGCTTTGATGAGCGCTTTGCTAAATTCGCTTCCGTCTCTATCCTTTCCGCCATCCAGAACACGAATCCGAATCGCTGTTATATTTTCCATGTCCTTCACACGGATTTAACCAAAGAAACGATGAGAAAGATCCAGTCCTTGTCAACCAAGAACTGCACCATTGAATTCGATGATGTCACCAGCGACATCGATAGCATCATCTCTGAACTTCCGATCCGGGATTACTACTCTTATTCCACCTATTTTCGCCTCGTCATCGCTAAGAAATTCCCAAAGTACAACAAGGCTGTTTATATCGATTCCGATACCATCGTCCGCGATGATGTCGCACACCTCTTCGATCTGCATCTCGACAGGAATCTCGTCGCCGCCACCAATGAATCCGTCATGGCTCAATTAGATGCCTGTGGACGTTATGCGGAAGAAGTCCTAGGCATCAATCGGATGAAATATTTCAATGCCGGTATGCTCGTGATCAACTGCCGTCTCTGGCGGGAGGAAAACGTCTTAGACCAGTTTGTCAATCTCGTTCATTTCTATGACTTCACCATCGCTCAGGACCAGGATTATCTCAACGTCATCTGCAAAGACAGAGTCAGACGTCTGCCTAAGCGTTGGAACATGGAAGCCATCACACCTTGGAAAGGCGGTCTCAAGAAGATTTCCATCATGCACTACGCCTTTGTCTCCAAGCCTTGGAACGATATCACCTGTCCCTTCGCAGAAGCGTTTTGGCGGATTGCTCCCAAGTCTCCTTTCTATGCCGATGTCAAACAGGTCTTTGCCAAGACCACCGATGCTGACTTAGAGAGAGACAGAGCCGTCGTTGCCAATGTCATCATTGGATGTGAAAAGGAGATCAGCAGACCTGACAACTATCTGAAGCGATGCAGATCGCTCTCTCAGGAGAACAAAGTCGCTCTGCAACCTGCTCTCGCCTAACTTATGTCAAAGCTTCCGTCTGAAATCGAGTACACCGACGAACTCAATGATGAATTTTCGACGATGGAGATCCAGACGCCGACAATCTCTGGGGATTACCACTATCTCCGCGATAATCTCTGGGGAAAATTCATGACGTTCTTATCTTTTCATGTGGTCGCTAAACCGCTGGCTTTCTTTTATCTGAAACTTAAATTCAGGCACAAGATCGTCGGACGGGAAAAGATCAAAACATTCCGAAGAAGCGCCTGCTTCATCTACGGCAATCATACTCAGATCATCGCCGATGCCTTGATTCCTGCCTTCATCCTCCGTCCGAACAACATTCACGTCATCGTTCATCCCAACAACACCAAGATTCCGTTCCTCGGGCATTTCATCCCGTATCTCGGCGGTCTTCCGCTTCCCAGCGATATGAAAGCGACCCGCAATTTCATCAAAGCCATCGACACCTTGGTAGAAAGAAAGCGTCCGGTTTTCATCTATCCGGAAGCTCACTTGTGGCCTTACTATACGAAGATCAGGCCGTTCAAAGACACCTCGTTCCGTTATCCTTATAAATACAACGCGCCTGTCTTCTGCTTCACGAACACATATCAGAAACGTAAGAACCCAAAAAAAGTAAGAATCGTGACCTACATCGATGGGCCGTTCTATCCGGATCTTAATCTCGATGAAAAAGAGGCCAAAGCGAAGCTGCGCGATGAGGTTCTCAGCAAAATGCAGGAACGGGCTTTGAAGTCAGACAAAGAGATGATACATTATTACGAAAAGGAACAGCATGATTAACTTATTATTCTGTGGAAATGACGGAGTCTTCGATGGTGTCATGACCTGTCTGCTCTCCATTCTCAAGCGCTCCACTCCGGACACGTATCACGTCCATATCTTCACCATGACTCTGACACGGATCAAACCGAATTATACCGCCATCTCCCCTGTTTCCATCGAGCGCCTGAAACAGATGCTTCAATCTTACAGTCCCGAGAACAAAGTCATCGTCCACGATGTCACCTCTCTTTATGAGAGCCAGTTCAAAGGCTGCCCTAACGAAGGAGCTTACTGTTCTCCTTACACCCTGATCCGCCTTTTTGCTGACCAAGTCAAGGATATGCCGGATAGACTTCTCTATCTTGATACCGATATCATGTTCAACCGCGATATTCATCTTCTCTACAACCAGGACATCTCTCAGGTCGAGTATGCGGCAGCTCCCGATCATTATGGCAAATATCTGATCCATCCGCACTACATCAATGCCGGTGTTCTTTATTTCAATATGGACAAATGCCGACAAACCAACCTCTTTGGTAAAGCCCGTGAATGGATTCAGAAAAAGAAGCTGATGTTCGCCGATCAATCCGCCATTATCCGCTCCACCACCAAGAAAAAGCTCCTGCCCCAGAGATTCAACGACCAGAAATTCCTTCATAAGCATACGGTCGTCAGACACTTTTCCAAACGCCTGTTCTATCTGCCTTATCCTCACACTGAAAACATCAAGCAATATATGATCGATCAGGTCCATGAGAAATTCCATTACGATCAATTCGATGATATCTACGAAGAGTATCACCGCTGGAAAGGAGTCAGCCATGACTGAAAAAGATCCTTCTCGCATCGAAGTGCTCAAGAAGATAGACGAGTTAGAGAAACAGGGTATCTTCGACAAAGACGTCGAAGAAGATCCCCCGACCATTCCGATTCAGCCGGGAACCGTCGATTACTGTCAGAAAAAACTTAGCACCAGGATCAAATCCAGATACACGTTCCATCTGGCGAGGAAGTTTCTGAACAAAGCCATCCGCAATGGTCAGATCATCGTCAAGGATGTGATCGGTATCGAGCATCTCAACGAAGTGAATTCCGGTGCTGTCCTGACCTGCAATCACTTCTCGGCCTTCGATTCATTCCTGACACAGATCGTTTATGAAAAATCCTTCCAGCATAAGAAGAGAAAGCTATTCCGCGTCATCCGTGAAGGCAACTACACCAATTTCCCAGGCTTTTACGGAAAACTCATGAGAAACTGCAACACCCTGCCTCTCTCCGCCAATCCGCAGACGATGAAGGAGTTCCTCAAAGGTGCCCAATACCAGCTTCACCAAGGGCACTATGTGCTGATCTATCCTGAACAGTCGATGTGGTGGAACTATCGGAAGCCCAAACCGCTGAAGTCTGGTGCCTTCACGATCGCTGCCAGCGCTCGTGTCCCTGTCGTTCCGATCTTCATCTGCATGGAGGACACGGACCATGTCGAGGATGACGGCTTCCCGATACAGGCCTACACCATTTTTGTCGGAAAGGCAATCTATCCGAACCTCAAAGAGTCCATCAGCGAAAACAAAGCCTATATGGCTGACGAAAACTACAGGCAGTGGAAAGAGATCTACGCATCCTTCTACCACATCCCCCTTCATTATTCCTGCGAGAACTAAAAGACTTCCGGGCACCACGTCCGGAAGTTTTTATAACAGCAGATAAATCTGACGAAGCAAAGAAGACTTACTTAGAATGATAGACGTCCTTCTTGAAGATGAACGGATGTTCTAATCCGATCTTCTTAGCGACAGCTCTCAGGCGGCGTCTCTCCTTCATCGAGGAGAAGTATGTCCTACCCAGCCTTTTATCTTCCTGATCCCGCTCGATCTCAAGCTTCATCATATTCTGAAGCGCTTTGACCTTCCCATCGATAGCGAAAGTCTTTCCGTATTCCCGATATTTCGGGGAGAGCTCCCGGATGACTTCCGGATGATCGTAGAAATATTCGATCCGCTCGCTGAGAGAATGATAATCTCCGGCTCTGAAGAGGCAGCGTTGATCCAGAGCAAAATGATTGGTGGCGCTGGCTTTGGAATCAGAGATGACCGGAACGATGCCGCAGGAGAAGGCCTCAATAGCAGCGATCGCTTCACTCTCGGCATCTGATGCATGGATATAGAGGTCAGTATAATTGACAATCTTCAGTAAGTCATCTTGATTGACAAATTTAAAGATGACCTGATTTTTCAGATATTTTCTGGATAGTTTTTCGTAGTATTTCCGCCGCGGTCCCTGACCACAGAGGATGACTTGAATCTTCGCGTTGTACTTTGAATGTCCGACCGCCTTGATGATCAGGTCCTGACGTTTCTCCCCGGAGAGTCTTCCCACCATAAGGATGATGTACTTGTCCTTCAAAGCTTCTGGTTTTTCAGATTTCATTGCCACGAAACGAGAAACGACACCGTTGGAGATGGCGTGGATATCGTTGCGGTAATGATGAGAGAGCATCAGATCCTTCATCGTTTCCGATGGGGTATGAACTGTCCTGGTATAGCAGTAGAGCCACTGAGAGAAGAGATGATAGATCAGATTGTTCACAAACTTACAATGTCCAAGGTGAAGGTTGAAGGAGACGTTATCCGGCTGAAGATGATAGGCGGAAGTCACCGGAGTACCCATCGCTTTGGCGATCAATCTGGTCCTGTTCTCGAGCCAGAAGGGGAACATCAGATGGACGACATCGCTGCCGCGGATAAAGTCTGCAATCTCTTTGTCATCTGCTGAACCGAATGAGAATCCGTTAGCAGCGACGACAGGAATCTTATTCAGCCAGAGAGGGCGACAGGAAAGAACCTTGAAGCCTTCCAGATCCTTCGGATCCGTCTTCGGAGAGATGAAGGCGATGATTCTGACCTCATTGCCAAGCTCTCTGAGCTTCTTGGCTGTCCGCATGCCCGTCACTGTCGTGCCGTTATTGGGATCGCCGAACATATCAATCACTATCGTAATAACCATGATAAAAACCTCTGATACAACAGCTGAAGTATAAGAAATGAAACACCTTCAATTCAATTGTTGTCCCATTGAATTGTTTTCAGGATAGCCAGAGCGGCTTCATAGAGAAGTGATGCTCCCGTAAACGGATATCCTCTGGGAAATCCAGCTCATAAGCGTTTAACAGCATCCTCGCATAGGAGGAATTTGCATATTTCTTATCGCCGATCAGCGTGCAACCTAATGTCTTCAGGGCGATTCTGATCTGATTCTGCCTTCCAGTCTTGATATCGATATCTAAGATCGTTCCGGCTTTGGTGTGACCGGCCGCTTTAATGTCCGTGATCGCAAGCTTGCCTTTCTTCCGATCCGACGTCACAAAGACGAGACCGCTTCTTTCATCATAGTAAAGGTACTGAGAGACATGGAAAGTCTTTCCTAAAGGGATCGGCTCGGTGACAATCGCTTCATAGCGGCGCGTGACGCTCTCGTCAAAGAAGCACTGCTGGAGTTCCTCTTTGACATTGAAGCTCTTGGCGAAGATGACAAGCCCGGAAGTATCCCGGTCTAAGCGGTGGACAATGAAAACTCTTTGCCTCTTCTGATTGAGGTATTCCCGGACATAATGATAAAGGTTGTGCCGGCCATCCCGCTCGGTAGCGATCATCAGAAGCCCGCTAGGCTTATTGACGACAAGGATATCCTTATCTTCATAGACAACATCAAACGATCTTTTCTGTTTCATAGGTCATTTATTATAGCGAAGTTAGAAAAGTATTCCTAGTGAACTTCAATCTTTTTCTGATCTGTGCTATAATGACTTGGCTTGAGGAAAGTCTTGTTTTTATTTCTTAACTTTCGATTAAATTTTCCTGTTTTTTCGAAAAAAATAGTTTTTTTTGATTATTCTTTGCATTTTGCATATTCGTGTCTTACAATGGATTTCTAGGAAAGTGAGGAAACACCATGGAAGGATTCGATATCAAGAATTATCCGAATGTCACTGTCTTAGATCACCCTTTGCTTCAGCATAAGATCACCCTGCTCAGAGATGTCAACACCGGCACCAATGAGTTCAGAAGCCTTGTCAAAGAGATCGCCATCATGGAAGGCTATGAAGCCTTGCGCCATCTTCCGACAGAGCTTGTCGAGGTGCAGACGCCGATTGAAAAAGCTATGTGTCCTGTCGTCAGCGGAAAGAAGCTCTGCTTCGTTCCCATCCTGAGAGCGGGACTTGGCATGGTAGATGGTCTGTTGGAGCTCGTGCCTTCCGCCAAGGTCGGACACATCGGTCTCTACCGCGATGAGGAGACTCACGAACCGCACGAATACTACTATAAGATGCCTTATGACATCACCGATCGTCAGATCTATATCGTCGATCCGATGTTCGCTACCGGCGGATCGGCAGTCGGCGCGATCAAGCTGTTAGAGAAGCACGGCGTCAAAAGCGACAACATCCACTTCATCTGCATCATCGCCGCTCCGGAAGGTGTCGCCGCCTTTGAAAAAGAATATCCGAACGTCCCTCTCACCATTGGCCATTTGGACAGAGAGCTCAACAAGAACGCCTATATCTGTCCCGGCTTAGGCGATGCCGGTGACCGAATCTTCGGAACCATCAAATAAACGTTGACTCTGCTTAACCTATTGCTTATAATTATGAGTGCGAAAAAACTGATAGGAAAGAGAACACCCGTTCTCGCCTGACTGGATTCTGTTCCGGTAGGCCAAATGCCTGATCTGCATCGACTCAAGTTTCATTTTGATGCGCTGATCATGTAAATTGACGGGTTTCCTCTTCCGGAAACCCGTTTTTTTTGCAAAGTTCACAGGAGGATTAGTCTTATATTTACAGGTAATCAGGATCAGAATCAGGGTCAGTTCCGAAACAGAAAGAATATGGACCGTGATTTAGTCAATGAACGCATCCATTTCAAAGAAGTCCAGTTAGTCGGACCGGAAGGCGAGAACATCGGCATTGTTCCGATCAGAGTCGCCTTGCAGAAGTCGATGGATCTGCAGTTGGATCTGCTCTGTGTCTCCCCTCAAGCCCACCCGCCTGTCTGCCGTATCGTCAATTACGGCAAGTACAAGTTCGAGAAGGACAAGAAGGCGAAGGACATGAAGAAGAACCAAAAGAAAACCGTCTTAAAAGAGGTTCGCTTTTCAGCGACGACCGACATTCATGATCTTGAAACCAAGGCTAAGGCCGCAATCAAATTCTTAGACGAAGGAAACAAGGTGAAGGCAGCTGTCTTCATCAAGGGCCGTATGCGCTCCAGAATGGACATCGTCGAAGAAAAACTCAAGCAGTTCCTTGAGCTGATCAAAGATCACGGGAACATTGAGAAAGCGCCGGAGCTGTTGGGAAAAGATTACTTTGTCATGATTAATCCGAAGAACACCAAGAAACAGGAGGGCCAGAAAAATGCCTAAAATGAAGAGTAAGCGCGGTGCTGTCAAGAGATTCAAATTCACTGCCACCGGCAAGGTCAAGAAGTGGAACCAGAACACCTCCCACCTCTCTCACCACAAGACGCACAAGATGATCCGACACAACAGACACGCGAGATATCTGAACAGCCAACAGTCCAAGAAGATGACTGCTCTGGTCAGCAAGTAAAGAGAGGTAACGGACAATGAGAGTTAAACGCGGTACCGTCAGACATGACGCCAGAAAAAAGATTTTAAAGAGAGCTGAAGGTTACTATGGCTCCAGACATAAGCTTTTCAAGACTGCCAAAGAAGCGGTCATGAAGGCAGATGCCCATTCCTTCAACGGAAGAAAAGAGAGAAAACAGGACTACAGAAAGCTTTGGATCAGACGTATCTCTGCCGCCTGCAAGATCGAAGGAGTCTCTTATTCCAGATTCATGTTCGGTCTCAAGCTTGCCAACATCGAGCTCAACCGCAAGATGCTCAGCGAGATCGCCGGCACCAATCCTAACGAGTTCCACAACCTCGTCGAGACGGCCAACAAAGCCATCGCCGATGCTGCCAAGTAATCGTTTCTAAGCGAACTGAGGACCCACACCTGTGGGCCCTTTTTTATGTCAAAAAATCTCATCGGCATTGGACCGATGAGAGATAAAGAAGCCTGAGAAAATTAGAATTCGTCTTCTTCTTTTGTTGCCGTGATATGCTCCGCCACTGTGTTCTTGATGCAATCGTGAACCATCGTCTTCCAGTCGAAGGAATCTTCGATCTGATGCACGGTATCGGGGTTAGGATGGGTGACCGGATCCTTCAGAGCGAAGATGGTGCAGCAGTCCTCAAAAGGACGGATGGAGATCTCATAAGTGCCGATCGACTGTGCGATATCGATGATCTCCCGCTTGTCATAGGTCGCCAGAGGGCGAATGAAGGGCAAGGTACCGACCTCCTCGATAACCCGCATGCTGTAGAGGGTCTGAGAGGCGACTTGACCGATGCTCTCCCCGCCGCTGATGACGAGGTCGTTGTGCGCATAGGCGATGCCTTCGGCAATCCGAAGCATCATGCGACGCATGATCGTGACGCAATAGCTCGGTCCGGCAACCTCATAGATCTTGCGCTCCAGCTCGGTGAAAGGAACAACGTAGAGCTTGATATCCGGCTGATAATCGTTGAGAACATGCAGGAGGTCGTGGATCTTTTCGATCACCGCCTCAGAGGTGTAAGGCGGAGCCGCGAAGTGGACGCACTCGAGCTTGACGCCTCTCTTCATCATCAGATAAGCAGCGACAGGGGAATCGATGCCACCGGAGATCAGAAGGAGGGATTTCCCGGCGATACCAAGGGGATATCCGCCCATGCCCCGCTCTTTGATGGCGTAGACATAGGAAGCCTCCTTCCGGATCATGATCTGGATCAGAATCTCCGGATGGTGGACATCGACTTTCCCACCTTCTGTATGTGTTAGCACATAGGCGCCGATCGCACGGCTGACATCATCGGAGTGCATCGGGAAGGATTTATCTGCTCGCTTGGTCTCGACCTTGAAGGTCGTCTTACCGGATTCCTGATAGAGGCGAAGCGCTTCTTTTCCGATGCTCTCTAAATCACTGTCAACGGCTTTTGCCAAAGAGAAAGAACCGATGCCCGGAACTTTGACCAGCTTCTTCCTGACTTCCTGATAATCCTCTCCGCTGAGGACGAGATAGATGTGATCTCTGGCGATCTCATATCCGAGCGTTTTGAACTCTCCTAAAGCAACCTTGAGGTTGCGACCTAAAAGCCGGATGAAATCCATGATATTCCTGCCTTTGGTCGATAACTCACCGAAGAAGATGATGATCATATCTTTTGTCATATCCGTTACTCCCTGACCTTGACTTCCGCCAAGATTCTTGTCAACGTCTGCACAAACGTCTCCGCCTGCTCGAGCGTCTCTCTTCCGGAGAAGGAGAGACGGATGCCGTTAGCAGCGATATCATCATCGTATCCGGCATTCTTCAAAACATAGGAAAATCCGGGATCTCGAGAAGAGCAGGCAGACTTTGTCGAGACATAGATGTGATTGTTGCTTAGCGCCTCTGCGATGATGGAGCCTTTATGCTTTGTCAGAGCGAAAGAGAGGATGAACGGTGTTGCCTGACTAGGGCTAGTGATCTTGACTTCCTCGATCTGGGAGAGCTTTTCCCGCAGATAGGTGTTGACCTTGATCGCCTGCTCTCTCCGTTCCTCTTGGCTGGCTAGGGTCATACGGAGCGCAGTCGCCAAAGAGCAGTCTAAGCCCAAAGCGCTCGTCCCTGCTCTCAAACCTCTCTCCTGAGAGCCGCCAAGGATCAGCTCATCAAGCTCCACGCCCTTCTTTTTAACGAGGATGCCTGAGCCTTTCAACCCGCCGATCTTGTGACCGGAGAAGGTCATCATCTCGTAGTCAGAAGCATCGAGCTTTTCCTTTCCGATCGCCTGTGTCGCATCGACATGAAGCTTCGCTCTGCTCTGACGGAGAAGCTCGTGGATCTCATGGATGGGAAAGATATCGCCTAATTCGTTGTTTACCGCCATGACGGAGACTAAGGAAGTGTGGTCATTTAGTGCCTGCTTAAGCTCAGAGAGCTGAAGCTTCCCTTCCTCATCGTAATCGAGGTAGATCACTTCGAACCCTTCTTTTTCCAGCTCCTTGAAGACATTCAGCACGGAGGGATGCTCCGCCTTTGAAGTGATAAGTCGATTCGCCCAGCCTTTATTGTGATAGGCAATTCCTTTGATGGCCAAGTTATTTCCTTCGGTCGCTCCGGAAGTGAAGTAGACCTCGTCGGATCGGACGGAGAGATACTTTGCAATCTGAGCCCTGGCTTTCTCTAAAATGCCACTGGAAAGGAAGCCTAGCTCGTGATTCGAGGAGGCGTTCGCATAATATTTCGTGGAGACATCCACGAACACATTCAAAGCTTCCGGATACGGTTTTACCGTAGCGGCGCAATCGAAATAAATCGGTTCAGACATAGGATAGGTTCACTTTCTTTGGGCGACATAGGCCGGGTTGAAGGTCTTGATGACGCTTAACGCGTAGTTGGAAGCGACGGAGAAATCGGCTTCCGCAAAAGCTTTTTCGGCATTGTCGAGGTCGTTGTGGCTGTCAGAGAACTCGCTGCGGTAAGCGTTGGCGTAGGTGATGCAGGTTTCCGCCTCATCGGCTTTGTTGATGGCGTAGGCAACGCTTTCCATCAAATGGTCGCTCTCTTCTTTGAACGGTTGGTAGGCTTTCGTGGCCTGAACGACATCGATCGGCATCGTCATCACCATCGAGGTGATCTCGGCAATCTTCTGATAGGCGCCTGTAAACTCGGGTGTCATCTTCTTGACATAGCTGGGAACATTCATCTCCAACAGGCGGTTCTGAGACTTCAAGAGTCTGACATACTGCGCTCGTAGACCTTGATAGACCTTGGAGGAATCCTCCTTGAGAGATGCAATGTAAGCTTCGTAGTCGTTCATCGTCCGCTCGGTCTTCTTCATCTCGTTCTGCAGATCGCTGATCTTCTTGACGATGATGGTATAAGGCTGACGGTTCTGTGTGTCGAGATAGGTATCTAACTCCCGCTTGAGATAGCCGATCGCTTCGATGTCAGTGCGTAAACTCTTCATCTGCTCCACGTACTTGACATTGAGAACGAAGGTAGACTGATACTGAGGAAGAAGATTGATCAGCTCGCTGTACCGTTTTTCCGTGTTGAAGGAGTTATCGAGGATCGAACCCTGAGAGGATTCAAAGAGACGCTTCGCCGTCTTTTCCTCCTCGAAACAAGACTCCATATCCATGATCGAGGTGAGCAGTCCATCAAGCTCTTCTCGGACATCGCGGACATCCATAAGGCTGAGCTTCTCGGTCACTTCGTTACGGGTATCCTCAATGCTCCGGTTCAGCGCCGGGACATTCAGATGCGAGACGATATAGTCCTGAGCGATCATCTCCTGATAATGTTGATTCATGATGCTCTGCTTCTCGGGGATGACGGTGTTGAGCGATGCCTCTAAGGAAGGCAGATCTTCCATGACCGTTAAGACGCCATCGAGCACCCGCTCAAGATCGGAGATAGTCTTCTTCGCTTCGCTGAACTTCGCCGAATCCGCACATTCATCAAACTTCTTAAAG
This sequence comes from uncultured Bacilli bacterium, assembly GCA_963544395.1. GTDB lineage: Bacteria > Bacillota_I > Bacilli_A > RFN20 > CAG-288 > Enterosoma. The sequence continues at coordinate 11,289 of CAUUFA010000006.1, read as the reverse complement.
GCAGCTTCGGCATTAGAAAGGATGATCGTGAACGGCTGACTCAAAGCGACGAGCTCCCGCTCGTGGCTGGCGTAGAAGTTCTTGATCCTTCTGTACTTTTCCTTAGCGGTGACAGAGGCGGTATGAACGTCGTTATCATCATCCAGGATGGAGGTGAGATCGGTGTTGAAGCTGTGGGTGGCCTTAACAAACTCGTTGAGAGACTTCTCGATGTCAGGTTCAACTTCCTTGATGCCCTTGTAATCCTTGGCGGCGATCAGATCGTCCAAAGAGTTCAGGGAGTGTTCCACCGCTTTGTCTTTCTTCTGGAAGATATCCTTATACTGCTGGCTTCTCTCCTGATAATGGGCAGCAAATTCCTGATTGGCTTTCGCTAAGACGCTGAGACGATCGACCATCGTCTTGCAGTCTGCGGTCAAAAGGGTATGAGCTTCGTCAAAACGCTTGCGGAAGTTGGCAGAGGTATGTTTATAGCTCCGCTTGTGGAGGAAGAAGCCGAGGACCGCAAGTCCAGCGACACAGAGGGGAACCAGAACAGAGAGCAGGACGATGCCAGTCGTGCTCATCAGAACAAAAAACGCAGACATGTTTATACCTCCTATCGATGAGAGAAAAGTCAGACGTCACAGAGGCGTTACTTCGTCGTCTCTCTCTTGTTGAATTTAGCTCTGATCTTAAAGGTCTTCGGCCCGTTGTCCTCGTCGTCTTTAAGCAGCTTCGTCAGCATACGGACGGCGATAGAGCCCACCTTGAACATATCGATGGCAAACGAGGAGATCTGCGGACGGACGATGTAGGAGTACTTGCTGCCGATCTCTGCCAGGACCTGAATATCCTCGGGGATCCGAAGTCCGGATTCCTGAGCGGCGTTGACTACCGCCGCAGCGAGAGAGTCACGCGGACAGACAAAGTAGCCCGAGCGATGCTCCTTGAAGAACTCCTGCATGCCGGCATAGACGATGCCGTAGGAATCGTTGAAGCGGAGCAGGTTGATGTGCTTATCATTGGCTTCCGCATACTCAAGCATGCCATCGCGGATCTCATCTAACATCTTTCCCTGATTCACAATATCGAGAAGATAGACGTCATCCGCCCCGGTGATCAGATGCTCTTTGACAGCATCTAAGACCGGATCTTTATACTCGATGATGATCGAGCCTAAGGCATCGCCTTCCATATCGTGGCCGACGACGATGAGCGGAATGTGATAGTTCTGGATGGATCGAATCTCATCGGTGCCTAACTCATCATCATAGATGACGGCGCCATCGACATGGGATTTGATCAGGGATTCGATGACCATCGCGGCATCTTCCTTGGTTCTCTTGGTGATGAAAATCGACGTCACATAACCATAGATCTTAGCGATATCGATCATGCCATCGAGCATGTTGGAGACGTAAGAATAGCCTGTTGAAGGAATCATGATGCCGATGTTGGTCGAGCGGGAGTTGGCAAGGCCCTGCGCCAGAGCAGATGGTTTATAACCTAAACGCTGAATGGCATCGTTGACCGCCTTCTTGGTCTTCTCCGTAACGTTGGGATGATTGTTGATGACGCGTGAGACGGTTGCGAGAGAGACACCCGCCACTTTGGCGACCTCATAGATTGTCACTCTGTCTTTGAACATCTTCTTATTGTCTTCCATAAAACGATTTCCTCCTAGCTGATCGAAAAACCGTCAGCTCATATATTTATTATATAATAAATGTTTTTTAATTATGAAACAATTTTCATTCTTGTTTCAGCAATTCACAAAAAAAGCCTGATTCACGGGGATTCAGGCTTTGAAAGTCGTTTCAGAAAGCGAAGTTACTTCGCCGGTGTCCAATCGTAGGTGATGACATCCTGAAGGAACGAGTTCTTGTGTCCGCAGATCGGGCAGATCGCCGGAGCGGTAGGCCCGATGTGGACGTGACCACAGACCATGCACTTCCAGACGACGAGGACGCCTTCCTTGATGGTGACCTTCTCGCCCTGGTACTGCTTGAGCATGGATTTGTATCTGGCTTCGTGTCTGGCTTCGACAGCGCCGACCATCTCCATCTTGGCAGCGATCTCCGGGAAGCCCTCTTCTTTGGCGACTTTAGCCATCTCCGGATACATCGTGGTCTGCTCATAGTTTTCACCGGCAGCAGCATCCTCAATGTTCAGATCCGTGGTCGGGACTTCTCCGCCGTGGAGATACTTGAACCACTGTTCGGCGTGCTCATTCTCGTTGCGGGAAGTCTCCATGAACAACTCATAGAAATCCTGTCTTCCTTCCTTCTTGGCAACAGAGGCGTAGTAAGCATACTTGGTGTGCGCCTGAGACTCACCGGCAAATGCGGCTTTCAGGTTCTCTTCCGTCTTCGTACCTTTCAATCTGGCAAAATCTTTCTCAGTCATAAATTGACCCTCCAATTTGAAATCATTATAGCATGCCGGAATTTTTCTGTATCGGAAATGCTCACGTTCAAAACGCATTCAAATCTACGCCTGATTCAGCCCTCTTAGGCGAAGAAGCTTACTGTCTGCTTGTAATGCCAACGGATTGAACTATACTCATAAAGTCAGACTAAAAAACATGAAGAAAGACAGATTCAGTTACTTCACTTATCTGAAGCCTTATCGAAACTACCTCATCATCGATGTGTTGGCCATTCTTTTAGAATGTGGATTGGAAATCTCCTTGCCTTTCCTGATGAACCTTCTGCTCAACAACGGCATGACAGCTGTCACAGGTTCGGATTCCCAAATAACATACACGCTCCATCTCAACTACACATTAGCGATCGGTGGCGTCATGCTCGCCTTTGCTGTCCTTGCCTTCTTCTTAGGTCTCATCACCGCCAAGTTCACCGCCAAAGTCGGAAGAGGTCTAGGCTTTGAGCTGAGGAAACAGGAATATCTGAAGATTCAGGAGTTCAGCTTCTCCAATCTTGACCGCTACCGCATCAACTCCCTGGTGACAAGAATGACAAACGATATTCAAATCATCTCCGATTCCTTCTGCCAGATGCTGAGACCGCTTCTTAGAGCGCCGCTCCAAGGAATCTTCGTCTTCACGTTTGCCTTCATCCTGAGCAAGGATCTGATGGGTGTCTTTGCGGTGACCGTCCCTCTGCTTGCTGTTTCTCTGACAGCGATCGTCTTGAGCGCTAGGCCGATGTTCTACCGCCTTCAAATCGCTTTGGATCATATCAATCAGACGACTCAGGAGTCGCTTGTTGCCGTCAAATTGGTCAGAGCCAACTCAAAGATGGAATATGAAGAAGACAAGTTCAGAAAAGTCAATGCTGAATCCAAGGAAATCGGAAATAAAGCTCTGGGTTTAACCGCCCTCAATATGGGCTTCATGCAGCTCATGACCTATAGTTGCATCGTCGCTGTTCTCTACATCGGCGGAAAGACGGCGATCCTCTCTCATCAGGATGCCGTTGCGGTCAGTGCAATCGCCACCTTCTTAAGCTATGTCAACCAGATGATGTCCTCTCTCAACATGCTGAGCAACGTCTTCATGATCTTCACCCGTTCCGAAGTCTCGAAGAAGCGTGTCCATGAAGTGTTTCAGGCAAAAAGCGAGATCGTCGATCTAAAGGATTCCAAGCTGATTGTCAAGACCGGCGATATCGAATTCAATCATGTTTCCTTCCGTTATCAGTCCTCTGCAGAAGAACCGGTCATCAAGGATGTCTCCTTCACCATCAAAGATGGGGAATCCATCGGCATCTTAGGACAGACAGGAAGCTCAAAATCTACGCTCGTCTATCTGCTGGAGCGCTTTTACGATGTCGATGAAGGCGCCATCTTCGTGAGCGGGCACAACATCAAAGACTATCCCATTCAGGAGATCCGTGACAGCATCGCCATCTCCTTCCAGAATCCGACGCTCTTCTCCGGCACCGTCAAAGAGAACCTGCTCTGGGGCAATGGAAATGCCAGCGATGCGGAAGTCATCGAAGCCTGCAAGATTGCCTGCTGCTATGACTTCATCGTCAACAATCTGCCTAATGGCTTTGAAACCGAGCTCGGTCAGACAGGATCCAACGTCTCCGGCGGTCAGAGGCAGAGGCTCTGCATCGCAAGAGCTCTGCTTCGCAAGCCAAAGATCCTGATCTTGGATGACTCCTTCTCAGCTCTCGATCGGATCACCGAAGCGCAGGTCAAAGAAAACCTGAAAGAGCATCTCCCTTTTATGACAAAGATTGTCATTTCACAGAAAGTCAGCACAATACAAGATTCAGATAAAATCATTGTTTTTGATGAAGGACGCATCAATTCCATTGGGACAAGCGAAGAGCTCCTCAAGAGAGATCCCATCTATCAGGATATCTACCGCATTCAGATGGAGAGCAAGTGATCATGGAACGGAAAAACAGACCCGATAATCTGCCGAAGACCCTCCTTCGTCTCTTCTCGTATTTCAAAGGTCGTTGGATGCCGATCATACTCGTCATCCTGATGGCGATGTACAGCGGCGTGGCTGATATTTTAGCGACGGTCATGGCCGGGAAAGTGACGGATGGATTGCTCGCCTCCCTCGGTTCAGAGGAATCATTCCGTCTTTCCTTGCTTGTCAAAAGCCTAGTTCCGGTGATTGTCATCGCTGTCGCCGGCTTCCTTTGTGCCTTCACCTACAATCAGATCATGGTTCGTATCACCCAGCGCGTCCTCTTCAACATCCGTACCCAGCTGATGCACAAGATGCAGGTGCTTCCCGTCTCTTATTTTGATCAGCATACGCACGGTGAGATCATGTCGTATTTCACCAACGATGTCGATTCCATCGTCATGGCGCTGAACGATTCTTTCTCCAACTTCTTCTTATCGATTGTCAAGATAGTCGGAACCATTGTATCGCTCTTCGTCATCAACGTTCCTCTGACCCTGATCGTCATCGTCTTCATCCTCATCATGATCCTCTTCATGATCTGGAATGCGAAAGCGAGCCGCCGCTACTTCCGCGGACAGCAGTTAGCTTTAGCCAAGGTCAACTCCGTCGTCGAAGAGGATGTGTCCGGCGTCAAAGTCATCAAAGCTTTCTCTCATGAGAAGCAGTCTTTCGAAGCTTTCATGAAAGCGAACACCGCTTGGAGAGATGCCGCTCAGGAAGCTTTCTACCACACGCAGATGAACATTCCTTTCTTCGTCTCGCTGAGCTACTTCAACTTCTCTGTCTCCTCTGTCGCCGGTGTCCTCGCCATGACGACAGGCTGGGCAGGACCTCTGACGATCGGTGGGCTTCAGGCTTATCTCGTATTGACGAGGAACGCTTGTCAGCCATTCAACTTCTTCGCCCAGCATCTCAACAACTTCATGGTCGCTGCCGCCGGAGCTGAAAGGATCTTCCGCTTCCTTGATGAGAAGGAGGAAGTCAACGAAGGCAAGGTCACCCTTGTCCGGATCTCGGATCAGGAAGAGGATTTTACCAAGCGCTACGCTTGGCAGATACCTCAGCCCGATGGCAGAGTGACAACAAAGCCGCTATGCGGTCTCATCCGCTTTGAGAATGTCTGTTTCTCGTATGTCAAAGGAAAGAGGGTGCTCGAAGGAATCACTTTTGAAGCCAAGCCAGGAAAGAAAAGCGCCTTTGTCGGTTCAACCGGAGCCGGAAAAACAACGATCATCTCCTTGCTCGCCCGCTTCTATCCGCTCGACAGCGGTGCCATCTATTACGATGGCATCAACATCGTCGACATCGAGCTCTCTTCCTTGCGCCGGGCGATTTCGATGGTCACGCAGGATACCCATCTCTTCACAGGTTCTATTCAGGATAACATCCGCTATGTCAGGCTTCACTCTACTGATGAAGAGGTCAAGGAAGCAGCTAAAACGGCCCATGCGGACTCCTTCATCCGCCGGCTTCCGAAAGGCTACGAGACGATGCTTTATGATGATGGCGGAAATCTCAGCGCCGGTCAGAGGCAACTGCTCGGTTTAGCCCGTGCCTCGCTAAACAGACCGCCTATCATGATTTTGGATGAAGCGACTTCCAACATCGATATCCGCTCGGAGATGCTCATCCAGCAGGGACTGAATGCGCTGATGAAAAATCGGACGGTCATGATCATCGCCCATCGTCTTTCCACCATCCGCGATGCCGATGAAATCATGGTGCTTGACCACGGAAAAATCATCGAACGAGGTACGCAGGATGAACTGCTGGCTTTGAAAGGCGCCTACTACGATCTCTACACCGGAAAGAAAGAGCTGGCATAGCTGTTCTTGGCATGTTTTGCTAGCTCTGTCGTCTTTCCTTTGGTAAAATTGCTAGTGTATGAAACGGAAAAGCATCATCGCCTTCGACTTCGACGGCACCATCGCTGACACCGCCCTCTTAGAAAAGCGTTCCATGGTTGAAACCATCCGGTTTTTTGGGAATCTGGAAATCAACGAAGATAACATTGAGACCCACTATGGTCCGACCGAAATCGGAATCATCTCCTCTCTCGTTCCCTCAGATAAAAGAGAGGAAGCCTGCCGGAAGTTTATCGAAATCTATCAGAAGATACAGCCTGAGACTTTACCTTCTTGTGTCCCTGGAATGAAAGATCTGCTCCTTGAACTGTCCCTTTGTAAAGACATCCACCTCATCGAAGTGACAGGAAGAAGCAGAGAGAGCTTAGTGCTATCCTTAGCGTATCTTGGCATCCGAGACTGCTTTGAAAAATGCTATACCGGCAGCGATAAAGGGATCAATAAGCACCTCTCGCTGGATCAGGTCTGTCAGGATTACCAAGTTTCCAAAGAGGATGTTCTCTACATCGGGGACACGATCGAAGACTGTCAGACGATGCATGGACACGGGTATGACCTCATCTCCGTCAGCTATTGTCACGATGAAGGCTACCAGAGGGAACTCAGAAGGCTCAACCCCGGTCTAGTCGCAGAAGACGTCGATCGATTACGAAAGCTACTGAATCAGCTGATCCGATAAACTTCTCTTTCAGAACCGAAAAGAGATATTCCTATGAACGAGACAGAGAACGAGAAAAAAGAGGAACAGCAGGCAATCGTTCCTACGGACACCACCGAAACTCTCGATGAGATGAGATCTGATTCCAAAGCCCTTGCCGAAGGGCTGCATCAGGTTCTGATCACCAACGATGATCAGAAGCTTTTCGAATGCTTTGATGAGAATAATGCTGTCACGTTAGCCGACGCGCTGAATCTGATGGAGAACAGTGAAGCGGTTCTCTTCTATTCGTCTGTCCACACTGATTATGACAAGCTGGGCGAGATTTTCTCTTACCTATCGATGGAAGAGAGGAACGCGCTCTGTCAAACGCTGTCCAAAAAAGCCTTAGAACCTATCCTTGCCAACGTCTCCAACGATGATTTGGCGGATTACCTTGAGGATGTTCCGAAAGCGCTCAGGACCAAGATCATGAGCTATCTTCCCGGCAAGAGAAGAAGCCTGATCGATAAGCTAGCCCGCTATTCTGACGATACTGTCGGTTCGATCATGACGACAGAATATCTGTCTGTCATCTCCGGGACTTATATTCAAGACGTTTTTTCAAAGATCAAGCAGATCGGTGCCAAGCTGGAAACCGTCCGTGTCATCTTCATCGTCGACACCTACAACAAGCTTCTCGGCACGATGGATCTGGAAGACATGATGTTTGTTGACCATCATCGGAGAATCGATGAGGTCATGAGCAAGGATTTCGCCTACATCTCACCGATCGCCGACAAGGAGCAGGCCGTTCCGATCTGCCAGGAATACGATATTCCTGTCCTTCCTGTCGTCTCCAAGAACGGGGAGATGCTCGGCATCGTCACCTTCGATGATGTCATGGATGTTTTGGAAGAAGAGAACACCGAGGATATCTATAAGCAGGCCGCTGTCGCACCGACGGATTCACCTTACATGGAAAGCCGTGTCTTCAACATGGCCCGCTCCTACCTCATCTGGCTGATCATTCTTTTAGCCATCAACACCTTCACCGGCATCATCATCTCCCGCTTTGAGTCTGCGCTTCTTGTCCTGCCGATCCTTCTCTCTTTCATCCCAGCGCTCAATGATACCTGCGGTAACTCCGGCTCCCAGACGACCTCGATGGTCATCCGGGCTCTGACCACGGAGAACATCACCAAGAAGGACTACCCGAAGATCATCGCCAAAGAGTCACTCGTCGGTCTGACCACCGGTTTTCTTGTCGCTGCCTTCAACTTCGGCTGGATCATGTTGGAGCTCAACACACCGCTTCTCAATGTCACCGAGGAGATGAAGCAGACCTTGATCAACGATCTGCATTTAGGCAACATCCAGGTCGGCTATCTCGTCATCGCCGGCATTGCCTCGATCGCTTTGTTCTTCTGCATCCTCTTTTCGAAAATCTTCGCTTCGATCCTGCCTTTGATCGCCAAAGCGCTCCACTTGGATCCGGCCGTCATGTCCGGGCCTTTGGTCACCGCCTTGATGGATATTCTGACGCTGCTATTGTATTTCGGCGTCGCCATCGCCATCATCGGCGGCCTGGCGCCAGGGCTTCTGTAGAAAGGAGGATGTCATCATGAACGAAGAGAATGAACGTCAGCTCCTCCCGAAAACAGAGGAGACAGCAGAGATCCGTCCCGATATTGAAGAGAAGGGAAATGTCTCCCATCCGATCACCAAGGATGTGCTTCAGACCATCATCCGAGTCCATAACACTGTCGTCTTAAATGCAACCGTCGCTTCCTACGATCCGATCAACATCGCCAAGGCGCTAGACGAGATGGACAACCAAGAGGATCTGCTCTTCTTCTTTAAGTCAGTGAAGAGCGATAACTCTGCTGAAGTTTTTACCTATCTTTCTCAGGAATCCAAGGAAAAGGTCCTTCATGCCTTCTCCTCTCAGGAACTTCATGACATCGTCGACAGCATGGCGACCGATGACTTGGTCGACTTTGTCGATGAGCTTCCTGCCAACCTGATCAACAAGGTCCTCAAGGCTTCTGACCCGGAAAACAGGCAGCGGATCCGCACCTATCTCAACTTTGCTGAGGATAGCGCCGGCACCTTGATGACGCCAGAATACCTGCAGGTCAGAGCCACCGAAAAAGTCGGGGATGCCATTGAAAAGATCAAAAGGATGGGTCAGACTTTGGAAACCATCTGGACCGTCTTTGTCGTCGACAGCACCCGAAAGCTTGTCGGCACCGTAAACTTAGACAAGCTGGTCGAAAATGATGAGGATGACACCATCGAATCCATCATGAACAACGACTTTGTCTCCGTCGATGTCAACACCGACCAGGAGGTCGTGCTTCAGGCATTCCGGAAATACGACATCTCCGTCATCCCGGTGACCAACAAGGACCGAAGGATGCTCGGCATCATCACCTTCGATGATGCTTTAGATGTCGCCAGCGACGAGAACACCGAGGATATACAGCTCTCGAGCGCTGTCGCTCCGATCGAAACGCCTTATCTTCGTACCAGCGTGTGGAGGCTTGTGAGAAACTACGGCATCTGGCTGATCCTGCTCCTATCATTGGATACCTTCACCTCCATGGTCATGTCCTATCTTTCCGAGCCTCTGAACGTGATGCCGGTTCTTACTGCCTTCCTTCCGACACTCATGGGAACAAACGGCAACGCCTCCGATCAATCATCCACCGTCGCAATCCGTGAGCTCGCCTTAGGCAACCTCACGGTGAAGAATTATTACAAAGCTGCCTGGAAAGAGCTGCGCATCGGCCTGATCACGGCTTTCGGTGTCGCCGTCTTCGCTTTCGGGTGGATGCTTGTCGAGCTCTATTCCCAGATGATCACCTTGACGGCGAGAGACAGTCTCATCATCGATCAGTTCTACGGAAACAACAGGAATATCTTCTTCCTCTCTGTCGCGGCTTTGATTGCGCTCACCTTCTTCGTCACGATCACCTTAGCCAAGCTTCTCGGCGTCTCTCTTCCTGTCTTCGCCAAGCTGATCCATGTCGATCCCGCCTTTATGTCTCAGCCGGTCCTCTCCACCATCCTCGACATTCTCTCCATCGTCTTCTTCTACATTTTCTCGATGATGATTCTCAAAGGGCTATAAATCAGAAATTAGCACTCTCTTAAATCAACAGATCCCGCTTTAAAACAAAATACTGCGAGCTTGGAAAATGCAACCAACTCGCTTAACTATCTGCATTGATATCGTAGTTTTTGAAGAAACAACGTGATTTTCTTTTTGCCACATATGCCGATTCGTGATGTCCGTTCTCCCAGCAATTTACGGTCGCAATAGATGCAACAATTTTTGCTAGACCATTTCGAAAATCAACGTTTTTCTTATCTCTTTCATGGCTTAAATTCTGCCACACAGCACTAATATCAACCAATAACATCCTGTTGCACAGTTATATAGTTAAGCCTTGAATATTTAATGGTTCATTGCCTTTCTGAGTTCAGGAAAGCTGCCAAAGTGTTTCGATGAACGCCATATTTTCTACAAATCCATGATTTCTTTTTACCCTTGGCTAGATACTTCTCTATCTCTTCTCTTTTTCCAGAGAGTTTGACTTTCGAGGATTTGCCCCCTTTGGGACGGCCAAGCACTACACCTTCTTCTTTTTTCCTCTTTAACGCCTCTTTGGTTCGTTGACTTATGAGATTCCTTTCTATTTCCGCACTGAGTCCAAACGCGAAAGCAAGAACTTTGGATTGAATGTCATCACCAAGCCTGTAATTGTCTTTGATGCTATAGACCTTGCAACCAAGTTTCATACATTGATTGAGAATATCCATAATCATAAACAAGCTCCTTCCAAGCCTAGAAAGTTCAGAGCAAATGATGATGTCATCTTTTTTCAATTTTCTTAAAACCAATCCTAACTGCCGTTTTTCATAATCTTTCGTTCCGGAGATCGTTTCATCGATCCATTTGTCAATGACAAGGTTTTCTCGCTTGCAAAACACATTGATCTCAAATCGCTGATTTTCAACCTTTTGCTTGTCCGTGCTAACTCGAATATAGCCATAAATCATTGCTATAGCCTCCTAATCTATAGCAGTGTATTTCAGCTGAGTTTAACGGAGCGATTACGTTAAGCGGAATGTCACAAACGTTTCTTTCAAATCGAATCAAAGCTGGACGATACTTTCATCAATTGAGCAAGAAATTAAACGGAAAATAGAAGCCACAAGCAAGCCTTTAAAGAATTGGGATATCAGCATCTACCGTGGGATATTGACTGGTTTTAATGGTGCATTTGTCATCAATTCACAAACAAAAGAGCAGTTGATTCACGAAGACCCAAAATCTGCTGAAATCATACGACCCATTCTGCGAGGCAGAGACATAAGCCGTTATGATTATGATTTCGAGGATT
>CAUUFA010000005.1:0-130401 GCA_963544395.1 uncultured Bacilli bacterium | reverse complement strand
GGTGCCGACTGATGCGTAGAAGACGTTTCTGATTTAACAATACTCTCAAACCTTAAAACCTATGGATTTCAGTCTGATTTCATGTAAAATCACTAATAATATAAAGCTTTATTCATTTTTCTTCAATATGCAGCTCACAAAGATCTTCATCAATTTCTATGATCTTCTCAGTTTCGTTTCTGTGCCGTGGAAGATGAGATGAAACCAGAAGAGGATATACTTCAAGCCTGTTGCATTCTTCCTTCAACAAAGCTATTTTTTCGGAAGGAAGAAAATCATGAAGATTCAGGAAAACAAAGATCTGAAGCTTAAAGATCACAGAGAGCTCTTTGATCTTCATCAAAAGTCTTTCCAAAAAATCATCAACATCAGAATCGACGTGAAGCGACATAGTCTTCAACAAAGAGGAAAGCGGTAAATCCATATCAAAAGAGAGCGGAAGAGAGTAAGAGATTGAAAGAGAATCCATATATTCCACAATCTGATTGAGAAGCTGCTGATATTGTTCTTTCTGGTCTTGATTGGCATGAGAAGAAATATCTTTCTGAATCAACGAATCAATTTTCTTATCATCCAATTCAATCCTCATCGGGTTATCGGCCAAAAAGACAAACTCCTTGAATTTCAGCTCTTTCCCGTTTTCCAAAAGCAGGAACCTTCCATCTTCAGCTATCGTCTGATTTCTGAGCTCTTCGATAAAAGAGCAGAGAAAAGAAGGGTTCTCAATCACAATGTTTGTATAGCTATCTTTATTGAAAGCAATCTCTTTTTCTAAATAGGGAAATCTCAGTATCATCATAGTTCAACCACCCGATCATCACTCGTGATCACATCCGTAACAAAGGATCCTAACAGAAAGTCCATGCTGCTAAACTGCTTTTCTGTCACTGTCATCATCGAGACGAGTCCTTTGGGAGGAAGATGATTTTTCAATGATTTGGCGATTGCTTTCGCCGTAGCCGCATTGATGGACAGCCTAATGTAGATGGATTCTTGAAACATGACAAAGCCACTCTTTTTCAGATGCTTGACAAAACGTCTATAGTTCCTTCGATCGGTAGCAGTCTCTACCGGGAGATCAAACATCAATATAGATCTCATATACCTATAATTGCTCATCCAAAAACGTTACCTTAGCAAGGGATGGCATCGATTGACGGTTCAGAGCAGAAAGAACAGAGAGAATATAATCATGTATGGCGTTTTCTAGCAGCATGACTTTGTCATTACAATGAATCTCCTTGCTGAAAAGCTTCAGCAGCTCAGACTTGAAATTTTCCTTCGTCAACCCTCCATCTAAAACAGCTTTGTCCGCAAAAGGACGGAAGGGCTCGATAAAGTCGCAACCCAAATTAAACGGGTTTGTCTCCCCGATATGATGAATTCCGACTGGATTGAAATAACCGAGTGCCGATATTTCCCTATTCATCGCACTGAGAATCAGAGAATAGGCATAATTCAGATAGGTATTGCGTACATCCGAATCTTTTCTGCGATCAAAATCAGAACCAAAGAGCGCTGAAAAATATACTTTTGCCGCTAGCCCTTCTCGATTCGACCGATCTCCGGGTTCAATCTCATAGAGATATTGCGATAGCAGACTGAAGGCATCATCCTTCCGTTTGGACTTCAGGAGAAGGCTCTGATTTTTGATTTTCTGGTGGACGATGAGCGACCAAATCTGATCTTTGATTTCTTCATCCCAACCAGATTGATGTTTGTATTTTGCAAAGCAGTTATAGCTGGTCGAATAGGGATTCAGTTCCCCTTGTGGATTGTGCTTGGAATCGCAGAAAAGGACTCGCACATTGTGAGTCATCAGCTCGGAAATCAGCGCAGAGGTCAAACAAGTCTGTTGATTCTCAACAATCAACAGCTCAATGTCGTCCAAAAAAATCTTCGTCTCTTTGTCTGAGCGTACAACTAGGTATCCGAGCTGTGTCTCTAACTTGCACCGATGATTGATCTTGACAACCCGATACGCCATAATCAATCCTCAGGTATGGTGAAAAGAATCGTTTCGTAGAAACCTGTGACGGATTGTCCAACAATCCTTGTCTTAGGGGGTAATTTTTTTGAAAATTTTAAAGCACCGGATTTCTCACTGAGGCCGATTGCTTTCAGATTGGCCTCCCCAGACTTGCAGGAAAGAAGAACAACGAGTTGATCAATGATTGCTCTCTTCTCGTCTGCCTTACATTCGTTGAAACTGCTTAAACAGTTTTTCATTTTCATTAAAGTAGTGGATCTTCCTGGAATGAGCCTATAATTCGGATGGTCATCAATGAACTGAACAAAGCTCTGAAAAAGTTCTGACAATTCCTGAGAGTTTTTCTCAGTAACCTTATTCATGAAGTTGCCTTTATTATCTTTCTTGCAGAACCATCTGATTCGACGATACATCACGGAAGAACAAGGGGCTTCAAATAAGTTGACACCACCAACACGGTCTTCTGACTTCCCGCTGATTCCTACTCTTGTATAGTAATCTTTTCCATCGATATCTCCGTGGAACTCAATCACGCTTCGGATCGGAAGCCTAGCCAGAATAACTTTAGGATTCAACAATTTATATTTGTCCGCATGTTCATTGAGATAATTTACGCGATCCTCGTCTGAATGAATCCGAGAAGCATAAACGGCAGGAATATTCTCTAATGAATATATGTGAACCGTTTTCTTGGCCTTTTTTGACGCAGTCGCATCTTCAGATTGTATCAACATAAAGTAAGGGGCGGTAAGATCGTTGTATCCGCCATACTTCTTTTCAAAACCGGGAAGATTGAATGGTGCTTTATCCTTCAAAGGCATTTCCGCACTTCCCTCTGCGGCTGTATGAAGACCGATTTTTCCAAAGAAGCCTTCATCCCCTATTCGAGTAAACAGCATCTGAGTCACCAACGGATCCTGATAAGCGAGGTTCTTTCGGACCGTATCAATCGTTCCTTTCCCGTCTTTTTTCTTGGCTTTCCAAACCAAAGTATCGGTAACAAGCATGTGCTGATCGTTTTTTCCGAAGAAATTCTCAACATCCAGCTTCAAGGATTCGAAATACGCTTTCTTCCGTCTGACCAATTCCGCATCAAAGTGACTGGAGAAAACATGGTTGTAGACATTGCCGACGACAACATTCAGATAGGCATCATGAGCATGATGGAAATCATTGATGTCACGAGATTTCGGAATATCGAAATACTGACGGAAATCGCTGACAATTCCGGATTTTGAATAGACAACTTCCGCTTTAGGATCCGTCTTCTTGAGAACATCGCAAACCGCTTTGGCCGCTTGATTGGTCATCGTCAGCTGACGATTGACAAATCCTGCAATCTCTTCCTCTGTCAACGGCTTGTCGACAGAACGAAGAATCCTCTCCATCTTTTCATCAGGCATCAAAAGGCTCTCTGCATTGTTTCTCTTGGGACGAATTCTGTTTAAGAATTTCACCCACTCTTTTCCTTTTTCTGTCAGACACCTCCTAGGAATCGGATAGAAATCACCTTTGTAATTGTTCACCGCCTTTTCAACCAAAACTGTATTGACGAGACTGTCATCCTTCAGTTTCGCCTTAGGAATGATATGATCGATGTCATAATCGGAGTCCAGCTTATCTAGATCAATTTCCTCTCCTGTATAGACAGATTTTCCTAATTGCAGGAAATAACGGAAAAGCCTCTTGCTTCTGAGTTCATCATCACTTGTTTTTTCAAGCCTTTCAAGCATGTTCTGAGAGACAGCTTCCTTATTGATGCTTTTTGCAAGCTGATAGTATTCATCGAGTTGCTTCTTACGGGAAGATGTCCTCTTCCCTTTCAGCTCCGGATTCGACTCTCTGTTCGTCTCAACAAAATAGCTGTCAAAGGAATCGATATGAAGAATGCGCTTCAATTCCTCAACGACTCTCATCGTCTGACGCAGAGAGCGCTTCATGCTAGGAGACACGTATTCCTCTTCAATGAATTCCTTCACCGTCGAGGTTTCCTCGTCATTCAGTTTATCAACTTTCTGATGGAATGAGAACCGATAGCTGGCATCGGTGGCTTTCGTCTCGTAGATCTCCATAAAATTCCAAGGCTGATGTCTCATCAGATCCAAGATAGACACAGAAAGCACTTCTCCTGTTTCCGGATTGGTGTAGTCCGACTTCAGTCCATCCAGAAGTTTAGCGGAGAGTTTTCCCCACTTTGCGAACTTAAGTGAGCAGAAGTACCGGATCTGATCCTCTTTCAGCCCCATTCTCTTCAGGATTGGAATAGCGTCCTTGTTATTGTCGAAAATCGTGTTGAGGAAAATGATTTTTTCTGCTTTCTTCTTCAGTTCATCGCTTTTGAAAAGTTCGGTTCCGAATCCTCTCTCATCCGACATAGCAATCCAGGACTTCAATGTCGCATGAAGATCATCCGGGTGGAGTTCTGTCTGTTTGCCTTTGCTCTTGATGCTGACAGGGAAGCCATACTTTGTTTTCAGAACCTTTTTTAATTTCTCGATACCTGGTTTCCCGTTTTCCAGATAGGCGTTTTTAATCAGATACTCCTTATCTTCGATGCTGATTGGCATATCGTTGATCAGCCAATTGTTCATCTCGTTGAGAAGAACAAATTCCTCATACATCAAAGAGTCTTCCGGCAGTGTCGGTTCTCCGATCAGATAGGTGCAATCATTCTTCAAGGACTCGATAAACTTCTCCTGCGTCTGTTCCTTATCGACCAGATCATTGAAGTTCCACGGGGTTATTTTCCCCTCGCTCTTTCTCACCATCCAGCGCTGCTTGGCACGAGATGACAAAGGTCCGACATAATAAGGAATCTTATATTCCAAGATAGAGATAATGCGATAAGACTTTTTCTCCGGAGAGATAAAATCTGGTGCCATCTCACCTAAGAAAGGATAGAATTTCTTTTGGTTATCGATGATGGCCTTCATCTCCATCTTGTTCTCCTGATAAGGAAAAATGCCATTCTCTTTGGAGTTTTGCCTCGGCATAAACGTTTTATCTTCAAGGTCTTTCTTAATTTGCTCGAAGATTTGTTTATCCTTGGGATTCTTCCAGACAAACGAGGGCTGTTCTACCTTTTCGAAGTCTAGAATCGCTTTGACTTTCTTATAGAAATCTTCCTGATTGCAATGAGCAACCCGCATCGTCTTGTTGTTGATTTTATTGAAGCCGACATACGTTGCATAATTCTCTGATGGTTTACTGGTTACTTTCCCATTGTCCTTGCTCTCTGTCTGCTTGACCTTTCTGAAGAAGGCACTATATTCACGAGGATAATAGGTCTTGATCAGATGCTTCAGATTCTTTAAATCCCTGGAGTGTTTTTCATATACCGAGACCATCGCCTCAGAAATATATTTAGAATCCTTTTTCAGATTGACCTGACATCGGAAATCAAACAGTTTCTTGGCTATCGGAAAGATTCCTGCTTTCTGATCTCCAATCAAAGCGGGCAATTCCAACATTTTCTTTTCTGCAAAATCGGTCGTGAAATCCGCCTTCTCCTTGGACGCTTCTTCGGCTTCTTCAGAAAGCTTCGGATAGAGGGAAGAAAGAGCAACATTTGAACCATTGATCAGTTTCAGGAAATTGATGCGAATATCATTGGGACGCTTCTTCGGATAAAATAATATCTTAACTTCTTCATCCAACAAATCGCCCTTGCCGCTTGTCTGTTTGAACAGCTTCATAAGCTTGTTGAGCTTATCATCATCAAAATCAAACGGGGGCAATTCAGGCTCCTCGTCATCGGAATCTTCCTCTATGTTTTTGAAACCTTCCTCCCATTCGTTGAATTCGTTCAAGGCGGTCCGGATACTTCCAATCGTCGGTTCCGTAGCCTCTCTATCTCCTTCCATCAGGAAGTTGCCCCTATACTTCACCATATGGGCTAACGCTAAATAGATTAGGCGGATATCGAACTTCATATCCGTCTCCTGGATCAAAGCTTTCCTAAGATGATAAATCGTAGGATATTTCTGATAAAAATCATGATCTCCATAAGGGGTATCCTGAAACAGAAGATTGCCGTTCTTGAAAAATTCAGGACGATCCTCTTTCCATAACGAGGCATTGTTGAGCCGATCAAAGAAAAAAGGATCTACACGTGACATCTCATCTCTGAACTCATCCTGAAGATAGAGAATCCTCTGTCTTCTTCTTTGAAGCCGACGGCGGTTGCTGCGATTCTGCCTTCGTGTTGCAGCCGATTTGGCCTCATCAAAAAGGCGAACGCCCCATAAGTGCTTTGTGCAAGTGTTGTTCCCACGCTTCGTCCGTTTTTTGATGATGTTGAAATGTTCATCCGTCACACACCAACCCACTGAGTTGGTGCCGATGTCCAGTCCTAAGAACAGCTTCTGTTTCTTTTCCATGTTTGACTTGCTCCTTTGCACTTTGTATACTATTGCCGATTTAACAAACGAGTTCAAATAAACTTTTGTCAAATCCAAGCTTCGGCTCGGCCCGCGTTTGCGGGCTTTTCTATTTATATTCTGTTCTTTTTTGAATGTGCTTACAAGTCTTAAAAGTCATTTACTGCCAAAAATTTTGTTTTTATTCATTGAAATGCCGGGCTTAAGGGAACAGCACTTTTCCTCAAATTCGTCCAGTTTTTATTAAGTTAAACTGAAGTACATCTGATTTTGTCCATTCTAGTATCGGTTTTTGCCAACTTTTGAAAGTGGCTCTTGCGGTATTATATTCTCAAAAAAGTATCAAGAAAAAATCGGAAACTTTTTTAGCTTCCGCTTTCTCAGTTGTGTTTGCAGTTCTATTCATCCACCCTCAGCTATTATTTCTGATACTCTTTGGCAAGGCGGGAAACCATACCCATATCTGCCTGGCCGGCATACTTCGTCTTAAATTCCGTCATGATGTTCTTGATCGACTTATCGGCAAGACCTTCGATGATGTTCTTCACTTCTTCCTCGGACATCAGCTTCGGAAGATACGCTCGGACAATTGCAATCTGAGCTTCGTCATCAGCCGCCTCTTTCTCGCGACCGGCTGCCATATACATCGCCTTCTCATCTGTCAGCTCTTTCAGAACTTTGTTGAGAATCGAGACGATATCGGCATCGCTCATCTCTTTTTCCTGTGCTTTCTTATCAACCTCAGCCTTCTGATAGTAGGCGATGAGGATGCCCAGAACATTCTGAGCGTTCACATCATGATTTTTCAGAGCCTGCATCTTCGCTTTTTTCAGTTCAATCAGTGTGATCATTTTATTTACCCTCTTTTTCCTGAAGCTTTGCAATATACCTAGCAAAGCCTAACGAAACAGATTCAAACGGCTTCTCAGCAAGACGGACCGGCATCGAAAGCTTTGCCCGAAGATAGTCGGCAAAACCGCCGAGCAAGGCTCCACCTCCGGAGAGGATCAGACCATTCCTCGGGAGATCCGCAACCAGCTCTGGAGATGCGGTTGCGATGACGTCGGTGATCTTCGCAGCGATAGCATCAGCAAGCGGAAGGAGGACCGATCTCAGTTCGCTAGAGGAGACGACAACGCTCGAAGGCAAGGAAGTGATGGTATCTCTTCCCTTGATCTCCGTCAGCAGGGACTCGTTGACAGCCATCACAGATCCGCTTCTCATCTTCAGATATTCGGCGCTCTTCATACCGATGGAGAGATGTTGCTTCTGAATCAGGTATCTTCGGATCGCCTCATCGAAAGTAATTCCGGCAACGTGCGTGGTTGCTGCGGAAACAACTTCTCCCATGCTTAACAGAGCGATGTCGGCGATGCCAGCCCCGATCTGGCAGATCAGCGTGGCCGAAGGAGCGTCGGAAGCTTCCCCTGAACCTAGTGCAGCTAGCTTAGCCTGAGACTCAAGATAGATTTCCTTGGCGTAAAGCTTCTTTCCGATGCTGATCAGGACTTTCCGATTGACTTTAGAACAGATGGAAGGAACGGCGAAAATCAATCCGGTGGAACGGAAACGGCGGTCCATATGGATGGAATCGATGATGCGGCTGAGATAGTCATACGCTGCATCGTCATCCGAGACTTCGCCCTCTAATACCGGATGAACGACCTCATAGCGGAACGGCGTCTTTCCTTGGATCTTGCTCGCCAGAAAACCGATCTCCGATACCGTGTGTGAAGTTAAGTCGTAAGCGATGGCGGTCGGTTCGCTGAAGATTGTGCTGTTTGTATAGGAGTAGTAGACAGTGGTGTTTCCTGTGCCCAGATCAATGCCTAGATAATCTTTCATATACGGATATTTTACAGCGCTGAGGCCAAAATTGAAACAACGAAAAAACGAGTCCGCTTTCGGCGTGACTCGTCTTCTCTTTACTTTTCGAACAGTTCCGGATGATGGGCTTCGAACTTTTTGCGCTCCGCCGTATCCAGAATTCTCTTTCTCATACGGATCGACTTAGGCGTGATTTCAACAAGTTCATCGGTGTTGACATAATCCAGGCAGTCTTCCAAAGACATCTTGCGTGGGGATTTAAGCACGACCGTGACATCCTTATTGGCTGATCTCTGGTTGCCCAGGGATTTGGCCCGGACGACGTTGACGGCAAGATCGGAATCGTACTTGTTCTCACCGACAATCATGCCTTCATAGACCTCAACGCCTGGCCCGATGAAGAGCTGGCCTCTCTCCTCAGCGGATTTCAGAGCGTATGCCGTAGACTTACCTTCATCGGTAGCGACGAGGACGCCTGAGGGTCTCTCGCCGATGGCTTTGTTGATCTTCGGACGGAATTCCTTGAAGGAATGGTTGATGATGCCATAGCCTTTCGTCGCTGTCATAAACTGATTCATGAAGGAGATCAGACCGCGGGAAGGAATAACATAATTCAGTCTAGTCTGACCATTCTCAGAGCTCATATTGATGGTCTCTGCCGCTCGGTTTCCAACGAGCTGCATGACGCTTCCGGCATATTCGTCGGGGACATCGATCTGCAGATCCTCAAACGGCTCGCACTCCACCCCATTGATCACCTTGATGATGACCTGAGGCTTGGAGACCTGAAGCTCGAACCCTTCTCTTCTCATCGTCTCAATCAGGACAGAGAGGTGAAGCTCCCCTCGTCCGGTGACGACGAAGGACTGATCGGAGTGATCGATATCAAACCGCATGGAGACATCTCTCTGCGATTCCTCATAAAGCCTATCCTGGATCTTCTGTGCGGTCAGAAGCGTGCCTTCACGACCGGAGAAAGGTGAGTTGTTAGCCGCGAATGACATGCGCATCGTCGGCTCATCGATGCGGAGAGCCGGAAGAGCTTCTAAACAGCCGTTAGGACAGACGGTCTCTCCGACCATGATGTCGGGAAGGCCGGAGATTCCGCAGATATCTCCTGCTTCGACATGTTCGACTTCCACTCGATCAAGCCCATGATAGGAGAAGAGCTTGGCGACTTTGAACTGTGTGGTCGAACCATCCAGACGGATGCAGGTCAAGGATTCGCCAAGCGAGATGGCGCCTCGATCAACTCTTCCGATACCGATTCTTCCCACGTATTTGTTGTAATCAAGCAGAGAAGGCTGGAACTGAAGAGGTTTCGTCTCATCGGCAGCCGGGGCAGGGATCGTCTTGAGGATGACATCAAAGAGCGGATCCATGCCAGGAGCCTGCTTAGCAGGATCTGGATCAAAGGAGGAAGTCATGTTGAGGGCGGAAGAATAAACGACCGGGAACTCCAGCTGTTCATCATCGGCACCGAGATCCATGAAAAGTTCCAGGACTTCGTTAAGCGCCCTCTCCGGATCAGCGCCAGGACGATCGACCTTGTTGATGACAACGACGGTCTTCAGACGATAGGAGATCGCCTGTTTGAGGACGAAGCGGGTCTGCGGCATCGGTCCATCAAAGGCATCGACAAGCAGACAGACACCGTCAACCATGTTCATGATGCGTTCGACTTCGCCGGAAAAGTCAGCGTGACCTGGAGTGTCGACGATATTGATCTTCGTGCCCTTGTACTCGATGGCTGTCGTCTTGGCCAAGATGGTGATGCCTCTCTCGTGTTCGAGAGGATTGCTGTCCATCGCTCTGACCATGACCTTTTCATTGTTGCGGAACGTGCCGCTGGTCTTGAGCAAAGCATCGACAAGCGTCGTCTTGCCGTGGTCGACATGGGCGATGATCGCCACATTTCTGATTTTATCGTTCATCTTCAGACCTCCTTCACTGACACATATACAAGATATGCAACCAAAAAATTATATATAAATTTGAGCCATATATAAAATATCTTTTTAAAAGGGAGCGGTTACATATCCTCTTCTCACGGCATCGCAAGCTCGAGCTCGGCATAGAGACGGCGGAGGTTTTCATCGAGAGAAGCAATCTCGTCTGAGATCTTTTTCATCTTCTCAGGATCCGAATAGTTTTCTTCAAGATAGCAGGCATCAGTGAGTTCTTTCTTCTTCGCCTCGCTCTTATCGATCCTCTCCATGATCTTCTCCGGAGGTTCACGGGTGAGTCTCTTCTTGGTCTCAGTCTTCTTCTCGGCTTTCTCTTTCTGATACTGCAGCCGTTTCTCTTCTCTCTTCTGCTGGTTTTCGACTCTCAGCCTCTCCTTCTCGTCTGAAATGATCTTCGTCAGCTGCCTGTCTTTGAACTCCGAGTAGGGACCTTCGTAATAATAAGCGTTGCCCTGATAGAAATAGAGCAGCTTATTGCACACTTTATCGATGAAATCACGGTCGTGAGAGATGATGACAAGCGTTCCTTCATAGCTGTTGAGAGCATCGACAAGCTCGGAGATTGACATCATATCGAGATGGTTCGTCGGTTCATCCAAAAGAATCATATCGTAATCTTCTAGGGAGAGACGAAGGATCTCTACCCGCATCAACTCTCCACCGGAGAGGCAACAGAGCTTCTTCTCGTTGCTTTCCTCATAGGTGAAGGCATAACGCCCTAACCCGGCATAGATTTCCTCGTTTGACATCCGTGGATACAGATCACGGAAATAATCAAACAAAGTCTCCTCCGAAGAATAGGAGCGGATGTCCTGACGTAAGACACCTGCCGTCAGATGGAAATATCGGCGGATATCACCTGAGTATGGTTTGAGCTCATTGAGAAGCACTTTGCCGAACGTCGACTTTCCGATGCCGTTAGCGCCCATGACAGCAAGGTGATCCTGTCCGTAGAGAGTGAAGCTGATATCGCAGATCAAGGGAGAGTCATAACCTACGGAGACGTGGTTGAAATCCATCAGCTTCTTGCCTTCTCGGATTTTTCCCTGAAGACCGATGTTCAGTGTCCTCGCTTTCACTCTGGTCGGATCGGAGATGGAGGAAGCTTCCAGCTTTTCGAGCTTCTTTTGACGATCCTTCGCTCGGGAAGCGAAACGGGGTTTTGGCATATAGAAAGTGATGAACCGCTCAAGCTTCGCCTTCTCTTCTTCCTGTGCCTTGAACTGTGCGACGAGGTTTTCGTATCGGTTCTTCTTTTCTAAAGCGAAGTTATCGTAGGTCGTGTTGTAATAGGTAAAGACGTGGTTATCGATGTCTAGAATGCAGTTTGCCAAGTGCTTGACAAAGGTGAGATCGTGCGAGACAAAGAGAACAGCGCCTTGATAAGACTTGAGATAATCCTCTAACCATTCGATAGAGATGATATCGAGATGGTTTGTCGGTTCATCCAAGATCAGTAAATCAGGATTGATCAGAAGCAGTTTGGCGAAAGCCACCCTGGTCTTCTCGCCGCCGGAGAAAGAGGAAATCGTTCTGCTGTAGTCCTTCTCGGTGAAAGAGAACATGTTGAGAATCGCGGCGATGCGATAGGGATAATCGTATCCGCCCTCCGTCTCAAACTGGGCCTGCAAGTTCGAATAGCTTGTCAGAAGAGATTCATCCTCTGGCTTTTCTGCGATCTCCAGAGCCAAGGCATGAAGTTTCTTCTCCATCTCGATCAGAGGCGTGAAGACTTCCATCGCCTCTTCATAGAGCGTGTGCTCCGGATCAGAGATGACGTCTTGGGAAAGGTATCCGATGCGGCAGTTCTTCGAGAGGATGATGTTTCCTCCGCTCTTCTCAACGCTGCCCATGATCATCTTGATCAATGTGGACTTTCCGCTGCCGTTAGGCCCGAGGATCGCCAGTCTGTCATGATCGCGGACAAGAAAAGAGAGAGGCTCAAAAAGCTTCTCTCCTGAAAACTCCTTATAGACTCCTTGGGTGGATAAAATGACAGCCATAGACACTCCTATTCTTTGGAGACGACAAATTCTCCTGTCTCCCGGCTGAGGGAAATCTCTTCCTCTACGACGCTTGGCACATCAACAGGATCCGAAGAGAGATCGAAATAGTTGAGGACCTGATCCGCAAAGTTCTGAAGCTCCGGTCTCTCAGAGTAGAGTGTCAGCAAAATATCACCTTTCGACACCCGGTCTCCGAGCTTCTTGCGAAGCAGGATACCCGCTGCCGGATCGATGACATCATCCTTCGTCTCTCTTCCCGCTCCGATCCGCATCGATGTGAGGCCTAACTCCATCGTGTTGATTTCTGAGATATATCCGCTCTTGAGAGATCTCACATCCAGCATATACCGTGCGATCGGGAACTTGGACG
This sequence comes from uncultured Bacilli bacterium, assembly GCA_963544395.1. Taxonomy (GTDB): domain Bacteria; phylum Bacillota_I; class Bacilli_A; order RFN20; family CAG-288; genus Enterosoma. Next base: position 117,862 of record CAUUFA010000005.1, on the reverse strand, counting down.
GATCATCGATATAAGAGACGTCTCCGCCCTGGGCTTTAACGAAATTCTTGAAGACAGCGAAAGCTTTCCCGGAAGAGACAGAGTTTTCCAGCGCGCTTCTTGCCGCCTTGTCGGACTTATAAAGTCCGGCCTGAAGCAGCATCGTCGTACCGGAAGAATAGCAGAGCTCCATGAAGTCTCCCGGCCCTTTGCCATGGAGCGTGTCGATCGCTTCCTTGACTTCCAGGATGTTGCCGATCGCAAGGCCTAACGGCTGATTCATCGAGGTGATCTCGGCTCTGACATCGCGTCCGAAGTGAGCTCCGATCTCCACCATCAGCTTCGCCAGCGTCTCCGCATCTTCCTTGGAGTGCATAAAGGCTCCGCTTCCGTATTTGACATCAAGCAGGATGCAGTCGCATCCGGATGCCAGCTTCTTCGACATGATGCTCGAGGCGATAAGAGGCATAGAGTCGACTGTGCCGGTAACATCGCGAAGGGCATAGAGTTTTTTATCTGCAAGATCGATCTCTGCGCTCTGGCCGATGATCGACATGCCGACGCGGTTGACCGTGTCGATGAACTGCTCCGGTTCTAACGTGATGGACATGCCAGGAATCGATTCCAGCTTATCCAGGGTTCCTCCGGTAAATCCGAGGCCTCTTCCTGACATCTTCGCTACTTTGATGCCGAGAGAGGCGACCATGGGGCAGAGAGCCATGCTGGTTTTATCGCCAACACCGCCGGTGGAATGCTTGTCGCACTTGACGCCGCTGATGGCGGAGAGATCAAGCCTCTTGCCGGAATTCATCATTGCTTCCGTCAGGTCGAACGTCTCCCGCTTGTTCATCCCCATCAGCCGAATGGCCATCAGGAGAGCGGAGGCCTGATAATCCGGAATGACGTCGGTGCAGTAATTCTCAATCCAGAAATCAATTTCGCCTTTCGTGAGTTCCTTTCCTGTCTTCTTCTTCTCGATGATGCTCAGCATGTCCATAAACAATACCTCTTTTGAATCTGTGAATGTATCAGCAATTATAACATAAAATGCCACCCGTCCTAGGCAGGTGGCACATTTTTTCAGGCTTAGTCGATGTAGATGACAACCCAGCGGTCTTTTCTTCCGTTCGGATCGATATCGTAGATACGGAGATAGAGGCGATGAAGTTCAGTCTCGCTCTGATAGAAGAGCTTGGAGTGCTCGTTGATATAGATGTAGGTCTGATCATCGCTGACCTCGCCGTTTGCCATCAGAGCCTTGGTCGCTGTGAAGAAATTCTTTGCCTTGCCGACAAGGGTGTAACCGCAGTTGACTTCGCGGTTGATCGGAACCAGAGATCCATCCTTGTGAGCGAACTTGATCTCGGCGCCTTTCTGAAGCTCAACATCCAGATAGAACTCCTTGCAGGCATATATCGGCGAGACCTGAGAGGAGAACTGATAACGTCTGTTCCCCATCACCAGGAACAGATCCTCCGGATTCTCCTTGGCTTCGACGATGGCAGAGACTTCTACCAGCGGTTTTTCCACCAAGGGTTTGACGGTCTTAGCGGACTCGTTGACTTTGACTGTTCTTTTTTTAGTAGCCATGTTAGCATTACCTCCCGACATGTTTTCTTTTATAATTATATCGTATGAAACAGAAAATAGCACACAAACGTCAAGTAAAGTCCTTACATTCTGACAAAAACAAGGTGATTGACAAAGAAGATCTCCTCCCCTTGATCACTTCTTATACAAATGAAGAACAGAGACAGAAATTCATCCAAGGATGGGATGAACATCCTGTCTCCGGTCTTTTAATCAACCCTCATCACACAGGCATCGCCTCGGAGCTAAACGGTTTGAAGCAGGATGAATCTGACAAGATACTTTACCGTTTCGACAAAGAAGAAGACAGGATGGGGAAGTCTCTTCTCCACTTCGGAGGAGGGTTCTACATCCTTGATCCTAGCTCGGCAGCTATCTCCTTCTATCTAGACCCACTAGTGAAAAAAGGCGCTCTTGGCATCGATCTCTGCGCTGCTCCTGGAGGCAAGAGCATCGCCCTTTCCTTCCGAAGGCCGGATATCTTTCTGCTTGCCAACGACATTTCCTATCCGCGGGCACTCGAGATCGTCAAGAACACGGATCGGTTAGGACTTACCAATATCGCCTCTCTTTCTATGGATCCGGAAAACATTCCGTTAGATTCTCTCTTCGACTTCGTCATCTTAGACGCTCCTTGTTCCGGATCAGGCATGTTCCGCAAAGATCCGAAGATGCTGGAAGATTATTCCGAAGAGAAAGTAAAACGCCTCCTTCCGATTCAGGAAAAGCTTCTGGAAAAAGCTCATCAACTCGTCAAAAAGGATGGCATCATCGCTTACTCCACCTGTTCCCTGTCCACAGAGGAAGACGAAGAACAGATCAAAAGAATCATATCGAAGCACCCGGATCTGAAAATAATCAAAGCCGATGTCAAAGAGAACATCATTCCTGCAGCCGATGGTCTTGGCTATCACCTTGTTCCCGGCATCTATAATGGTGAAGGCATCTATTTCATCTTCCTCAAGAAAACAGCCGGAGAAGCCAAAGATGCTGAGAAAGAAAACAAGCTGAAAACCAAAGCTGAATCACAGAACGTTTTCCCATTCCGTCACAATGAGTATGTTGTCGATAGGATGTTCAAAGAGATTTCCTCCTCTCTTCCCTTTCTTTCTCCGGGTATCAAAATCTATGATGACTCCGAGCATCCGAAATGTGAGTTTGATCATGCTTTCAGCAAAGTGACTTCATCCATTCCCCTTCTGGAAGTTGACAAAACCCAGGCGCTCTCCTATGCCTCAGGGAATGAAATCACTGTCGATTCTCCTGCTCAGGATGGACTTTATGTTCTGACTTATCATTCTCTCCGACTAGGATTTGCCCGAAAATTGAAGAACAAACTGAAGAACCTTCTACCAAAAGGACTGAGAGTCAATCTTTTTGAATAATAAAGGAATTGGCTGCATCAATTTTGTAAAGCAAAAAAGAAAAATCCCGGTTATCCGGGATTATCTTTTCGATGGCGGAGCGAGAGAGATTTGAACTCTCGCACGGTGTTGCCCGTCTATGAGCTTTCCAAGCCCACCTCTTCAGCCTCTTGAGTATCGCTCCACGAAACGGATATCCTTAGCTTTTCCAAGTCAAAGATCGCTTAAGACGCAATAGATATTTTAGCGAAACCGGCACTAAAGTCAAGGTTTTTCTTCTTCGGCCGGTTTCCCGTTCTCTTTGTATTTATAAATACGTTATAATTTACTTATGAATTTCAAAATCACAGAGCAGGATGCCAATCAGCGGATCGATAAATTCCTCAAGCGCATTCTGAAAGAAGCTCCGCTCTCTTTCATCTACAAGATGTTCCGACAGAAGGATGTCAAAGTCAACGGAAATCGGGCCGCGATCGATTACCTCGTTCAGGAAGGCGATGAGATCGACATTTATCTGAAGAAATCCCTGTTAGAGCAGTTCCACAAAGAGGCTTCTCTCCGGCCGGTCAAAGCGGATTTTCCGATTCTCTTTGAAGATGAGAATATCCTTGTCATCAACAAGCCGAAAGGTTTGTTAGTCCATGGGGACGAAGGCGAGAAACGGATCACGCTTCAGAATATGGTTCTCAACTATCTCAAGGACAAGGGCGAATGGGATCCTTCGGATCTGAAAAGCTTCATCCCATCTCCTGCCCATCGGTTAGACCGCAACACCTCCGGCATCGTCATCTTCGGAAAGAATCTGGCTACCTTGCAGGAGCTTCTGACCCTCTTCAGAGAGCGGGATCAGATTGAAAAGCACTACCTTCTTCTCGTCCGGGGAAGAACGGCAGAGCGAGGCCAGATCGACTTTGCCTTATCAAAAGACGCTGAGAAGAAGATGGTCAAAGTCACCCCGATAGAAAAAGGCGGAAAGCCGGCTCTGACTAAATATCACCGCATCAAAGCCTACAACGAAGGCTTCTCTTTAGTCGAAGCCGAGCTGATGACCGGCAGGACGCATCAGTTGCGGGTTCACTTTGCTGCCATCGGTCATCCGATTGTCGGAGACAGCAAATACGGCGACTTTGCGGTCAACGAAACCTTTGAGAAAATGTATAGTTTCCACAACCAGTTCCTCCATGCATCTTATTTCCGTTTCAAAGAAATTCCTGGCTATCTGAGTTATCTCAGTGGCAAGGGGTTCAACGCTCCGCTTCCGAAAAAGGAGAAGGATATCCTGGATTCCATCGCCAGGCTGAACTGATGTCTCTTTCCATTTTATTGATTGTGCTTTTTATCATCTTCCTGATTCCTGCCCTGCTTCTTCCGCAGAACCGGATCAGATTCTATCTGATCGCTTCTTTAGGATCCTCGGCTTTCCTTTTAGCTCTCTTTCTACTCTCACTGGCTTTCAGCACGGAGGAGTTCGAAAAAGGCTTAGGCGGAACCTTCTCTTTCCTATTTCCTTTTCTCAGCGGTAATCCGGAGCTGACTTCTATGGAAGTGCATCATCTCTCCAGCTGGTTCATGTTCTTATCCTTCTATCTTCTCTTTTATCTGATTCTGTTTCTGTCTGCTAAATTCAACTATGTCGGCTCTAACCCTAGCATCCGAAAACCGACCAAGAGCATCTACCGCATCTTAGAAGCTCTCGTCTTCTTAGCCTCTGCCTTCTTTCCGCTCGCTCTTTTCTTTGTCAACATCCGAGGAATCCTTCCTCTTCAGGATGGATTCTTATCTCCCCTCTTCGATGTATTTTATCATCTGGGAGCCTAGCGATGGACGATACACTTAAGTTTTACCTGCTAGCGGAAGAGAGCGGCTGGGATTGTTCAACCTACGCTTTCGAATATGGAAGAGAAATTCGGAAGAGCTCAGCCTATCAGCTGCTTTCATACAACGTCATCGAAGCAAGAAAGCACATCTCCGACCGGGCGAAGAGCATCGTCAAGAGCTATGAGAGCTTCCGTCCAGATCCTCTCACCGTTCAGGACGCCTTCGTCCTCGACAGCCAGCTGAACTATCTGGCGCTGCATTCCTTCCCGGAGTTTTATATCAATCCCTTATCCCTCGATCCAAACTATCAGGGAGAGGTTTCTTCTATCGGCGACCTGATGTTTGAATATGAAGGAAAAGAAGTTCCTCTCAATGAGATCATCTTAGATGAGAATCATTCGGCGGAAGTCAAGAAAGGGGATGTCAGAAGACAGCTCGACATCTATCTGAAGGATATGAACATGGTCGTGGATGAATCCCAGAAGATCATCCGCAAGAGAGCTTTCAGCGAGGTCAACGATGTCAAAGGCAGGATGTATGCGATCTTAGAAGCCGCATTGGTCTTTCTGCTCAACCTCGCTCTTCTCGTGTTCTTCTGTCTGAGAAGAAACGATATCATGCAGTACTACTATCAGCCTGATCCTAGCATCATCACCACGTACCTGATGTTCCTCTACCCAGTATCTGTACTCACAGCAGATTTCTTCTTCGCTCTCTTCCACACCTACAAAGCCCGCATCTCCGAGCCTTTCAATTATGCGAAGCGTTTCCTGAAGAAGAACAGCGCCAGTGTCTATGAGGATATTGCAGAAGAGAAAGAGCGGCTCTTCGACTACATCGCCGGCGCCATCAACAACCGGATTACTCTGAAGAACGACATCCACGACTTCTCCAAACTTTCCTCTTCTTATGTCGACTTCGATGCAGTCCTCAACGTCTCACACCTGAGAGAAGAGAAACTGTTCAAGACGCTGCATGCCCTCAACTTTGCTTTTCTCACCCTCAGTTCCATAATCGGAATCGTCTTCTTGGTTGTTCTCTTGCTTTCTGTGATTTTCGGTATCATCGTATGACCTACACGTGGAAAAAAAGGACCTATGAGGATCTCTTCGCCTTGGGAAGAGAGATGTACCTCGACAGCGACAGCTTCGCCAAGGAGCTGAGAAAGGAACCTCTCCTCTCTTTCCTTTCCTCTCAGGACAGGAAAAAGTATGAGAGCATCACCCGTCTTTCTTTGAAGTCCATTCCAGATGATGTCTTCGTATTCAAGGCGAGTTACCTGCTCAACCCATTCATGTCCTTGCGGATCAAAGGGCGCCTCTTTCCGACGTATCAGGATCTCGGAAGAAGCATGCTGATGACTTCGCCTAATCCGGACCCGACTCTTTTGGAGCTCGTCCGCTACAACCTGATCACCGAGCAGATGCAGAATGTCGCCTTCGAAGAAAGCCATCCAGAACTCTACGGAAAGATTCTGGAGCTGGAAAGATATAGCGGAGAGGATCTCCTCTACAGCTATTTTGCGATCGCCTATCTGCTCTCTGGAAGCACCACACTCCTCTATGACGGAAGAGAGTTTCAGGACACGTTCAACCTCTGCTATTTCCTCTGCCGAAACGAGAGCGACCTGGAGACTTTAGGTGCAACACTCTCCGTCTCTCCTCTTTTGAGAGCCTATCAGAATCACAGCAAAGACGGGACCGATATCGCCCTGTACCTTCACCTCTGCGAAGCGTGTAACAGCAATCAGAAGGCGCTTGATGAATTCCTCGAGAAGAGGAAGGACAAATTATCATAACGGTTCAGAAGAAGATTCTTTTATAATCATTTCAGGAGGAACAAAGGGATGGATTATCAGGAAAGATTGACGATGTGGCTGACAAGCGACAAGGTGCCGGAAAGCCTGAAAAGAGAAATCGAACAGGCCGATGAAGAAACCAGGAAAGAGATGTTTTCCTCGGATCTCCATTTCGGAACCGCCGGCATGAGAGCTCTCTTAGGGCCGGGCTCGAGCCGGCTGAACGCTCTCACCGTCAGAAGGGCTACCATCGGTGTCGGCCGTTATCTGCTTCAGCGCTTTCCTCACGATGCGAAGAAGAGAGGTGTCGCCATCTCCTTTGATAACCGGCATCACTCCAAAGAATTCCGCAACATCGCCGCAGATATCCTGAACAGCATCGGCATCAACGTCTTCACCTTCCGCGATCCTCATCCTACGCCCGAGCTCTCCTACACTGTTCGCTATCAAGGCTGCGTCGCCGGATTGATGATCACCGCCTCCCACAACCCAAAGGAATACAACGGCTACAAGTTCTATGATGAGAAGGGCTGCCAAGGTGTCTATGCACCGATTCAGAACCTCATCAGCGTCATCGAAGGGCTTCCGGATGAAATCCATGCCGAGATCGAGGATCTCAAGGTGCCGGAATCCGAGCGCGGTCATATCACCTACCTTGATGACGATGAGATGTTCGACATCCAGTTCATTCAGCAGGAGCTCACCACTTCGCTTTATCAAGATTTCTTCCAAGGGGAAAGACTGACGAAGATCATCTTCACCCCGGAGTGTGGCTGTAACTGCAAGGTCGGTCCGATGGCGCTTCGCTCCGCCGGCTACGAAGTCAGAACCGTTCCGAATCAGGATTATTTCGATCCAGCCTTTGCCGGTACGAAGAATCCGAATCCTGAGACAGATGAAGCCTATGAAGGTGCCATCCAGGAGCTGAAGAAAGCTAACCAAACGGGCGGTAGATACAATCTCATCCTCGCCACCGATCCCGATGCCGACCGTCTAGGACTAGCCTTCATCGATTCACATCACAACATACGAAGGCTGAGTGGAAACCAGACCGGAGCCCTGTTGATCGATTTCCTTTTAGGAACGATGAAACGGAGAAATCGGCTTCCGATGAACGGCGTCATCTGCAACACGTTCGTGACCGGAGAGCAGGGCAAGGAAGCAGCGGAAGCCTATGGCATCAAGACCATCACCACCGCTACGGGATTCAAGTATATCGGCGATATGGCAGACCGCTTAGAGAAGGAAGGCTATCGATATCTCTTCGGCTATGAGGAAAGCTACGGCTATCTCATCGCCCCCTTTGTCCGCGACAAGGATTCTTTACAATCCCTCATCGCGATCGCTGATATGACCGAGTACTATCTCCGGCAGGGCAAGACGCTCGACATCGCTTTGAAGGAGCTGGATGAAAAGACCGGTCATTTCTTCGACACGCAGGTCTCTGTCTTCTTCCGGGGAGCCGATTCCCTTAAACGGATGAATCAGGAAGTAGAAAAAATCCGTCAAAAACCCTACACGACTCTTTCCGGCATCCGAATCAAGAGTCTGTGTGACTATGAGAAGCGGATGGTGTACGACTTCCCGGAGAACACGCAGAAATACCTCAATGCACCGGAGATCGAAGCTTCCAATTGCCTGCGGTTCAATTTTGAGAACGGCGGATTCCTGGCCATCCGTCCCTCCGGAACCGAACCGAAAGTGAAGTTCTACTTCGAGATCGTTGGATATGACGATACGAAGGCTCAGCAGATCGTCGATAAGATGGTTCAGGAAATCAAAGCATCGATGGGCTTAGAGGAGAAACAGAGCTAAGTTCTTCTTCGTCTCTGTGTTTCCTAAACCTCCGACTCTTCTCCTTCGAAAAATTTTTTCAGGGTCTTCAGAACCCCTTCATGTTCATTGTCATCTAAAGCGAGGCTTTGAATCGCCGCTCTCGTTTCCTTCGTTCCGTTTTTCATGACGAAAGGATGGGCGACGGCTTGAAGCATCTCCACATCGTTTTCGCTGTCACCGAAAGCGATGGTGTGAGAAGGATCGATACCAAACCTTCTGCGGATGGTTTCGATGCCGTCAGCTTTGCTGTGATGGAGATAAGCGAATTCGCCGATGTTAGGAACTGCATCCCAGAAGCGGACTTTGATTTCCTTCTCTTCCTGATAGGACATCAGGGCTTCTGCCATCTCCTCAGGATGATAGAGATCAAAGACAAAAGCGTTGACATCCTCTTTCAGCGTGTCATGGAAATCGCCATAAACAACTTCGATTCCTTTTTCATGGAACATTCTCTCAAACAGAGGATCCGGATGGTAGATAAACACTCTCCGATGATTGTCGGCAAAGAGGTTCCGGAAATGAGAAAGACCGAAATGATCGATGAAATCAAGGATCATCTTCGGACTCTCCCAAAGGATCTCCGGTGAAAAATGAGGGTCGTGCGGATCTAAGATCAAAGCGCCGTTGTAACAGATGAAAGGCGCTCTCAGATGAAGCGTCTCATAGAAAGGCAGGACCGCTCTCTCCGGTCTTCCGGATGCGAGGACGATGATGTGTCCTAACGAATCCAGATGATTCAGATATGCGATCGTCTCTTCGGAGATGCGCTGATGTTCCTCTAGCAAGGTGCCGTCAAGATCCAAGGCGATCAGATAAGGTTTCATACAAGCTATATTCTACTGAATCCGAAGCACTAGTCAAAGAAAGAGAAAATCTCCGTTCCCTCTGTCAAATAATCCCTTGGTTTTGTTAAACTATTGCCATGAAAAAACGCAACATCATCTTAATACTCCCACTGAGCTTGCTCTTCGGTGGCACGCCTGCCAAACGTCAGGCAACTCCGTCTTTTGACGGAAAGTTCTATGATTCTGCCCAGAAGCTCGATCTGAGTGATGCCACGGCATCTGAGATCGATGCCTACTATGGGGATATCGGCGATAAGACCGGAAATGACTTGAAGGATTACCTGTATGCCAAGATTTCCTGTCCTACCGGAGAGCTTTCCAAATACTATCTTGACTACGGATCAGGCATCAACAAGAAGAATGTCGGCGGTTGGTATCAGATCACTGATCGGAACTGGTTGATTTCCGATGCCGTTGATCCTGACACCTTCCGTTTCAAGACCAAGAGGAGCGATGCCGGAGTCAGCGGGATCTACCTTTACAACATGTACATCTCCGATGAAGCAAACAACGACAGGAAAAAGGCCTTCAGCAACTTTGCCAACGGGACCGGTTGGACTACCGGATCAGCCTACAAGTCGATCGACTATGCAAACAACACCAAGCCCAATAAGAACATCCAAGTCGATAAAGAGCATGTCTGGGCCAAGAACCACGGCTTCAAAGTCAAAGGGTCCGGAGGAGACACCTTCGTTCCAGGGGCTCCGACCGACCTGCATCATCTTGTCGCTGCCGATCACAACACCAACTCCGCCGGTCACAACGACCATTTCTACGGCAAAGTAAAAAAGCATGACAGTACCACGGAAATCAAGAATTACCTCGCTGACGGAACAATGGAGGTCTCCGGTTGGCTCGATGCCGCATCCGACACCTTCGAACCGACAGATGAATGGAAGGGTGATATCGCCCGTTGTCTGCTCTATATGGCTACCCGTTACTCTCAAAAAAAGGATACTAACTCGCAGGCAGAGCCTTATCTCTACTTGACCGATGACACCAACTACAAGGATGACGATGCCCTTGTCGGAAGCGGAGAGAAGAAATTCCACGGGGTTCAGTACCATCTGACAGACCTGTTAGCATGGAACGAGTCAGATCCCGTCTCCCCGTATGAAAAGCATCGCAACAATCTGATCTATAAAAACGTTCAGAACAACCGGAATCCCTACATCGATCATCCGGAGTGGGCAAGGCGTGTCTATGATGTCACCTATCATGCCGAGAGCGATTTCACTGCCCTGAAAGACTGTGACGCCTATACCGATATCGATTACCCGCTCGGCATCACCATCGCCGATCGAAGCAAGGTGAAAGCGGAGTACGACAAGTCCATCATCACGCTGAGCGAGGATATGACGTCCTTCAAGGCGCTCAAAGCCGGAGAGACGACTCTGACCTTCACTGAGGCGACCGATAAGGGTGAGAAAACCTACACCTCTCACATTCAGGTCAAGGCCCTTCCTACTCTGACGCAGATCCTGCCTTCGTACACTTCTACAGATTCCTTGAAGCTCACGACAGGAACGGAGCAGGAGCTTCAGCTCCCAACAGATCTTTATGCGGGAGATCGTATCAGCATCACCTCGTCAGATCCGGAAAAAGTCGCTGTCGAAGACAACAAGCTTGTTGCCAAAAGCATAGGAACAGCAACCATCTCCATACAGATAACCGGAAACGGGAAGAAGCTTCTCGTCGGAGCATTCAACGTTGTGGTTCAGCCGACAAAGAAGATGCTCTACATTGCGATCATCGTCGTTGCCGCTGTTCTTCTGATCCTCTTCTTCCTTGTTCTTGGCATCATCATCCACAAGCAGAATAGTAAGAAGCGCGTCGATTATTCCTCGAAGAAAACCTATCAGAAAGCGACCAGAAAGAAGCGCACAGGCAAAAAGAAGTAAAAGAGAAACGCAGCGTGAAAAAATCCGCGCTGCGTTTTTTGTTTCTTTCAGCAGTAAGAAGATTACAAGAGGTGGAAGGCCTTATCGATCGCCTCAAGAAGATGATAGGGAGGAAGGTATCCTCGTTCGACAGGAACGCCATGCTCTTTAAAGAATTCCCGTTTGAATCCAGGATGCTTCTTCTCTTTGATTTCATCGAGAAGATAGCGGCAGTCGATAAGGTAGACTTCCTGCGCCCTCCGGAAAGAGACGAGGAAGAAGCCGATGCCACCCAGCTTTGTGATGAAGTCGAGATGCAGGAACTGCTGTTCTCGGATCATGTGATAAGGAACTTCGTCGTGGATGGTTTCCTTACATTCGAAATCGATATATTTCCCTCGGTAGATGCCGACATAATCCGTCGTTGACTTCTCCTCGAAATAGGCTTCCGAGATCTGACCGGGATGTTCCTTGCTCATCTTCACAATCTTGATCGGGGTAGGTCGTTTCCAGATATCGGCAACGCCTTTTTCCCGATAATACTGACAGGATTTGGAGACGTCCGATTCAAAATTCATACCCATGTTCGCTTTGATCATGGATTCCCGGATCCGCTGCGCTTCGGTCTTATTCTCACTCTTGCGATGATCGACTTTCCCGTCAACAGGTTTAGCTTTCGTCATCTTCCTACCATCTGGATAATTGATCATAACGCCTCCTTGATCAGGCGGATCAGATCCGATCGCTCAGCTTTGCCCTGAGAAAGGACAATCTGGGAAAGCTGACGGTTGAGGGAATCGACATAGGGGTTCTTACCATAATGTTCAAGCATATGGGAGACCGCATCATCAGGATGCTGAATATAGGCGTGATAGATTTCGGCAAGGCTTTTCGCATCACTGAGAGGATCGTGCGGATTCTCTTCCGTCAAGCCGAAGAGCGTATTCAATTTTGCCAAGGATAAAGACTGACCGTTCTCATCCACGATCCTTCGTTCCAGATAGTGATGAAAATCGAAATAATTCTTTGTCACATGGGCAAGGAAGTTTCGCTCTGTCTCATCTTCGGAATTGACACTCTGATGGAGGATGCTCAGATCCATCGATCCATAGGAAAGGAAGACTTTATTCTTAGAGGGACGCAAAAGCTTCGTCACGTCTTTCACGACATCATAAAAAGACTTTCCTTCCTTAACAAGGTCGCTTTTCGTGATGCCTGTCATATTAGTCACGACAGGACCGATCTTATCCTTCGTAAAGATCAAAGAGCGGTAAACAAGCGGCTGTTCAGAGGAATCCGCATACAGAAGACCAGGCTTTTTCGAAACAGCAAAAACACCTAAAGCGATTGCCCGATGCGTGAACTGTGTCGCTTCGAAGTCAAAAAAGACCAAACAATCAGCGGGAAGAACCCGCTTTGCTAAAACCGGAAAATCCATATCAGCTGCCGAAGCTGAAGCTCTTCAGGTTCTCCGTGATGAGCGCCGGATTAGAGGAGATTTCCAGAATCTTAAACAGATGCTCGGACTCTTCCTCGCCGAGAATCTGAAGCCAGCTGGCAAAAAGCACAGAGAGTTGCACCGAAACTAACGAGATATAACGTTTCCCTTCTTCGGTAAGATTGACATACACCTGCCTGCGGTTATTCTCATCGATGATGCGTTGGATATATCCCTTCTGCTCCAGTAGACGGAGGTTTGCCGCAATATTCGGCCTAGTGACATTGAGGACATCGGCCATCACAGAAGGATGGGCATCTGGATGGCTTTCCAGATAAGCCATGATTCTGAAATCCGTCTGGAACAGCTGAGTGAAGATATCCAAAGCGCCGTTCTCTTTGATCTTCATGAAGTAACTCATGAAAATATCGATTTTGCTTTTGGTCTCTTCGTCGATCGTCGGCTTCGTAGAAATTTCGTTTTCCATCGTGTTTGCCCCTTTTGAAAAAAGTATAGCATAAAATCTGTTTCTATTCTTAACTGTTTTCCTCTTTGCTGACTATTTTTAAAAGATGTTATGTGTTTGAGAATGAAAAAGGGCTATCCCGAAAAGAGATAGCCCCGATACATTGATTAAGAGAAAGAACTACTTGCTGAGATAATCCATGATGGATTTCGCCGCTTTTCTGCCAGCGCCCATCGCCAGGATGACCGTCGCCGCTCCGGTGACAGCATCGCCGCCGGCAAAGACACCCGACTTCGTGGTCTCCTCCGTGTTCTCGTTGACGATAAGGCAGCCATGAGGATTGGTTTCGATGCCAGGAGTCGTCGCCTTGATCAGCGGGTTCGGTGAGGTTCCGATCGCGATGATGAAGCAATCGCAGGGAATGGTGTAGAAAGCCTCAGGATCCTCTTCCAAAGTGACAGGAATCGGTTTCCTTCTTCCCGAAGCATCCGGTTCTCCAAGTTTTTGCTTCTGAACCTTGACACCGATGACGCTTCCATATTTCGGGTTGAAGTCGGCAGCTCTCGGTGAAGGTGAGCCGGTCCGATCGACCACCACTTCCACAGGGTTGCGGAGCAGATCGAAGACGACGCCTTCCTCTTCGGCGTGCTCAATCTCCTCTTTCCTTGCAGGAAGCTCTTCACGGGAGCGGCGGTAGACGCAGGTCACATGTTCTGCTCCAAGTCTTAGCGGGGTGCGGAGAGCATCCATCGCGACGTTTCCACCACCGATGACGACGACATTCTTCGCATCCATGATCGGCGTCCTAGCGCCTTTCTGGTAAGCCTTCATCAGGTTGACACGGGTAAGGAACTCATTGGCAGAGTAGACGCCGTTGGCATTTTCGCCTGGGATTCCTAAGAACCTAGGAAGACCAGCTCCCGTGCCGACGAAGCAAGCCTCAAAGCCCTGCTCCTTCATCAGCTCGTCAATCGTGATCGAACGACCGACGACAACATCAGTCAGAATCTTCACGCCCATTCTCTTCAGGCCTTCGATCTCGTTCTGAACGATGGCTTTCGGAAGTCTGAATTCCGGAATGCCGTACATCAATACGCCACCCGCAACATGGAGGGCTTCAAAGATGGTGATTTCATAACCGGCTTTTGCAAGATCGTAAGCACAGGCTAATCCCGAAGGACCGGAGCCGATGATGGCTACCTTATGTCCGTTCTTTTTGATCTCGGGAGTTGTGGCTTTGACATTGTTCCGATGCCAGTCTGCGACAAAGCGCTCCAATCTGCCGATTCCAACGCTCTCTCCCATCCCTTTGATGACCATCTTGCCTTCCGCATCTTTCTCGCGGATCGGCATCTTAGCCCGGATGCAGTTCTGTTCACACTGGGATTCCTGCGGGCAGACTCGTCCGCAGACAGCAGGAAGAGAAGAGGATTCTGAGATGACCTGATATGCTTCTTCAAATCTTCCTTCCGCGATGTGAGCGATGAAGCCAGGAATGTTGATGTGAACCGGACAGCCCGGAACGCAACCCGGGTTCTTGCACTGCATGCAACGCTTGGCTTCGTCGATCGCCATTTCAGCCGTATAGCCTTCGGCAACTTCGAGGAAGTTGTGTCTTCTGACCTGAGGATCCTGTGAAGGCATCGGATTCTTGGTCGCTCTCATGTTGATTGCCATGATCATCTTCCCTCCTTCAATAAGTTGCACTCTTCATCGTATTCTTTCCGCTCCCAAGAACGATACATCGTATTGCGCTCGGCAGCAGAATCGAAATCCACTTCCCAACCATCAAAATCCGGTCCGTCGACACAGGCGAACTTCATCTTGCCTCCGACCATCAGTCGGCAGCATCCGCACATTCCGGTTCCGTCAATCATGATCGGATTCATTGAGACGATAGTCTTAATCCCGTATTTTTTCGTCAGAAGTGCGATGTTCTTCATCATGATGATGGGTCCGATCGCAATGACTTCATCGAACCGCTCATCGGTTCCCTGACGGCGGAGAATCTCTTTTTCCAAACCGTTGGTCACAAATCCTTTTTCGCCCCAGGTGCCATCATCGGACATCTTGATGAAGGTTTTCGAAGCTTCATCGAATTCCTTCTCCAGGATGACGAGGTCCTTGTTGCGGAAACCGGCGACAGAGCAGACATCCGCTCCGAGCTCGTGAAGACGATAGGCTAACGGATAGGCGATGGCACAGCCTGCGCCTCCGCCGACGATAGCGACGTGCTTGAGTCCTTCTAGCTCCGAAG
The DNA here is from genome assembly GCA_963544395.1 of uncultured Bacilli bacterium. Lineage (GTDB taxonomy): Bacteria > Bacillota_I > Bacilli_A > RFN20 > CAG-288 > Enterosoma. The sequence goes on along the minus strand of CAUUFA010000005.1, from coordinate 102,591 downwards.
GTCTTCCTAAAGGTCCGACAAAATCAGCAAGCTCTTCTCCGACTTCTTTCTGATCTAACTCCAGCGTAGAGGCTCCGACAATCTGATAAATGATCGTCACTGTTCCTCGGGCAGGATCCGAACCTGCGACCGTGAACGGAAGGCGCTCTGATTCCGCATTCGTTCTCAGAATGATGAACTGGCCTGGCTGAGCCTTTTTTGCGGCATAAGGGGCTTCTACTACAATTCTGGTGACGGTGGGGTTGAGATGGTCTTTTTCCAAAATCTTAAACATCTTGCACTCCTTTCTGTTTTTACACGAAATATTGTAGCGATAAAAATAAGAGATTTCCATATCTTTTATGTCAGATAAGGAAAAAGGACATCCGTTTTCCCAACCGAGGATTTTTCACGGGAATCTCTATGATTTCCGATGCGGTTTTCGTGCGCTCCTCCAAAAAGAAAAGGGAATAGTCCTTGCGGATTTTGAACGTTTTCATTCTATTTTTATAGGAATACGGCATGCCGTTCTGATATAATTTATATCAGAGAAATTTTTGTATGCCACTGAAACTGAGTTTAGATTCAAACAAGATCTACCACAAAGAATTCGAGGGGACAAAACCGGGCTATGATGCCCTTCAGGTGGACTCCTTTCTCGACATCGTCATCAAGGACTATGAAACCATGGAAAGCTATGTCGCAGAGACAGACGACAACCTCCATGCTTTGAATGCCAAGATCAAGCTTCTGAACGAAGAGCTCAGCAAAGCGGAATCCGAAAATGTCTCTCTGAAGACAAAGCTCAACGGAATCGCTCCGGATCAGAACGTCTCGATGAATAACCTCGAGCTGATCCGCCGCATCTCCGAATTGGAGAAAGCGTTGAAAAAAGCAGGCATCAATCCTAACACGATACGATGAATGCGTCGAAATCCGGCCCGGATGACTGAAGGTAGCTTGACTACTTTAGGAAAGTCCATGCTCGCGCCATCTGTGATGGTGGCAGTGATTGTGCAAGGCCAATCAATAAGCCTTGGCAGGGAGGAGTCCCTGACGGCAGAGAAGAATCTAAACGAAAGCATGATGTCTTCCCTTGAAAGCTCCACAGTGACGAACCCTGAGGAAACTCAGGGAATGCAACGTTGGAAAGCCCCACAAGCGAGAAACCTAAATTTTGGTAAGGGAGGCGGAGGACAGGAAACGAACTGGAATCTGCAGGCTTAGGCCTAGATAAATTGTCATCCTCGACAGAACATGGCTTACAGGGTCGGATACTCATTGAAAAGAAAGGGTAGAACATGAATACACCAAACAGAATCACGATGGTCAGGTTGATTGCTGCGCTTTTGATGATCGTCATCTATTCGCTTTCGTTTCTTCCCGGTGCAACCTCTTCTTTTGCAAGCGATCTTGTCATCGGCGGATTTCATCTCGGCTTCAGCTGGATCGATCTGACCTGTTCCCTGATCTTCATCCTCGGTTCCATCACGGATGCAATCGATGGCCATATCGCCCGAAGCAGAGGCTTGGTCACCGATTTAGGAAAGTTCTTGGATCCGTTGGCTGACAAGTTCCTCGTCGACAGCGCACTCATCCTTCTTGCCTCCCGCACGGATTGGTACGGTAACTTCCAAGTGCTTCCTCTCTTCACCGTTTTCTTCATCGGGAGAGATCTGGCGATGGATGGTCTGAGAATGATCGCCAACGGAAAAGGAAAGGTTCTCGCTGCCAACATCTGGGGCAAGTTCAAAACAGCGATGCAGATGACAATCATCCCGATCCTCTTCCTGAAAGGTTTCCCTTTCAGCCTCCTCAATGTGACAAACGGTCAGGATGCCTGGATGACATCCCGCTGGGAATATACCTATCTTGTCACCAACATTCTTGTTCTGATCACGCTCTTCTTCTCGCTGTTATCGATGTTCATTTATTTCATCCGCAATAAAGATGTACTGAAAGAGGAGAAACAATAATGGAACGAGGGGAATTGTTAGACGTTTTGCTGAAGAAGAATCTGACGCTCTCATCGATGGAGTCTCTCACCGGTGGGATGTTTGCTACCGCCTTCACCTCCTTGCCCGGTGCAAGCAAAGTCTTCAAAGGCGCTGCTGTCACCTATACAGATACCATCAAGGAACGCTTCGGTGTCCGCAAAGAAACCATCAGCACCTATGGTGCCGTCTCAATCGAGACCAGCAAAGAGATGGCAATCCGCGCATCTCTCTTCTTCGACAGCGACATCGCCGTCTCCTTCACGGGAAACGCCGGCCCTGAACCGAGCGAGGATAAACCAGTCGGTCTCGTCTTCATCTCCGTCAAGATTCAAAACAAGCTCTATTCCTACGAGCTTCACTTCAACGGGGAGAGAGATGATATCAGAAGGCAGTGTGTCGATTTTGCCTTCAAGGAGATCGTGAATCGGCTTCATGAAGAATAAGTCTCTTGATTTTCCGAAATGACAGACAATACATAAATGAGGGGAGATTTACATATGACTAAATCCACAGAAAAGAAGGCGAAACCGGAAACCAACGAAAAAGATGTCGAATTAGATGCGACGCTACGGGATATCCGAAGCTATTTCAACGACAAAGGCATCATCATGAAGATGGGTGAGCAGCCCACCGTCGATGTCGGTGTCATCCCGTCCGGCTCTTTATTGTTAGATTCTGCCTTAGGCATCGGTGGCTATCCGAAAGGAAGGATCATCGAAGTCTACGGTCCGGAATCCTCCGGTAAAACCACGTTGGCTCTCGAGGCAATCGCCCAGGTTCAGAAGCTCGGTGGCAGAGCCGCCTTCATCGATGCCGAACACGCCATTGATCCCGAATATGCAAAGACCTTAGGCGTCAATATCAATGAACTGATCCTTTCTCAGCCGGATTATGGTGAACAGGCATTGGAGATCGTCGACATGCTGGCGAAGTCAAACGCCATCGATATGATCGTCGTCGACTCGGTCGCTGCCTTAGTTCCTAAAGCCGAACTCGAAGGCACGTTCGAAGATAATTCCGTCGGCCTTCAGGCTAGATTGATGTCCAAAGCCCTCCGAAAGCTCGCCGGTATCCTCTCCAAGAGCTCCTGCACGGTCATCTTCATCAACCAGCTCCGCGAAAAGGTCGGTGTCATGTATGGCAACCCGGAGACAACCACCGGCGGAAGAGCGCTGAAATTCTATGCGACCATCCGCATTGAAATTCGCAAAGGCGAATCGCTCAAGCAGGGCGATAAAATCTTAGGCAACCTCGTCAACGTCAAAGTCGTCAAGAACAAGGTTGCTCCGCCTTACCGGAAGTGCCAGATCGAACTCATCTACGGACAGGGAATCTCCTTAGATCACGAGATCGCTCAGCTCGCTGTCGACTATGGCTTCATTGAGAAGAGCGGCTCCTGGTTCTCCTTCAACGGAGAGAGACTCGGTCAGGGAATCACCGCGGTCTACAACCTCTTCAAAGATCATCCGGAAGTGAAGGATGACATCGAAGCTAAGTGCCGCGAGAAGCTTCACGCGACAAAACAATCCGATGCTGAGTTCGATGATCAGCCACAAGCAGAATCCGAAGAAGACGCTTAGTTCACAATAATGATACAAAAGCAACCCTGCATTATTTACAGGGTTGCTTTTTATTTATTACTTTTTCTGTTCTGCTTTATCTGAAACGTTTCAGAAATAACGTAATAAAATCCAAAACGCTCTGTTTTTGCTTTCTAAAGCACCCATAGGTAGTATATAATATTGGATAGTCTTGGGCTAAGTCCAAGCTTTACATAAAAGATTTACGTTTCTGAAAAAACATATTTTTCACGATAATCTGACGTCGTTTTCTTGCTTTTAATCTTTTGCGAGAAAGGCACAAGGGGCCCAGTGTGTCTTCAAATTCCAACTGAACCCAGAAAGGTTTTCAATTTATGGTTGATTTTGTCATGTTAGCCGAATCATTCCTGTCGAAAGGTGTCTGGATCGCCATCGTTGTCACCGCCTTGTTGATCGGCGGTCTCACCGGAGGCTTGATTCTCTTCTTCTTAGATCGGAACAAGCAGGCGAAAGCCGAGAAGACAGCCGAGAAGATCGTCTCTGACGCGAATGTCAAAGCCGAAAAGATCCTCGCCAATGCCAAATTCGAAGGCAAGCAGGATGTCGAAGAGATGAAGAAAGCAGCCGAGCAGGATATCGAAGAGAGAAAGAAGGTCGTCGTCGCTTCCGAGACCAAGCTCGAGCAGAAAGAGTTCTCTCTGGACAAGAGAGAGGACGCCATCATCGCCCGTGAATCTCAGATCGATCAGAAGAGAAATGAGCTTGAGCAGCAGCTTCAGGCTCTCGCTCTGAAGGATAAGAACCTTCAGGAGAAGATTGATTCCATCATCGTCGAACTTCAGAAAGTGGCGAACATGTCGCTTGATGAGGCCCGTGACGAGCTGATGAAACGCGTCGAAGAGAAGGAGATGAAGCGCATCGCCCTCTACAAAGAACAGATGGAGCAGGATGCCGAATCTCAGGTCGAAGAGAAAGCGAAGACGATGCTGGCGCTTGCCATGGAAAAGTATGCGCAGGATGTCACCAACGAGCGCTCCACTTCCTCCGTCTCTCTACCTAGCGATGAGATGAAGGGCAGAATCATCGGACGCGAAGGCCGTAACATCAAATCCATGGAGCAGCTCTTCGGCGTCTCTCTCATCATCGACGACACCCCGGAGACAATCACCGTCTCCTGCTTCGATCCGATCCGCAGAGAGAAAGCCAAGCTCACCTTGGAATCTCTCATCCGCGATGGCCGTATTCAACCCGGGCGGATTGAAGATGTCTACAAGAAAGTCTCCGATGAATTTGATGATTCCCTCAAGAGAATCGGCGAACAGACCGTCTTCAAGCTCGGTCTTCCCCGAATCAATCCAGGCCTGATGATCTATCTCGGCCGACTCAGATACCGTACTTCCTATGGTCAAAACGTCTTGGATCATTCCATCCAGGTCGCCTATCTTGCCAGCGTCATGGCGGCAGACCTCGGCCTTGATCCTGTCATGGCCAAGAGGGCCGGCTTGCTTCACGATATCGGAAAATCCATCGATGCCGAGCAAGAGGGAAGCCATGTTCAGTTAGGTTCGATGCTCGCCAAGAAGTTCGGTGAGCCTGACATCGTCATCAATGCGATTGAATCACACCACGGTGACGTTCCGAAGAAATACTTGATCTCCGAGCTTGTCACCGCTGCCGACACCCTCTCCGCTGCCCGTCCTGGTGCCCGAAGCGAAACCCTGGAAACCTACATCAAGAGACTGGAGCAGCTCGAGACGATCTGCAAATCCTTCAGTGGCGTTCAGAACTCTTATGCCCTCCAATCCGGACGCGATGTGAGAGTCATGGTCGTCCCGGAGAGAGTCTCCGATGAGGATGCCAAAGTCTTAGCCATTCAGATCCGCGATAAGATCGAAGCGGAGATGCAGTTCCCTGGTCAGATCAAAGTATCTGTCATCCGCGAGACGAGGGCCGTTGAAATTGCCAAGTAACGTTCTGAAAGTCCTATTCTTCGGCGATGTTGTCGGACCTTTGGGCCGGCTTGCTCTGAAAGAATATCTTGAGCTTCACAGGAAGCAGGATGGCGTCGACTTCGTCATCGCTAACGGCGAGAACACCACGCACGGACGTGGGCTCTCCGTCAAGCATTATCAGGATCTCATCCGTCTCGGTGTCGATTGCGTCACCAGCGGAAATCATTTCTTCAATACCCCGGAAGCGGTCCGTTGTATCAAAGACTATCCGCTTTCCCTCCGCCCCTATAATCTCGATGAGAGCGTTCCTGGTGCCGGAACGAAAGTCTTCGATATCGGCAGTGTTCCGGTAAGAGTGACCAACCTCCTCGGTCGGGTGTTCCTTCCGATGACGCAGCGAAATCCCTTCTATTGCTTAGATGACATCTTCAAGATGGATGAAGAACCAATCATCCATATCGTGGATTTCCACGCGGAAGCCACAGCAGAGAAACGCTGTTTGGCTGAATATGCAGACGGGAAAATCTCGGCGCTGATCGGCACTCATACACACGTGCAGACCAACGATCCGAAACTCCTCAACCAAGGCACTTTCTTCTTGACGGATGCCGGGATGAACGGAGCCTATGATGCCGTTCTCGGTGACGAGAAAAACGCCTCTATCTACAAGACGATGACGGGCATTCCTACCTCGCAGGATGTGCCGAGAAAAGGAAAGCTTCTGATCAATGGTGTCTCGCTGGAAATCGATGTTGCCACGAGAAGAGTCGTCCACTATCAGCTGATTAACGAAACCAGGGAAGGCGATGCCTAAAAAGCACCGCCTTTTTATCATTCTTATCGCTTTGTCAGGCTAAAACAATGCCATCTCCATATAAAATCAGTTTGTTTTCCTATCCGGAGATATTAAACCGTAATGAAAAGACTAAAATGCACAAAAATACGTGCGTTTTCAACGAAAAACATTTCTTGAAATTTAGCGGATACGATATAATAGATATTCAGAAAGAGGTTTTTCTAAAATGACTACATTAAAAGCTAGTGGAAACACACAGATCCAGAAGTTAGCCGGCGCCATTGCTGGTAACATCCGTCAGGAAGGTTCCGTTCAGATCTCGTTGGTCGGAGCTTCTGCCCTGAATCAGGCGATCAAGGCCTGCATCGTCGCCAGAAGATTCCTCAAGGATGACGAGAATCCTTCTGATATCGCCATTCAGCCTGAGTTCCTTATGCAGAACTTCTCTGAACCGGAGAGCACCGAGGCCCGTGAAGTGACCACCATCATGCTTCACATCTCCAGAGCCGCCTTCGATCCGGAGCACGCTGTCTCTTCTGATGTTCCGCATCACGAAGAAGAAGCCAAGTAATCTTTCTTCCCCAATCGCTGAACATGAAAAAGAACCGTCTCATCTCGCTGCCCGATCTAAGGGCAGCGGCCAGACGGAATCCGACAAAGCCGGTCAGCTATCAGAAGGCTGATATCAAGCCTTCACCTTTTCTTGTCACTTGGGGACAGGGAAAGTTTTTTTGTATTAAAACCCATGGCTGCCAGGCAAACGTCAGAGATTCCGAAGTCTTAAGAAGCTTCCTTCTTTCTCTCGGTATGAGAGAGAAGGGGGATTTTGAAGGCTCTGATCTCATCATCTTCAACACCTGTGCAGTCAGGGAGAATGCGGAAAATCATCTCTATGGTGAGATTGGAAGAGCCAAAGCTGCCTACGACAAGAACCCCGCTTGCATCTTGGCCGTCTGCGGATGCGTCATGCAGGAAGAGTTTGCCGTGAAGCACATTCTGAAGCATTATCCTTTTGTCTCTCTGATCTTCGGAACCAACAACCTCGCTTCCTTTTATCCGCTTCTGGAAGATGCCATCTCTCACAACGAGAGGATCGTCGACGTCCAATCCAACTCCGATCTAGTGGTTGAAGGCCTTCCGGAAGATAGGGAATCCCGCAATTCAAAGGTTCAGGCTTTTGTCAATATCATGTACGGATGCAACAAATTCTGCACCTACTGCATCGTCCCTTACACCCGCGGAAGAGAGCGTTCCCGAAAAGCAGAGGATATCATCCAAGAAGTCGTTCATCTCAAAGAGCTCGGCTACAGACAGGTCACTCTTCTCGGCCAGAACGTCGATGCCTACGGCAAGGATTTCGGCGATGAGTACGCTTTTGCTTCCCTGTTAGAGAAAGTGGCTCAGACCGGCATCGACAGAGTCCGTTTCACCACACCCTATCCGAGCGATTTCAAAACCGAAGTCTTCGATGTGATGGCAAAGTATCCAAACATCATGCCTTCGCTTCACCTACCAGTACAATCTGGCTCCGATCGTGTCCTTAAACGGATGAATCGACGCTATACCAGAGAGCAGTATCTCAGCATCGTTCACGAGCTGCGAAAACGTCTTCCGGATGTCTTTTTAACCACCGATATCATCGTCGGTTTTCCGGATGAGTCCGACGAGGATTTCGAAGATACGATGTCGCTTGTCCGAGAGGTCGACTATGATTCCGCCTTCACGTTCATCTTCTCCCCTCGCATCGGAACGCCAGCCGCCAGGATGAAGGATGGGGTTTCCGATGAGACTAAGCACGAGCGATTCGACCGCCTGAAAACTTTGATCGATGAACAGACTGCCAGTCGCTCACAATCGTTCCTGAATCAGGAACTCGAAGTCCTTTTTGAAAAAGTTTCAGAAAAAGATTCATCGATGATTTCTGGATATGACCGCCATAATAAACTTGTCCATGTCAAAGGAGATGTTTCGTTGATCGGTCAGATCAGGAAGGTGAAGATCGTCAAAGCGAACTCCTACTCGATGATCGGAGAGCTGCTATGACAGAAAGCGAACGACTGATTGCTCTGTCGGATCAGCTTCACGAAGACTTCCTCTCACTTGAATCCGTAAAGACATACCTTGCCTTGAAGGAAGCAATGCTTTTAGATCAGCGGCTTCAGAAGATCAAAGAACAGCGGGAATCTCTGCAGCGAAGCATCCGTTATCTTCGTGGGGCAGAGAAGGAAGAATGTCTTCTCGCCTGCAAAAAACTTCTGCTTCAATATGACGAGGATCCTCTCGTCATCAACTATCGTTGCGCCTACGATCACATCCGCACACTGCTTGAACCCATCTCAGAGACCCGGCTTTGAGTCCGGGTCTATTCTTTTAAAGCCTAAACAATTATTTTATAATGAATATTGTTTAGCAAGGCGGTATCTCTATGGCACCAAAAAAGAAGGAAGCGGAAATCAGCTACACCCCGATGATCGAACAGTATCTGGGGCTCAAGCAAGAATATCAGGACACGATTCTCTTTTTCCGAATCGGTGACTTTTATGAGATGTTCTTAGAGGATGCTCAGACCGTGAGCAAAGAGCTCGGTCTTTTTCTGACCAAGAAAGCGGCAGGAAACGGTCAGTTCATCCCGATGTGCGGCATCCCGCATCACGCCTATCTCGATTATTGTCAGCGTTTGGTCGACAAAGGATACAAAGTAGCGATCTGCGAGCAGGTAGAAGATCCGAAACTTGCCAAAAAGCTGGTGAAACGGGATATCATTCAGATCATCACCCCTGGCACCAATCTTGATGTCAAGGATTCGGACAATCATTTCATCGGTTCTCTCTCCGTCTTCTCACAACAGGCTTTCCTCACGTATGCGGATATCTCAACCGGCGAGATGAAAACCATCTCTTTGGAAGCAAGCAAAGAGAAGATTCTGCAGCAGATGCTGATCTTGGATCTCAAGGAGCTCGTCATTTCGACGAACCTCGATGCTTCTCTCGTCCTTTATCTCAAAAAGAACAGCAACGTTCTGATTTCCTATTTCAACGACTGCTCCACCTCTCTGGAAACGGAAAATCTCTATGTCAACCTCAAGGATGATCGCCAGATTGAGGCCTCAGCCCGCCTTTACAACTATCTGCTCAGCACCGAGAAACGGGAGCTCGATTATTTCAAACCGGTCGTCAATGTCATGGAGAAGAAATCGATGAAGATCGATTACTCCGCCCAGTCGAACATGGAGCTGGTAAGATCTCTCGATGGTAAAACCTTCGGCACGCTTTACTGGCTGCTCAACAAAACCAACACCGCTATGGGATCTCGCTATCTGAAGTCTCAGATCCTCGCTCCTTCCGCCTCTCTTCACGAGATTGAAGAGCGACTCGACATCACCGAAAGCTTCCTCAGGCACTATCTAGAACGTGAAGCGCTCAGAAGCGATATGAAAGAAGTTTCCGATATGGAGAGACTCATCGCCAGGATGGGCTATATGAACTGCAACGGACACGATCTCCTTCAACTCAAAAAGTCTCTCGCCATCCTTCCGAAAATCCGGGCGGACTTAGGACAGATCGAAGATGTTCCTGCCCTGAAGACACTCTCCGAGAAAATCGGCGATTACGGAGAGCTTGTCGGCTTGCTTGAAAGAGCGATATCCGAAGATTGCCCCATCACCATCACCGAAGGCGAAATCTTCAAGAAGGGATTTGATTCACGATTGGATGAGCTCATCGACCTCAACGGAGATGCCAAAGCCTGGATCAGCCAGCTGGAGGTTCAGGAGAAAGAAAAGACAGGGATCAAGACACTGAAGGTCGGATACACCACTGTTTTCGGCTATTATATCGAAGTTTCCAAAGGTCAGCTTGATCTGATCAAACCGGAGTATGGCTACATCCGAAAACAGACGTTGACGACCGGAGAGCGTTTCATCACCCCGGAGCTCAAAGAGAAAGAAGACAGCGTCCTCCGCGCCTCTGAAAACAGGAAGTCTTTGGAATACACGCTGTTCAACGAACTGAGGAAACATGTCGCGAAGTACACCGAGCAGGTTCAAGCGACCTCGGATGCTCTCTCGGAGCTCGATTACTTCCTGACCTTAGCTCTCATCGCCAGCGAAAACAGCTACACGAGACCGCACTTCAACGGAGAACGCATCATCGACGTCAAAGAGGCGAGACATCCTATCATTGAAAAAGCTGCTCCTGACACCCTCTTTGTACCTAACGACTATCAGATGGGAAAAGACACGGATGTTCTGATCATCACCGGACCGAATATGGGTGGAAAATCTACCTATATGAAAGAGTTCGGACTGATCACCATCATGGCCCAGATCGGATCGTTTGTCCCTGCCGATTCCTGCAATATCCCCGTCTTCGATTCTCTCTACACCAGAATCGGTGCCAGCGACAATCTGATCAAGGGTCAATCCACCTTCATGACCGAGATGTCAGAAGTCGCACTGGCTCTATCGAGCGCCAGCGCTGACTCTCTTTTTCTCTTCGATGAGATCGGAAGAGGAACAGCGACCTATGATGGCATGGCAATCGCTCAATCCATCATCGAATATATCGTCCGTTACGTGCATGCGAAGACATTCTTCTCCACGCACTATCATGAGATCACCAAGCTCAGCGAAAAGATCGCTGCCGTAAAAAACATCCATTGCGAAGTCAGCGAAGATGAGGGAAAAGTCACCTTCCTCTACCGCATGAAGGGAGGGAGCATGGACCGCTCGTATGGCGTCAATGTCGCGAAGCTTGCCGGATTACCAAACGAAATCACTGAGCGGGCCGACAATCTCCTTCAGTCCTTGGAAAATCAATCAAACCTCAACCGCACGACAGTGAAGGAGATTGCCAATACCGAGCAACCGAAAGATATCATTCGGGAGGCGCTGAAAGAACTTGATCCGATGACGCTATCGCCGCTTGATGCTCTCAATTATCTGATCGACCTGAAAAAGAAGGCGCGCTGATGTCGATCATCCATGTCATGAAGCCCGAGCTTGCGAACCTCATCGCAGCCGGCGAAGTCATCGAACGGCCAAGCTCCGTAATCAAGGAGCTTGCCGAAAACAGCATCGATGCCGGAAGCAAAAGCATCTACATCGGTGTTTTGGATGCCGGAAAAGGCAAGATCATCGTCAAAGATGATGGAAGCGGAATGGATCGGGAGGATGCTATCAGCTGTTTCCTCCGCCACGCTTCCAGCAAGATCAGAACGGAATTCGATCTGACGCGGATTCACACCCTCGGCTTCCGCGGAGAGGCGATCCCCTCGATCGCCGCTGTCTCGAAGGTGAAGCTAACGACCTCGACCGGAGAAGGAGCTGGAACCTCGATTCTTTCTGAACCAAATCACGACCCGATTGTCACCGATGCGCCCTCACGGAAAGGAACGATCTTTGAAGTGTCGGACCTTTTCTTCAACACTCCCGCCCGCCTCAAATACCTGAAATCCTCACAATCGGAAACCTATGCGATCATCGAGACCGTGGAACGTCTCGCCTTAGGCTTCCCTTCCGTCGCTTTTTCTTTGGCGGTGGATGGCAAAGAGCTCTTCGCCACCTCGGGAAGAGGAGATCTGTTAGAAGCTATCCAGAAGATCTACGGCAACAAGATTGCTCAGTCCCTCTATCCGATTCGAAAGGAGGGCGTCGCTTATTCCTTCAGCGGGTTCATCGCCAAACCGGAAATCTCCTACTCCCGCAGAAAGAACATGATCACGTTCCTCAATCACCGTGCCATTTATGATTTCAAGCTGAATAAAGCCGTAGAAGATGCCTACAAGGATTATCTTCCTCCTTTAAGGTATCCTTTCTCCGTGATTGATTTATCCATCGACTCATCGCTTGTCGACGTCAATGTTCACCCTACCAAAAAAGAAGTCCGAATCAGCTTGGAGGATGATATCGCCAGAGACATCAAGGATCAGGTGCTGAAGACGCTCCAATACAAAAAACCAATCTACTTCGCAGGTGAAGATCCTAAAGGAACAAACCTCTTAGGGAGGGAGCTCGATGCCTCTAAGGAAAAGGAAGACATCCTCTCCAATTTCAACATCGAAGAAGAAAAGAAAAAAGAGGAGGAGCTTCAGCAGGTCGCTGTCGATTACGCCTCGGTCAAACCGCTCAATCCGCATGGCGGAATGCCTGAGTATTTCCAGGATTCCCTGCCGTTTGCCCCGACCTATGAACCGAGCGCTCCGCATGTCGTCAAACCGCTTCAGCCTGCCGAAACAAAACCGGAAGAAACCGAAGAATCCTCCACAAAGCCGGAAGCCGCTTTCCAAGGAGAAGATTATTATCAGTCCATCTTTAAGGAGGAAGGATATTCCTATAAGCTTCCGGAGATGCATCCGATCGGACAGGTACTTCAGACTTACATTCTCTGTGACGGAATCGACTGCTTCTACATCCTCGATCAACATGCCGCAGCGGAACGGGTGAATTTTGAAAAGACCGAAGCACTCTTTGCTTCCGTCAGGGCCAGAGTCGTTCCTCTCTTCCCCATCACGATCGAGCTCTCTTTCAAAGAGCTGCAGAATTATGATGAGAAGCATATCGCCAGGCTCAACAGCATCGGCATCATCACCGAGGCGTTCGGCGGAAGAGATATTAAAGTCACCGAGATTCCGGCCTTCCTGACCGATGAGAACGACGAGCAGATCATCTCAGACTGCGTTCATTCTTGCCTCAACGATGAGGAGAGCGATCCCTTAAGCCTGCTTCATCTCACGATTGCCAACATCGCCTGCAAGAAGTCGATCAAAGCGAATCACATCATGTCGATGGCTGAGATCGAAGCGTTGCTTAAGGATCTTGCCAAGTGCAAGAATCCGGCCAACTGCCCGCATGGGCGACCCACGATCATCAAGATCAGCCGCACTGATGTCGAGCGCATCTTCCGGAGGACAGGCTTCTGATCTACGTCATCTTAGGACAGACTGCCAGCGGAAAAACCTCTCTTGCCTTAAGATTGGCAAAGGATTTACAACTTCCGATCATCTCGGCGGATGCTTTTCAGTGTTACCGGATGATGACCATTGGAACGGACAAACCGACCAAGGAAGAAATCGGATCTGTCCCTTTCTATTTTTTTGACGAATATGCGCCCGATCATCCGATCTCCGTCTATGATTTTCAGCAGCAGATACGACCTTTGCTGGATCGCTTTGAAAAAGAAGCACAGGATGTTCTAGTGGTCGGAGGAACGTTTCTCTATATCAAGGCGCTGCTCTTCAACTATGTCTTTACGAAAGAAAGTCCATCCTTGTCTGAAGAGGTCGAGCTTCCTTTAGCCGAGCTTCAGCAAAAGCTGCATAAGCTTAGCCCGAGCGTGTATTCTCAAATCGATGTTCAGAATCCTCGGAGAGTGATAAGAGCCATCCGACAGCTTGAAGAGGGAAACAACAGAGAGGACATTCTCAAAAAGAATGATGGCCGTCCTCTCTACCCGACATGCTTTGTTTGCATCGATGTCGACAAAGAAGAAGGAAACAGACTGATTGATGAGCGAGTTGATCGAATGTTCGAACAAGGGTTTGAAGCTGAGGTTCAGACACTTCTTAGACAGTATCCATCTAACCTGAGGCCCTTCTCCTCCATCGGCTACAAAGAGGTCGTTGATGCGATTACGCACAACCAGTCGATAGATGACAGTGTCAAAGATCTGATCAAGGTTCATACGCATCAATACGCCAAGAAACAAAGGACATTCTTAAAAAATCAGTTCCGGAATGTCCATCATGGAACAAAAGAAGAAATTTATTCTTTCCTTCGTAAGAATATTCTGTCGCATCAGAAATAAAATCCGCTACACTAATACCAGTGAAAGAGAGGGAATTCATGTTATGGACGAGAGTTATCGCATTGAAAAAATCGGCGCAAAACTGAATCTGCCGGAGAACGCTTTGATTCCGTTCGGATTTGACAAAGCCAAACTGGATGTCAGCCTGTTAAAAGGACGAGAGAGGAAAGCCAAGCTCGTTTTGGTCACTGCCATCACACCGACGAAAGCCGGGGAAGGCAAAACCACGACTTCTGTCGGGCTAGCCGATGGTCTTTCCGCCTTAAGGAAAAACGTCGTCGCGTGCCTAAGAGAGCCTTCTTTGGGTCCGGTTTTCGGTGTCAAGGGAGGTGGAGCCGGCGGAGGCGAAGCCACCCTCTATCCTGAGGATGATATCAACCTTCACTTCACCGGAGATTTTCATGCGCTCACTTCTGCAAACAACCTGATCGCTGCTTTAATCGATAATGAGCTCTATCAGCAATCGGATCTGGATGTCGATCCGGAAAGGATCATTTTCCCGAGAGCGATGGATATGAATGAGAGGTCGCTTCGTGACATCACCGTCGCCCAAGGCGACCCGAAGGCGATTCCTCACCATTCCTCTTTCGTCATCACCGCTGCCAGCGAGATGATGGCAATCTTCTGCCTCGCCAAAGATGAAGAAGATTTCTTAGATCGCGTGGAGAACATCACCGTGGCTTACAACCGCAAAGGTGATCCGATTTTCGTCCGTCAGCTGGAAGCCAGAGGGGCAATCCGGAAGCTGATGCACCTCGCTCTCTATCCCAACTTGGTACAGACAAAATACCATACGCCCGCCATCGTTCATGGCGGTCCTTTCGCCAATATCGCTCACGGATGCAACTCTCTGATAGCCACCGATGCCGGACTGAGGCTTGCGGATTACGTCATCACCGAAGCCGGGTTCGGAAGCGATCTCGGAGCAGAGAAGTTCTTAGATATCGTCGCTCCATTAGGCAAATTCCATCCAGATGAAATCGTGATGGTCTGCTCCATCCGCGCTTTGAAGCTTCACGGGGGAGTTCGGTTCGAAGAGCTGAAGAGCAGCGATGTCGAGGCGATGATGAAGGGAACAGAAAACCTCTGCAAACACCTGGAAAACATCGCCGGGTTTGGCGTTCCTTATGTCGTCGCGATCAACAAGTTCCCAACCGATTCACAAGAGGAGATCGAAGCGCTAGAGAACTTTCTTCGTTCGAAAGGCATTCCGTTTTCTCTCAACTCCTCCTATGAAGAGGGACCGAAAGGAGCTATCAGCTTAGCCAAATGTGTCCTCTCTCATCTTGGAGATAAAAACAACTATCATCCGATCGTCAATGATTCAATGTCACCCAAAGAAAAGATCGAGACCATCTCAAAATCCATTTATGGTGCAAAAGATGTCGAATATGCCCCAGGTGTTCTCGAGCAGCTAAAAGAGTTTGAAAAGAGCGGATACGGCAATTTCAAGATCGTCATATCCAAGGTTCCCACTTCATTGAGCGATGATCCTCATCTTCTCAACGTGCCGAAAGACATCACTGTCCATGTGCAGTCGCTCAGACTCTTCACCGGAGCCGGATTCATCGTCCCTCTCACCGGAAACGTCTACACCATGCCGGGTCTTCCCAAAGTTCCGGCATCGAAAGGCATGAACCGATGATTCTCAGCGGCAAAGCTCTGCGGGAACAATTCATCAGTGAGTTACACTCTGATTCTGATCTCAACCAACTGAGCTTCTTTCTCTACGGCCGGAAAGACGACCTTCCCTGCCTCAGCTATCTCAAAGGAATCAAACGCTCGCTGGATATTTTCAAAATCCCTTATCAGGAAGCCTTCTTTGACGAGACGTTACCGAAAGAAGAAAACCTTCGTGTCTTCCAGGAAGGATCAAGAAACGCCTATACCATTCTAGCTAGGCCGCTTCACTCTTCCTATGAGGCTGAATTTGTCGCCCGGATCAATCCTCTCTATGATCCAGATATGATGACCATTGAAAATATCGGTCATCTCTACTCCGGAGACCTAGACTACCTACCGGCCACCGCTCAGTCCTGCCGGTATCTCATCGGCGCCTATCAGCTCAATCTCAAAGGCAGAAAAGTCCTGATTGTCGGCCGTTCTCTCACGGTCGGAAAACCCCTTTGGCAATTAGCTTCCTATTACGATTCCTTCGTCGCTGTAGCTCATTCAAAAACTGATGAAAAAACATTGAATAAATTCGCTTCTTCAGCAGATTACATTTTCTTTGCAAGTGGAAAGAGCGGCTTAATAAAACGCAACTCTATTCATCCTGAGACGATCATCATCGACTGCGGCTTCTCACCGGATGGAGGCGACTTGGGATTCGTTCCTGAGGAAGGAGAGGTGAAAGCCTACACGCCGGTCCCCGGCGGTGTCGGTGCTTTGACTTCGCTCTGCCTCATCAAAAATGCGCTGATGCTCTCTCACAAGAAGCAAAGATAAACAAACGATCTGTAAAAACACATCCTCTCAGACAATAATTGACTGAGAGAATATGTATCAGCTTAACAACGTTTCCTTCGGCTATGATGACCATCTGATTCTGAAGAATCTGACGCTTCAGTTCCCAGATCTTGGCCTCGTCGTCATCTTAGGCAAATCGGGGTGTGGGAAAACCACGCTCCTCTCTTTGCTGAGCGGCGTTCTCAAACCGACATCCGGAACCATCGAAGGGTTCGAAGAAGCAAAGCCGGCGATCGTTTTTCAATCTCCGCTGCTCTTAACCTACCTCAATGCAAAAGAGAACGCCTGTCTCTGTTCAGAACTCTATGGCATGAAAGAGAAAGGGGACGACATCTTAAAGCATGTCGGATTATCCGACATGGCATCTCATGATGTGACCACGATGTCTGGCGGAGAACAGATGAGACTAAGCATCGCCAGAGCGCTACTAAGCGATTCGCCTGTCTTGATCCTCGATGAACCGACTGGTCAGCTAGATGAGAAAAACGCCAGAGAAATCTATCGCATCTTAAAGGACCTCGCTGAAGATCACCTCCTCATCTTAGTCACGCACGATGAAAAAAACGTAGAGGAAATCGCCGATTTTCTCTATCTCATGGACAAGGGAACGCTGACGCTGAAGAAAGGTAGTGAGCTTAACACATTAAAAGCCAAAGCAAATATTGTCCGAGGTGACATCTCTTTCCGCTTTGCGTCACTCTTAGCCAAAAAGTACCTGCACAGAAAAAGCGGACGAGTCAGACTTGCGACAATATTCCTTGCCTTCATCATGTCACTCTTCTACTTAGGCATGGAGCTGAAGCTCTCCTTGCCGCAAACGATGAATGCCTTTCTCAGCGAGTACTACGCCTATGAAGTCAACACGATCTCCGCCAAGGAGGAGATTGCAGAGTCCGGAAGGTTGCATCTCGAGCGCTCTTCTGTTCCGTCAGAGGAACAGCTCGCTATGCTGAAGATAAAAGAGACCTACACACCTCTTTCCTTTTTCCTTCCTGAAACCAATGAAGTGACGATCAAAGGCATCTCTAAAACTGTCTCCTTCCGCCCTTTTTTCCATCAGGATCAACAGAGGCTGAAGGCAGGAAGGATATCGCACAGCGCCAAAGAGGTCATCGTCAACGGAAATTTCCTTTCGGAATTCGGTTTCTCGGATCTTGGTCAGGCGACAGACTTCTCCCTTTCTTCTGCCGTGTTGATCAGCAGCTCATCCCTTACTTCCAGCGATCTTGTTTCGCTGGAAGATCGGTTTTCAATCGTCGGTGTAAGCAAAGAAAAGAAGGTGTTCAACCAACCGGTTGTCTATTATTCCTATTTTGATTATTGCGACAGATTATCCGATGAATATCTGAAAAACATCTCGGTAGAGCTGGATCGATTGACCTCCATTGCCGATCTGCTTCATGACCCCGCTTACGACAGTGACGATTTCAAAGGGCAGTCGAAATTATTTCTGAAAGAGAACATCGACGAACAGCTTCATCTTACCCACTCCATCTATCCGGATACGATCAAGATCACCTCTCAGGCCATTACGCTGAAGAACAGCACCTCCGAACTTTTATCTTCGTTGACGCAGATTCTGCTGATGTTCTTAGCGCTGAACCTGATCTCCGCCTTCATGCTGGAATTTCTGATCGTGTACTCGCTCTACGAAGAGAATATCCGGCTCTTTGCCTTGGAAAAAGCGTTTCAGATTTCAAAGAAGACGAGGCTTCGCATCCTGTCCGCTCTTCAGTTCCGCTTGCTTAAGCGTCTGCTGGTGATTCTCTTTGTCCTATGCCTGATTTTTTCTTCGCTCATCAATCTCGTGCTTCATCGACTGAATATGCCTTCATTCCTTGCTTCTTTCAATCCCAGTCTCTTTCTTCTGATCAGTCTCGTTGCCATAATTGTCTCTCTGCTATCTTCTCTTCTTCCGCTTCGCTGGATCAAAGACAACGAGCTGAAAAAAGAACTGGAGGGTGAAGACTGATGATTGAGATCAAGCATCTGAGCAAACGCTATCACGGAAATAAAACTGATACTCTGCACGATATCAGCCTTTCTCTGCCCGAGAAGGGGCTGGTCTTTCTGATCGGAAAATCCGGCTCTGGAAAAAGCACGTTTCTTCATCTGCTCGGCGGCATGGATCTTGAGTACGAAGGCTCCTTGAAAGTAAACGGAAGGGAGATGAAATCCATGACGGAGGCTGAGCTTGACGAGCACCGCTTTAAAACCGTCTCCTTCGTCTTCCAATCGTTCCGTGCCGAAGAAGAAGAAAATGTCATGGACAATCTGCTTCAGCCCTTAGCGATCACGGCGTTAACCGAAGAAGAAAAGAGGATCAAGATTCGAACCGTCTTATCCAAAGTCGGTCTTTCGGAAAAACAGAAGCAGGTGTTCCATTCTCTCTCCGGCGGTGAGAAGAAGAGAATCTCGTTAGCAAAAGGTCTGCTTCAGGAAACACCTATTTTGCTTGCTGATGAGCCCCTAGCCTCGCTCAATAAGCGGATGAGAGAGGAGATCACCTCTCTGCTCATTCAAGAGAGCAACGAGAGGCTTGTGATTGTCATCACCCACGAAACCGAGGAGATTCCTGAGCTCGCAAGCATCTATCAGCTAACCGAGGGAGGACTCACCGAAGTAAGGACTTCTTTTTCTGATGAAAAAGCAAAATCCTGTCCGTATCAGCGTAAGAAATATCGAGGCTTTCCGTTTTTGCACCAGCTCAAGGCGACGCTGTTAAGCCGAAGAGCTTTCTTTCTCATCACGCTCATCACCTTTGCGACAGCCCTCTTCTCCATCTCCTTCGGCTTTCAGCTCTCCGGTGGTGTCTCCTCCTCACTGAAACAATCCCTCTCCGCATATATGTCGGATAACTCCCTAGTCATCTCCAAAAAGAACAAAGGGTTCACGGCCACCGGATTTGAAACCTCGGATTACCAGGAGCTGAATTATCTCTCTCATCAGTATCCCGATACGATCCTCTGTCAATCTAGCTTTTACCTCGATTCGCTCAACGACATCTTCACCTCAAATCAGGAATTCACTATCGAGCTGCACAACAGCTCTTTCCATCTGAACGAAATCTCGTTGGATTCCTTCTTGGCCTATCGAATGCCAAAAGAAGTGCCCGATAGCCGATTCTATGGGCTTTCTGACAACACGGAAGAGGAAGAAGTGGTCTTGGGTCTTCATGAGGAAGGTATCCTCAATCTGTATTACCTTCTCTTCGGCGATAAGCTGACCTATGTCGAAGAGGAAAGCCTAAAGAAGATCGGAGACGCTTTGTGGCATCAGCCGGTTCAGCTGACGATGAACATCTCCCAGATCGATTGGTCATACCACTTAGAGCACGCTTTTTCTCTAAGAGGCATCGTCCCGAGCAAAACCTGCTTCATCGTCAACAGCTGTTCGGATTTCAACGTTCATTTCGTCAAAGAGATTCTTCATTTCAAAGAGAAGTTACCTGAAGAGGAATCCCCGGAATCTGTACCTTGGATCTTGCGGAAGTGTGAAGGTTTCCGTCTCTATCCAGATGGTGTTTCCCTGTTTCTGAAGCAATTCCTGAAAGACAGGACCGCCTCCGATTACGTCCCTCAGGTGATTCAGGATCCTCACTACTATGATCCGGAAGACCCGAGGACACACAACCACATCGCCATCTATCACGATTATCTGCCGAAAGTCTCCGTTTACGAGATCCAACGTCATTTAGAACCGATACGAAGTGATATCGCATCCATCGCTTACTCCTCTCCGGTCTACACCTACACGGCAAGCGGCTATATCTCCGGTTTCCAGAAGCCGTTCTTCTTCTCAAAGCGGAAAGAGAAGCTCAATCAGATTCAGGATTCTGCAGCAACAACGCACCGTGATTTAGGCGCTTTTCAGGCTTCCTTGATCCAGGTGCCTGAGGATGTCATCAAAGCCGATCTCTCCTCTTCGATGAATCCTGACGGGCTCCGCTTTGTTTCTCTCGATGGCAGCTCTCCTACCATCCGTTATGGAAAGGCACCTGTAAGCGATGGGGAGATTGGCATCTCTTCTGCCTTAGCGGAGAAACTGTATGACACTATGACTCTCGCCTTGAAAGCCCCGTTATACACCTTGACCTTGGATCAGACCAAGAAGAAAGAGGATCTCTACGTCAACCATTTCTCCGAAGGACAGCTCAAAGTCTCTGCTATCTATGACGATAAGCGCCTCGCCATCTATCAGGATTCTCTCTTTCCTTTGGCCTACGCCTTCAGCACCACATCCTTATCGCCCCAGGAGACGCGCATCCAGCAGGCGGTGGTCAAAGTGAATCTCAGCGATCACACCCCAGAGTATTACCTGAATCACCTGAAGAAGCTTCCGGAGTATGAAGGGGAATTCCCGATGCTTGAGATGACGAAAGAGATCTCGAAGATCATGAAACGTCTCTCCGCTCTGTTTCTTTCCTTTGCTCTGCTCTCGCTAGTCAGCTCTGTCTTCCTCCTTTCTCTCTCCCTTTATCTCATCATCGAGAAGGATAAAAAGCAGATCGGCATCCTGCTCTCCCAAGGCTACACCAGAAAGGACATCGCCTTCTTCTACTTCGTCTTCTCCGAAGCGCTCGGCTTGCTCAGCTACCTGCTCTCATTTGTAATCTCTTTGCTGGCGGAGCAGGTGCTGAAAAAGACATTGGAAAACCTGCTCTCGTCCTATGTTCTTTCTGTATTTCCTTTTCTGCTCTCCTTTGCTACCGCCCTTATTGTCTCTGGTGCTGTCGGCCTTGTTTTCCTCCATAAACTGAAGGATATCAGCCCTCTTGATGCCTTCCGCAGATCGTTCTGAAACCACTTACATTCAAGGAAGATAAAAAATTAAAGCACTCCCTATCGCGGATATGATATATTTTTATCGCACTGAAAATGAGTGCAAGAAAGGGTTCAGACTATGAAGGGTACTGTTAAGAAGTTCGACAAAGAAAAGGGCTATGGTTTCATCACTGGCGAGGATGGCAAGGATTATTTCTTCCATTATTCTCAGCTTATGATGGACGGATTCAAGACCGCTGAGGTTGGCCAGAAGGTTGAATTTGAAACCGCTGAGTCTCCTAAGGGTCTCAGAGCCAACAACATCCACTTCGCCGACTAATCAAGGCTCTAGTCGCTTATCTCTTTGTAAGATATAGACTAGCAAAAAGCTACCTGCAATGCGGGTAGCTTTTTTCGTCTTTATCTAGCATCCTTGAAGGATGAGCCGCCGACAAACTCTCGGATCAGGGAGTTGCAGGGAATATCGTTGCTGGCGATCGGAAGGAAGTACTTGACCAAGGATTTCAGCCGCTGAGCGACCGGGTACTGCAGATCGCACGGCTTGATCTTGTTGAGCAGAGGAAGCACAATGTTCCGTAGCGCACAGGGTTCATAAGGCATGAAGGAATCGAAGACGAAATCTGCATTCTCCTGGGTCGGGTAAATGTATTTGAATTCTCCGTGTCTGACATTAGGCCACATATCGATTGTCTCTCTGGCATCCGAGTCCCTCGTCCTGGCATCTCTGGCGATCCTGCGGATGAGCCTCATGTCGGTCATGCTGACCGGCGTGTGATTATCGATGTTGACCTGGGGCTGAGGGGAGATGTAGATTTTATATTTCTGAGTCTGAGGAATCTCCGTGTTGAGTTTGTTGTTGAGGGCATGGATTCCTTCGATGATGATCGGCGAGTTCTCATCCAGATGGAGAGACTTCCCGAACTTCCGAAGACCACCTTTGAAATCATAGTACGGCATCTGAACGGACTCTCCGGCGATCAGCTTCATCATCGTATCGTTGAAGAGAGGAACATCGATCGCTTCTAAGGATTCTAGATCCGTTCCTTCCGGCAGCTGAGCGCGAGGAATATAGAAGTCATCCATCGAGATGCGGACCGGCCTTAAGCCTCTTGACATCAGCTCAAAGAGAACCCGGTTGGCAAAGCTGGTCTTTCCGGAAGAAGAAGGACCGGCGATGCAGATGAGGCGGATGGGGTTAGGCTGAGTGACGATGGCGTTGCCTAAATCCGCAAGCATGTTGTTAACTCTCGCTTCACAGAGGTTGATCAGAGCCATATCGCCGTGCTGTTTGATGAAGTGGTTGATGTTTGAAACCGTGTCGAGGCTGTTCCCTTCTGCCCACTTGGAGGTGGAAGCGAGGGTGATAGCAAACTTTGTCTCATCGTGAAATTCCGGTATCGTGCCTTGGAATTCGGCCCGAGGATACTGCACGACAAAGCCCGGCGCATAGAACTGAATCTTGTAATGCCTCAGGTATCCTGTCGAAGGGACAAGATAACTATAAAGGTAATCATAGTACTGAATGCCGTTCTTGCACTCATAGAGATGGACGAAATCCTCGCTCCGGTAGCTGAGGACTTTTTCTTTGTCCACGAAGCGATGCTGGCGATAGATACTCAGCGCCTCCTCTTTCGAGACGCGGGTCCGGTTCATTGTGAGATCGGCAGCGATCAGCTCCTTCATCTTATCATCGACTTTCCGAACGAAGGAAGGCGTCACTTTGTAGATGCCTTTGGAGGTGATGACGCGGCAGAAAAGCGAACGGGAGATGTTGTAGAAGAACTTCACATCCAGCCTCGCATCGATCGCTTTGATCGCCATCGCTGTCAGAAAGCGGATGGAAGCCTCATAGATCTTCGCTCCCTGCGGATCATCGATTCCCAGAAACTCCACCTCAGCGTCCATATCCTGATCGAAGACATAGGTGAGCTCTCTCATTCTGCCGCTGATCAGGCAGCAGACGTATTGGGTTTTATCCTCATGAAGAAGAGAGATGACGGGTGTTCCTTTAACAAAATGCTGTGTGATTTTCATAAATAGATTCCTTTCAGATCCCTGTTAGCTAGGGAAATCTATTATATCGAAACTTGACTATGATGCAACGGGAAAATCTAGAAAGTCATCGTTTGAGAGACAGGTTGTTGTTAGCGCTTTCTTTTTGAATTGACAATAATATGCTTTTGTTGTTTAATGGTACGGAAACCGAACGCTATATTTTTGGTTTCCGGGAGGTGGGTTATGAGAGATCAGATTATCGATACAGCTTTGGCGCTCTTTGATCGGGACGGCTTCAATTTCAAATTGGATGATTTAGCAAAAGTTCTTCATATTTCCAAAAAAACCATCTATAAATACTTCAAAAACAAAGAAGATATCTTCCGCACGGTCATTATCGAATCTTTCGATTCCACCCATGAGATGCAGAAGAAGATCTTCAGCAATCCGACGTTGACGACCGAGCAGAAGCTAATCGGGATTCTTTCTTCCCGCTCCAAATATGAAAGTCAGGTCTCCATCGAGAAGACGATGGATATCCGAAACTACTACCCGGATCTCTACGGCCTGATCATGAAAGGCTATATGTCTCAATGGGACAGGGTCGATGCGCTGATGAAGCAGGGAATCAAAGAGCAGGTGTTCCGAGCCGATATCAATGTCGAGCTCGTCAAGACACTCTTGATGGATGGTATGCAGATGATGCACAAAGACAATCTGCTCCGCTCATCCGGTCTCACCTATCGTGAAGCCATCACCCAGCTGATTGCCATCATCATGGATGGCATCCGCATAAGATAGAGGAACGACTGTGAAACTGGATCTTTCTTTGCTGAATCAGCCTCTCTGCGGTGTTCACCTTGAAGAGGACGTCTCCTCTCTGGATTTCATCACCGAGAAAGAAAACTGCCGCACGTCTTTATGCGGCTTATGGAAGTTTGTGTTCACCGATGTGTTTGAGGATCGCTATCTCGATCCGGAATTTGACCTCTCCGCTTTGCCCGAGATTCCGGTTCCCTCACACCACGAATTACAGGGATATGGCAAACCGCAATACGTCAATCTTGTTTATCCTTGGGAAGGGAAAGAACATCTTTCCTATGACCAGCTTCCGAAGCAAAATCCCTGCGGCATCTATTTTACGGATCTGGATTTTCAGGATGACGGACAAGATCACTTCCTCGAGTTCGAAGGCTTCGAATCAGGATTATACCTTTTTGTCAACGGGGCATTCGTGGGCTATTCTACTCAGAATTTCACCACGTCCCGCTTCTTGTTGAATCCGTACCTAAAAGAAGGGAAAAACAGAATCGTCATCGTCGTCTTCAAATATTCTTTCGCCAGCTGGCTTACCGATCAGGATATGTTCCGCCTCTCCGGCATCAACAGACCGATCTATCTGCTTTCGCTGCCGAAGACAAGGATCTGTGATATCCGCAACGACTCCCTCTTGGATAAAGACAACACCACCGGATTAGTAGAGGTGAAAGCAAAGCTGGTCCATGCCGATACAAACAGCAAAGTTGTCTTCATTCTGAAAGACGGAGATACCGTTTTATTCCGCGAGGATATTGCCATCCGCAACGACCAGGTCTGCCTAAGGAAGCCCCTGCCGATGATTCGTCCTTGGAGCGATGAAGACCCCCATCTCTACCGGATGGAAATCCGCCTGATGACAGGCGATCAGATTCAAGAATCGACTTTCCTCAACATCGGCTTCCGCAGGATCGAGATCGTCAGCGGTGTCGTTTACCTCAATGGGAAGAGATTGATTATCCGCGGCATCAACCGCCACGAGTTCAACTGCCATTCCGGACGCTGTATGACGCCGGAGATCGCTAAGCAGGACATCCTCTTCTGCAAGAGAAACAACATCAACGCCATCCGAACCTCCCACTATCCGAATATTCCGCAGTTCTATGACCTCTGTGACACATATGGCATCCTCGTCATGGATGAGACGGCCATCGAGACGCACGGAACCTGGGCGACATTAAATCCGAAGGAAAACCACGAATACGATGTTCTTCCGGGAAGCAAGGAAATCTATCGTGACATCACCATCGCCCGCGGCAAGGCGATGTTTGAACGAGATAAAAACCACCCCTGCATCCTGTTCTGGTCTCTCGGAAACGAAGCCTATGCCGGAAAGAACCTTGAAGCTCTCTCTGACTACTTCCATCACACCGATGCCAATCGGCTCGTCCACTATGAAGGTTGCGTGCATCTTCCCATCTACAGCCACATCACCGACCTCACTTCCTACATGTATCCGAAACCATATGAGATCGAGAAATACCTGAAAAAGCATCAGGATAAGCCCTACATCTTATGCGAATACGAGCACTCGATGGGAAATTCGACCGGAAACTTCGATGAGTATGTCAGCCTCACAGACAAATACCCGAACTTCATGCTTGGTTTCGTCTGGGACTTTGTCGATCAGGGCATTCTCCAAGATGGCGTCATGCATTATGGCGGTGATTATGGAGATTATCCAAACAACAACAACTTCTGTGCCAACGGCATTCTGCTAGCTGATCGGAGAGAGACAGCAAAATCGGCCACCATCCGGTATTGGTATGCGCCGATCCGGCTTCAGATTCAGAGGGACTCCTTCCTCATTGAGAACCGTCAGTCTTTCGCATCCACGGCCAGATATGAATTCATTTATCATCTTTTTGAGGATGAACAGGAAGTGGTGCGGAAAGTCTTTGAAAAAGACGTCAAGCCGGGAGAAAGCCTCTCAGTTGCGGTGCCTTATGAAGGCAAATTCTCGGAACATTGCCGCTATCTTGCCCGCATCGAGGTCGTTCTGAAAGCGGACACTTCCTATGCATCAAAAGGGACAGAGATCCTCTCTGAGGAAGCTTTCATCCAAGGAGATGCTGAGAGCATCCCCGCTCTTTCCTCTCATCCGAAGAACGGTGGACTAAGTGTCTTCACCTCTACCAACCACGTGACCGTGCAACATGGAGATTTCAGAGTCATCTTCAGCGGCATCGGTGTGAGGGATGGCGGATTAGAAGCGATCATGAAGGGAGATAAGCTCTATCTCAGTCACCTCGTCTTACCGACCCTTTACCGTCCGACTTCTGACAATGAATCCAGCTATGAATGCTATCTGAATCAGTACTATCTCGGCTGCTCGATGTATCCGCTCTACAACGCCTTCTTCCATCCCATTAGGATCGAGTCACAGAGTGAGGACGAAGTTAGAATCTCTGTCGTCTACACGATGCAGGTGATGAACCGCTTCAAGAAGTTCAGGATGCTTTATACAATCCGTTCCGATGAGACGATCGAAGTCGAATTCTCTTACCGGAAACCGAAGTTCGTTCCCGGCGAACCGCTCGTCGGAATCCGCATGCCTCTGAGCAAAGAGTATCAGAAATTCTCGTATGTCGGCCTCGGAAAAAAGGACACCTATCCCGATCGTTTCCGCGGGGTGAAATATGGCTGCTACGAATCGGATGTCAATCAGGAGTTCATCCCTTATTCCATTCCTCAGGAGTGCGGCAATCACCTGAACACCAAGAGCGTCACGATCCCGATAAATGACAAAAATCTTGTGATTGAAGCCGTCGACAGAACATTCAGTTTCAAGTACTTGCCTTGGAACGAATTTGAGATCGAAAATGCCAGAAGAATGGCTGATTTACCGAAATCAGGACTCAACTACTTAACCCTATCCGCCAAGGTGAAAGGCATCGGAGGAGACGACTCCTGGGGCGCGAGAGTCCATAAGAAATATCGCCTGAAACACGAGCTTTATTCCCTTCGTTTACGCCTCCGATTAGAGGATATCAAGTAAGGATAAAGATAAAATCTAAGCCGATAGAAATCCCTAAAAGAATTCCTTTTATTCCGATTCTTTTATGATATAATCTATCAGCGATTCAAGGAGAAGGAAAAATGCCAGAGAAAATCAAACTAACATTAGCCGAAAAAGAGGCACTTGAAACCAGAAAAGAACATATTCAGAACGTGGATAAACCGGAAGTCGAAGCCGAGCTTACCCTAGCTAGATCTCAGGGAGACCTGAGTGAAAACGCTGATTATGACGCTGCTTTGGAGAAGAATCAGACGCTTCAGAACGAGCTCAACACCATCGCCTATCAGCTCGACAACTGCATCGTTCCGGAGAGAGATCCTAATGATCCCTCCGTTCAGTTCGGAGACACCGTCACCTTCCGCAGCTCCTTAGGCAAAGTCATGGAGTACACCATCGGCGGATTGACCGATCTCACACAGAAGAAGATCGATTACAAATCCCTCGTCGCCGTCGCTCTCTTAGGCAAAAACGTCAACGATACGGTTCTGATCAATGCGGCAAGACCCTACAAAGCCACTATTCTGAAAATCGTTCACAACGCCTGAATACATCTGTTTCGTCCGTCAAAAACAGACCTGCAATGTAAAAATCCTCCGGATCTGACAATTGTTCAGTAAAGGAGGATGAGAGTATGCTGAAGACAATCATCATTGGCATAGTCGTCACCATTGTGGGTCTTTTTGTTTTGGCCGGAGTCAATAAGAAGGTATCTCCGGGAAACTCAGGATTAGTCAATCCAATCAGCGAGAGCGCTAATCCGGTGGAAGGAGATGAGGTCAATGTCGCTATCTCGGGTGAGATCAACCACCCTGGCACCTATTCGATCGGCGTTGAGAACACACTTGGGGATCTGATTGCGATGGCAGGCGGTGTCACCGCAAAAGCTGATGCCTCAGCCTACAACACCGGGCTGTTGATCTCGACCTACACTTCGTTCTACATCCCGCCTATGACAGAGACGCCTAGTGTCTGTGTCGAGACAACCATCAACAAAGTGAACATCAACGCCGGAACCAAGGAAGAACTGATCGGGGTCGGCTTCAACGCCTCTCAGGCGTCTAACCTCATCGACTACCGAAATGAGAAAGGACCGTTCAAAGCCATCGAAGACATCCTGAAAGTCAAAGGCATCGGAGAAGCGACGTTCTCCCGCGTGAAAAACAGAATTTGCATCTCCTGATCTTTTTCTCCTTTCTCTTTTTTCTGCTCGGCATCCTGTCAGGGACATACACGCCCTGTCTCCTTCTTCTGGCGGTTTTCCCCAGCCTTTATCTGTTCTTTGTCAAACAGGTGAAAAGAGCGCAGCTTGTCCTTCTTTCTTTTCTTCTGATCGGCTTTCTGATCTCTTATTTTTATCCGCAGGGAGAGAAAGAGGCAACCTCGCTTAATGGAATCGTTGTATACCGGAAAGAGTCGTACTATCTAATCTGGACTTGGAAAGGCAAGTACCTTGTCTTCTCTAGGGATAGGATGCCTCTTCCTCTCTTTTCGGTTCTCACGCTTCAGGGAAAAACCAAACCGGCTTTATTCTCTCATCATGAAAGCGGGTTTGATTTCGGCGGATACCTGAAAAGCCACGGCGTGTCTCTTCTCTTCGAGCCGAAGAACACCATTGTCCGCTTCCGCATCGACTTCTCTCCAGAGATGCTGAAAGATCACTGTTTCCAGCACCTAGAAAAGGAGGGGCGAGCGCTGGCGAGCGCTCTCTTATTCGGCGACTCTCTCTACGCCTTGGAATCCTACCCGATGTTTCAGTCTTTGGGTCTCGCTTCGATTCTCACTCTCTCTGGCTTCCACCTATCTTTCTTCTTTCTCTGCCTCCGCCGACTTTTAGGAAGAAGCCGAGAACGTTTTTTTGATCCTCTTTGTTTTCTTCTGCTTTTCTTTTTCCTCTTTCTCTCAGATTTCCGTTTTTCCTTACGGCGTATCTTTCTCCTCTTCCTGCTCGATTTGATCAACCGCAGGGCACAACTCAACCTCACGTATCTGGACCGTGTTTCCTTAATCTCGACCCTGATGCTTTTGCTTGAGCCTTACGCCATCCGATCCGCTTCCTTCTATTGTTCTTTCCCGCTTCTTTTCTCTCTTGCCTTATTTCAGGACAGCCGAAAGAAGAAAAAAGGAAGGTTCCTCCTTTATCTCTTTGCTTTCTTTCTCCCTTTACGGCTCTCCAGCCAGTTTGAGTTTTCCGTGTTCTCTCCGCTTCTTCAGCTGGTTTTGATTCCCTATACACACCTCCTCTTCCTCTCCGGCTTACTTTTATTCTTTATTCCTCCGTTTGGTTATCTCTATTCTTTCCTCATTCAAGGGCTAATCAAAGCTGTCGCTTTTGGCGATAACTATCGTTTTTCTCTGATTTCGGGAAAACCTTCGTGGGTGTTTCTGATTGTTTATTACCTGCTGATTTTTCTGATTCGGCTATTAGAAAATTATGCTTTCCGAAAACAAAGCAAGGTGCTGAAATCGGCATTGATTCTCTCTACCGGCCTGCTTTTTGTTCCGGATTTCTTCCCTCATCAGGAAGTCGATTTCATCGATGTGAATCAAGGCGACAGCACGCTGATCCGCTATCAGAGAGCCAATATCCTGATCGATACCGGGGGAAACATCAAAGAGGATTATGCGACGACTTGCCTCATTCCGTATTTCTATAAGAAGAAGATCAGAAAGCTTGATGCGGTGCTGATCACGCATCTCGATTACGATCACTATGGAGCCCTCGCCTCTCTTAAGGCGCACTTTCCCATCGGACAGATCTGCTATGGGGAAGACTTCCTTGACAAGGAGGATGACACTTTGACGTTTCAAGGCCTATCCATCAGAAACCTCAACCATTATCAGGATAAAACCGATTCTAACTCGACCAGCGCCGTCTTTCAGTTCACCATCAGCGACCGAAAGTTCCTGATTATGGGCGATGCCCCGATCGCAATCGAAAAGAAAATACTTCAGGAAGAAGTGAATCTGAAAGCTGATTATCTGAAAGTGGGACACCACGGCTCAGCCACGAGCTCTTCTTCAGCTTTCCTTCAGGCCGTCTCTCCTCAGATGGCTATCATCTCCTGCGGTTATCAGAATCCTTATGGTCACCCGCATCCTTTGACATTGGCGAACCTGAAAGCGCTGAAGATTCCTTATCGCCGGACGGACTTAGAAGGAACCATCGAGATTCAGTTCAGGCCCTTCCGTTTCTTTCCGATTCGTTAGTCTCCGTTTGCTTTGCTTATAGGTTTTACCTATAATGAAAAGCTGATGGAAACGAACAGGATTTTATTTGCCGACATCGGAAACTTATCGATCGATCTGCTCTTTCATTCGTCCGATGGCGAAACAGTATTTAAAGCTGACTGGCGAAAGAAAAAATTCCCGCTCCGCCTGTTTGATTCTGTGAGCCAGGCCTACGCCTCTTCGGTGAATGCCGAAGCGCTGGCGCTTCTGAAACAGGCGCTCAACCAAATCCCGCTGACGCTTTTAAGTCGAGAAGAGATGAAGGATTACGCTTTGAAGAACGACTTTGTTGTCGATAACATCGACATTCTGGGAAGCGATCTCTTCTGCGACTTCATCGCCCGTCAAAAGGAGAGAGGTCAGATCATCATCGATCTTGGCACCGCCAGCAAAATCATGTACATCTCTCCGGAGAGAAAACTCTATGGTGGCATGATCTTCCCGTCTCCGCTATCGTTTCCCAAGACGCTTCACGCCGACACCGACCTGCTGAAAAACATCGATCTGAAGATTGCTGTCCCCATCCTCTCGCTGAACACGGATGAGTGTATCTCCTCTGGGGTCACCCACGGAACTGCCGCTCTCATCAGCGGAACCGTCAAGATGATTCAGAAGGAGTATCACGACAGCACGTGCGACATCTTCTTGACCGGAGGAAACCGCAATCTGGTCGCACCTCTGCTTGAAAAGTATGGTTTACAGAACGTCATCCTGGCAGAAAACCTCGTCTTAGAAGGGCTGAAAAAGATTTATCTGAAGTAAAAATACCAATCAGAAAGGAGTATTCATCATGAGAGAGAACGCAGAACCCGTGAATATCAAGGAGACCGAGTGGAAGAAACTGGTTGAGCCGTATCAGAAGGAAGCCTTGGAGACATTGAAGCAGTTTGTTGCCATTCCTTCTTTTCTGGATGAAGCTAGTGCCTCCGCTGAGGCTCCGTTTGGAACAGGTGTTGAAAAAGGACTGAAGTTCACCGCAGAATTAGGTAAGAAGATGGGCTTCAGCGTCGATCGCTGCGATCACTACGTCACCGAGCTTATGTTCGGGGAAGGCGAGAAGACCTTGGACATCTATGCCCATGCAGATGTCGTTCCCGTCAAGAAGGAAAACTGGTCCGGAGATCCTTTCTCTCTCCGCTTAGTTGATGGAAACATCATGTACGGAAGAGGAACCTCCGATGATAAAGGCCCTGGACTCTCCTGCCTCTTTGCTGTCAAGGCGCTGATGGATCATCAGATGCTTGGCGGATACCGGCTCCGTTTCCTCTTCGGTGGAAACGAGGAGAACGATTCCCTCTGTCTGAAACATTATTTTGAAACGATGAAGAAACCTTTTCCGACATACGGTTTCTCACCAGATGCTGATTATCCGCTCATCTATGCGGAAAAGAACATCTATGCCTACACCGCCTCTTACTCTCTGAAGCTCCCCGGTGTCTCATCCTTCTCTCTAGGATCCGCACTGAACATCGTCCCAGCAGAAGCCGAGTGCGAGATTCAATTCGGAAGCGAGATCGTCGCCAAGATGCTGCCGAGCTATCTGAGGATGCACGCCGAAGTCAAAGCCTCCTTCGATGGAAAGACGCTTCGCTTCATCGGCCATCCTTACCACGGATCGATGCCGTGGAACGGCGTCAACGCCGGGTTGTACATGCTCAATTTCTTAGGCGATGTCTATGGTGTACGACAGCTCAACCAGATTTTCGACGATTACAATGACGGCATGGGTGAAGCCTTCGGCGGAAACTTCAAGGACGAGTACTTCTCAGAGACTTCCTACAACGTCGGAAGGATCGCCTTCGATGGAAATCGCCTCGTTATTTCGGTCAACGTCCGCTTCCCGGCGAGCCTGAAGATCGCCGATATTCTCGACAACGTCCGCGTCGAAACCAAAGCGGAGGTCACTCTGCTTGGCGGAAGCGATGGCTTTGTCGCTGATCCCCATTCCGATTTCATCAGAATTCTTCTCAACGCCTATCAGAAAGAGACCGGAGACCTCTCTTCCAAACCGCTTGCGATCGGCGGAGGAACCTACGCCAGAGAGAGCAAAAACTCTGTTGCTTTCGGTTCTCAGTTCATCGGCAGAGACTATCGCATGCACGGAGACGATGAATTCTTCCCGTTATCCGACTTCTATGATTCGATGCAGATCTACGCTCATGCCATCTATGATCTTGGTGAATATATCAAGACGGGAAAGAAGCCGTTCTGATGCGTCTGCGCCATCGCAAATGGGCCGATGAGGTTCTGGAAAACAACAAGGATATCGGGAAAAACCTTGCAGATCTCGACGATGTTTCCCTTCTTTCCGGATTCCGCTATATGGAGATCGGAGCCGGTCTTGGCGGTTTCCTGCTCTCCCTTTCCCGCCTCCATCCGGAAAACCTCTACCTCGGTGTCGAAATCAATAGGAACGCCTTCGCCATGGAAGTCAAATCCGGTGCCAAAGTCAAAAATGAGCAGACAAACTTCCGCTTCCTCAACGCTCCCATCGAACGGATCTTCCCTCTGTTGAAAGATGGCCAGCTCGATGCGCTCTACATCAACTTCCCGGATCCTTGGCCGAAAACAAAGCAGAAAAAGAAGCGCCTCACCTATCCTTCCCGCCTTGCAGAAT
Source organism: uncultured Bacilli bacterium (assembly GCA_963544395.1). Classification (GTDB taxonomy): domain Bacteria; phylum Bacillota_I; class Bacilli_A; order RFN20; family CAG-288; genus Enterosoma. The sequence goes on along the minus strand of CAUUFA010000005.1, from coordinate 69,596 downwards.
ATCTGCGCATCCTCTCCGATAAGGGAACGCTCTACTTCCGGACCGACAACACTGAACTGTTTGAGGATTCCATCGCCTACTTCATGCAATCTGGATTCACCAATTTGCAGATCATCTCTCCCTTCTACTCGGAAAACTCCTCTTTCTTACCGGCCACCGAGTACGAAAAGAAGTTCCGGGAAAAAGGGATGAATATCCATCTGATCATCGCCAAACGTCAATGAATTGTCCGCGGCTCACCGCTGCGGATTTTTCTTTTTCCGTAGGAAAGAAACGGTTGTGTAAGAAGAAAAGAACAATTTTTAGCACTCAAAACTTGAAATTGCTAAAACGATGTCTATAATACTAATTGCACTGATGAATTATGAGTGCCAAATGGAGGCAAGAATGAAGCAGGCCAGAAAAGACCAAGTCCTGAAATGCATCGTTGATGAATTCATCAAGACTGGGGAACCTGTCGGTTCCAAAACCCTCATCGAAAAATACTGCCTGGACTGTTCCAGCGCTACCATTCGAAACACGATGGCGGATTTGGAGAAGGATGGCATGATCGAAAAGACGCACGTCTCTTCCGGTCGCGTTCCTTCGGCGAAAGCCTATCAGTACTATCTGGATCACCTCGATTCGCAGTCTCTTGCCAATTCGGTGGACATGGACTTCCAAAGGGAGTTCCAGCAGATTCTCTCCGACAAGAACAAATCGGTTGAAGATGTGATTGCCAAATCCTGCGAGATGCTTTCTGAAATGACCAAGATGGCCACCGTCGTCCTCGGTCCGAAAGCCGATGCGGAATGTCTGGTTTCCATTCAGCTTCTGAGGCTGACAGAGAACACAGCGATGGGCATCCTCATCACTGATGGCGGACACGTTGAGAAAAAAACCTTCGTCATTCCGGAAAACGCCAACGTCTCCTTCCAGACCATCTCCGAGACAGTCAAGACGCTCAATGACCGTCTGACCGGAACAAAAATCAGTGAGCTGGAGACCAAAGCGAAAGCGCTGGCTCCTCTCATCGGACGGATGTTCGGTAAAGAAGGAAGCCTCGTCATGGAAGCCTTCCTAGAGACGGTTCTTAACTTCGCCAGGAAGCGGTTCAAAGTCTTCGGACAAAGAAACCTCCTCTCTCTTCCTGAATTCCAAGAAGACAAGAATGCCTTCATCAATGCGATGAGCGCCCTCGAGGATCCGAACCGCCTCGAGCACGATCTCTCCCATCAGGATGACTTAGGGTTCGTCAACGTCGGATTCACCAACGATCAGAAAGGAGACTTCGCCATCGTATCCAAACCGATCGACCGCAAAGAAGGCTCCATCGCCATCGTCGGTCCGAAGCGGATGGACTACAAGAAGATCCTCAGTGCGCTAGAGTATGTGGCTTATATGCTCGACCGCTACTTCACCGCATCCGATGGAAGCAAAGCCCTGGTTCCGGTCTCACAGCCGACCACGGTCGATAGCAAAACGAAGCCTAAAGCGAAAAGCAAAACGAAGAAAGGAGTCAAGGCATGAGCGAGAAAGACGAGAAAATCAACGAAGAAGCAACCGCTGATCAGGTCAGTCCCGAAAAAAAGAAAGAAGTGAAAGCCGAAAAAGAAGAGAAGAAGAAAAAAAAAGAAGTCAATCCTCTTGAAGAAAAGATCAAAGAGCTGGAAGCGAAATTAGCCGAAGCCAACCATAAATACGAAGAGGCCGACAAAAGCTCAGATCAGTGGAAGAACAAGTACTATCAGGCTTATGCCGATATGGCAAACACCCGCAAGCAGGTGGAGAAAGAGAACGCTGACTTCAAGCAATACGCCATCAAGTCCTTCATCGAAGAGTTGATTCCTTCCCTAGATGGCTTCGATCTCGCCCTCAAGGCGAAACCAGAGGATGAGAAGCTGAGAAACTACCTTCAGGGCTTCGAGATGATCCACGCGAAGCTGCTCAACGTCCTCAAGCAAGCCGATGTCGAGATTGTCGATCCCAAGCGGGGCGATGAATACGATCCGCACCGGATGCAGGCTTTCGACACGATAGAAGGCGAAGAGGATAATCGCGTCGCTGAGGTCTTCACCAAAGGCTACATGCTTCACGGGCACATGCTTCGCCCTGCCGGAGTCACCATCACCCAAAAGAAACAGGAGAAGGCTGACATCCCGACAAATGAAGTGGCGAAAGAAGAGAAGAAAGAAGATACGAAGGAAAATTCTGAAGAAGAATCCAAATAAACGGAGGTTAAAAAACTATTATGGCTAAAGAAACAATCTTAGGTATCGATTTAGGTACGACCAACTCTGTCGTCTCTTATATGCAGGAAGATCAGACGGTGAAAGTCATTCCCTCACCGGAAGGCACCAACACCTGTCCGTCTGTCGTCTCGTTCAAAGCCGACGGCGATGAGATCGTCGGCAACGCTGCAAAACGTATGCTTCTGACCAACCCTGACACCATCCACTCCATCAAGAGAAAGATGGGAACCAGAGAAACGGTCCACATCTCCTGTCTAAACAAGAACTTCACACCGGAGGAAATTTCCGCTAAGATCCTCTCCTATATGAAAACCTACGCCGAGAAGTACATCGGCCACGAGGTCAAGAAGGCGGTCATCACCTGCCCTGCCTACTTCAACGATGACCAGAGACAGGCGACGAAGAACGCCGGCACCATCGCCGGTTTGGATGTCGTCCGTGTCATCTCTGAGCCTACCGCAGCCGCTCTGGCTTACGGTATGGATTCCAAGAAGGTCGGCAAGATCATGGTCTTCGATTTAGGCGGTGGCACGCTCGATGTCTCCATCCTCGATATCGGCGATGGCACGTTTGAAGTCCTTGCGACTTCCGGCGACACCAACCTCGGTGGCGATGACTGGGATAGGCACATTATGGATTGGCTCAGATCCGAGATTGCCAAGCAGTGCGGCATCGAGATCAGCGACACCAATCCGAAGGATCGTCCGACGATGCAGAGACTTCGCGATGAGGCGGAAAAAGCGAAGATCAACCTCTCCGCTCAGACCGAGACCATCATCTCCTTGCCTTACATCGGCTTCAAGGACGGCGCTCCGGTCAACTTCGAGACCACACTCACCCGCGCCAAGTTCCAGGATCTTACCGCTGACTTGCTCAGACGCTGCGAAGAGCCTCTCAACAAGGCCTTAGCGGATGCGAAGCTCTCCGTCTCCGATCTTGACGATATCATCTTGGTCGGCGGCTCTACGAGAATGCCGGCCGTCGTCGATATGATCACCAGAGTCAACAACGGCAAGAAGCCTAATCAGTCCGTCAACCCGGATGAAGCGGTCTCTGTCGGCGCCGCCATTCAGGGCGGTGTCATCCGTGGCGACGTCAAGGATGTAGTCCTTCTCGATGTCACACCTCTCACCTTAGGTATCGAAACCTTAGGAGGTGTCATGACCGCTCTCATTCCTCGGAACACCACCATCCCGACCACCCGTCAGCAGATTTTCTCCACCGCGGAGGATAATCAGCCCGGCGTTGAGATTCAGGTTTTCCAGGGCGAGCGTCCGATGGCTCAGGACAACAAGTTCTTGGGCAGATTCAAGCTCGAAGGTATCCGTCCTGCCCGTCGCGGTGAGCCGAGAATTCAGGTCACCTTCTCCATCGATGTCAACGGCATCGTCTCTGTCTCTGCCAAGGATCTCGACACCAATGCCGAGCAGCACATCACCATCTCCAACTCCTCTGGCTTAAGCAAAGAAGATATCGATAAGATGGTCAAGGAAGCCGAAGCTCATAAGGCTGAAGATGATAAGAGAAAGCAGGATGCTGATACCAGAAATGAAGCGCAGTCTCTGATCGATCAGATCGACAGACAGGTCAACGACACCGCCCATCCGATGGATGAGCAGACCAAAGCCTCCGTCACCAAGATCAGAGATGAAATCAAGGCTGATCTCGACAAGAACGACCTCGATGCGGTCCGGGCGAAGATCGCTCAGCTTCAGCAGGCCGCCAATCAGGCCTATCAGGCTTCGGCTCAGGCTCAGGCCCAGCAGTCGACCTCAACCGCCGGCGGCGAGCAGCAGAGCACCTCTTCTGATGCCAATGATCCTCATGTCGTCGATGCCACCTTCACCGAAAAGAAAGATAACAAGTAACGTCGATTCTTCATGCAAAAGTGATGCCCGGCAAAAACTCCGGGCATCTTTCAATAGGAGGCTCATATGGCCGATAAACGAGATTACTACGAAGTCCTGGGTGTGAGCAAAACCGCGACTCCGGACGAGATCAAATCTGCTTACCGAAAATTAGCCAAAAAATATCATCCTGACATCAACCATGATGCCGATGCTCCCGAGAAGTTCAAGGAAGCGACCGAAGCGTACGAAGTTTTAGGAGATCCGAACAAACGCCAGCAATACGACCAATTCGGTATGGCCGCTTTTGATAACAACGGACAGAATGGCTTCCAGAACGGATTCAATTCGCAAGCTGATTTTTCTGATTTTGGAGACCTTGGCGATATCTTCTCTCAGTTCTTTGGCGGAGGCGGTAGATCTACTGGAGGAAGAAATATGCCACGCCGAGGCTCTGACCGCGGAATCACCGTCAAGATCAACTTCGATCAGGCCGTGAAAGGGACGAAAGTCGATATTCCGTTAAGCTATGTCGACACGTGCCCGGATTGTCAAGGAACTGGTGCGAAGTCCAAGGCGGACATCAAGACATGTCCGACCTGCGGAGGAAGCGGGAGAGTCCGCACCCGCCGTCAGACCATCTTCGGTGTAATGGAAAGTGAGGAAATCTGCCCGGACTGCCATGGAACCGGAAAGAAAGTCACCTCCAAATGCATGCGCTGTCACGGCAGCGGAAGAGTGCACGTGGATGAGACCATCTCCGTCAACATCCCCAATGGTGTCGATACCGGCGATCGGATCAAGATTTCCGGAAAGGGCGAGCCTGGTGTCAATGGCGGTCCAAACGGCGATCTGATCATTGAGATCGAAGTCACCCCATCGCAGAAGTTCATCCGCAAGGGAGCGGATGTCTACCTGACGATTCCTGTCTCTGTCAGCGATGCCCTGCTTGGCGCTGTCATCACTGTTCCTACCGTCAACGGCGAAGTCGATCTCACGATCCCTCCCTGCTGTGAATCGGGTACGATTCTCAAGCTCGGCAGAAAGGGCATCACGCTTCCGAGCGGAAAAATTGGTGACGAATTCATCACGGTCAATGTCAAATTCCCGAAATCCCTGACTAAAGAGCAGATCGATCTGGTCAAGAAGTTCGATGATGCGGAGCAGAGCAAAGGCGGGATCTTCAGCTGGCTCAAACGCAAGATGACCAAATAGTGATTCAAGCCTTCTCCCGATCGAGGAGGCTTTTATTATCAAAACAAGATTCAGAAAGGAGTACAGAGATGGATGGACGCTTAGAACACCTGCCTTTTGAAGGCTTATCCAACGCGAGAGATCTCGGTGGTTTTATGGGAAAAGCAGGAAAACATACCCAGTATCAGAAGATGCTGAGAAGCGATAACCTCAGCCGCATCACTGCACAAGATATCCGTGCGCTGATGGAAGTCTACCATCTCCGTTATGTCATTGACCTTCGGGGAAATCATGAGATCAATCCGGCAGAGGATAAACCGATTCCCGGTGTCAAACACCTCTCTCTTCCGATCCGGATCGAACATGACGGTGACCTGCCACACAATCCCAAAACCCCTGTCTTTAACGTGGACGACCGCCTGATGAGGACAATCGAGTACCTCTATAAAATTGATACGAACGGAGACTGCAGCAAAGCGATGGAGGCTGTGTATCGCCAGAGTGTGAACTCCGCTCAGGCGATACATTGCTGGAGAGAATTCTTTCTCCTTGCTCTCGATCACAAGGAAGGTTCGATGCTTTTCCACTGTGCGAGCGGCAAGGACAGAACCGGTGTCGCTGCGATGCTCTTTCTGAAAGCGTTAGGCGTTGAAGATCGTGATATCATTCAGGATTATCTGGAAAGCGAGATTTGCTTCCAAGCACGAAAAAGCCAGCGGAGAGAGTATCTGTTAAACCATGGTGTGACAGATGAAAAACTAATCTCTTCCGTCTTGATGCTCTCTGGTGTCCAGGAGAACTGGATCCGGGCAGCGATCGATGAGGTCGATACCCGCTTCGGAGGAATCCATCGCTATTGGAAAAACGCACTCGGTCTTAACGAGATAGAACTCGATCAGCTCTCTTCCCTTTACCTCGAATAGTCAGCGATGATCACTCTTCTTCGTCTTCGTTCTTTTTGGCGATCAAACGATCGACCGTCCCGGTATCATCCACCGCAATGATCTCAATATGGACACCTTCGAAATCCATCTGATCCCCGACTTTGGCGAAGCGGTCATCCAGAAGTTCGATGACAAATCCGCCGATGGTGAGATACTCCGTATCGATCTTCTGAAAATCGATACCGAAGAGGTCGCAGAAGTCTTCCAACGTGACATTTCCATCGATGATATAAGACCCGTCTTTTCGCTCGACGATCGGATCAAGCGGTCTGTCTTTCTCGTCCCAGATCTCGCCGACGATATCCTCAAGCACATCTTCCATCGTGATGACACCATCCACGCCTCCGTACTCATCCATAACCAAGGCAAAATGCTTTTTCGTCTTCTTAAACGCCCGGAGAATATCATTGATCTCCGCCGATTTCGGAAATCTCAGAGGCTCCCTTAAAAGGTTCTGAAGCTGAACCGGTTCCTCTTTCAGAATCTGAAGCATCAGATCCTTAGCGCGGACAAAACCGATGACATTGTCGATCGTTCCTTGATAGACAGGAACCCGGGAATGCTTGAAGAGCTTAGAATCCGCAAGAACCTCTTCAATCGGATCATCGATGTCAATGGCGTAGACATCGACGCGCGGTGTCATGATCTCCGCTGCCTCCGTATGCGTATATTTGATGGTGTCGTGAAGCATGTCAGCTTTTTCTTCATCGACCTGGCCGTTTTCTTCGATATCGTCGATCATCTCATGAAGATCATCTTCCCCGACTTCCACCAGAGGAACGCTCTTTTTGAACAGTGAGCCGAAGGCGCTGCCAAGCTTAGAGACCGGATAAGTGATCGGCGTGAAAGCATAGATCAGAATCCGCATCATCTTGGCATAGGCGACAGAGAGAGAGAAGTTTTTGATCTTGGAAACAGATTTCGGAACAATCTCACCAAAAGTGATCTTCAGAAGCAGAACGATCATAGAGGCGATAAGACCCCAGGTCTGAGCCTGAGCAGCCACATTCTCAGCGCTCTCGGTCAGGACCAAGTAACAGAGATTGACGCCGAGGAGGGTAGAGATGGAGTCGAGACCGGCGTTCACCGTATCGTTGAGGAAGAGAATGGTCGAGATGGTTTTGTCGTATTGAAGACTGAGCTTGCGGGCAATAGTAAATTTCGTCTGCTTCGGATGATCCGCAATCGCCTTATCCAAACGAGTCACATCCACCGAGCCATACGCCATATCCGCACTGGAAAAGAGGAAGCTTAAAGAGAGAAAGATCAGAAGCAGGCAACTGTAGACAACAATCAGAATGATTCTATTCATGCTGTTCCGCCTTTCTCAGCGGAACATGTTGTTCCTCTTCGCCTAGGTCATCCACCAGCTCTTCTAAGATGTCGTCCATCGAGATGATGCCGATTGTCCTCTCCCGATCCCTGACCACGCCAAGATGGACTTTTTCCCGGTTGAGGTGATCGAAAGCATCATCGAGGTTCTCGTTGACATCGATATAAACAACGTCTTCTAAAATCGAGGGTATGGAAAGATGACGGTCCTTGATATATTCTTCAAAATACGTTTTGATGACAAGGATTCCGATGATGTTGTCACGGCGGTCTTCAAACACGGGAATACGGCTGTATTCCATCTCTTGAATCGCTTGATTCAGCGATTCTGTCGTCAGGCCTTCCTTGTTGATTTCAAAAGCTTTATCTAATGGCGTAAACACCTGACGGACCATTCTGGTATCAAAGGTCAGAACATTGTTCATCAGCTTCGTTTCATCGGCTTCAAAAAGCTTCTCCGGCGCTCCCGTATCCTCTTCGATGATCGTCTCATCATTGACCGCCTGAGATGCCGTGAGAAGAATCTTTTCCTTCGAGAGCAGATTCTGATCTTTCAGGTGAAAGATGTGATGAATCATCTTCAGCAGGCCACGGAATACCAGAATGATTGGGAAAAGCAGGAATCGAAGTGTCACCAAAGGGTAGCACATGACGATCGCCATCTGATCCGAAATCGCTTTGGAGATGACTTTGGGGATCGTGTCAGAAATCACATAGAAGAGAAAGCCCATCACCACCGTGGAGAACAGAGCTTCAACGCCGTTTCCCCAGTGATGGATTGTCGAAATCTGCAGCCAGATCATCGCCGAAAGGAAGGACATGATCGTCGCCACAGTGTTGGAAGAGACAAGGACCGTCACTAACGTGTTGTCGAAATGATCGACAAGATACGTGATGACTTTGGCATAGCGCTTGCCTTTTTCGGCTTCCGCGCGGAAATGATATTTGTTGCAGTTAGTAAAAGCGTTCTCGCTGGCTGAGAACATACCGGTCATGATCAGCAGAACACCTATACAGATCCAACATGCCCAGAGGGGCATGCCCCAAATCAAATGTTGCGACGCAGGATCATCCACGATAGTCTTTATACCTCACTGATTCGTACGTGTCTTTATTTTACTAAAACCGAAATCGCTTTTCAAAGTCCGGAACGGACATCAAAACGGTCAAAGCAGGAAACCATATGTCGGTCTTATATTGTTTCAACCAAAAAAACACCAGCGAGGTATTCCTCGCCGGCGCTTTACAGATCATCGTTCAGTAGTATTCGACAACGTCAATATTCTGCATCAACAGCTCTTTCTTTCTCTCATCGGCGGCCGTCTTCAGCTTGGTGGCAGAAACGACTGAGATCCAGTTCTGGACATAGCTTTCCGGAACCAGCAGTTTTTTGCAGATTTCCTTCAGATACATCTTCGCCCCGCTCTCATCTCCATCGAGGAGGAAGAGCAGATAGGTCATCGCTGCATCCGCCGAAGCGTTTCCTCTGGTGACATGAGCCCAGTCGAGGATATACCACTTATCTCCGGAGAGAATCAGGTTGTTCGGATAGATATCGCCGTGGCACATCTTGTAGTGATTAGGCATCTTCTCTAAGCGGACATTGAGGTCGTAGCGCGTCGTCGCATCAAGACCGGAATCCTGAATATAGGCATGAAGCTTATCTTTCAGCTTCGGAAGCTTAAGGTTGTCGCTGAGTTTCGATAGGACGGAGATCTGAATCTTCACCAACTGACAGATATACTTTTTCTTGTGCTCCGGATCCCGCTTCATCATGGATTCCATCGTCTCGCCTTTGATCTCCTCACTCTCCAAGGCCCAGTCTTCTCCGAGCGGATAGAAGGCAAACACTTTGGGGACAGCGAAACCAGACTCATAGGCGTACTGCTGATTCATCGCTTCCTTCATCACATCGGAGCCGGAATATTTCAAATGATCGTAGACTTTGGTGACAATGCCGTCGCGGACATAGATTTTCTTTCCATGCCTGTCTAAGAAAAGTTCTCCAAGATCTTTTGTCTGTTTCATATTGCGCCTCACTTTCCGCTTGTTTCCTGCATCTTATTATAGACGCTTTCGCCGTAATATGCCTTGAGATAAAGCGTTTTGATTTCCGAGATCAACGGATACCGCGGGTTTGTCCCCGTGCACTGATCATTGAATGCTTCCTCAGACATCTCGTCAAGAGAATCTAAGAACGCTTTCTCCTCGATTCCAGCTTCTTTGATTGTCAAAGGAAGCTCGATATCTCTCTTCAGATCATCGATCTTTTTCAGAAGGCGCTGGAATTTTGTCTTATCATCCTTGCCTTGGATGCCGAGAGCTTCAGCGATCTCACAGTATCTTCTCAGTGTGTGAGGATACTTGTACTGCGGGAAGAGACCCATCTTCGTCGGAACTTCGCCGGCATTGAACTTCATGACTTCATCCAGCATCAGCTCAACACAGTATCCGTGCGGGAGATGATGGAAGGCGCCGAGCTTGTGACCGGTGGAGTGATCGATACCTAAGAAGGCGTTGGCAAAAGCCATACCGGCAAGAGTGGCGGCGTGCGCCATATGCTCTCTGGCTTCTAAGTCATCGGCTCCGCAGTGGTAGGCTCTGGGAAGATAAGCGAAGATCTCTTTGATGCCTTCGAGTGTGATGCCATCGGTGAAGGAGGTCGCATAGGTGGAGACATAGGCTTCCATGCAGTGAGTCAGAGCATCGATACCGGAGGATCTGGTCAGACCTTTCGGAATGTTGAGCATGAGATCAGAATCGATGATGGCCATGTTCGGCAGCAGCTCATAATCGGTGATTGGATATTTGGTGCCGTCGCTATCATCTGTGATGATGGCAAACGGTGTGACTTCCGATCCGGTTCCAGCTGTGGTGGGAACGCAGACGAGCATCGCTTTTTCTCCCATCTTGGGGAATTCGACGATTCTCTTCCGGATATCCATGAAGTCCATGGCGAGATCTTCAAAGTCGACCTCTGGATGCTCGTAGAGCACCCACATGATCTTTGCTGCATCCATCGGAGATCCGCCGCCTAAGGCGATGATGACATCGGGTTTGAAGGACTCGCAGATCTTCGCGCCCTCACGGACACAGCTCAGCGTTGGATCGCTCTTGACGTCAGAGAAGACGTCCGTCATGATACCGATGCCTTCCAAGATGTCAGTCAGCTTCTTCGCCATGCCTGAAGTCGCAAGGAATCCGTCAGTGACGACGACCGCTCTCTTCTTATGATAGACATGATTCAGCTCATCTAAGGCATTGCGCAGACAGCCCGGCTTGAAGAAAATCTTATTCGGGGTTCTGAACCAAAGCATATTCTCTCTCCTTTTCGCAACGGTTTTGATATTGAGCAGCTGCTGGACGCCGACATTCTCCGAAACGGAGTTGCCGCCCCATGAGCCACAGCCCAGCGTGATTGAAGGTTTCAAGCGGAAGTTGTAGATATCTCCAAGCCCGCCGAAAGCCGAAGGCGAATTGACTAAGATTCTGCAGGTTTTCATCCGATTCGAAAACTCCTGGATGTGCTTGGCGCCGAGGCTCTCATCCGCATAGATGTCAGCCGTGTGGCCATAGCCACCTTCCTTGACGAGCGTCTCCGCCTTCAGCATCGCATCTTCGAAATCATCTGCATGATACATTGCAAGAACCGGTGCGAGCTTCTCGTGGGCAAACTCTTCATTCAAGGAGTAATCCGAGACTTCACCGATCAACAGTTTAGTGGCAGGATCGACAGAAAAGCCAGCCATCTCTGCGATCTCACAGGCTTTCTTTCCGACGATTTTCGCATTCGTCGATCCGTGAATAAGAATCGTTTTCCGGACTTTATCCAGCTCGGAAGCATTGAGGAAATGACAGCCCCGATACCGGAACTCCTCTTTCATCGCATCATAGACAGAGGGAAGGGCGATGACGGAGTTTTCCGAGGCGCAGATCATACCGTTATCAAACGTCTTCGAATGGATGATGGAGGACACCGCCATCTTGATATCGGCCGTGTCGTCGATGATGACTGGCGCATTTCCGGGACCGACACCGATCGCGGGTTTGCCGGAAGAGTAAGCGGCCGTGACCATGCCCGGTCCACCAGTAGCCAAGATGATATCGCAGGACTTCATCAGCGTGGAAGAAGCTTCGATGGAAGGTTCCTCAATCCAGCCGATGATATCGTTCGGGGCGCCAGCTTCCACTGCCGCCTCCAAAATAAGTTTCGCGGCATGGATGGTGCACTTCTTGGCTCTCGGATGGGGTGAGAAGATGATGCCGTTTCTTGTCTTAAGGGCAATCAGAGCTTTGAATATCGCTGTGGATGTCGGATTTGTCGTCGGAACGATGCCGGCGATGACGCCGATCGGCTCAGCGATCCGCTGATAACCCATATCGACATCTTCCTCGATCACACCGCAGGTCTTCGTGTATTTGTATGTGTTGTAGATGTACTCGGCAGCGAAATGGTTTTTGATGACCTTATCTTCAACGATGCCCATTCCTGTCTCAGCAACAGCTTCCTTCGCAAGAGGGATACGGGCTTTGTTGGCGGCAATGGAGGCAGCTCGGAAGATCTTGTCAACCTGCTCTTGCGAGTAGGTGCTGTACGTCTCCTGAGCTTTGCGGACTTTGGCAATGAGATCGGTGAGGGAGTCATCCGGTTGGATTTCATTCTTTTGATCCATGTAATCATTCTCCTTTGACAAAGATAATTATACTCATCAAAATGCGCATTGTAAATAATAGTGAGCATTTACAAACACACATTTTCAGCATTTTACGCATGACTTTTGCACTTTTCACGCATTTAATGCATTAGCTGGTAGAAATGAGCAGTTTGTTATCATTTTTCTTTTGCCCTGGACAGAAGGTAAGAGAAGAAAAATGTCATACTCAGAAAAGCCCCGCCTCTCGGAATGCGAAATTCTTTGTTGCGAACAAATCGGTTCTATGTTATTATTTATAAGCACGTTTTTTATTGAAACGCCATTCCGTGTCAACCTAGGAGGATTATCGATATGTCTAGAGTTTGCCCCGTCACTGGAAAGAAACCGCAGTATGGCAAGAATGTCTCTCATTCTATGAGGCACACCAACAGAAGATGGAATGTCAATCTTCAGAATGCCACCATCATCATCGATGGCAAGAAGAAGAGAGTCAGAGTCTCTGCTGCCGGTTTAAGGACTCTCAGAAAGAACGCCAAGGCCAACGAAGCCAAAGCCGTTGCTGAGACTGCTGCTCCTGTCGCTGAAGAAGCGGCTAAGTAATCTCCTTTTCTCAGATACAATCGCTGAAAATGACCTGCTTCCCGGGAAGCAGGTCTCTTTTTGTTTTCGTTAGCTTTGATAACAGAATATTGTTTATCGAATAGCCGAGGTCTGCTAAGCAATCACCAAATCAAGGAACATCAGGAAGGCGGTGAAGACCATAAAGAGCAGGAAAATCCACTCATAGAGTGGATAGTAATTCACTTTCGGTTTGACATAAAAGACTTTGCCATTCTCTTCCGCTCGGTTCATCTTCGCCCAATCCATCAGTTTCGGATTGAACATCGCAAGGAAAGAGGCGCCGCCCAGAATGCCGATGATGATATAGATCGGAAGCTTGATTCCGGTAGAGAAAACAGGGCCGAGTATCAGAGGAGTAAAAGCAAATAGAAGCGCCGAGGAAAGATAGACAAAGAAGCTGAATGCCGACAGAGCAAGGTGAATCCGGTAATGATTCAGGGAGATGAAATTGCTGAAGATCATCGCGATGAGAGCTAAGGGAAAAGCGACCGATAGGATATTCAGATAAACTGCATTGAAACCATAGAGATACATCGACTCCCCTAAGCTTAAGCCGAGGGCGCTAAGTCCCAGCATCACATATAAGACCGCACGGAGAAAGACGGACTGATCCAAATAGAACTGATAAGGATAGGAATTGGTGATATGCGAACGCTTTTCCTTCGAAAGTCTGGCGTTGGAAACAAACAAAAGGATCAGATAGATTGTGAAGGCGGCAAATCCGATGATGAAGAATGTTGCGGACAATGATTTTTTCATGTTATCTCACCAGTTTCTGATGCAGCTCGTTTAGCAGCATCGCCCGATCGTTCGCCCGGAAATAATAGGAACCTGCCACCAGATAATCTGCCCCGGAACGATAGCAGAGCGGTCCCGTGACACCGTTGATTCCGCCATCGACACCAATCAGAAAAGAGAGGTGCTCTTCTCTTCTGATTTTCGCCAATCTCTGAATCTTGACTTCGGATCCGGCGATGAAGCTCTGCCCACCCTTTCCAGGAACGACGCTCATAACCAGGACAAAATCGAAGTCGGACAGAACTTCGCGGATTGCCTCTACCTCCGTTGACGGATTGATAGCAAGACCGACTTTCAGTCCAGGATGAGACGCTTTGATCTCCGCGATGCCATCATAATCCTGAGGCTGCATCGCCTCGATGTGGATTGCTGCCTCTTTCGCGCCGAGGTCAGCAAACTGACGCAGGTGCTTCAGAGGATTGGCCACCATGAGATGCACATCAAAGATAATCTTATCCCCAAAGCGAGGCTGCAAAGAAGCAAAAACTGAATCTCCAAAAGAGATGTGATCGACAAAGATGCCGTCCATCACATCAAAGTGAAGCTGTTCAACACCTAACCCGATTGCCTCATCGATGTCTTTCCCTAAAGCAGAGAAGTCAGCCGAGAGAAGAGAGGGACGGATCACAGTTTCTTTTTCCATAAGTCGTTCACCTTTACTTCCTGATATAGTTTAACGTAATTCTGGTAAGAATCTCCACTGAGTTTGCCACTTTCGACCGATTCGAGGACTTTGCAGCCCTTGGCGCCTTCTAAGTGATGGCAGTCCTTGAAGAAACAGGTGCCGTAATAAGGCTCATATCCTGGGAAGCTGAGTGCGAGATCATCGCTCTTCATCTCCTGAAGTTCCAAATCCGAAAAACCAGGTGTGTCAAAGAGGAATCCGTCTTGATAAGGAAGGAGAGCAACCTCTTTGGTCGTATGGCGTCCGCGTCCGGAATTGACGTAGAGGGCATCGACCTTGCGCCGATACTCAGGGTCCAAAGTGTTGAGCAGAGACGATTTCCCGACGCCGGTCTGTCCGACAAAAGCTGCACTCTTGCCAGACAAGGAGGCATGAAGCTTAGGAAAATCAAAATCTTTTTCCTGATGTGCGTCGACAAAATAAACAGGAAAACCGATCTTTTCATACATCTCCATCCGCTTTTGAAGAACGTTCCTCTCTCTTTGTTTCAAGAGGTCAGCCTTGGTGATGACGATGGAGGATCGAAGCGAAGAGAACGTGATCAGGCTCAGGAACTTATCCAAAAGATAAGAGGAAAAATCCGGCTCTTTTGCGCTGATCAGGACATAGATCATATCGACGTTGGAGAGGCGGGGGTGCTGAAGAAAGCTTGTTCTTTGCAGGACATCGGCAATCAAGCCATCCTGATCGAGGCGGACATAATCCCCGATGATGATCTTTTTGTCTTCGTAGGAAAGCTTACCCCGGCGATGAGGATGGGAGGAAATTCCCTTCGTCTCTACATCATAGAGCTGATACCCGAGCGAACCAGAACCTAAGACACGATATGTCTTATCGATCATCTCTCTTTTCCTTCTTAGCTTCTTTAGCGGCTTCCTGAAGCATCTTCTTCTGATTCCGCTCTTCTTTTTTCCGCAGCGCATCGGCGGAACTACGATGGAAAAGATTGTAGAAGAATCCGCTCTTCTGCTCTAACAGAGAAGGATTCTTCAGGATCTTCTCAATATCTTTTCCCATATACTCGGCCGAAATATAACGATCATTTGGATCTTTCTCCACCGCCTTGTAGATGATGCGGGAGATGGTGTCCGGCGTCTTGGGATTGAACTTCTTGATGGAAGGGAATTTTTCTTTGACGTGAGCGAGAGCGATAGAGATGTTGTTATCTCCATCGAAAGGCACTCTGCCCGTGATCAGCTCGAAGAAGGTGACTCCCATGGAGTAAATGTCGGATTTCGGCGTGGCAGGGTTGCCTTTGGAAATCTCCGGAGCGATGTAATGAACGGAACCGACAACGATTTCGGATCGAGTCACATGAGCGCTGTTGCGGAAGGTGGCGATGCCGAAATCGCCCAGCTTGATGGATCCATCCTGCGTGAGGAAGATGTTGGCCGGCTTGATGTCGCGATGGATGACACCATGAGCATGGGCGTACATGACCGCCTGGCAGAGCTGGTACATGATGTCGCAGGCTTCCAAGAAGGAGAACTTCCCACGGACATCTAAGACCTGACGGAGGTTCTGTCCATCGACAAATTCATTGACCATATAAGGGATTCCCTGATAAGAACCCACATTGACAACTTTGACGATGTTCGGATGGTTGAGAGAGGCCGCAGCCCTAGTTTCGCGCTCAAAGCGGGATAAGTTGACCTTATCCTGAGCCGTCTCCGGCTTCATCATCTTGACAGCGACATCCTTATCGGTGATGAGGTCATGAGCGCGGTAAACGATAGCCATGCCTCCTTCCCCTAAGGAGTCATAAATCTTATACCGATCATCGAGAATCGTGTTGTCATGAACAAAATCAAATGCTTCCATATCATTTCACCCAGAGAACGACAGCAACGTTGTCGTTTCCGCCATGTTCTAACGCCAGATCGATGAGACGCTTCGCCTTGCTTTCCGCATCGTCTGAATCACAGAGGACCTCGGCGATCTCCTGATCCGACACCATATTATAGAGTCCATCGGTGCAAAGGAGTATCACATCACACTCCTCTTTCGGAAGGATGAGCTCTTCAACATTTGTGACATCCGGATTGATGCCCACGGCGTTGAGCAGAAGGTTCTTCTGAGGGTGCGTCGCAATCTCGGATTTTTTGATCCGCCCAGTCTCAAAGAGCATCTCCACATAGGTCTGATCGCTGGTTCTCTGCATCAGTCCCGTCGATTCAGAGAAGGTGTAGCAGCGGCTGTCACCGACCGAGATGACATAGACGCCTTTATCATAAATCAGAGCGGAGACTGCCGTCGTCCCCATCTCTTTATATTCATCGCCCGCTAAGGACATGCGGTAGATTTCACGGTTAGCATTCTTCAGATAACGTCGGAAGAACTTCTTCGAGCGCCGGAGATTGAAGACTTTCCGATAGGAAAAGAAGGGGATGGAAAAAGAGTCGATGACGATCTTCGAAGCGACTTCACCCTTGCGGTGTCCGCCCATGCCATCAGCAGCCGCAAGCAAGGTTCCATACGCCGTCTCAGCGACGTAGGCAGCATCCTCGTTATTCTTGCGCTTCTTGCCGATATCGCTCAGCGCCGCAATATGTTTTTTAATAATTTCCATGTTTTGCCCTCAGTTGACCGCAGGCGGCATCGATGTCGCTGCCGAACTCTTTCCGTATCGTCGACTTGACGCCCTTCTGAAGCAGGAATTGATGGAAGAGAGTGACATGATCGTCAGGGCTCCGCTCAAATCCGTTCTCCATTACAGGGTTATAAGGAATCAGATTGACATAACCGAACGTCGGTGCGATGAGATCAAAGAGCTGCCTCGCACACTCGAGAGAATCGTTGACATCCTTGATCAGAATATATTCATACGTCACTCTTCTTCCGCCGCTGTCCTTGCCGTACTGCATGATGGCAGGGATGAGCTGCTCGAGGGGATAGGCTTTGTTGATCGGCATCAGAAGATCACGGAGCTTGTTGTTCGGAGCATGAAGCGAGATGGCGAGGTTGATCTGAAGCCCCTCTTTCCCGAAGCGGAGAATGCCAGAAACGATACCGCAGGTCGAGACCGTGATGTGGCGCGCTCCGATATTGATACCGAAAGGAGAGTTGATGATCCGGACAAAGGAGAGAACATTGTCGTAATTATCGAAAGGTTCTCCCGTTCCCATGACGACGACATGTGTGACATGAAGAGAGCCGTCTCTCTCCTGAAGAAGACGGTCGAAATATAAAACCTGACCCAGCATCTCATCCGGTGTCAGGCTTCGCTTCCGCTTAAGAAGTCCGGAAGCGCAGAACGCGCAGGACATATTGCAGCCGACCTGAGAGGAGACGCAGACGGAATAGCCGTAGACATAATGCATCAAGACACCTTCGACCTGCTCGCCGTCTTTCAGGCGGAACAGGCACTTGATGGTGCCGTCACTGCTCTCTTGCTTCACGGAGCATTCCGGAAGAGAAAAATCGAAATTCTTTTTCAGTTCCTCGCGGAAGCCTTTGGCAATATCCGACATTTCATCAAACGAATTCACCCCGCGCTTATAAAGCCAGGCATAAATCTGCTTGGCGCGGTAGGCACTCTGCCCCATCCCGAGCAGAAGCTTGGTCAGGTCCTCAAGAGAATAAGAATAAATGCTAGTCATGCTGTTTTTCGAGAATCGCGTAGTATCCGCCGTCGCTGTCCATCATATTCGGAAGGATGAACGCCTCCTCAACCATGGCGAAGGAAGGCATATCCGATAAGAACTTGCGGACCACTTTCTTGGTCTCATCCTTGACAAGACCGTGGCTTAAGAAGAGAAGTTTTCCGCCGTTTTTGACAAATTCTGAGGTCTCCTTTAAGTCGTGAAGGGCAAGCGTGAAGTTCTTGGCAAAATCCTTTTCCTCCAAAGAGGGAAGAATCTCCGGCTTCCTGCGGCTGAGACCGATATCGGTCGACTTGCCGAAGCAGACGGCAAGATCGTAGCAGTCATAACTGAGGTACGTCTTCACAAGCTCAGGCGTCGTCAATAGCGGCTTGACGTTCTTCGAGAGAGAGAAGCGCTTGAGCGCATCGATGGCAAGGCGATACTTGTCCGCTTTCTCATAAACAGAAATCACTTCCGCTTCGAAGGAATCCCGCGTCCTTAAACCGAGATTGATAGCCACACTCTGCGTGGTGCAACCGATCAGAAGCACTTTCGGAGAGACCTGAGGCAGAGAAACCTTGCTGTAGGCGAGCGCCTCTAAGTAACCTAAGGGATAAAGTCCTTTGGCTTTGGCTTCCGACGAGGACAGCGCACGGTCGGATTTGAATAACAGTGTCTTATCAGACAGTTCGATGGAGGTGAACCCATCGTCGCTGATCAGGCTGTCCCGATCACCGATCCGCTCGTCAAGACCAAAAAAATCCTTACTCTTCTGATGCAGGGACAGAGCGATAGAAATCGAATCTTTAGGAGAGTAATCCTTGGCGAATTTCTTAAGCAGGAATTCCGGCGTCTCCAAAACAAGAGCATCGTAAAGGAAAGGCGACTCTTTGACTTCCTCTGGGATGTGGAACGGCTTCTTGGCGTTTTCGAAGATGACTTCCGCTTCAGTGGCAACATTGTCGAGTCTGAGCCGACGGATTGTCTCCTCATAGGTGAGAGAAAGATCTTCCTTAGAAAGGATCTTCAAATATCTTGCTTCATACAAAGCGGCGATGACTAACAGGATCTCCTCGCTCTTCTTGTTATGATGGAACAGATTCATCGCCTCAAACACCAAGGTGTTATGATGCCGTAAGACACCGAGAACAATATCCCTGACATTCTTCTTGCCTTGGCGGGAAAGCTTCTCCATCAGGAACGTATGGAAAAGAACATCGTTGAAGCTCTTGCGCTCAAAGAGAATCTGTTTCAGTGCAATGACAGAGGACGTAAAATCTAACATAGTGATCACCTACCTTGTAACATTATAACGGAATCAAGCCTCAACTTCACGAACTTAATGGAAGCTGGACGAGAGTTTCTCGGCGGCAGAAGCTAAGGAGACATTGAGGTCATCAGCCGCTTGGCAATAGGCTTCAAGCTCGTGGATTGCCCTTTCATAAGAGGTGACCTCTTCCTTGGCAAACTCAGGTCCGTAATCTAGGAAGAAACCAGACTCAAGATAATCTCTCTGCGCTAACATCTTCGTCAGAGCACGAAGATCCTTCTCCGACAGCCCTTTGTTCTGAAAGAAAGAGAGTAAGGCTTCGCTTCCTTCTTTTCTCTTCGAAGAGAGAGCCTCTCGTGCCTGGCTCTCGGCAGCGTAAAGGGCCTGCTCTCCTTTGGTGTAAGGCATCAGCTTTTGACTCCCGCAATAGAGATAAGCGACTCGGAAAGCATTCTTCAGCACATACTGAGAGAGCTCTAAAAACCTTCCCGCCTGATAGGTGATGGATTCCAGATAAGTCATATTAGCCTCCTTTGAAAGAAAAAGCCCACACTCAGGTGGGCACATTTTGCAAGGAACAGACGAGGACTACTCAGCGTCTTTGGTTTTGACGTCAAGAACTTTCTTGCCGTTGTAGTAACCACAGTTCGGACAGACGTGATGCGGTCTGATCGCGGCGCCGCAATTCGGACAAGTGACCGTATTAACAGCCTTTAAAGCGGTGTTCTGTCTGACTTGACCCTGTTTCGCATGGCCTCTTCTTCTTGTTGGGACTGCCATATGATTAACCCTCTCTTTCTTATGATTTCGCTTGGTAAAACAGCAAATGTAATTATAAGACTAATTGTCAGCAAAGTAAATATTTTCTTGCTCGGTAAAAAACAGCTGCTTTTACTGCTTTCTGCCTTTCCAGTCGATGGAGCGATAGAGGTTGAGATACTCCTTAGCACTCTTCGACCAAGAGTAGTCGCCCTGCATGCCGTTGAGGATGAAGGGATCAAGCTGTTTTCTCCAGTACATATCGCAGGCGTAATAGAACTTGTTCACGCAGCCGAAGTAATCCTGGTTGTTGAAAACATATCCTGTCGCTCCGTAACCGGAGTTGATGTCCTTGACCGTGTCGTTAAGCCCTCCGGCATCGGAGACGAGAGGCAAAGTTCCATAGCGCATGGAGATCAGCTGGGAAGTTCCGCAGGGTTCAAAATAGGAGGGCATCAAGAAGAAGTCGGAAGCGGCGTAGAGAAGATGAGCGAGATTCTCATCGTAGCGTTTGACGAAATAGACGCGCGGATACCGCAAAGAGTCCTGAAGGAAGACATCCTCCATCTCTCCGGTCCCGATGACGACAAGCCTGGCGTTCTTCTCTTCGAGATGCGGGAAGAGCTGCATGATCCTATCGACGCCCTTCTGCGAGCTCAGACGAGTGATAGCAGAGAAGAGAGGAACGTTGACATCCTCGGCGATGCCGAGCTTTTTCAGCAAAGCTCTCTTATTTTTCGCCTTCTCGCTCTTATAGGTCTTTTCATCGTAGTTGGCAACGAGCTCCTTATCGGTCCTAGGATCCCAGATATCGACATCCAGTCCATTGACGATGCCGCTGAAATCATAATGCCGGCACCAATCCAAGATTGCGCCGATCCCGCCGAATCCCTGATGATCGGAGAGCAGCTCTCTGGCGTGGGTCTTGGAGACCGTGTTGATCTTGTCGGCCGACATGATGCCAGTCTTCAGATAGTTGAAGGAATCGCCCATCTTGACATAGCCGGTGTCGAAATAACCCCGGTCTAGGTTGAAATACTCGGACAGATTATCTCGGGTCGCCCAGCCCTGAAACGCCGGGTTGTGGATCGTCAAAACAGTCTTGATGCTTTTCGGATTATAGGTGAGCAGCAGAGGAAGAACAGCTGTCTGCCAATCGTTGCAGTGGACGACATCGTAGACGTTGTGACGGGTGATGAAGGTGTTGACCGCCATCATGAAGCAGGCAAAACGTTCGTTATCATCGCCATATCCATACATGTTGTCTCGGTCGAAACGGTCCATCGCCGTGAAGTAGAAGTCGACACCGGAGACCACAGTGTGGAAGACGCCACAGCCCTGAGTCCGCCAGTTCATCTTGAAATCGAACTGATCATAGAATCCGTTCATGACTTCAGGATGCTTGTCTCGGATGGATTTATAGAGCGGGGTGATGACGGAGGCTTTATCTCCGTTCTTCACCAAGGCTTTGGCATAAGAGAAGATGAAATCTGCTAATCCGCCGGACTTTGAATAAGGAAGAGCTTCTGCGCTTACTAATAAGATATTCATCAGATGATATCTCCTCTGGCGATGTAGATTGGATCATCCATCGAGCCTTTAACTTCCGAGATATGGACGACCTGAGCTTCCCGATCAACGACCGCATTCTCGATGTGGGTGTTCGCCGCGATGAGAGAACCGGAGCCGATGCAGGCATTGCGGATGATGGCACCTTTCTCGACTCTGACACCTCTGCCGAGGACAGAGTTGATGACGGTTCCTTCGATGATGGAGCCGTTTCCGATGTAGGCGTTCTCGACGATCGCACCATCACGATAGCAGGTCGGCGGGGTATCATAGGTCCTGGTGCGGATGGTCCAGTCTTCTTTGAACAGACTGTGGAAGACATCCTCATCAAGGAGTTCGAGCGAATATTTCAGGTAGTGCGGAAGCGAATCGATGGACCGGACATAGGAGTTCAGAAGGACCGGACGGATCAAAACGGAGGAAGAGACGTAATTGAGAGTGTCCATCAAGCCGAAGAAGGAAGAGGTGGAAGAAGCATAGTCTAAAAGGCTCTCCAGCATCGGATAATCCATGATCAGAGAACCAACGGCGATGTTGCCCTCGTCCTCGTTGAGTTTGTTCTTTTCCATACGAAGGATCTTGTTGGTCGGAGAAAGATAGATCTTCCTATCGTTGATGAAGCTGGTCTTGAGATGGTCCGCCTTCGTGTAGAGCATGCTGATTCTCGCTCCGGAAGCGATGTGTTCCTTCAGAAGAAGGTCATAGTCCGCTTCAAAGACGAAGTGCGGTTCGGCGATGATGACATAATCCGGATGAATCTGCTTCAGATACCAGTGGTTCTCCAAAAGGCAAGCAACATCGGTGTTATAGCCGGGGTTAGCGACATTTGGTTCATCGTAAAGGATGGAGAAATCCCCGATTTTCGTGTTGCCGATCCAATATCTTCCGTTGCCGACATGTTTCTGCAGAGAACGAATGTGGTTGCGGCAGAGAACACCGATGCTCGGAATGTTGGAATTCAAGAAGTTAGAGAGCGGAAAGTCGATGAAGGCATAACGGGAGAGGAAGGTGGTGGATGCGACAGAGCGATGTCTCGTCATCAGACCGAGTTCGGGTTCGTTGAAGCAGTCGACAAGACCTAAAACTTTGTAAGCCATTTTCCTTTTCCTCCTTATTCTCCCGTCGCAAAGAGAGCGACATCATCGATATCTCCGACGACATCCTTGCTGACGATCTCCTTGGCGCCGATGATAGCATTCTCTACCCGGACGCCTTTCTCGATGTGGGCGCTAGGCAAGAGGACGGCATTGATGACCTCGGCCCCCTCTTCGATCACCGCTTCGTTGCAGATGACAGAGTGGACGACATGACCTTTGATAATAGCGCCTTGGTTGACGACAGCGTTGTCGATCTTCGCCGTGCTAGAGATGCGCTGTGGCTTCGAGGCTGTATCCGCGGAATAAATCTTAAATTCCGGCGAGAAAAGCTTCAGCTCGCAGTCAGGATCCAGAAGGTCCATATTGGCCTGCCAGAGCGACTGAACGGTGCCGACATCCTTCCAATAGCCATGGAACGGATAAGCAAAAAGCCTCTGTCCGTCATTGAGCATCTTCGGAAGAATGTTCTTGCCGAAGTCATGATCGGACTTCTTGTCAGCTGCATCCGTGATCAAAGCTTCGCGAAGCAGAGCGTACGTAAAGATATAAATACCCATAGAGGCGTAATCGGATTTCGGCTGTTTCGGCTTCTCCTGGAACTCGTTGATGCGGTTTTCGGAATCAGCCACGACGATGCCGAAGCGGGACGCTTCCGACATCGGAACCTTGATGCAGGCGATAGAGACATCGGCTGCGTTCTTCTTATGGAAAGCCAGCATATCGGAATAATCCATCTTGTAGATGTGATCGCCAGAAAGAATGACGACATATTCACAGTGCGTGGAGTCCAGCCAATCGATGTTCTGATAGACCGCATCGGCGGTTCCGGCATACCAGCTGGCACCTTTCGGCGTCTCTCTGGGAGGAAGAATGGAGGTGAGATCTCCGGTTCCGTTCAGACCCCAGTTACGACCAGTACCGATGTAGTTGTTAAGGATCGTCGACTCATATTGCGTCGCGACACCGACAGCATGGATACTAGAGTTCGCACAGTTCGAGAGCGGAAAATCGATGATGCGGTACTTGCCACCGAAAAAGACGGCAGGCTTTGCGATCTTGGCAGTCAGGGCTTTCAGACGCGTGCCTCTGCCACCAGCCAAGATCAGGGCGACTAATTCCTGTTTCATAGCATTCATTCCTCCTGGACCTTTGTTCAGATATATAGATTATAATCCAAATGTCTAAACGAAAGTTAGCTTTCTCACTAATTTTTGGCTTTTTCGATTATCGGATTTGGGGATTAATTGCTCTCTTTTTTTAACTCGCCAGAACTAGCAAACAGCAATTTAAAAAATATGATTTTGAATTGTTTTTGCTAAATGCGATACAATAATATGTAGCAGAGAGTTAAAGTATTATGGAAGGAGCAAAAGGTAATGAATTTTTTTCCTTACTAGGAGTTATCTCATCTCTATTTGCCAAATCTATTCCAAGTCAATTTTCAAACTCGGAACGCTATTTGTGTTCGGATCTTCAAAGCATCTTTTTTGAATACCCGGGTTATCAGATTGGCGATAGATTCAGAAAAACAACGCCATAGAATTGTAATTGTGTTTATTTGTTGAAGAACGGGAAAATCGAAGGTGACGCAGAATATGATGAAAAAGGTGTAGTAAAAGTAACCTTCTATCATGAAGATGTCAATGTAAGAACACGTCATTACGCTGAAAACAAAAAAGCGTCCGCCATACTGCGCCACCAGATGGATTCACCGACACCGGAATTTTTCCAATATCCAACATTACACTGAATTATTGGACAATGTATGGTAGCTCTTGGGGGACAATTTCGTCTGTTCCAGAATATTATCAAGATTATTATCAAAGCGATTACGGTAAAATCCATGACGCCTATTGCGGTCCCACTTCTGTCTTAGAATACCTTTCATACTACGATAGGTATAGTTCGATATTATCAAGATTGTTTCCGGGGGAATTGCCATTAAAACACGATGACGATCGTGCATTAATCAACTACCATATTAACGAAATAGCAAATGATATTGTCATCACAAACCCTTTTAATGGAGAGCCGACAACAACTTATACCGGAATTCAGAAAATCGGGGCTTACATATTAAAAGCCGGGGTTCCAAACATAAAAGTTTCATTTACAAATGACTTTTCTTCCATCACATGGCTCTTAAACAATTGTCAGGTAGGAATTGTCCATGAAGATCCGAATATGTTCGAT
Organism: uncultured Bacilli bacterium; assembly: GCA_963544395.1. Lineage (GTDB taxonomy): Bacteria > Bacillota_I > Bacilli_A > RFN20 > CAG-288 > Enterosoma. The sequence continues at coordinate 44,817 of CAUUFA010000005.1, read as the reverse complement.
GGTCATTATATGCTGGGATTTGGCTATCATACGAATGAAAGAGGTGTATCCTACATTGAATGCCGAAGCAGCTATTCCACAGAACCAGGGATTGTGATGACACGTATGGATCCGGTTAATAATTCGTTTTCTTCAGAAGATTCAAATAATCCAGACTGGCATCTGATTAGATTTACTTATGTCGTTTATAATTAGGAGTAAACCATGAACAAGAAGAGATCACTTGTCGTTTTACCGCTATTCCTCTGCCTCACCTCCTGCACCTATGTCACCCACAAGTCGTTCAATTTCAGCAAGATGGTAGAATCCGTCTCCGTCGGCAACGCCATTCCTGATCCGGAATTCGCCCCTTGCTATCGCTATGCCTACAGCGCCTCAGTGATCAAAAGCGAATCACTTGAAGCTGCCATCAAGTCGTTTGCTCCTTTTGCCAAGCAGAAATACCGTTCCAACGAAAAAGGCTTCAGCGTCGTCGGTCATGACGGGGTCAAGATCCACGGCGGGTATTACCAGGTCGTGAAGCTATCGCTGAAAAACACCTCCTTCGTACTTTTTTAAGAAGCTATAAAGGAGAGGTCGAGTACCTGAGCATAAACACGAAACTGTTACAATCCATCGTCTTCGAGAAAAACAAAAAGGGCGAGTATGAATCTCAGTGGTATTACCAGACCTCGGATGAGAAGGTACTCGCTTCCTTCGATGCAGTTTTTTCTACCTATTACAGCGCCGTAAAACCCGAGGATTTCACCCTGAGAGAAGGACTCTATCCCGAAACGTTCTGATCGGAGTGGCACATCCCGGAAACGTAAAATCCCCCGCATGACTAGGTGCGAGGGATTTTTTGAACGATGAAAACGGTCTTAGCTCAGGCTTCTATCTCCGGTGATGCTATCTCCGGAGCTTCCGCCTCTTCTTCCGGCTCAACGCTCGGCTCAGAAGGAGTCCCCTGACGATCCTTGTTCTTATCGAGATAAACATCCAGATAAGAGCGTTTCCGCTTATCGTCGTGCATCGTGACCAAGATCAGATCGACGTAGGAGACAAGGTCACGCAGCTTTTCGCTCGGAGTAGAGAGAATCGCCTGCAGGCCGAAGTTCCGAAGCAGATCGGTCGCCTTCATGATTCTTGCGCTGTCCATCTTGGAGAAAGCTTCATCAAAGATGACCAGACGGAGGGTGTTGTTATCCTTGGCATTGTTGACACGGCAGAGCTGAGCGAAGGAAGCGAGGATGGCGATGTAGAACGGCGTCTGCGTCTCACCGCCGGACTGCGAGGTGAACGAACGTCCCAACGAGATGGTGTTCTTGTTCTCACCCTCGCCTCTGGTGACGAGAAGGTCGAAGACGATGTAGGTCGTATAGGTGGTGAAGAGGGCGACGTTGCGCAAGATCTGCTCCTTCTGCTCACCGCTGGCGGAGGTGGAGGAAGAGATGAGATTGAAGAGATCATCCATCGTAGTCCTGTACTTCTCCATGAAGAGAGACTCGGCGTCACCGCTCCTGAGAAGAAACGGATCCATGATCATGTTGTAGTATTCGAGGTAGTCCTTGTTGGGCGCGACCTTGAACTGATAGGAGTCACGGCCGAAGTGGGAGTCCTCAAGCGCATGGTTGAGATCGACAATCTGAGCCTGAACCGTCTCGATAGCGGTTCTGAGTTTATAGATGAAATCATCCTTGAACTCGCGGATAGAATCCTCGTGAGCCTTGGAGATCTTCTGCTCATAATCCGGCAGCATGACTTTAGAGATCTTGTCGAGCTCCTGGTCAAATTCCGCGTTGGACTGCAAGTTCTGGGCATCGTAGCTGACCGAGTTCTGGGCGCAGTAATCGCCGCGGAGCTTGAGGAGCATGTTCTTTGCCTTAGACTGCTTGGCCTGAGCCTGAATGAATTCACGATAGCCTTCGTTGCGGATCTGAGCCAAAGTCAGATGCTGTTCATCGAGCAGCTTCTCGAAGAATGGCTCATACTGCTCGTTGACGAGGGTCTCATCATAACTGACAAGCTGACGACGGAGATCCTCGGCGGTCTTGGTGGCCGTCGGGATGTCCTCACCGTTGAGGCGCTGCGTGTCCGCTAAAAGCTGACCGCGCTCGGTGAGCAGGTTGTTCCGATCTTCCGAGATCGTCTTGATGCTGGCGTTGATCTCTGCTATCTTCTGATCGATCGCCGTCATATCGCCGGTGGCGACCGCCTTCATCTGGCTGTCGAGATCGGAGATCTGCTTCTGCAGATCGGGGATGGCGTTGGTCCTGTCGATATCCGACTGATAGGTTCCAAGTTCATTATCAGACATGACCGGCAAGGTGAGCAGGTCGGAGATCTTGTTGATGGCTTCCGAATAGAGGGAATAGCGCTTGTTCATCTCCTGATAATCGGCAGAAGAGGTAGCTTTGGTGCTATTGGAAACGGAAGTTCCGAGGTAAAACGTTCTGGCGTTGGCTTTGTTGAGATACCAGGTAGCGAATCCACGATAGCCCGTGCAATCGGAGAGAAGACCGGATCCGGAATCTCTGGCTTCCTCGAAGGTGCGGCACTTCCGGATGCGGCCAAGAAGGTAGTCGCTGTAGGCTCTCGCCCCCTCATCCTTAGTGTCGATGAGATCGGCCAAAGAGCCTTCATCCGATCGGATGTCGCTGTTTAAAAGTTTTTCGCTATCGACGATGGAGACACGGTAATAGTGATAGGAATCCGTGAGTTCCTTGAGGATGCGGTTGGCTTCGATGTAATAGCGGGGATTGACAAAGAAGTTGAACTTCTGTGAGAAGATGACGGCTTCCAAAGCCATCTGCCACTCAGGATCGTTGACATCGACAAGGTCGCAGAAGATGTGGACATAAGCGTCGGAATGGCGGGCCTGAAGTGCGGTCTCGAGATCCTTCTTGATGGTGAGATAGACCGGTCCGAGCTTATCGAAAGGCTTCTTGCCGTTGGAGACGTTCATCAGATCGTTCTGCAAGCTCTGCAACTGTTCCGAGACCCGGTAGAATCCGTTGTTGAGCAGAGTCTTCAGAGAGAGGGCATCGTTGCGCAAAGTTTCCATGTCGTTGCGGAAGGCATGGACTTCGGAGAGATCGATGTTGTTCTGGTCGATGCTGTCTAAGATAGCCTTAGCTTCTCTGCCGACATCGGAGACGAGCTCAAGGAGATGATCGAAGTCGTCTTTGACATCCTCGCCGAGCTTATCGGCATCAAAGTCCTTGTAATAATTGTAGAAGCTGTTCGTTACTCTGAGATAGGAATCCGCATAGCCGTTGAGAGAGGTGATCACGTTGCTGACCTGCATCTGAATCGAGGAGATCTGTCTGGTGATATCGTCCTTCTTCATCGACAGCTTCTCGGTCAGAGAATATTTATCCGACTGCAGCCGCTTGGCATTGTAGGAGTTGTAATCCGAGCGGAGGTCCTCCAGCTGAGAATCCGCCTTGGCGATTGAATCGCCGATGTAGGCAAGTCTCTCGTTGTCCTTGGCTAATCGCTCCTGGAAGACATCCAGCTTCTTCTTGGCTTCCTCGTAGGAGACGCGGGCGTTGACATAGTTGAGCATGTTGATCTGGCGGTCGAAGCCGGACATCTCTTCATAGGCGCTGTGGATCGCGGTGAGAGCCTCGACTTTGTTCCGAAGGTTCTTGGCTTCCGTCTCGAGGATCTTATACTGCTCGATGTTCTTCTGCATCGGGGTGATGTCGACATTCAGATCGGCGTCGCAGATATACTCCGTGATGAAAGAGGAGATGTTGGAGATCGGCGAGAAGGAAACCGCCTTCTTGAACAAAGAAAAATACTTGTCCGGAAGGTTTCCATAGACTTCCTTGATGAAGGACTGATAATCAGTATCGGTATCGAAGAAGCGGTAGCGAGAGCTGCCATAAGTGCTTCTGGCCCAGGCGGAGAGATCTCGGTACCGCATCGGCAGGACCTTGCTCTTGGCCTTCTGAGTATCGGAATCTGTGAATCCGTTCTCCGGGAAAGGCGAATCGAGATAGAAGTAATGTTTGTCGATCTTATCGGCATCATCGACATCGAAGACAGCGCCTAGGGTGATCGTCGAGGAGCTGACATCATCGAAAAGTTCGATGGCGACATAAGAGGTGAAGGTTCCGTTTCTTAAAACCAGGGCCTTGCCATCGGGTCCGATGCCGGTCTGACCGCGGAGGTAAGAGAGAAGGTTTCGTCCCGTGCGGCCTTTTTCATTGGCGGCCTTGTTGAAGTTCTCCGGTCTTGTCGTACCTAAGATGATGACCTGAAGCGCATCGATGATGGTCGATTTTCCGGTGCCGTTAGGACCCGTTAGGAAGGAGATATTCTTGATTTCCGTCGTGGTGTTGGAAAAGTAGTGCCAGTTGATGAGTCTGAGTCTCTGTAGTGATTTCATCAGTCATTCCCTCCCTCAAACGGGATATCGTCGCCTTGTGCAGGTTCTTCTTTTTCACTCTCGTCATCATTCTCAGCCCGGAAAGAAGGGCTGAGGAAAGAGGACTCTTCATCCTCTTCCGGCTTGGTCAAGAAAGCGTAGAGGGCATTGAGCTTCTCCGAAGAGATGACGAAGCGGATCGTCGGCAGGATGAAGAAGGAATAAGTCGGATCCGAGTAGGTGCCATTGGCTCTCGTGACGATGTTGAAGCCATCGAGCGTGTGCAGAACCGAGGAGATCGTGGTAGCAGAAAGGCGCTTGGAGATGTTGGATAAGCCTAGATCCTGAACCAAAGCGTTGAGCTGACCGGAAGTCATCATGACTTCGGATTCCTCAGGAACTTTCTCCACCTGCCCCTCGTAGTAGGAGCGGAGAGCGAAGACGATCAAGGTCGTGGTCGGATCGACGCGGAAGTGATTCCGCTCAGCTCCGCTGGTGACGAAGATGACGCCGTCTTCCTCATTCTGGGAGAGCTGCATCTCCATATAGGAAAGATAATCCTCGAAGACCGAGAAATACCTCTCCAGGAAAAGATAATCCGGATTCGCCTTGAACATATGGGATTTCCGGTCGTAGATTTTCCTCGTGATGAAGCAATGATAGAGAAGATTGTTGACCGTCTCGGAGAAGATCGCACGGTCCGAGCGACTCATTTTTTCAATTTCTTCCTGGAACATTACCTTGCTCCTTTCTTTCTGGTGAATTCATAAAGCGGCATGTAGTAACCGGCATATTCGATGCGGTCTTCAAGCTTCTGAGCCCGATAAGGAATCAGACCTAACACCGCTTTGAGGATGCCGAGAATCAAAAGAACCAGCTGATCCGTATTCAGGACCTGCATCTCGTTAGATAGCATCCGGTCCTTCTCTCCCATATTCTGGTCGATATATTCCGAGATGGCGCTATCGGAGAAGCGGTTGAGCTCAGAATCGATGATGCTGTTCATCATATCCGCCGCTTCATCCGGAAACAGATCGTCATCGAGTGGCAGAGGATCGGAAGCAAAGATCTGCTTCCGGCGGAAAGGCATGGTCAGAGAGAAAGAGTCGAGATAGCCTTGGCAGTATAAGCCGAGGGTCTCGTTGGCACGGCCAAGCAGAGGAAGTTCCTCATACCGAAGCGCCGGATTGTTTTTGATCTCCGTCGCCAGAGAGAGGATGATCTTATCGACCTTGCCTTTGACGGTGCGATCGGAAGAAGAGAGGTAATTGACCTTCTTCTGCACGGCTTCGGTGTAATCCGCATTCGCTTTATCGATCTCGTTGAAGGCAGAGGAAAGACGCGAGAAGATGTCTATGATATCCTGGATGCGCCGGATGATGAAGCCGACGAGCTCGCTCTCTTCTTTGCCCTGATATAAAGGTTCCGTCTTCGCCTCTTTGACCAAGAGGGAGATGATGCGTTCGCTCTTGATCCAGCGGTTGAGGATGCGGATCGTCGGCTGGGCATAAAGGCCCAGAGAATCGAACGTCTTCATCGGGTGATAATACTTTTCCGAGATGTCGACGCGATATCCGTCAAAGTGCTGTTTTAAAGCCTGGTTCGGATCAAGGACATGCGTCAGCTTGTTTCCGAAGACACAGATCTGCTGACGGAGCAACGTGACGGACATCTCCAAGGTGTCTGCGTTCTGCTTGGCGTTCATCAGAGATCGGAACATATAATCGTCTTCCTTCTCGTCCTCCATCTTGAGCTCGGCATAGGTCTGATGGACGAGAGGCAGATAGCTTCCGGTATCCGACGTAAGCTCGTTGATAAGCTTGAGCAGCTGAATGGAATAGGCGGGGATATAAATGTACTCGATGTTGCTTTTCGGATCCCGGGAGATGATATACCATCCGCACTTGGCGAGTTTCCTGACGATGTAATTGACCTTGGCGCCCAAAAGTGCACCGACATCCTCGGTGCTCTCCGTCTTCTCCGCCTCGATCATCTCCTCGTCATCCTTATCGTCAAGCCGGTCCGTCTCGATGCTGAAAAGAGTCATCATCTCCTGACCCTGACCTCTCAGAAGTGCCACATAATCGGCTTTTCTGATGTCAGTCTTGTACATTTTCAGCATGTGGTACAGAGAGACTAAGGCAAAGGCGTAGACGGATTTGTATTTCCGGGAGAGCGGTGAGAAGAGCTCCTCCGGGATTTTATCAAATAAACGGTTCAATTTGAGTTACCCTTTTCCTTCGAAGAAACACTAATAGAATTATAAACATGAAACGGGATCAATACAACAAAAGATGAAATAAATCTACCTTGAATTACGTTCGAAAGAAACTGGAAACAACTTCAACTTTACTCTGTTGGTTGCTACATATCTAAAAATGGGCGGATTTTCCGTTCCTCAGAATATAAATAGATAAATATTTATCTTATATAGAAAAAAAGAACGCTCCGCCTTTTCTTCTCGGAAAAGGAAGAGAAGAAGCGCTCTTTTGACGTTAACCTTTGCTCTTGTAATGGTGGTGGAAGAGAACTTTATCGGTCTTCTTATCGGAGTAATGATTGAGGGATTTCACAAGCTCACGGTCTTTTTCCTTCATCCGCTTGAGTTCCTCATCAATCTCCGACTGGGCCAAAGCGGCGATCTCCGCATTGGTCATCGTCTGATAAGTTTCCGGAAGAATCGGCTTCAGATAGGTGATCTGAATGGGATAATGATGATAGTGGTAGCGGTGGTCAAGGCAGCGCTCCGAAAGCCACATCGCCATCGGCACGATCGGAAGCGCACGTCGCACCGCGATCTTGAAGGTGCCAGCATGGAACTTCGCCAACGGGAATTCCGGTCCGACCGATCTCGTCCCTTCCGGGAAGACAAAATAGCTGAGCTCTGGATACTGAGCAAGCTTCTCATCGACAGCGTGGAAGGTTTTGATCTCGCTTCGCAGATCCTCACGGTCCAAAAACTCACATTTCATCGCCAAACAGGCTTTGCCGAAGAGAGGAATCTTCCGAATCTGCTTCTTGGCCACGAAAGCCAAGGGCCTGTCGCTTACCGCATAGACGATGATCGGGTCGATCAGAGAGACGTGATTAGCGACAAAAAAGCCCTGTCCTTCCGGGAGGTTCTCTTTTCCCTGGATGATGTAGGAGCAGCGAAGTCTGCGGGCAAACTTCTCCGTCAGCGGCTTGAAATAAGCGAAATCGTCCTTGGGTTCATGCCGCTCAGGATGTCGGCTTCTGTGCCGATAGAAAGGATACTGCAACAGCAGCATCGGCAAGAGCTGCGGTATGACTCTCAGCCATTTCCAGATCATGCTTTCACCTCGATTGTGGGCGTGCTCTTAACAAATTTGGTGACGAGGAAGACGTTGACCGACAGCGCATTGATGATGGCCATCTTGATGAAGAAACCGGATTCATCGATGCCTCCGGACTCGTTGAAGATGAGATTGACATAGTCGTCAAACGGATACATGAAGGACTCCTTGGAAGGATTGAAGATGATGTAGAGGGAGAAGCGTTCAAAGTCGTAGTTGATCTTCAAGGCGCCGCGCTCTAAATTCTCAAACGACATATGATGATTGAGCTCATCATATTCTTTTCCGGCTTTCTCCATGAAGAGCTTCTTCATCTTGATGGCTTCTCGGAAGAAGTCATAAAGTTCCGTATTATCCTCAAGGAGGGAGTAATCGAACCCGTTGAGACGGTCACCGGCATTGTAGGTGTTCGGTTTGCCGTCCTTGCTCATGCCGATCTCCTGGCCGGCGTGGAAGAAGGGGATTCCGGAGGCCATCAAAACTGCGATATCCATGAGACGGATGCGCTTTTTGATCTCGTCTGGCGTATCCTCCGGACGAACCGCCTTGATTTTATCGTAGAGGGTGTTGTTATCATGGCATTCCACATAGTTGACAGACTGGCCTGCCTGGGAGAAGAGAGGTGCGAACGACAGAGCAACAGAAGAGCCCAATAAGACGTGCTTGAACCCATCTCGGTAATTGGTGTCGCCTAAGAGGTATCCGGCGACGCTCAGCTCGGATTCGTTCGATTTTCCTTTGGTGATGTCGCGGAAGCGGTCGTTGAAAAAGGAAGCGAAAGGCAGCTTGGCAGAGTTGTAATAGCTGGCTTTCTGATCCGCAGGAAGATTGGTCATCAGATCCCAGCCTTCCCCATAGAACATCAGATCCGGTTTCTTCTGCGAAGCTTCTTCATACGCCTGCTTCATGGTCTCAATGTCTGAAATTCCCATCAGGTCGAAGCGGAAGCCATCGGCGCCATAGAAGTCAATCGCATGCAGCATCGACTCCTTGATCAGCTTCCTCGCCATGAATTTGCGGGACTCGAAATCATTGCCGCACCCTGTTCCGTTGCTGAGCGTTCCGTTGTCGTTGAAACGGAAGTAATAGTTCGGAACCAGAATGGAGAGAGGGTTGTAGTCCTGAGAGAAGACGTGGTTGTAGACCACATCGAAGACCACTCTCAACCCGCGCTTATGGAACTCGGAAACGAGCTTCCTCAGTTCCAGAACTCTGGCGTAAGGGTCAGAGGGAGCAGAGCTATAGGAGCCTTCCGGAGCGAAGTAGAACTCAGGATCATATCCCCAGTTGTACATCGAGCGGGGGTCATCATCGTTGATCGACTGAAAATCCAGAACCGGAAGAAGCTGCACGTGCGTGACCCCTAAAGAGGCGATATAATCTAGGCCTAAAGGTAAGCCTTGCTTCGTCTTGAGACCCGGCTCAGAGAGAGCCTGATAAGTTCCGCGGTTCGGAAGAGAAGTCTTGGAGGTCATGTCGCGGACGTGGCACTCATAGATGATCGCCTTCGTCCGATCGTTGAACAAAGGAAGGCTTTCCTCATTCAAAGAGAGCGAATAAACCCGGTTAGGATCGATGACAAAGCTATGCCGGGAATTGCTGTCTAACCCATAGGAATAAGGGTCGGCGACCTCATAGCTGACACCGAAGACACGAACACCGTAGACATATTTAGCCTCATCGAGGTCACCTTCGACTGTCAGAGAGAACATGCCGTCATTCAAATCCTGTTCCATCTCAAAAGCTTCGATTTTCGAAGATCCTTTCCGCTTCAGGCGGAGGACGCAGACCGAAGCGAAGGGAGAGAAGACGCGGAACGTCGTCGCTTCTTTCGTGTAGGAAGCACCAAGCTTCCCATCAAAGCGATACTTCTTTTCGAATTCATCTGTCTTCGCCAGATAGGAGATGTCGATCGGAATGTAGAAATTATCTTCGGTGACGATGAAGAATTCCTTACCAGGAACGAAGTTGAAATCATCTATTATCAAGGTGTAGATGTTGGAGGAATGGGACTCCGATTGGGAGACCGCCTTCAGCTTGCGGATGAAATTATCACCCTCATAGAGACGGAAGACCTTGAGCGTCTTCGTCGAGAACTCTTTGCTGACACTGACTTCGACGACATTGTCGCTTTTTGCGACAGCCGACAGTTGGTTGCGCACTGCCATACTCTCCTCCTTTACGCCTTCTGCAGATACGCTGCTGCCCGACGGAACGTCTGGAAATCAGACAGGTAGTTTTTAAAATAGGCAAAGCTCATCTTCATCGTCTGACTGATCAAACCGGTATAAGGCATGTTGTTGGCATGCGCTAAGGCAAAGCCGCGTAGCGCCTGGGACGGAACCGAGAGAGAAGAGAGGCGATTCGCAAAATACTGGTTCTGAACTTTTTTCAGCAAAGCATGATCGACGTGCTTCGCCGCATTGCTCAGGTAGGACGTGATGAAGCCCAACGCTTCCTGAGGCGCATCCGTCTTGACGTTCAAGAGCAGATAAGCGTCCTCAAATCCCTGTTCGAGCTTGGTGTCAAGAAGTTCGGCGTGAATCTGATTCAATCCGTTTTGGAACGAGGAATTCATGGTGAAAAGCGCCTTCTCCAAAACTTCGTAAAGGGAGAAGAGCATCTGACCATAGTTGGCATAGAGATCTTTTCTCGGCGGCATCTTCACAGCATAGGAAAGATAGGAAGCGTGCGATTCAAAGCTGAACTTGGTGTATTCCCGATTGACTTTATCGTAGATCTCCGTAAAGGCAATCGGCTTTTCTTTCACCGGATGAGAGACAGGCAGACGGAGCTTTGTCATCTCCTCTAGAAAATGAGCTGGGGTATCATCCATCGAAACCATGACGGTGATCCTCTCGGGGTTGTAATAAGCCTCTAAGAACTTCCTCAGACCGGAGGCGTGGATCATCATCGCCTGAGCGGAGGAAGGAGTGACACCCAAGCGGATCGGAGAGGCGTAATAAAGGTTGTCTAGGGCTTTGGCTTCCACCTGATTTCCCGGATCCTGATCTCTCTTACGGCTAGCGATAGCATCGCTCTTCCGGAAGGCTTCAGCCTCTTCTTCCTGAATGTTCCGGAAAGAGATCCTCTCCATCAGTGAAGCAAGACCCTTGTAGAGATCTCCGAGCGTATCCAGCGTGAAGTAGGAATAGGAGAAATCTGTATGAGAGGAACCTAAAATCCCTTGGGAAGCCAAGACCTTCTTAAACGGTTCATTCATGAGCATATGCTCTGCATAATAGGCCGTACCAAAGGGTGTTTTGATGCCATCGACTTCTTCGTTGCGGTAATATCCCCCGTATCCAACATAGACAAGAGCCGATTTCAGGCGGGACTTCCTCGGTAAGAAAATCAGCATCAATCCGTTCTCCAGCTTCTGTTCAAAGAACGGATAACCTAATCCGCCCAGATCTTTCTTAATCATGGCTGACCTCCTTGTCCACCACCTTCAGCGAGCGGATTTCCTGCTTCACCTCTTCTGCGGAAAGAACAGGAACGAAGAAGAGATTTTCCTGAGGATCCATGATGTCAAAATCAAGCAGCATCTCCACCTCAGAAAGCATCACCTCGGCAGAACTTGCTTTCCTGACCGCATCAAGAGATGTATCTAAAAGCGCTTCTTCAAGGAAGGGATTCAGAGAGAGCGAGCTGATGGTCGGTAGCTTATCCTGAAGAAAACAGCTATCTCCGCGGATAACATCAAACGAGAGGATAGAATGCCTCGGATCAACCAGGTAGAGAGAGGCTCTGAGATCCGGTGCAAAGTTTTTCTGATAATAAGCTTCTAAGGCCAGAGCGATCGTCTTCAGCGCAGTGCTCCGGCAGACCAGCTCTTTTCGATTGCTCAGCTTCTTTCCTTCGAATGCGATGAGAAGATGATCGAGAGTTTCCAATCTCTTGTAACCTCTCTCCAAAAAAGGAAGCGGCTTGTCAAAAGTCTTCAGATCGAGGAAGGGATCGTCTTTGCTCTTCGGTCCGAAATAGATCAGGCTTCCTTCCTGAGAGGCAAGGACAGCACTCAGTGTATCATGAAGCATGTCCATCGTCAGAGAAGGAATCTTTCTGGCATCAAACTCGGGAGCCTCAAACGTGAAGCCATTATGAGAAGCCAAAGAAATCCGATGAGAAAGAAGGTGGTCCTTTGCTTGACTTAACAGTTCTTCACTCTCCAAGAAACCCTGAAGATAGAGGTTTTCAAACCATCTCCGTCCAGCTTTGTAGGGATCAGAGAACAAGAAGTGGAGCTTCCGGCTAGAAGCCTGAGAGAGCGTTCCGACAAAGAGATAGCCTTCCCCATGGTTTTCTACCCGGAAAGTGACTTCCCCGGCAGCCAGAGAGGAGATGTGCTCCCTTCTCTTCTGTGCGGGAGCGATTGAGAGCATCTCAGAAAGGAGCATCAAAGCTTCTGGAGAAGCCTCCTTTCCGAGGAAGGTCCTTCTGATCAGGATCCTCTGACCATAATCGTCGCTAGGGAGAATAAAGTTCTTTTGCATGCTGTATTCCTTTTCTACATCATAGAGACATGGGGAGAGAGCACATACTTCCCACCGATGCTCGGTTCGATGACATTTTCACTGACTAATTTGGCAAGGTACTGATCCGCCTTCACAGAGGTGACATTGAAGTTGTGCATGAGCGAAGTCTTGGAGGTGAGTCCCGTGTGGACCACGAAGTCCTTGATCATATCGTAGACTTCATCTCCGCTTCCTACCTTCGCCTCTTCCTCGACTTCTTCCTCATCGTCTAACTCCAGGAAGTTCGGGTTGTAATTCGGTGTTCCGGCCTTCTCTCGGTCGTAAGCGAGGACCGACTCAATATCGCGGTTAGAGACAAACGGAGACTGACAGCGGATCATGGACTTTCGGCCTGGGCATTTGAAGAGAAGGTCACCTTTGCCTAACAGTGTCTCGGCACCGTTCTCATCGAGGATGACACGGCTATCCACCTGAGAGGAGACGCTTAAACCGATGCGGCAGGGGATGTTGGCCTTGATGATCATCGGGACATTGTCTTTGGAAGGACGTTGGGTGGCGACGATCAGATAGATGCCGGAAGCGCGAGCCTTCTGGGCTAAGCGGGCGACATAGGAAGCCGCTTGGCTTGCGGTCTGCATCAGATCGGCGAACTCATCGATGATGCAGACGACGATCGGAAGCTCCTCCATGATGTTCTCGTTGCCGATCCGCTTATCGGAGTATTCCTCGTAGTTGGAGCAGCGATACTCAGAGAGAATGCTGAAGCGGCGATCCATCTCGGTGCAGAGCTTTCCTAACGCTTTGACGGCTGCAGTCGGCTTAGAGATGACCGGACAGAAGAGGTGAGGTTCTCCCTGATAACGGACAAACTCGACCTGTTTCGGATCGATCAGCATCAGCTTGAGCTGGCTGGGGTAATTCCGCATGATCATCGTCATGATCATCGCATGGATCAGAACCGATTTCCCGGATCCTGTCGTTCCTGCCACAAGCATATGCGGCATCTTGTTCAACGGGAAATTGATGTTCTGACCGGAGATATCCTGGCCGATCGGAAGCAAAAGATTTTCTTTTGTGTCGGCTTCGATCGTCTTGAAGGTCGACTTGAAGGAGACAGCCATGCTCTCGGCGTTCCTGACTTCGATGCCGGAGGTAGATTTTCCTTCGACGACGGTCTCGACACGGACGGATTTATCGCCGTTGAGCGCCTTCTGAAGCTCGGCGACGATGGAATTGAGCTTGTCGGATTTCTCTCCGGGTTCGGTCTCGACATTGAAGCGGGTGACCGAAGCGCCGATCGTGTAGGAGATGACTCTGGCACGGATGCCGTAATCGTTGAACACCTGATTGAGAATCGTGCCTTTCTGTTTGGCGGCTTCCACGTTGGCGGACATCTTCTCAGTGTCATCTCTGTCCTCTAACATGACATCGGTCGGAAGCGGATAACGATAGACCACCGGCGTCGGGGAAACAAAACGGTAAAGCTCCCGGCGCTTGGCCTCTTTCTCTGCTCGCTTGTTCTGGATGGCTTTCGCTTCCCGATCCCGCCTTTCCTGGAAATACCGGGCGGCGATCATCTCTTCCCGGTCCTCATCGCTGATCTCGGTAGCTTCGGATGTCTCCTCTTCCTTCAGAGGTTCAGGCATCGCCATCGTCTTACCGACATCGGAAGAAGGCTCCTCCGCTGTCTCTGTTGCAGGAGCCGGTGCAACGAAGGTGAATTCAGAGGGGCCACGGAAAGGCGAAGCCTGAGAAGAAGCTTCGCTCTTCGCCGCCTGCTCTTCCAAAGGATTGAAGGCCATGTCCGAAGCCGGCTGAGGACGGGATGGAGCCGGCTCAGGTTCAGGTAAATCAAACGTTGTCGACTCCGGGGAGAGCGCCTGTTCTGAAAACCGCCTAGCTTCCAAAGAAGCGGTATTTGTCGGTGTCGGAGCAGAAGAAAAGGATGAGAATGTCTTTTTCTCTTCCGGAAGTGGTGCAGGAGAAGGCTGATAAGACGAAGAGAACGGGGTTGTAGCAGGACGAGAAGGCTGTTCAGCAACGATCGGCTTTTCGCTCGGAGCAGAGGTAACCGGCGCTTCAGAGGAGGTGCTGACCGGAGAGAAGGCGCTGCTAGAAGAAGCCTGAGGAGGAATCTGTTTTCTTTCTTCAGGGAGTTCCGGAATCTCTTCCCCCTTTTCAGAAAGAGCAGGATGGACCGGTTCAAGAGGTTTCACGTCCTCTTTGCTGAGCCTGAGATGTGTCTGCGTGAATCCGCCCTGTGGAGCGTTCTTCCAATCGTTTTCCAAAGGCGCGGAAAGCTTCGGATCCAAAGGAGCTGTCTGACTTGGTGTCTCCTCCGCTAAGCCGCGGGTGAGATGCTGAGATTCCTTGCCCTGATAAGGCGAGACATATTTGACCTTGTCGGCGTTCATCTTCTTGACGCGGTTGACCTGATCGGCGATTGGTCGGAAACAGATTAAGAACAGGGAGAAGAACAGAAGGAGAGAGAAGAAAATCGCATTGCCGATATATCCCCAAAGCGTACCAAAGAGGCTGAGCAGGAAGAAGCCGATGTAGCCTCCGCCCAAGTGAGCCAGTGTTCCGAAGTTGTTGACGACAAAAGGAACGGAGGCGAACCCTTTCATGCGGTTGCCATAATCGCTGATGAGGGAAGAAAGCGTCATCTTATCTTCCCGATACGGACCGAAGGAAGCGAAAGCAAGCAGAGAGAGCGAGAAGAAAAGAATGCCGATCCAGATCATCAGATAAGGTCGGATAGGAAAGCCTTTCCGGCTGTAGATCAGACGTACGGCAAAACAGGCCACTGCGATGAGGAATACGGGATAGAACAGACCGAAGACATACGCCGACGAATACGTCAGAAACCGTCCGATAAAGGTCTCGTCCGTCGCTCCGATGATGCAGAGGCCTACAAGCGTCAGACCGGTGCAGATGGTGAGCCACTCTTTCAAGGTGACCTTTTTCTTGTTTTCGTTATTTGCCATGTGAAGAAGCTCCGTTGAGAATTATACCACACAAAACTGGCTTTTCCTTCTAGGAAAAGAGGAGCTTCTGGCGCCTCCTTTTGAGTCAAAGACGATTGACCGCTTCCACGAAGCGAAGAAGGCCTCTTAAGCCCTCCTCGTTCTGCTTATAAACTCCTGCACATTCCAATACGCCCATGAACGTCAGACCGACTTCCTGGCGCAGAATTTCGGAGATATTATCTCCGTTCATCTCAGGGTGTTTCCGCTGGACGTCAGCAAACCAGGCAGCGTGCTTTTCCGTCAGCGGATCAGCAAGCGGATCTTCCTGATGCAGGAAGTGTTCGGAAAGAGCACCGAGCTCTTTCTTCAGCCGGGAAGGCAAGATCGCTAACCCCATCACTTCGATGAGACCGATGTTCTCCTTCTTGATGTTCCAGTACTCTTGATGAGGATGATAAACGCCTAAGGGATACGCTTCCGTCGTGATGTTGTTGCGGAGGGCGAGTTCCATGACGAAGTCATCACCGACTTTATGACAGATGGGAGAGATTGTATTATGAGGAACGCCATCTGTTTCTGCATAAATAAATGCATTTGGATCAGAATAAGACCGCCAGCACTTCAAAATTTTCACCGCAAGCTCAATCAGGCTCTCCTGCTGTTTTGAGGCCAAACGGATCACGCTGAGAGGCCACTTGAGATAATAAGCTTTCACATCCGGGAAACCCGCGAAAGAGAGCTCTTTGACAATCTCTGCCCGGAACATCGGAAAGATGTAGTTTCCACCCTGATAATGGTCGTGCGTGAGGATGCTTCCTCCGACAATCGGAAGATCGGCGTTAGAACCCAAAAGATAATGTGGAAACTGATCAACAAAAGCGATGAGATGGCGCAGAGCCTTCTCATCGATCACCATTGGAACATGCTCGCTGTTGAAGACGATGCAATGCTCGTTGTAGTAGGAATAGGGTGAATACTGGAGATAGAAATTATCTCCGTTGAGCTGAAGCGGAATGATCCGGATCGTCTCTCTCGCCGGATGGTTGACTCTTCCCCGATAACCCATGTTCTCCTTGCAGAGCTGGCAGAGAGGATAACTCGACTGCTTCAGCAGCTTCGCCGCAGCGATCGCCTTAGGATCTTTTTCCGGCTTGGAGAGGTTGATGGTGATATCAAGGTCACCATAGACGGTCGTCACTTGCCAGCGCAGATCCTTCTTGACCCGGTAATCGCGGATATAATCGGAATCCTTACTGAACTGATAAAACCAGTCGGTCGCCTCTTTCGGAGATTTTTTCAAGCGGGCAGCAAACTCAGCGTTCACGCTGTCAGGACGAGGTAAGAAGCAGTTCATGATCTTCGTATCGAAGAGGTCGCGGTAAACGACAGAATTCTCCTTAAGTAACCTTTTTTCAGCAGCAAAATCCAGAAGTTCTTTCAGCGTCGATTCGAGATCGACATCGTGGAACTCCTCTTTCGGTTCCTCGTATCCGTCCAGATCGAGGACATCCAAAAGCAGGTTGATCGAATAAGAGACCTCTTCTTGGCTGATCAGACCTTTCTCCCTGGCGTAACAGGCGAGCTTTTTGATGCTTACACTGATGTCTTCCATCAGAAGAGGCGCCTCCCACCTTCGCCGACTTCCAAAGCGTAGAAATCCGCCTTGAGTCCGGTCTTTGCCTGATAAGCTCTTCCGACATTCTCCTGGAAGGCTTTCACATCCTCATCTCTGACGATGGAGACGGTGTTTCCGCCCCAACCTCCGCCGGTCTCTCTCGAGCCGTAGACGCCTTTCTGCTTTCTAGATTCATCGACGAGCACATCGATCTCCGGACAGGTGGCATCATAGTCATACCGCAGAGAATCACCGGATTCATTCAAAAGCCTTCCGAAGTTGACAAGATCGTTCGCTTTGAGAGCAACGACGGCATCTTTTGTTCTCTTCTCCTCATAGACGGCATGCTTGGCATTTTTCTGCCGAAGCTCATCTTTGATAAGAGCCTTGTTCGCTTCGAATTCTTCCGGCGTCAATTCACAGAGATATTTCAGCTCCGGGCGGTAACCCTTAAGCTCGCTGACAGCCAACTCACAGCTCGCTCTCCGCTCGTTGTAATGAGACTGTGTCAGAGAGTGCGGCTTGTTGGAGTTGGTGACCATGATCTTGCATCCCTTGAGGACGAGAGGGACGTATTCGAAGGACAAGGTGTCGCAATCCAGAAAGATGGCGTTATCCTTCTTGCCCATCGCAGAAGCGAACTGATCCATAATGCCACAATTCATTCCGTTGAAGTTGTTTTCCGAATATTGACCGATCAATGCAATATCCTGAGAAGTAACAGAAAAGCCGAACATATCTTTCAGCATAACCCCGATGACAACTTCCATCGCCGCCGAAGAGGAGAGTCCAGAGCCCGGGATGTTGCCGTAGATGTAGAGATCCAAGCCGCAGGGAAGATTCATCCCTCGATTAGTAAAAGCCCACATTACGCCTTTGGGGTAATTGGTCCAGAACGACTCCTTATGATAAACGAGGTCATCGAGGGTCGACTCGATGATTCCGCCCCGCCGGAAGTTCCAGGAGTAGAAACGGATCTTCCGATCTTTTCTCTTCCGGGCGATGCAGTAGTTGCCGACCGTCAAAGCACAAGGAAAGACGTGACCGCCGTTATAATCGATGTGCTCACCGATCAGGTTGACTCTGCCCGGAGCAAAGTAGCCGCGGATGTCTCCGCCTTTTCCGAATTTCCTTTCAAATCCGTCCTTCAGCTGTTCAATCGTCATGGTGTTAATCCCCCAAAGATCTTCTAAAGAATATTATAGTGAAGATGACATGGGGTTTCAAAACAAAATGCCGGGTTTCAGGGAAAAATTAGGCATCTGTGATTTCCTTGTCCGCAAACCCAAAATCTGTTGAAAAAAATTAAGAAATATATATATTATTTACGATACTATTTGATTAACGAAAGGCACTACCCGAGATTTCATTATGCAATGGCTGAATAAAGTCAAACACCAAGCCGGAGATTACATCATCGACCATCCGAAGACGAAGCGATGGCTGACCTGGGCGTGGAAATTCTTCATCACCATCACGTCCTGTTTTCTTTTCGCCTGGGGCTTCCGTGCTTTTGTCAACCCCAACGTCACGCTCGCCGCTGAATTTGCCATCCGCTCCAACTCCTCTCAGTTCGCCGCTGTGCATTATGATCCCAACACGATGAACTATGCCGATGCCATCGCCAAAGGAATGGATTACATCCAAATCCACGGCGTGACCCACTTCGTATCCGGAGGCGCCTCTGGAACCTCTCAGGTGATCATCAAGTTCGCGGAGATCTTCCCAGGCGATTTCTCGGTCTGGGTCATGAACAATGACAAGCTCCTCATCTCCATCCTCTACTTCGCACTCAACATTCCGCTCGTCATTCTCAGCTGGTTCAAAATTTCTAAGCAATTCACCATCTTCACTCTGATCAATGTCATCTTCGTTTCCCTCTTTCAGACCATTATCCCTGATTCCTGGATTTACAACGTCGTCAACTTATATGACGACATGCTGGCGAGAGCCATCTTCGGCGGCATCTGCACCGGCATCGCTTCCGGAGCGGCCATGATGATCGGAACTTCCGCTGGCGGAACGGATGTCATCTCCTTCTTCATCGCGGAGAAGAAAGGCTCTGCCGCCGGCAAGTTCTCCTTCATCATCAACGGCACGATCATCGCTACCTACGTCCTCTTCGCCGCCATTTCCCACTCCACCAACGAGATAGTCAACCCTCAGGAAAACAACGAGACCATCCGCTATATGCTTTACACCTTCATCTACCTCTTCGTCTCCGTCCATGTCCTAGACTTCTTAAACACCAAGAACAAGAAGCAGGAGCTGCAGATCTTCACCGATGTTCCCGATCTTGCCACCGTCATGATCCGCGCCTTCCCGCACTCCGCCACCATCATCGAAGGCAAAGGGGCCTACACCGGAAAGAAGAAGACCGTCATCTACATGGTCATCTCCCGCTCTGAGGCAAAGCGGGCGGTGAAAGTATCAAAATCCGTCGATCCCTATTCCTTCATCGCCATCACAGATCTCAAGCAGGTTTATGGCCGCTTCTACATCAAACCGATCGATGAGTGAGAAAAACATGATTTCAGAGACAAAAATATAGAAAGAGAGAAAAAACTTCTTATGGCAACAAACAAAGAATTAGCTGACCTGATCTTCCCGGAGATCACAGAGACCGTCAAAGGCCTGGAAGAGCGCTATCCGGATAGAAAGCTGCCGGAAGGCGCAGAAGTCACCCGTTTTGCCCCTTCTCCGACCGGCTTCCTTCACACTGGTTCCTTATTCACCGCCCTCGTCGCCTGGAAGTTTGCAAAGCAGTCTGACGGCGTTGCCTTCTTCCGCTTGGAGGATACCGACCAGAAGAGAGAGATTGCCGGAACCGGTCTCGATCTCGTTGAGCAGCTCAAGCGTTTCGGCATCACTTTCGACGAAGGCTATTTTGGCGACCATGAGAAGGGAGACTATGGACCTTACACCCAATCCAAACGCGCCGACATCTATAAGATCTGCATCAAAGAGCTCATCCGAAAAGGAAGAGCTTATCCTGACTTCTGTTCGAAGGAAGAGCTAGATCAGCTCCGCCTTGTTCAGGAAGCCAACAAAGTCATCCCTGGCTACTATGGCGAATATGCGAAATGGCATCATGTCTCCGTCCAGGAATACATCGACAACATCAAGGCCGGAAAGCCGTATGTCATCCGCTTCAAGTCGAAGGGAAACCATCTCAACCACATCACGGCCCACGATGAGATCCGTGGCGATATGGAGCTGACCGAGAACGATCAGGATATCGTCATCCTGAAGAGTGATGGTCTTCCGACCTATCATTTTGCTCATCTCGTCGATGATCACTTTATGCACACCACCTTGGTCACCCGTGGTGAAGAGTGGATCTCTTCGCTTCCGATCCACTTAGAGCTTTTCGCTTCCATGAGTTGGAAGGCTCCGAAATACGCTCATCTTCCAGTCATCATGATCAACGACAAGGAGACCGGGAATAAGAGAAAACTTTCCAAGCGGAAAGATCCGGAAGCCGCGTCTGCCAACTTCTTGACGGAAGGCTACCCTGTCGAAGGCGTGATCAAGTACCTGCTCACCATCGCTAACTCCAACTTCGAGCAGTGGCTGATGGATAATCCGCACGGACAGATGAAGGATTTCCAGCTTTCGTTTAGCAAATTCTCTTTGGATGGCGCCCTCTTCGACATCCCCAAACTGGAGAACATCTCTAAGGAAGTGTTAGCCAACTACGACAAGAAGACATTCACCGATCTGGCCTTGGAATGGGCAGAGAACAACGACTCCGAGCTCGCCGGTTACATCCAGGCTGACCGAGATCGTTTCGAGTCGATCATCAACATCGAGAGAGATCAGGAGAAGCCTAGGAAAGACTATATCCGCTTCTCCGATGTCACCCCGAAGATCCGTTTCTTCTATCCGGATAAATTCGATGCGCTGATCAAAGAACCCCTGCCTTTCAGCGCGTTCATCAACCACGACACCATCAAGGCGGTGCTCGCTGATTTTGCCGAGACCCTAGATCTGGAACGCGAGGATGAGAACACCTGGTTTGCGGCGATGAAGGTGTTAGGAACCAGGCACGGTTTTGCCGATGACCGGAAAGTCTACAAGAAGGATCCAACCGCTTTCAAAGGCTGGTATGCCGATGTCATCTCCTTAATCCGCATCGCTTTATGTGCCTCCACTCAGTCTCCTAAGCTCTTCGATGTCCTGACAATCTTAGGAAAACCTGAGATCGAGAGACGAATCCAAGAGGTCGAGGCGCTTCTCTAGTCCCATGGAACGAGCCGCCGACAAGAGCAAAGGAAAGAAATATCTCAAGCGGACGCTGCAGATACTCTTCTTCGCCACGCTGACCGCGATCGGCATTTACTATGTGCTCAAGGACGATCCTTACCGGACCTTCCGCTACCTTGGAGGAGCTGGATTCTTTCCGTTGATTCTGGCGATCCTGGTCCTTCTACTCTCCATCGTGCTCGACGGAATATCCCTGACATTGCTGACGAGGATTCACAACCCGGATTACCATTTCCATCAAGGTGTCATCAATGTCGCCGGCGGAGGGTTGATCGGCTGTTATCTCAAGACAGCCGCCCCGCTGCTTCAGACCTACATCTATCATAAACAAGGCGTGAAACCCGGTCAGGCAGCCAGCACGCTGACGATGAACTATCTGATCTTTCAGTTCTCTCTCGTCATCTATATCATCACCGTCTTTCTCTTAGGCTTGCCACAGATGCAGAACGTCTATCTGGATTTTTTAGGCGGACTTCCGATCATCTGGTTTGCTCTCTACGGCTTAGTCTTTCAGACTTCGTTCCTCCTCATCATCCTTGCACTTGCACTCAATCCGAGTATCCACCGCTTTGTCATCAACGATGTGGTCGATCTTCTTGCGAAGATCAAGATCATCCGCGATCCTGAGAAGACGAGAAAGAAGCTCACGCTCCGCTTCGTCACCTACCGCATCGAGCTCAAGCGGATGTTCGGACATAAGCAGAGAGTCTTTGCCTCCTTGTTGCTGAGCCTGCTGAAGCAGTTCCTCTTAAGCATCATCCCTTTCATCATCCTCTGGTCGCTGAACATCGATATCCGCAGCGTCTCCTTCCTCTCTACCTTCATCGGTGCAGGCTATGTCTCTACCATTGCTTCCTATCTCAGCGTCGGAGCACCCGAGATCGCTTTCCAGACCATCTTTTCACAGATACTGTCTTCAGTTTCACAGGATGCTGCCACAATAGCCTCCGCCACCAACATCATCTGGCGAAGCATCACCTTCTATCTGATTTTCCTTCTGGGTCTACTGACTATCGTCCTTTATCGCGGACCGAAAGAGAAGCGGACCTACGCCTTCCTTTCTGATACAGCGACCATCTATGACTTAGAAGTCATCGCCTTGAGCGAGAACAAGGACGATGCGACAAGCGAGTTCCTTTCTGCCGTGCAGTACAAGAGCAAAGGGGAGAAAGAACACCATCATCGAGAGCTCCTCACCAACGAGGAGTTGGAAGAGTCCTTTAACCGCATCAAGGAGAGTGTCCTCAATCAGCCGAAAGAGGCGGTGCAGCCTGAGATCACCGATGCCGAGCTGAAATCCATCCTCGAAGAAAGGAAGAAGGATCTTGCTAAAGCCTTGCAGGAGAGCGAAAACCTCCTGAAACAGAAACAGGATCCCGAGATTGAGGCAGCGACGGAAGCTGAGTTTGAGATCTCGGCGAAGATCCAACAGAAATCCCGTCAGAAGCGCTTGGCAAAACTGGAGAAAAAGAAGCAGAGGAGAATCAAGCAGGAGAAAAGAGAGTTGGAGGAGTATCAGCCCAAAGGTACACAGGTCAGCGTCAGCGACGAAGGGATCCGACTCGACGGTCCGGAGTTCCATCAGATTAGAACCCTGACCTCAGAAGAGCCGGAAGAGAAGGAGAAAAAGCTATGATCATCGGCGTTTTCACAGACACTTATGCCCCGGACATCAACGGGGTAGCGACCGCCTGCCGCACCCTTCATGATATCTTCGTCTCTCACGGTCACCGCGTCATTGTCATCACGACGGGATTGCCGAGACAGAGGGAAGTCACCTTTCAGGATGACATCCTCCGCATTCCCGGCATGACCCTGAAGTTCCTCTACGGCTACCGCATGGCTTTCTTCTTCAACAAAAAAGCCTATCGGATCCTGAAAAAGATTCCTTTCGACGTGTTCCACATCCAGCAGGAGTTCGGCATCTCGCTCTTTGGGAGACTCTGTGGAAAGAAGCTTCACATCCCGATGGTTTACACTTATCACACCTCCTACGAGGATTATTCGAACTACCTCTCTCACGGTGCGAAAGTCACCGATCATCTGACTAAGAAAGCCATCCGCTCCGTCACCCGTTTCGTCATTCCTCCGAAATGCGAGATCGTCACACCTTCCCTGAAATCGAGGAAGAAGCTGCGCCTTTCCGGAGTCAGCCAGTATATCAACGTGATTCCTAACGCCTTAGACTTCTCTGAATTCCAGATCAAACAGGATCCTATCAAAGAGGAGAATTTCCGAAAAGAACATCAGCTCACCGGAAAACGTATTCTTCTCTCCCTTGGCCGCCTCGCTTTTGAAAAGAACATCAAAGAACTGATCGATGGATTCACCGCCTACAAGATCAAATACCAGGACGAAGACACCGTCCTGATGATCGTCGGCGATGGCCCTGAGGAGAAGAAACTGAAGGCGGAGGCAGAAGCCTCTCCAGTGCGGAAAGACATCCTCTTCATCCCTGCCGTTCCCCATGAGGAGACCGGATTCTTCTATCGGATGTGCGATGCCTTCCTCTGTGCCTCGACATCGGAAACACAAGGCCTTACCTATTCTGAGGCAATCGCCTCCGGTGCCTTGATCCTGGTGAAATACGATTTCAATCTCGAGCCTCTGATTCAGGATGGGAAAACAGGATTCTACTATGATTCCATCAATATTCTGCCCGATCAGATTCACAAAGTCCTCACCTTGGATTTCGAAATAAGAATAGAGATCATCGACAGCGCCAAAGCGAAGAACGATGAGCTTTATTCTGAAGCTTCATTTTATGAAAGGATGCTGCATGTCTATCGAAAGACCATCCGACACAGCTTCTAGAACCATCATCGATATCTCCCCAGAGAAAAACGGTGTGACCATCGTTTTTCCTTTGGAAAAGTTCAGTCTCTCGCTCTCTGATTACAGCGATGGATTTTACTATCCCGGAAAGAAGCTATCAAAAGAAGAGTTTCAGCGTCTGAAAGCCTGTTCCAAAGAGAAGAGCGCAAAAGACTATATCGCTCTGCTTCTACAAAAGCACCGCTATACCATCCAAGGGGCAAAAGAGAAGATCCGGCATCGTTTTCCTTCTTTCCCGGAAGAGAAAATCAATTCGTTTTTAGTTCCTTACCAAGAGGCTGGGGTCCTCGACGACCTCTCCTATGCTGAAGATTTTGCCACCTTGAAGAGCGAGGGCGGATATGGTGAAAACTACATCGTCTCTGAATTAAAGAAGAGAGGCATCCCTGAGTCAATCCTAAGAGAGAATAAAATCATCTCGCAGTTTGAGAAGTCCGCTGCTGCTCTTCCTTTGCTGGTCGAAAAGAAAGACCGTCTGCTCAGACAAAACACCATGGAAAAACGGAAAGAGGTCATCCAGGCCTTTCTGATTCGAAGAGGTTATCCCCTCTCTATAGCCCGTGAGGCGATCCGTCTTTACTACCTGAATAGAGGAGAGGCAGAAAAAGAAGAAGACCAGAATCTTCGAAGCGTTTTGCTGAAGAAAGAGGCGCAGAAATGCTATAATGCCATCGTACGGAAAACCATCGATTCCCATAAGAAGAAAGCACTGTTCTTCCAGAAAATGAAGATGAAAGGATTCCGCTACGACGAGATTGAATCCATCGCAGAAAGGGAAGGGTATTCATTCCATGATTAAAGACATTATCAATTCCGAAGGTCCGGTCAACGAGATCTTCATGGTCAAGCAGGCGACCAGAGCCACCTCAACAAACGGCTCGCCCTATCTCAGCCTGACACTTCAGGATGTCACCGGAACCATCGATGCTAAGATGTGGTCCATCGACGATACCGATCTCGAGCTCGCCCAGCCAGGCGCTCTCGTCCATGTCATCGGCATATCCGGCAACTACCGCGGGCATCCACAGCTCAAGATCAATGAGCTGAATGAAGTGAGACTGGATCAAGTCGATATGGCAAAATATGTGCCAACCGCTCCGACACAACGGGAGAAGATGGAAGAAGAGCTGACCCAGGATATCCAAGCGATTGAAGATGATGATCTTCGGAAGCTTGTCGAGACTTTGCTCCGGGAGCACTACGCCGATTTCATCACCTATCCTGCCGCCGTCACCGTTCATCATGCCTATCTCGGAGGCTTGCTCTTCCACTCGCTCTCCATCTGCCGGATGGCGATCATGATTCAAAGCAATTACCCTTATCTCAGCAAGGATTATCTCATCTCCGGAGCCCTGCTTCACGACATCGGAAAAACAAGGGAGCTCTCTAGCGCCACCGCCGCCTCGTACACCACGGAGGGCAACCTCGTCGGCCACATCGTCATCGGTGCGATGATGGTCCACGAGAAAGGTGTTGAACTTCATACCGATCCGGAGAAGCTGACAGTCTTAACTCATATGATCTTAGCTCACCACGGCGAGTATGAGTTCGGTTCCCCGAAGCTTCCTGCCACTGCTGAAGCTTACATGCTTCACTCCCTCGATGATCTCGATGCAAAGATGGAATGCCTGAGGGGCGCCTATCTGACCACCAACGAAGGTGAGTTCACCGCCCGCATCCCCTGGATGGAAAATCAGATGTTCTACAAGCCGGAAGACCTGAAAAAAAAGTAAACCACAAGCGAGGACACACTCTTCTCTCCTCACCGATAACCAAGACGTCCTCGCTTTTCTGTTTCCGGAAAACGAAAATTTCTTTTCCTTTATCTATTAAAAAGACTATTATTTTTATATAATTTATGTACATTGCAGCTTGACGCTGCCAAGAGGTACTCATCATGGAAGAGATCAAAAACGAAACGCTCGCTTCAACCGAAAGCGAAGATAAAAAGCCGGAAGACGAGCATCACAACATCATCGCCGAAGCTGCCTATGCCCAAAGTTCTGACACGGACACGGTTGAAGAGCAGCTCGACCTTGTGGAAGGAACCTACAACGGAAAAGGAAGAAACAACTCGTCTGTCCCCGCTTATTTTCAGCCGGTCCATCCTTTGGATGATTCCGTCACCATCGACGAGCAGATCGATGCCTTAGCGAAGGAAACCGGACAGAAGTTCAAGAAGAACTCCGTCCTCAATGGGCTCTGCATGGGCGTCATCCTCGTCGTCTTCGGTGCCGTCCTTCTCGCCACCTTCCTCACGCGGGGGAAAGCCGGTTTGGCTTGGATCCAGTGGACGATGCTTGGCATCGGCCTCGTCTTTGTCATCGCTTCCTTCATCCTCTCTTCCCTCATCTCGAAACAGCGTGGAAAGATCGCCCGCGAGTATCTGCAGACCTACCAGGACAAGATCAACGGCTATGTCGCTCCTGAACTGAAGCTTCAGGATCCTCAGCTTGCCCTCGATGCCAAGTTCGATGATTTCGACGTCTTCAAGGCGCACTACTTCAAAAACGTCAACAACATCGAATCCCGCTGCATCGTAGAAGCGAAGAGAAACGAAAAAGAATTCCGCATGGGTGAAATCTCCGTCATCGTTCCCGCTAGAAGCATCGCCGACGCAAACCGTAAACCCACCATCCTTCTCTCTCTGGATGGCACGCCTTATGTTCCTCAGGTCAGCAGCGATACCGTCACCGGGACCCAGGAAGTCGCCAGCAAGGATATGACCGTCCTCGATCTGGATCTGTCCGATGAAGCCAACTTTCAGAAAGAGAACGAGAAGCGAAACCGCGACATCGAAAAAGCAAATCGTCAGGAGGGCGGAAAAGAAATCGTCTCCGGCCTCTTCGGACGTCTCCACGTCTACGATATGGAAGTCAGCTCACACGAAGCGTTTATCATCGTTTATATGGGCGATAAGAACAACACCTGCCTCCCGGACTCCATCACCCGCTTCCCTGCGGTTCACATCCCAGGATTAAGAAGCAACATCATCGTCTATACCACCGATCCGAAAGTCTCCGCCAAATTCTTTGACGAAGAAGGTGTCAAGAGGATCAATAGCATCGAGACGAACACCGTCCTCCAGTCCGCCTTCGTCGCCGTCAACTCGTATGGAACCAGAGTTGGGATGACCTTGAGTGATGACATCATGCGGTTGCCGAACAAGTCTATCACCTGCGTCGGAAGCTATGACACCTATCGCAACGCCATTGTCAATGCGTTCAGCTTCATCGATTATGTCGATGAGAAGAAAGACAGCTGACTATGAAAACCACGGAATATATCACTGAAAGCGCCGAGGAAACAAAAGAGATCGCAACGCAGCTAGCCGAGACGCTTCAGGGCGGTGAAGTCCTCCTGGCCGAGGGACCTCTCGGCGCGGGAAAGACCGCCTTCTGCCAAGGCTTAGGGAAAGCCTTAGGGGTCGAGAGAACCATCAATTCACCCACCTTTAACCTCATCAAAATCTATCAGGGAAAGCCGTATCAGCTCTATCACGTCGACTGCTATCGTCTGGAGAACGCCGATGAAGAGAGAAAAGACCTCGGATTAGACGAGGTTCTCGGCGACAAAGGCATCATCACCTATGTGGAGTGGCCGGCGTTCGGAAACGGATACCTCCTTCACTACCACCCTGTCATCCACTTAACATTTACTTATCTCGATGAAGATAAGAGAAAGATTGTCATCGAAGATGAAAGATTCTAAAACAGTCCGCCTGTTCATCAACACCGCGACCAAAGCGCTGCAGCTAGGCGTCATGATCGATCAGATGCAGACACTCCGCGTCGATATGGGAAATCCGAAGGCCGCCTTGGAGAGAACCAATCTCGGCATTAAGACGCTGCTTGAGGAACTGAACCTCTCTCTGAAGGATGTCGATGCCTTTTATTGTTTACTTGGGCCTGGCTCTAATACCGGCATCCGCTTAGGGCTCACCATTCCTCGCACCATCTACGCCTTCCAACCCAAGATCCGTATCTACGGCATCAAGACCATGGATCTCTTCCTTGAGGGCGAAGCATCGATGAGAGCCGCTCTCTCTGATCGGAACGGAAACCTTTTTGTCGCAGAGAGAAAGGACAAGGAGATCACGATCACTAGAGTTGATAGCGACCAGGTTTCCTCGTTAGATAAATCCGAGAAGATCGTCGTGGAAAAGAAAGATAAGCTCGCCATGAAGGCTCTAGAAGGATTCGACATCATTCCGATCGATGTGATGGCAAAGATGATGGAAAACAAGGATGCGTTTGAAGACTTCTCCGACAGAGAAGAAGAGTATCTTCCAGAGTACGTGCTGAAGATATGATCCGAAAAGCGATGCTCTCCGATCTGCCTCAGATTGTCCTTCTTTCTCAGAGAATCCACCAAGAGACAGCAAAGGCAGATAACTATCGACCCTGCTTGGAAAATCCTGACGCCGCCCTCTTCGTTTTCGAAGAGGACAAGTCCATCCTCGGATACATTCTCTACCGAGAGGAAGGCGAAGACACCGAGATCGATGAGATCGCAATCCGCCAGGACAGAGAGGGCCAGGGAATCGGAAAGAGGCTGCTTATCGACACCTTAAATCAGATAAAAACGAATCATCCGGGAACCTGTTTTCTGGAAGTCAGAAAGAAGAATCAGAGAGCCATCACGCTCTACGAACATGCCGGGTTTGTGTTCTACCGCGAACGCCAAAACTATTATCCCGATGATGATGCGCTCTGTTATAAAAAAGAGGTTTTAACTCATGAAAGATGAAGTGATTCTGGCGATTGAGTCCAGCTGCGACGAGACCGCTGTCGCCGTTTTAAAGAACGGGACGGAGCTGCTCGTCAATTCCGTCAACACACAGATCAAAGACCACCAGCGTTTCGGCGGTGTCTATCCTGAGCTTGCCAGCAGGCTCCATCTCAAGAACATCACCAAGGTTCTCTCCTATTCCCTCTCCCTCAAAGGCTTCGATTGGCACAGCATCACTCACGTTGCCGTCACCGGCGGTCCTGGTCTTCCTGGGGCTTTGCAGATCGGCAATATGGCTGCGAAGACTATCGCCGAGTACCTGAATGTTCCTCTGATCTCCGTCCATCACCTCGCTGGGCATATCTACGCTAACGAATATGTCACCGAATTCCATTATCCTTTAATCGCACTTGTCGCCAGTGGCGGAAATTCCGAGATCGTCTATCTTCCTTCTCCGCTGCAGTTTGAAATCCTCGGCGAGACGGAGGATGATGCGATCGGAGAGGCGTTCGACAAAGTCGCAAGAGAGCTGGGTCTCCCTTATCCGGGCGGCGTCATGATTGACAAAGTCAGTCAGGATCCTAATATCGAGGTCTTCCCGCTTCCCAAGCCGAAAGTCAGCGGGTACGATCTTTCCTACTCCGGACTGAAGTCCCATCTTGTCCGCCTCATCGACAAGGAGCCAAAGGATGCCGGGGGAAAACTCCCCGATGATGTCGTCCGCCGCTATGCGAGAAGCACCGAGGTGAACTTCATCAATCAGCTCTTGGAGAAAGTCCATCAGGCTGCGTTAGATAAAGGCGTGAAGCAGGTGGTTGTCGGCGGAGGCGTGAGCGCCAACTCCTATCTCCGTCAGGAAGTCATCCGCCGCTTTGAAAACAGCGGCATCGAAGTCATGATTCCACCCCTCTGGTGCACGACCGATAATGCAGCGATGATTGCCAAGACCGCCCACCATATGATTGAGCAGGGAAAGCTTGCACCGCTCTCCTGCACAACCGAACCCAACCGTCCGTTAGAGACGGAAGGCCAGAGAAAACACTGAAAGGAGCCATCTTTATGGAACTGACTGAAAAATACACGGTCAAAGACCTCTTTGACAAAACTGAGGACAAAACGATCGCCGAGCTAGAGGGGAGCCCGCTCACCTTCGGCGGTTATGTCCGATTCAACCGCTTCAGCGGAAACATCGGTTTCCTGACCATCAACGATGGATCCTGTTTTGAGAACCTTCAGATCGTCTACTCTGACAGAAAAAACGACGCCATCAAGATGGGCGCTTCCCTCGAGGTGACAGGGAAACTTCATGTCACACCGGAAGCCAAACAGCCGTTTGAGATCCAGGCGGAGAGCATCACCCTCATCGGCGATGTCGATGACTCCTATCCGCTTCAGAAAAAGAAGATGGGATTTGAGTATCTCCGCACGCTTCCGCAGTGGAGAATGAAAACCAACACCTTCAACGCTGTCTTCCGTGTCCGAAGCACCTTGGCCTACTACATTCACCAGTACTTTCACTCTCACGGCTACTACTGGATCCACACACCGATCCTCACCGCCAACGACTGTGAAGGCGAAGGTCAGACGTTCAACGTCAACGCCGATCCGAAGAAACCCGAAGAATTTTTCGGCAAGGACAACGTCCATCTCACCGTCTCCGGACAGCTTCACGTCGAACCATTCGCTTTAGCCTATGGCAAAGTCTACACCTTCGGTCCGACCTTCCGCGCCGAGAAGTCCAACACCACCCGCCATGCGGCGGAGTTCTGGATGATCGAGCCGGAGATCGCCTGGGCGGATCTTTCCGATCTCTGCAACATCGAAGAGGATTTCCTGAAATATGTCGTCAGAAACACGGTGGCAGACTGTGCTCAGGATATGAAGTTCTTCACCCATTGGGTCGATAAGAACCTCATGGAGACTGTCAACAGCTTCATCGACAAGCCCTTTAAGAGAGTCCGCTATGAAGAGGCGATTCAGATCCTCTCCGATGCGGTCAAGGCCGGTCATCATTTTGATGTCTCCGACATCCATTTCGGCTTGGACCTCGGCTCAGAGCACGAGCGTTATCTCACCGAACAGGTCTTCCACGGACCGATCTTCTTAACGGATTATCCAAAGGATATCAAGGCGTTCTATATGAAGCAGAACGATGACGGAAAGACAGTCGGCGCCTGTGACCTCCTCGTTCCTAATATCGGCGAACTCTGCGGCGGGTCTCAGAGAGAGTGCGACTATCAGAAGCTTCTCTCCCGCATGGAAGAGCTCAAGATGAACATTCCCGCCTATGAGTGGTATCTTGATCTCCGCAGAAACGGATCCATTCCTCACTCCGGCTTCGGCCTTGGCTTTGAGAGGCTTGTCATGCTCGTCACCGGAATGACAAACATCCGCGATACGCTTCCTTATCCGCGCTGCTACAAAGACATGGAGTTCTAAATCGTGTTCTTCCATCGGAAACAGAAAGAAACAGCACCGCAAGCACCTGTCCCACAGCCGACAGAGGAAATAAAGGACAGCGTCAGAGAGAAACCGGAGGCATCAACTCCGGCTCCTTCGAACATCAACATCACCCTCAACAACAGCAACAACGCTTCACCCGCCGAAGTTCCTCCGGTCAAACGGAACGTCAGCGGCATCTTGGCGAAAGTCATCTCCGCCGCCATCGTCCTCGCCGTTTTCGGTACGGCTGTTTACTCGGTCGCTCTCCTGCTTCGGGATCAGACCAAGGCGACGCAGGATGGCTACATCACGCTGCAGGGGAAATCCTACTCTCAGTCGGTCAGAAAATACGGAGAGTTCGGAACGACAGATGCCAACAAATCGAGAAGAGGCAAGCTCAAAGATGTCGCTGTCCTCGGGAATCGTCTCTTCTTAAGCGAGTCGAAGATCACCCCGTCTCTCTATGACGGAGCGCACAACGATAAGATCGTCTCCGGTGATGGCTATATCGGTTTTGCTCTCTACAATCTCAATCAAGATTCAACCGGAGATGTCACTTTATTCTCCTCGGGCTATGCGATCGATGTCTCTTATCTGAGTGCCGGCGATTACCTCGTCTTTCCGATTCAGAAGGATATCCCCGTCTCTAACCACGACCGCTATCCTTACTCCCTTTCCAGTGAAAAGAGCTTTGACGAAAGCTTCTACTCACTGCCGGATCGCGCCGGAAACAGAAAGCGTGTCACTCTGAAAAACAATAAGCTCTCTCCTTATTTTATCATCCGAGTGGAAGAGTGCGGGTCCGTTCTGCCTGACGATTATTACGACGCTGTCGTCTTTCGCAGCTTCTATCAGAAAACAGGTACAGATACAGATACAGATACAAGATTTGTTCCGCTTCCGCAGATCGATGACAACAGCCAGGCTGCTTATCACAGTCTTGCGGAACAGGTCACTGCGGAAAAGATCTATAAAATCAAAGCCGTCGCTTCCCTTAAGGAAGCAGATAAAACCAAGGCGACTCTTGCCGTCGGCTTCTCCGACTCCATCACAAAGAACCTCGCCTCGGTCTACACCGTCTCCTATTATCCCGGCTTCCGTGCCAAAGCCCTGAGCCAAAGTGAGCTAAAGGGCTATGACTGCTATCCCGAAATCCGTGAGCTCTCCGGTTACCTCGATAAATCCGGCGAAGGTTATGCAGATGTTGACGGAAACAGCATCCTCGCCGTCGATGACGATCACATCGGAAAAGAGAGCTTCTTACTTAAGACTTCCGCCAGCACCAACAATGAGGAATCACTGAAATCTCTGCTGAAACAAGTCAACGCCAATCTGAAGGCTTAAGGGAAACCTTAGGCCTTTTTTTGACCAGGAAACGCCTTTTCAGAAAGTTATTCGACGTAGCTGTTCGCTCCCTTGACACAGCGACAGCATCATGATTGTAATCGACTTGCTTTTCTAAGGTATCAACAAGCGCCTTAGCG
Source organism: uncultured Bacilli bacterium (assembly GCA_963544395.1). Lineage (GTDB taxonomy): Bacteria > Bacillota_I > Bacilli_A > RFN20 > CAG-288 > Enterosoma. Next base: position 12,329 of record CAUUFA010000005.1, on the reverse strand, counting down.
AGTTTTTTAGATCCGAAATGCTTCTGATTCTCAGGGAAAAATCATATAGGAAGCTGAATGCATTATCGTTTGACAAAAGCTTGTACGTCTCATCCTCGTCGACGAAAAGAGCGTCGAGCATGGTTTTGTCAGCCTTGTCAAAAAGAGGATCGATTTCTTGGTTGCTCTTGTCTTCGTTGATCGGATTGCACGGAGCAAGTCCTGAATTCAATCACATAAGCATCGTAGGCCGCTTCAAGCAGACTAAGTTTCTCTTCATATTTCCGTCTCTCCAACTTGCAGTGTTTCAGGCAAATACTGCAGAGTCTTTTCTTTGACTTATTCGCTTACACACCGCTGACGTTTCTGTCTGATCCGTCTCAGAACAGAGTCATCTGAGCGGAGTCAGGAAGATTGTCCAAAGCGCCGATTTCACGGAGCTTGGCGATGATTGTATCGCCGAGTTTCGCTCGGTATTTCAGATCTTCAACCGAGGTAAACGGCTGCTCTTCTCTGGCTTTGACAATCTGTTCTGCCACGGCTATTCCAAGTCCGTCGATGCAGGTGAAGCTAGGAATCACCTGGTTGTTCTTTTTATCGATTGTGAAACGTGTGGCTTCGCTTCTTTCGATGGAAAGAGGAGCGAATGTGTATCCGCGATCATACATCTCTATGGTTGACTCGTAGGCGTTGATTCTGGCCAGCTCAGTGTTGGTGACAGGAAGGTGGCGGGAATTTCTTTCCAGAATATCGTTCCGCTTCTCGAGGCAAGGTCGGATGCCTTGCATCATGGTGTGGATATCATAAGCGTCGCAGCGCAAGGTGAAATACGTAGCGTAATACGCCAACGGCTCATGAACCTTGAACCAAGCGCAGCGGATGCAGTTGGAAACATAGGCGACCGCATGTCCTTTCGGGAACATGTAGGCGATCTTATGGCAGGATTCAATATACCACTCCGGAACTTTATGCTCCTTCATGATCTGATCGAACTTTGCTTTCTTCTCATCGTTCCCCTTCTTGCCGAAGTTGCCTTTACGGGTGAATTCCATGATGTTGAACGCATCCGAATTCTCGACACCGTATCGGTCGTGAAGCACGGTCATGATATCATCGCGGCAGGCGATGACATCGCCGAGAGAAAACCCTTTTTCAACGATTAGGGTCTCGGCGTTTCCAGCAAAGACATCCGTTCCGTGAGAGAGTCCGGAGATTCTGACGAGGTCGGAGAAGGAACGAGGCTTCGTCTCCAAAAGGACTCTTCGTCCGTTCTCGGTTCCGAATTCCGGAAGCCCCAAAGCGCCAGTCGCCTGCTCCAGGGCATTGTTTTTCAGATGAAGAGCCTCCGCTGACCAGAAGAGAGAATGTGCTTCCGGATCAGAGATCGGTATCTTCTCCTTCATATCCAAGAAGCTGAACCCGCAGAGGTCGCACTGCATACGGATCGCCTGAGGGTCTACGTGACCGAGCATATCGAATTTCAGAACGTTGTCGTGGATGGCGTGGAAGTCGAAATGCGTCGTCTCCCAATCCGAATCCAAGTCTCCCGCCGGATATTGAACCGGCGTGAAATCATAGGCATCGTATCCTTTCGGAATGACGATGACACCGCCCGGATGCTGACCGGTTGAACGCTTGACATCGATGCATCCTGTCGCCAAGCGGGTGATCTCCTCATCCCTGACTTTAGATTTATCGATGTTGAGAGACTCAAAATAACCTAACACATAGCCTCTGGCCTGCTTGTCCTGCACGGTCTGAATCGTCCCGGCTTTGAAGCAGGTGTTCCCCGTCTCGTTGAGGATCTTCTTCATGTGAAGATGAGCTCTCGACTGGAAGTCAGAGGGGAAGTTGAGGTCGATATCCGGAACTTTCTCCGCCTTGAACCCTAGGAAGGTGGCAAACGGAATGTTCTGTCCGTCGCCGATCATATCGCATCCGCACTCCGGACACTTCTTGGCCGGAAGGTCAAAGCCGGAATCATACTTGCTGATATCCGCCCATTCCAGATGCTTGCATTTCGGGCAGCGGTAGTGCGGAGGAAGCGGATTGACCTCGGTGATCCCAGTCATCGTCGCGACAAGGGAAGAACCGACAGAGCCTCGTGAACCGATCATATAGCCTTCGGAGTTCGACCAGCGGACAATCTCGGATGACAGCCAGTAAATGACCGAGTATCCGTTGTCGATGATACCTTTGAGCTCTGCATCCAGTCTCTCCTGAATCTCTTTCGGCAAAGGATCACCATAAAGCTCTTTGGCTGTCTCAAGGCATAGGTTCTTCAGCTTTTCCGGCGCACCCGGAACAACCGGCGTGTATGTGCCGGAACGAAGCGGCTCTATATCATCCGGAATCATATCGCAGATACGATTGGTATTTTCGATGACAATTTCTTCTTCCAATGTCGGATCGTTGAGGAAGGAGAAGCAGTTCATCATCTCATCCGTCGTCCGAAAATGCTGGTCAGGATTGGGCAGAGGATGTTTATACCAGGCCTGCTTTTCCTGCTCTGGTCGCCCTTCTCTCGGAGCGAGATTGAGCGGGTGCCTTGCTCCTTTCAGGCCTTTCGAAGAGATGAAAATATCGCGGAAGATCTTATCCTTCGGATCGAGGTAATGACAATCACCTGTCGCACAGACAATCTTGCCGTTCTCTCTCGCTTCACGGATGAGATCGGACAGCATCATCTTCACCTGATCCTCATCGTGAATCTGACCTCGATGAATCAGATAGATATAGTTTTCCGGAGGCTGAACTTCAATGAAGTCATAGTACGCCATCTTCTCTCTGGTGATCTCTGCTGACTTTGTCATCGCAGCCTCAAAGACTTCGCCGTTAAGGCAGGCACTGCCCAAAAGCAGATTGGCGCGATGAGCGGTGAGATAGCTTTTCGGAACCAGCGGTGTCGCGTTGTAGGACATATAGCGGATATTGGAGTCTGAGACAATCTGATAAAGATCTCTCACCCCTTCTTTATCACGAATATAAGCTGTCACATGATAAGGATGCATCCCTTTGATCATATCGACGCTGACCGGAAGCTGTTCAAGATTGAGATCCTCGTGCGCCATATCCGGTTTTTCCTGAGTCAGAGTGGCTAGCATGATCTCGAAGATCTTGCCTAAGGTAGAAGCATCATAGTTTGCGCGGTGCGCAGAGGAATCATCAAATTCGATGCCTAATCTTCGGGCGATGACACCTTCGGTGTGACGTCGCATATCCTGATACAGATAACGGGCAAGCGGCAAGGTATCGATCACCGGATTGTGGATGGTCTCCATCCCGTTGTTCTTCAGCGCCTCATTGAGAAATCCGTAGTCGAAGGCGACGTTATGTCCGACCAAAATGCTGTCCGGTCCAAAAAAGTCCAATATCTGCTTCAGAGCCTGGCGGATCGGTCTTCCGGAATCGGCCATCTCCTGAGTGATGTGGGAAATCTGAATCGAGAAGGAAGAAAGCTTCATATCGGGCTTGATGAAGAAATCCACTTCATCCAGAATCTGACCGGTGACATCCATTTTGACCGCACCGAATTCGATGATGCGATCGTATCTGGCACTTAATCCGGTCGTCTCAAGGTCAAAGACAACATAAGTGGTCTTCTTATCGTTCAGACGCTTCTTCGACGGATTGTAAATGTAGATCGGCGCATCATCGATCATATAGAGCTCACACCCATAAAGAACTTTAATGCCGTTCTTTTTCGCAGCAGCCTGGGCGGAAGGAAAACTCTGCACATCGCCGTGATCGGTTACCGCAATCGCCTTATGTCCCCAGCGCTTGGCTGTCTCAATATATTGCGTGATGTCTGCGACACCGTCAAAATCCGACATCTTGGTATGACAGTGCAGCTCGACTCTTTTCTTGCCTGGATACGTGTCCTCTCTCAAAGGATCGGGCGGAAGTATGGAGATTTCATCGATGCGGATCACGAGCCGGTTATGCTGATAACGATCATATTCGGTCTGACCTTTGACTTTGATCTTGGTGCCGACTTTGAACTTATCCATCTCTTCCAGAGGCATCTTCTTGCTTTCGAAAAGTGTCGAAGTGATCGAGTCGGAGCCATCGGTGTACATGATGGTCTCGATGGTGGTGCCTTTCTTCGTCTTCCTTATCTTTTCCGGAGGCACGGCAAAGATCGTGCCTTCAACTTCTACCATCCGGAACTTTTCGATATCGTGGATCCGGCAAGGCTGATAATTAGACTGAATCTTCTCATATTCAGCAAACTTTTTGGCGGCTTCCTGACCTCGCTTCAGGTTCTCTTCATCGCGCTTGTTCTGAAAATCGTCAGAGAAGTAAACGCGTTCTTGAGTCAGGATGTGATAGCTGGAGGAGATGGAGTCAAGGAAATCGCAAAGAAGCCTCGCCTCATCTGCGATCTGAGAAGCTCCGGCCGGCGTGTTGTAATAAAAGAGAACCTTCCTCTCTTCCTCGATGAACTGAACGTCATCGAGCATCGTGCATCCTCGCGCTTCCTTGAATTCTTCAAGGAGTCGGGGAAACTCATCCTCCTCATTCTGATAGACGAATTTCAAAGTGATCCCGAACCCACCTCGGGAAACAAAAGTGTTGATCGTATCGAAAAAAGTTTCATAGGACGGATAGCTCAGATAAGTCGGGAAAGAAAGCGTCCCGAAAATCATGTTGTTATCTCGGTCGTTCTTGATATCAATAAAGGATCCACCTTGATAAGGCGAGAGATCCTGAATTCCGATTTTCGTTAGGAAACGGCGTAGTAAATTATCCATAGATGCTCCTCGTACCTTACTATTCTAACGATTTTGACCCGCGAGGGAAAGCCTGGCAGGGTTTCTTCTCAATTGAGCCAAACAGAATCAGAGATGCTGCTGTTTCTTTCTCTCCTCAATCGCTTGGACAATCGCCGTATATTTTGCTTCATCGTTGACATCGACGAAGAAAACCGTCAGAAGGATGGCAGCCGTCGTCAAAACCAACGGCAGCAAAGTCAGACCGCTTAAGAAGATATTGAGCGAAGAAGAGATTCCTGCTGTCTGATGAACCATATCGTTGACAGAGTCGATGGCAGCGCCCATACTCTCCATCTTCCCTAATCTCTGATTGACTGAGCTCAGATGGGAAATAGCGAAGAACAGATAAAGGACACCCGTCTGGACTGCATTGGCAAATAACACCATAAACGATTTCAGTGATTGGATAGCCGGGTTCTTGTTAAGACCAGTCTTATATTCATGATCCTCAGCGACATCGAATACATTCATGCTCATCGTCATATAGCATAATCCATGTCCGAACGCTAACAGGAAAGTAGTCGGGAAGAGAGCCATCTCATGTCCGTTCCTAAAGGCATAAGCAAAGAGGAACAGATAGCCAAAAAGAATCAAGGCAAAAGCGAGAAGCAAGGTGTATTTCTTCTTCAGCCGCACAGAGATCGGAGAGTAAAGTGCCTGGGCAAGAGCGATGCCGGCACCGAAACACAGGGAGAAGATAAAGGAAACAACTCCGCCTGAAAACATCGAATTTCCATAACCATGATCACCGAAACTTCCATAACCATATTCATAATAGAAGTAGTTTGATGAATTCCCAATGAGGATATCCTGACTCAAGAAGAGGATGAAGAACGCGATGCAGACATACAGGACCTGCCGATTGGAGAAAAGGGTTCTGAAAGGCTCCAAAACGTTGTCTTTTTTCTGTTTCAGAATATCTTCCGGATTTTCTTTTCGTTCCCGGATAACGAAAGCCAGCACCATCTGAGAGAGGAGATACGCCGTGATGAGCACGCTGCCAAGCAAGGTGAAATTGCTCTTGGCATCGCCGGTGCTGACAGCCGGAGAAATGCCGGCGACCATATAGGTGCCTAAGGCGACAGAGAGCGACACCATCGAAGAGATACGGCCTCTTTTTTCCTCATCGCGGGAAAGCGTATTGGAAAAAGACCAGTATGCGATGTCGTTGATGGAATAGATGCAGATCAGCAAGGTGTAAAACAGAATGAAAACAATAACATACGCCCAGCCTTCAAACAGCGGAGAGACAAAAAACAGAAGCAGGAAAGAGATGGTCGTCAGGATAGCACCATAGAACAGCATCGTCCGATATCGTCCAAACGGGAAATGGCCATACGCGAGCCAGTGGGAAGCAAAAACCCAGGCAAATCCAGCGAGGATCTTCGATCCGACGAGAGAGAAGGTGATGACGGTGTACATGACGGTGTACTGAGCGATGCCGGTGATCGGACTGGCCATCTGAACATAAAGGAGCATGAAGAGAGAGATGAATTCAAAAAACGCATCGCGGAAGAACGAAACGATGGCATAAGTGATCTTCGTCGCTTCCGGTGCGTTTTCACTTTCGAAGGTACGATTGACAAACTTCATACGTGTAAACCGAACAACATATTATAAGAAAGAAGATCATAAAAGAACAGAAAAACGTCGCGCAGGAAAGCGCTCTGTTCCTCAGAGAAGATCCTTGACAACCAGAAGGGCAGCAAGAGCAAGAAGGGCGATAAGACCGACGGTATTGGCGATGTTCTTGAACTTCTTAGGAAGCTTTTTCCGGATGATGGATTCGATGATGGCAATCAGCGACTGCCAGCCATCAAGCCCCGGTAATGGTAAGAGATTGAAACAACCTAAGTTGAGGGAGATATATCCCCAGAGCAGCAGGAAATTTCCGATCGAACCGGATTGCACGCCGCTGGCCGAGAGACGATAGACCGAGATGATTCCGCCGACGTTCTGCCATCCCGCCGGAGCGAAGAGCGTGCCGATCGCCTGATAGATGCCGGTGAAGAGCTGACCGAACATCTTTCCGGCAAGAGCGAAGGACTCACCGAAACCATAGCGGTAGGTGACAACTTTCGGAGAGATGCCGAGAAGGCCGAAGGAATAGGTCGTGACCATTTTAGATTCCTGCTTGGCAACCGTTTTGATCTCCTTGGTGGTGACGCTCTTCTTAATGGCAGAGCCATCCTCATTGACATGCTCATAGGTGAGGTGGAAAAGACGGGTGGAACTAGGACCGGGAAAGACATTCTGAAGCTCAGAAGGAAGCGTCAGGCTCTTCTGATTCCTAGCGGAGAAGATATCTAGGACATAGTACTGCAAAGCATCCGGAGCAGACTGATCGAAGGAGGTTGCCCCATCGACCAGGAAATGCTGATAAGTCTTGATCTCCGGAAGAGGCTTCTCATCGCTTGGCTGATACGGCCAGTAGACTGTCTCTGCTTTCTCCGACTGAGCGCCGCCTTCATAGACGAGAAGACCGTGATATTCCTGATAGACAGATAATATCCGATCGCCGGTCCTCAGTCCGGCCTGATAGAGTGCGTACTCTTCTTTCTTAGAGGTATCGCTGTACTGGGCAACGGTGATCTCGTTGGTGGCAAGATCCGCTTTCTGCTGTGGGCAGAAGGCAAAATCGCAGAAGAAGAGAACATACGCCAAAATGAAGTTGACGGTGATGCCTGCCAACATGATGGCCAACTGTTTGGCATGGTTGATTCCGTTGAGCGTCCGATTCTCCGGGATGATCTTGCCATCCTCGGTCTCGTTAGCATCTTCGCCTGCCATGGCGACATAACCGCCTAAAGGAAGTGCTCGGATGCTGAACTGGGTCTCACTCCGCTCGTTCTGATCAGAGCTTTGTTCTTCTTGATTCTGTGCACCCTTTGTCTTTTTCTTCCGCTTGTGGAAGCGATGACGGAAAATAGCTGGGCCGAATCCGATGGAATACTCAAAACAATAGACGTTAAAACATTTGGCGACGAGAAGGTGTCCAGCCTCATGAAGGCAGACAACAACCGAGAGGCAGAGGAGGAAAACCACAATGTTTCCTAAGACGGAAAAGAAATGACTCATATGAACTCCTTCTGGATGATGTTATCGGCAAAGTCCGAGGCATCCGCAATGATCTGCTTCAGATTCCGCTCGGAGAGCTTCTCTGTCTTCGGCATGGTTTCAAACGCTCTCACAAGCGCCCGATGGATGCCTAAGAAAGGGATTTTCCCTTTCAGGAAGGTGTCGATCGCTTTGGTATCGACAGCGTTGTAATAGATCATTCCGATGTTTCCGTACTTCTCTGACATGCGGATCGTCAGATCAAAGCAGGGATAGAAAGAATGATCGATTTCAGCGAAGTGAAGCCTCTGAATATCTAGGAGATCATCTTTGCTGTTGTGATGAATCTCTAACCTTCCCTTGCTTAACGCATAGGCGATAGCAACCCGCATAGAACAGGGTGAATACTCCACCATCGTCTTCCGTCTTCCCTTCCAGCGATAGACCACCTCGGCGTGGACAAGCGACTCCCGGCAGATGATGGCTCCGACCTGGGAGAGAGGATAAGAGAAGAGATAGCTGGCTTCAATGACCTCAAAACCCTTGTTGACCAAGGTAGCAGAATCCACAGTGATCTTTGATCCCATCGACCAAGTAGGATGATGAAGAACCTGCTCTGGCGTGACAAAGGGAAGCTGAGTCGATGGCATGTCCCGTAAAGAGCCACCGCTAGCCGTGACGATGATCTTCAGAATATCTTTTTTCTCAACGCCTCTCTTTTTCAGTTCAGCGAGGATCTTTGCGATGCCGACATGCTCGCTGTCGACGGGATAGAGATGAGAAGAAGAGTTCTTCAGCGCTTTCGCAAGAAGCTCGGATCCGATGACGATAGATTCCTTGTTGCAAAGCAGAAGATCCTGATTCTGACGGATGGCAAGAAGAGAAGGACGAAGCCCGCAGTTTCCCATCAGTGCATTGAAGACCGTTCCTTGTTTTACCTTCTTCAAAAGCTTCAAGGAGGAATCCTCTCCGCTCAGGACAGTAAGGCTTGGATGACGTGAGCGGAACTCTTCTGCTTTCGCTTCGTCAGAGATGGCCACAAATTTCAGCGCATCGAAATAAAGCAGAAAAGGTTCCAGTTTCTCATAATGGGAATTCAGAGAAACACCGACAAGTTGGTAATCCGGAGAAAACCTGAGGATCTCCATCGTCTGAATGCCGATGGATCCAGTGGCTCCTAAGAGCAGAATCGGTTCACTCATAATCTTAGCGGAAGATGTTCCATCCATTCATCGTGAGGATGATGACAAAGGCCGTGCAGGCGCAGTTGATCAGCATGCTGTCGAAACGGTCGAGGACACCGCCGTGACCAGGGAAGATCTTGCCATAGTCCTTGATTCCGTATTGTCTCTTGATCAAAGAGAAGAGGAAGCCGCCGACATTGCCGATTGTCGGAAGCAGGAAGCCGACACCGACGATGAAAGGCCAAGCCTGTCCGTGCAGGACATTCATTTCATATAACAGAGCGGAGTAACGGAACTGAAGCAATCCGGGGATGAGAGGTTTATCAAAGACAAACTCCAGCAAGGCTGCTAATCCTAAGGAGAGTCCCCAGCCGACCACCATGCCGCCGAAGAAGCCTTCCCACGTCTTGTGGGGAGAGATTCTCGGATTCATCTTGTGGCGGCCGAAGAGCATTCCGAAGAAATAAGCTCCAATATCGCTGCCCCAGGTTCCGCCGGCGATAAAGAGAATCAGCCAGCAGGATGCAAGCTCTTGATTGATGTTATGTGCCTCATAATACCGGAAAAAATATTCGCTCGCTTTGACAGGGACCGCTGACCATGAGGGTTTCACCATCAGATCTCCAAACGTCGTGATTCCATAAGCGTTACCGATATAACGGCAAAAATAAATCCCGAGGAATCCGGCGGTGAGGATGAAACCGACTGTGAAAAGATAAGTGACATCCGCCAACTGGACCTTCGGTGAGATGATGGCGATCAGAAAGAGGACCAAACCATAGCAGAGAAGAGCAAGCAGAGAGACATAAATGAAATTCAGAGAGAACCGCCCGCCGTTGACCGGATTTGGATAACCGACCCAGTTGGAGGCGAAGTTCCAGAAGATCATGCCGAGGATGAAAAGATAGACGATCGCCATGACGTAGAGAGGATAGCGCTGCGGTCCCGGTGTTTTCAGCATCTCATGAATGGCGACGATCGCCAGGAAGGCGATGAGGACAAAGAAGGACCAGCCACCGAAAATCGCACAGGGTGCCAAAACCCCGACAAGGACGATGGAGGTGATGATTCTGGTCACCATAGAACGCTTCGATGAAGCTGAGATATCATTTTTGATCATATGAACTACTCCTTGATGGCTCCGAACCTCCGGTTCCGGGACGAGTACTCTCTCAGGCATTCATCGAGAGCCTTATGATCGAAATCAGGCCAAGCCACACCGGTGAAGACCAGCTCGGAATAAGCTGACTGGTAGAGGAAGCAATCGGAGATCCGCTGCTCCCCGCTCGTCCGAATCAGCAGATCGACCTCTGGGCAGTCTTTCGTCAGCAGATGAGAAGCGATATCCTGTTGCGTGATCTGCTTCGGATCGATCTTTCCTTCTCTTGCCTCTTCTGCTAAAGCACAGATCGCCTGTTGAATATCGTATCGTCCGCCATAGTTGAACAGGACGTTGAAGATGTGATCCCCGTTGTCCTTGGTCTTTTCCACCGCCTGTGAAATCGTCTTGAGAATATCAGCGGGAATCCTCGGGTCGCTGAGGTTGCCTAACACCCGGATCTGCGTCTTCGTTTTGAGAAAGTAAGGAAGCTCCTTGTTGAAGAAATCCTGAAGCAGGCTGAAGAGAGTTGACACCTCTTTTTCCGGCCGGTTCCAGTTCTCCGTGGAAAAGCAGAAAAGAGAAGCACAGTAAATACCGTACTCCTCAAAGCAGATGCTGATGATATCTTTGATTCGCTTCACCCCTGCGAGATGTCCGGCAGAGCGGGGAAGCAGCCTTTTCTTCGCCCATCGTCCATTGCCGTCCATGATGAAAGCGATGTGATTCAGGGGCTTCGTCAACGAAGAAGTTTTTTCAGCCATCAGATCGTCTCGATATCTTTCTTTTTGGCTTCCATCAAGACGTCGATATCCTTGATATGCTTATCCGTCTCTTTCTGAATCTTATCTTCCAGATCCTTCTTCATATCCTCACTGAGCTCCGTGGCTTCCGCTTTCTTGACATCGTTGTTGGCATCGCGGCGGATATTGCGGATTGCGACTTTGGATTCCTCAGCATACTTCTTCGCCTGCTTGATCAAATCCTGACGTCTCTCTTCAGAAGGAGAAGGGAACTTGAGGATGAGGGTAGATCCGTTCTGCGTCACTGTGCATCCGAGGTCAGCTTTGTTGATGCCGCCGAGAATGCTCTTCGCCGTGGAAGGATCAAACGGCTTGACCTGAAGATCCGTAGGTCCTAAGACAGTGACAGTCGCACCATACTTGATGGGAGAAGGCGTTCCGTACATATCAAACGTCACCTTATCGAGCAAGGCGGGCGTGACCCTGCCGGCTCTCAGACCGGAAAAAGAATCCTTCAAAGCATCGATCGTCTTATTCATCTTCTCTGTGCATTCGTTCAGAATATCCATATAATTTTCCTCCGGGAATCTGATACTATTCTACTAAATTAACAGGATGGGATAAAGAGTCACTTGTCAGTTATCCGTGTGCCGAGATCCTCGCCTCTCACGACGCGGACAGCATTCTCCGGATCATTCATATTGAAGACCCTGACTTCGACATCCGATCCGACAAGCAATCCGGCTGAAGTGTTGTCCATGACCTTGAGGCCATCCGCTAAGATCTGCTGATAGGTCATCTTGCGGATCAGCTTGGCATTCGGATTCGTCCGCGGATCATCATCATAGACACCTTCTACGCCATTCTTACCCATCAGGATGATATCGGCGTTGATCTCCTTGCCCCGCAAAGCGGCCGCCGTATCGGTGGTGAAGTAGGGGTTCCCGATGCCACCGGCGAAGATCACAACTCTCTTTTTCTCCAGATGGCGGATCGCCTTCCGACGGATATAAGGTTCACACACCACCGGGCAGTTGAGCGCTGACATCACGCGGGTGACCATGTCGTGGCTTTCAAAATAGGACTGCAGGCACATGGCGTTCATGACAGTCGCTAACATACCCATATAATCGCCCTGTGTCCTCTCGATACCGAGCGCCGAAGCAAGATTGCCTCTCCAGATGTTGCCTCCCCCGACGACGAGAGCGACTTCCACATCCATATCCGTGATCTCTTTGACGATGTGATAAACTTCCTCCAGAAAATCCTTCCGGTAGACATCCTTGTCGCCTTTGAGGGCCTCTCCGGAAATCTTCAGCAGGATTCTCTTGTATTGCTTTGGCATAAAAGCTTCTCCTTTTCCGTAAGATTATATACTAACAGAACGAATAAGAAAACGGCATAAAAGCCCGAAGACAAAATAAAAAAGCTGTCGCGCGTGATATGTACTCATCTAATTAGACTACGTTGAAAACATCATATCACAAACTCA
>CAUUFA010000004.1:0-142521 GCA_963544395.1 uncultured Bacilli bacterium | reverse complement strand
TGTGTACTTCATTAAAAATACCTCCCTAGTGTCTAACTAGAGAGGTACATATCACTTCAGCTGCTTTTTTCTGTTGCAGACGCTTCTCGTTGCAGGCGCTGCATAGAATCATATCGCGATGAGTCGTATGATGACTTGGACCATGACGGACCGTGTGGGTGACATCGATGCGGTGAAGATCCTCAGGATCGTAGATCGGTTTGTTGCACTGCTCACAGACTCCAAGGACAGGTTTTGCTTCCTGAATGATCACCTTCTCAACGACCTGCGGTTTCTCAGCGATCGGTTGAGTACTCTCTGGTTGAGCGGGGTTATCCCGCTCGATTCCGAAGAGGTCATCTGATGTGCAGTGAAAGATCCGACAGATCTCCTTCACGGTATCAAACGAAGGTTCCGCATCATCGTTCTCCCAACGGGAAACAGCCTGATACGTCACGTGAAGCTCATCGGCTAAATCCTTCTGCGTCATCCCGGCTTCGCTTCTCATCTCTTTCAGTCGCTGTCCTACTCCCATGTTTCAGGCCTCCTTGACTTGCTACTATTCTACAGCGGAACGTGGAATTGTAAATTAACGATTCTTTGAGTTGCTCAATTTTCGGTTGAGTTGGCTTAAACAAGAATGAAAAGGTGTGATTTCAGCTTGTTTCATTCCAACGGATTTAAGCCATTATGCGATCTTACACAACTCTGTGTAGTGACAAACTTCATTGAAACTAAACTGGATATTTTAAAAAGCAACCTATCAATATTTATAACTATACCTTTCCTGGCTGAACGGATCACGAAGATGGAACGTTGCCAAGAAAATAAATAAAAAGCTCGGATTGCTCCGAGTTAAAACGTCAGTCGATGATGCCGTGACGGTACTGGATGTGGAAGGCTTCAGCGATCTCTTTGAGGTTGTCGTTGGTGATCGACTGATAGATTTTCTTGTCGCAGACCTTCATATAGATTTCCGCCGCTTTCTCAATCGTCTCGATCAGACCGAAGACCTCATCCAAGGTCTTGCCGGTGCAGAAGATGCCGTGCTGAGCCCAGACGACGCTGCGGTATTCCTTCATAAGCTTTGCCGTCTCTTCTCCGATGAGGGTTCCGCTTGATGTTCATCGCCGGTCCTAAGATGACATTGACATGATAGTACTGACATTCCTTGGCGATAGCTTCTCCTTCTTGATAAGCGAGGCCTCTGTTGAAGGTAGAAGCCAAGGTCACACCAGCGGGAAAACAGGTCGTAGGAAGCGACTCTGAAATGCCACCTAATGAGTTGCCGTTTTGCTGTTCCTTCCGTAAGCCATTAGGACCGTCGGAAAGTGTGATGGCAGCGATGCCTTCCCTTTCGATCGGATAAGTACTCATCGTCGAATGCCCACAGACGAGTCGGGCTTTCTCTTCCAAGCTCAGATTTCGAATATCCATACTTCTTGCCCTCATTGATTAGGTTTATCATAGCTGATTTGAAGAATGTTTCTTATATCATCGTACGAAAACTTGTATAATCGTACTAAGAAGGGAAGGAACTTTGCCCATGAACCTTGATTATCTGGTCTCCTCTCTGGGAATGCTGACTGGCATTCCGGTGCGTATCTATCAGAAGAATACACCGATTTTCTGTTATTTCCATCAGATGTTCCCCATCGATCCGATCACGCCCTATCTTCCGGAAATCTTTTCTCATCGGGAACATATCGGATATGTCGCTGTGGATGACTTCTTCTATTATGAGTTCATCAACTATCAGGAGTATCAGATCGTCGTCGGTCCCTCTAGGACCATCAGACCGGATCGCCAGACTCTCTCCGCCCTCGCCTTCCGACTGGGGATCCAGCCTTCGGATCATGATCTTTTCATCGAGGGAATGCAGTCGATCAACTCGATGCCTTTGGAGTCACTGGTTCAATCCCTCTGTATGTTCAACTATGTTCTAAATGGCGAGGAGCGCAACCATACGGATGTTATTCTTCAGGGACCGAAGGTTGACGATTATGAGGAGACTCTGAAAGAAGAACAGATCCGTCAAGACAAAGAGATCGGTCCTGTTTTTGAACACAACACCCTCGAGATCGAAAGGACCCTTGTGGATCTCGTCAGCCACGGCGAGAAAGAAAAGCTCAAGCTCTGGATCAAGAACGCTCCTGCCATCCGCAGCGGCATCCTATCCTCCGATTCGATCCGCAACATCCGGAACACCTTCATCGTCAGTGCCACCATCTTCTCCAGAGCGGCGATCCGCGGTGGTCTCGATGTCGATGAGGCGCTGGGACTCTCAGATCAATACATCCAGAAGATGGATCTGCTGGATAGTCCTAGTGCGATCCGCAACCTTCAGCTCAGGATGGCTTTGGATTACACAGAGAGAGTCAGCCGTATTCAGGGAAAACCCGACAGCTCCTCCTTCTTGATCGATCTCAACAAATACATCTATGCGCATCTTTCGGATGCGATCTTCTCTAGCTATGTCTGCCGTGCCCTTTTTCTCAGCCGGACCATGCTGTTTGCTAGGCTGAAGAAAGAGACGGGGAAAACCTTCAGCGATTATGTCCAATCCATCAAGATTCAGGAGGCGGAGAATCTGCTGAGGCATACCGATAAGACCTTGACCCAGATCAGCTACTACTTAGGTTTTTCCTCCTCTTCCCACTTCACCCGCGTGTTCAAGAAAACTGTCGGTGTCACGCCCTGGGAGTATCGAGAGAGGCACACGAAACGAGTGATATGAAAAGGGGTGAAGCGGATTCACCCCTCGGTTTTGAACGACGCTAGCTTGTGAAGGCTACATCACTTTGCTTCGATCTGATCAGAAACAGGCTGCTCTTCAGGAGTCTCAGTCTTAGCGATTGTCTCCTCTGATTCCGAAGAAGCGGGTTCCGGATTTTCGGCAGGCTCTGCTGTTTCAGTCTTCTCATTAGACTTCCTGTAAAGCAGGAAACCGAAGAAGAAGAGGCAAGGCAGAACCAGGCAGTTGTTGATGGTGTTGAAATAACTGTACCAGGATAACTCTGCTCTTGCGCTTCGGATGACATCGAAGATGAAGACCATCATGGTGAAGAAGATCCAAAAGAGGAGAATGATGAGGAGGACGAGATCCAGATTCTTGATCTTGATCTTCGGAAAGAGCTCGGTGAGAAGAAACATCACCATCGCCGTTAAGAAAGACAGTTCAGCCAAAAGCATGAACACACCATCGGTGATGGTGGTCCCTCTCGCTTCGCGGAAGAAGAGATTGAAAGGCTGATCCACGCTGAAGATTTGGCTGATGGCATAGTAAGAGAGCAGGAGGATCCCGATATAACGGGCAGGGGCGTGGTTCTTTTTCAGCAGGAAAACTGCTAACAGGGCGAAAAGAAGTCCTTCGACAGCTAAGAGCAGCAAGCTTCCGAAGACGATCGAAGCATTGCCGTCTCCCATCTCGCCGACTTGGGCGATGAAGAACAGGACATAATACGTCAGGCACAGAATCAGGACGGGAAGAAGAGCGTTCTTCTTCAGGGTTTCTAGAAAACGTTTCATGGGTTTTCCTCCGTTTGCCAATAGTATATAAAACAAGGCTTAATAAAGATATAGAAAAACAGAAAAAACCTGAAAATCAGAGGACAGAGAAAGGCTTCGGGAATTCCTAGGAGTCAGCGGATGATTCTGATTCCAGTTTGAAAATGTGTTTGTAAAAAATTGTTCTTTTTTAAACGAGCATTCAAATAACGCAAATATGCTGGAAAAGCATAGAAAAATACCTGTCTTAAGTATGGTGTTCCGTGAATTCATTAGTTTTCGAAAAAGCAAGGATAAGACATATTGTGAAAAGAAGGGATCATCTTTTTATTGAGCTGATTTGCTTTAAAGCTGTTCGTACAAACGAAGATTTTAATAAGAAAGTTATTGTTTCTAAATATTGAATAATTACCGAAAAAGAGGTTTGTTTAACGAACCACATCAAAATGATTTCCATCTGCCGATTATCTCTACAACTAAAACATGTCATAAATCTAAGCCATTGATTTAAGTCGTAAATTAACAACTATCTATTGAAACGCTAATTAACTTGTTAGTCCTTATGACAAAATTAATGATCAAATGGAAGAATCCTTTTTAAGCACACAAGAAAGTCAAGGAATCATATATGTTATAAAGGCATAATAATTGTTTTTTGATAAATTGTTACACTTGTAATGTCGAAAAATAAGAAATTGAGGTCTATAATTTATAAAAAGGAGGAACTTATGTTTAAAGCTTTTTGCCTATCGCTGATTGGATTGAGCTCTTTATTATCAGTTCATCCAATGAACAAGGCGGGGGGAGACGGATCTACAAAATTCGTTTCCATTTTGGTTCGGGAGTCGGTTTTCAAAGGAGTTTAGTTTTGAAAAAGAAGGTAACGAATATCAACTCTTTTCTGCAAATAAGAACGGCGTGACTTTGGGATATGTTGTTCTTAATGGCAAAGAAATTTCATTGGTCTATCGTGGACATGAAATTCCAACAAAAGAAGAGATGATTGGTATGCCGCTTGTCACAGAAGGGAAAAGGTCTATTTTTGTTCGAAAGACTCCGAGACTGCAGTCAAATTCTCCTTCGTTTTCATCTTATATATTACAATTCCATCTTCGCTTGTGTTAACTGAGACCTATAGCCAGTCCTCTTCCTCAATCTTGCAAAACATTCCGGAATATTACAACGAAGCAGTTGATAATGGATGTGCGCCAACATCTGGTGCAATGCTAATTTCATTTTATGATAGGTATTCTTCTTATCAAGCGTTATATCCTGGACTTCTGCCGTTGAACCATGATGATAATAAACCGGCTGTTGATTCGTTTATCGTGACAATGAGTAATTATATGAATACAACAGAAAACGGCACGTTGAGATCTGATGAGCAAATCGGCTTGCAACAATATCTCAATGATCATGGATGTGGCGGATTTGTAGTAGAAACTGGATATTCCTATTCCGATTATGTTAGCTACTATTCTTATTCGAACAATCCGGTGTTTGTGTCAATTTCAGGTCATGCAATTCTTGGAATAGGTCACGCATCAATAAGGCAATACTACTCTGACGGCTCACAGGGAATCCGAGACTTTATGGTCACTCATTATGATTGGAGAAGTAGACCAGGAAGTTATTATGTTCCAGAAGACGAACTAGAGCAATTTTTCTATATTCGGCACAGTTAGGAGGTCATGATGATGAAGAAAAAACTGATATGGGCATTGACGGCTTTGCTGCTGACGGGATGTAACCAATCGAAATCATCCTTCAAAGTCGACAAGACGAGAGCGGATGCGGAGAAGATCACCTTGAATTATGTCAAGCGGCTCTCTGATCCGGAAAAGCATCTCTATGAGTGCATCAAACCGCAGGAGCTTCAGGCTGACTTGAAGCTGAAGATCGTCGATTTTGATGAAAAAGTCAGAAACGCGAAACAAGTCAAAACCTCTCCTGCTAAAGATGGACAGAATGTCACGGGGATCTATTGCCTGTCCATCACCCAGCAAAAAGGACGAAGCAACCGAAATCTTCTTCTGAATCCAAAAGATGGCGGAAGCGTTCTCTTTAGCGGTGAGATCGGTACCACGAAATTTGACGGCTATCTATCTGTGACAAGTGACTTCTCAGGAGATTTTCAGTCCCTGGTTTCGGGATTGAGCACTGTGGCAGATGGAGCTGAAGTCGAGATTCGGAACAATTGAAAATAGATACCAGGTGATGGGAGTCGCAACAGCAGAATTCACATTCGTGAATAAGGAATGGGGTGATGTTCCCGTCTGTAATCCTATGTTCCCTTGATTTGACACAAAAAATTAACAATTTTTGTGCACTTGCCGGTGTGTAAATCTCTTTTTAGTAGAATTCCACTTCTTTCAAAAAATATACTTGGAATTGATAATTAGTTGCTCTGCGATACCAATGCTTTTGTATTGGATAGAGAACGTTTCTTGGAACGTAGATCACCAGAATGTGTACCTGCTCATCTTTGTTTATTTTTGATACCCCAATTATCTTCAAACACAAATATGGCCAATGAACAGCGGTATGTATATGATGTTGCGGAAAAGTTCATTGCTAACGTTCTTATAACCAGGTGCTTTTAATTAGTACTTTCCCAATGACTGTGACTATATGAATCAGGCTGAAAAGCCCGATTCTCCCGGCCTATTGAAGATCCGGGGCGCCCGCTTGGGCGCCTTTTGCGTTTCTCCAGTCCCGGATTCAAGGCATCGAGACACGATAACGTCGACGCTTTCGGGCAAAAACAGTTTGCATATAGTCTAGTTATTTGATATAATAGAGCTATATAAAAGGAGACCAAGGGCCATGCCGATACCGAAGGAGATACTCGCCGTCGAGAGGCCGAGGAACA
Organism: uncultured Bacilli bacterium; assembly: GCA_963544395.1. GTDB lineage: Bacteria > Bacillota_I > Bacilli_A > RFN20 > CAG-288 > Enterosoma. The sequence continues at coordinate 136,163 of CAUUFA010000004.1, read as the reverse complement.
CCATCGTCTATGCATATGGGAAGACGAAGGACAGGTACGCCGTCAAGGAGAGGAAGGGCTGCAGGAGAGTGAGAAGGCCCGGCGGCTCCTCCGCCAACGTCCCGGTCAACGGGGCAACCGTCGGCCACATCGTGAACGGGAGGTACATCCCGATCGGAGGACGGAAGCGTGTCTTCGAGGGTGATTTCGAGATCAGGGACTGGGCCAACGCCGCCCTGCTCGACCGTCTCTTCTCGCCCGTCATGGGCGAGCTCCTTGCCCAGTACCATCCGGATGACGCGCTGAAGATCTACTGCTGCGCCCTGCTCAGGGTCGCTTACCCCGGGATAAAGGACTGCGAGCTCAAGGAGGCCTACGACTCGAGCTTCTTCTCGATGCTCCGGCCGGGCTGCGCCCTGTCGAGGAACTCCGTCTCCGCCCTTATGTCCGACCTCGGGAAAGGGTATTCCAGGATCGTCGGCTTCATGTCGGCCAGGGTCGACTCATGCTCAGCCGACGCGAGGCTGCTCGTCGACGGCACCCTGAAGTCGGCCGGGTCGTCGGTCAATTCGCTCTCCGACTTCCCGAGGAAGGCAAAATCCAAGGGGATGAGGGACATCTCCGTCATCTATTGCTTCGACCTCGAAAGGAGGGAGCCGGTCAGCTCCAAGTGCTTCCCGGGCAACATGCTCGACGCGACCGCATACTCCGATTTCATCGGAAGCAACGGGATAAAAAAGGGCCTCATCGTCGCCGACAAGGGTTTTCCCGGTACCGTCGCCTCCGAGCGCTTCGACGCCAACCCCGACCTCCATTATCTGAACCCGGTCAAGAGGAACTCCAGGCTCATAGGGCGGCATTCGATGCTCTCGTTCGATGGGGTCCTCAAAGGCCATCCGGGGATACAGTTCAAGAAGTCGGCGGCCTCCGGCGGGGGCAAATGGCTCTATGCTTTCCGCGACGCGGGAAAGGCGGCGAAGGAGGAGGCGGACTACCTCAGGAGGGCGCACGAGGGCGGCGATTACGACAACGCCGACTACCTGAAAAGAAGGGATTCCTTCGGGACCGTGGTTTTCGAATGCGACCTCGACTGGCCCCCGGAAGACATATATTTCGCGTATTCGCAGAGATGGGAGATCGAGATCGTCATGAGGTATTACAAACAGTCCCTCAGGCTTGACGAGACCAGGGTCTATTCCGACCTCTCCGTCATTGGCAGCGAGTTCGTCAATTTCCTCGCCTCGGACCTCACCTTCAGGCTCATAAACCTGCTCGACTCCAAGAAGATCCTGGAGAGGATGAGCTACGGAAAGGTAATCAAAAGGCTGGCCCGCGGCAAGAAGGCCGCCATCGGCGGCGAGTGGAAAATGGCAAAGGTGAACCCATCGACGGAGGAGCTCTACCGCAAGCTTGGGCTGCTCGGGCCTTTGCCGGAGAAGGAAAAGAGGCCCCGCGGAAGGCCTCGGAAATCGTCAATATAGTCTAGCGATTTGGGAAAGTACTAATCAATATTATCCACATCCAGTTGCTTCTTTTCGAGCATCGGATCCCAGTATTTCCTCTCCCCCTCTATCCTTGCCTTGATAGCATCCTCCTTGGCATCGAAGTAGCCGAGGAAGTGGTTCTTCCCTTTCAGACAGATTTGGGTCCGCCACTTCTTTCTCCGCTTCTCGTAGCTGATCCCGCTGATGCCTGAGGAAGAGTTTGAGTAAACAGCCCTTTCCGGTTTCAGCATGCATAGCATTGTCCCATCGGTATACCCAAGGAAATTGCGATTGCTTGGGCCGGGGTTTTGACTGATTTCCGGCTTCGGGGTACATCCGCAGGAATAGGGATGCTTTGCGATTTCCTCGCCCGAGAAGATCACTTCCTTTCCACAGTCGCACTGGCAGAGATAGTAGACGTGACATTTCTTGTTTGTTTCGCCTTCCCGACCACAGACATACTTTTCCTTTACGGTAAGCATCCCCGTTCGATAGGGTTTGATATTCGGATTCATATTTCACCTTGGCGGAGAAGAAAAACGGTCTCCGCACTTCCTTTCCGGGAAGGAGAGACCGCCTGTTTCCGTTTGGTGCACTAGACAGGACTCGAACCTGCACGGTTTCCCAGCGGATCCTAAGTCTTAAGCGTACCTAGGAATGTAAGGCGAAATCGATGAACCAAGATGAATGTTTCTGCCCATTATGGGTCATTTTCTTTTCTGTCCGTATCCTTCATAAGAAACCATTAGGAACCTTGCTGAATTGCTGATGCGGACGAATTGCGGACGAATTGCGGACCATTATGGCTAGTGGTTCAGCCCTTCTCCAGGCAACGAAGGCTAGTCTTTGGAACGGCCTCCGTTCCTAAAATAATTATACATCAATCGCCACGAATAATATCTTCTATCATCTTTATTTCTATATTTGTCGGACCAAGGTCAAGGCATCATTGTAGTCGATAATCGTAAAACGCTCCTGTGCTTTAGATATGTTTTGTTTCCTCCTTTATGTTCTAAGCATGAAAAAAGCCGACCTGATCGAGATCGACTTTTATGCGTTGGTTATTCTGATGAGTAATTTTACATATAAATTACTGAGTTATTGGTTTGACTTTTTGTGCTGTAGTCAAAACTAGTATAAGAATTATTTGACGTCCCGGAATGAGTATTAAAGACAATGTCGTCTAAGCATAGCCTTCCTCTATTCCTTGTCCCAGTCGCAGCGGCAGTAGTTTCGAATCTCAAGCCATATATGCCTTGGGATGTTTGCTCGACAAATTGGGATACGCCGTTTGATTTCACAGGAAGCGAGAAGATTGGGATATCTTTTAATGTTGTCCAAACTCCGCTGGAATTTTTGGTTTGAATTATTGCGATACCATCAAGATTTTCGGATGAACTCCACATGCATGCACGATACATAAAAGAGTAGACAGGGGAATCGAAATTCATCTCGAAATAGGCTCTTCCGGCATTTTCTCTTCTTGGAGATAAAATAACATAGGATTGTTCAATGAAACCGCATCTTAACCTGTCCGTTGTTATCGTTAAATCATTAACAGTAGCTGTTGTATATCTTCTTTCTGGCTCTGTGGCAAGATGGATCGAACTTAATTCGTTAGAAAAATAATATCTAGCCGCAAACCCCCAATCCGAAGGAAGGAACGATGATTTGTTTAAATATCTGCTAGGCTCTCTAAACAGTTGAGAACAATAATAGTCATCCCAATAAGGATATGTGTCGGACTCGATGGTTATGTATGCGTAATATGACGGATTGGCCACGTCATTGATCAAATTCGCCCATTCTTGTGTAGTTAAAGTGTATTTGTTATCAAAGATGTCATTAATTTGGAAGGCCTCGTATTTGTTGCTCCTTAAGATGCTTAAGGTGTGATGAAGATTATCTTTCTGGGACCACTTTTCCTTAATTAAGGAATTCCAATTAAATGTAGGATTGACATCTAAATAATTGTTAGAGACCTCTATCTCAGTAGGGATCATTGAGGAGCAAGCGCATATATTGACTATATCTTCGTCTTCGTCACAACGAGAGTAGTTCAAGCAAGCTTCGTGATCTATCGTTGGTTCAAAATACATTATTTCTTGCAGTGTTGTGTATCCCAAATCGCTCATGCTTATGTGATAAGTTGATGCCATATACCAACCGGCGTTGCAATAAATTTCATTGTTTTCTTCATCGTAATCATAAGCAACGTATGAGTGGGCCCCGCCGCCAGAACTGGCCCCATCAATAATGACAGGGATTCCTTGCTTCACCTTCTCGACGATTGTCTTCCTCATTTTCGTTTGATTGGAATTTTGAAATCCTATGCTGATGGCGTTTCTACTTAGTGTGGTCGATTCATCCAGGTAATCAGAAATAACGCTTCGTACATCGCTGAGAAACGTTCCTAAAGAAAGTGTTTTAGTATTCGCATTATATAAATTGAGCTTGTCAATGCCTCTTGAAACTAAGTCAAAATGAACAATTTCATCATCGTGATTTTTAACCAAGTTATAATATGCCTCATCCGACAATCCATATGGATTGACTCCAATTGAAGCTTCATTTTTAGAGCCTGGAGATTGCGTAGCGTTTAGAACAGTTTCATTGACAAAGACATTTTCGCCGTCATATTTTTCGGGTAAGAAATTATCTACCCAAAAGGAATCATAATAAGACAAAAGCATATCAACAGCAACATAGGTGCATGTCCCCTTTACATTATTTCCAAAGCGTCCCCTCAAGTTGCTAAAGTAATAAGGCGCAAAATAATCCGTATTGAAAATGTTGTTGCTGTTTGTGTTTTGAATTGCATACATGGGAGCTAGGGCGGTCGGTTTTATCATCTCTCCTTCATCAATATGACGATTTACTTGATTTATTTCGGCATCGTTTGAGTTAGAAATTTCGATATTTTGGGATAGTGATAAGTCTAGTATCCCAACTAAAGAAACAATTAATATATTTAATTTGCGCATAACTTCGCCTCCGCTAAACTATCAGCACGTAATTATCGCTTAGCTCACCAATCATGTTTTCTTTATTGATTTGACCGTTGCTTTCAGCTAATAGTTCTGCTTTCATAAAAACGGTTTCGTCATAAGTAAAAGAAATCTCGCACGAACCATCATAGTAATCCAAAACACTATGCTCAATTTTGCTATTTACAAAGCTCGAGTCCTTTAAACAAAAAGGATAAAAATAAATATCGAATCTATTGTGTGCAGGCAAAGTTGCAAGATCCTTGTAAAAAGAGAACTTAATTTCAAAATAATCGTATGATGAATTATAGATATCTTCTTTTTTAGAAGCGTTGTTATCTATATGGCCTGAGAAGGTTATGCTAAAAATCTCATAACCATCTGGAGCTTCGAAATCGCAAACTCCAAAGTTGAAATTGCCATTCTTCTGAGCGTTTTTTAACTTAAAAATAAAGTTTTTGGCTTCATCAATATTATCAAAACTCGAGTCCCACCAAAGTCTGTCTTTGCCGGGCAAAATCAGTTCGGAATTAGAATCGTTATCAGAGTCAACGTTGCTCCCACAAGCAACAAGAGGGAAAAGTATCGTGAAGCCCAAGAAAAGCCCAAATATTTTTTTCAAATTTACATCCCCTTTCTATCTATAATTATATTAACAAAATATCATTCTTATGATTCAAATGTCATGAATTTGCTAGTCTTCGCTCCCGAGAAGAGATTCCATTGTCGTTGTGTTGATTGAATCGCAATAGAAAGTGGCTCTCACGTTAACATCATCGCTTGTGATCGTTACTTCCTTTGAACCACCGTAATGGGCTTGGTTCCATAGTTTGTTCTGAAGTCTTCATAATGCGTTTTGGGAACGCAAAAAGACTCTTCCTCCTGTCCGCGGCTTCAGAACGCATTTGATAAGCTGATAGAGCGACCTATCGCTATGAACCTCTAATGGGTAATCCTCTTAAGAGCATTGCAGAAGATTGGCTCGTCGGCTTCCACAAACCTGGAAGCTTGAAGATTCATTGGCTGCATTATTAGTTTACCGCATGAACCTTTTTATAAAGAAGATTTCTAAAATTATTGATTCGATAGTAACGGATCAAAGTATTTTTGTTCGCCAGTAACCCTGGCTTAAATAGCATCATCTTTGTTTGCGAAATAGCCTATAAAATGGGTCTTCCCACACAAGGTAACGGACACATAGTATTTCTTTCTTCGCTTATCCCAAACAACGCCAGAGACGCCTGATTTCGATGAAGCATATACTCTCCTTGTCGGCTTAATCATGCATAGAGCTGTTCCGTCCTTAAACCCAAGAGCCCACTCATTGGATCGGCCACCTTCAACAATTGGTTTCGGGGTGCAACCACAAGAATAAGGGTGACGTGATAATTCATCTCCAGAAACGATGAACTCTTTTCCACAATCACATTTGCATAAGTAATAAACGGCACCTCGTCTTTGGCCGTTTCCCCTACCACAAGGGTACCTTTCTAAGACAGTAACCATTCCAGTCTTATACGCTTTAAATTTTGGGTCCAAGTCCACACCTACTCGGAAAAATAAAAGCCTCCGAGATTCCTTTCTGGGAAACGGAGGCCAATTATTTCGATGGCAATAACTACCTATTTTGATACAAATGTATACACTTTGTAGTTTTTGCATACCCCATTTTTATCTATAGCCCAGCTTAAGATATTATGCGAATATCAAAATTTTTATAATGTACTTAGTTCAAAAGAAAATGAAGTAACAAATTATTTGTCTCAATCCAAGCCCAGCATCTCTTTCAGGGGAATCGTTTTAGGAACTGCCGCCCATTGACGCTTGTTGTCCGAAATAATCCAATAATCGCCTTTTTCTTTAATCCTTGAGACCATCATCGTTTTACTGAAGCACGCTTCCGATTGAAGAAAGGCAGATACTTTTCTTGTGCAGGACAGCGTAAGGGTAGAATTCTCGTTGAAAGATAAACAGCATTTATTGTAGATTTGTACGCCGCCATTAGTATATCCAAAGAACCAGAGCAGTCCATAGGTTATAGCGAGGATGGGGATAGGCCAAATATAATGCCAATTGACTCCCTGTCTAGAAGCTAGTCCCAAAAGAATTCCATCTGCAATTAATAAGGCCAGAACAGCGAGAATAGACAGCAAATAATATCTTCTCTGGAATCTAACAATTTTACCAAAATCTTTTTTTGAAAGCATGAAATCGAATTTAATTGTTTCCATCTTATGCCTCCAAATAATCTCTGATATCTGACTCAGTTTGGAAGCCTCTAATAGTCCCGTCGATTCCCGAATGGTCTATCTGGAACGAAATATAGTCGTCATTATAGAAGTTATAGTCAGATGCAGAATAATAAGGGGACCAATTTAACGAATGCGTTCCCGAATCGAAACGATAACGGAAACGTAGAATCTTTGTTTCGTTTGAATTGCTGCCTTTCCCAACAGAAAAAGTTTGCTGGACGCTGACAAGATAAGCTAGTAGATCCTTTTTGGTCGCTAAATATGGTGCATTACTTGAGAATGACATTGCAAAAGCCGCCAATGAAATTGGCAGCGAAGCTGCATTTATAATAATGCCGGCGGCTGCTAATGCTGCGACAGCCACTTCAGCTGTAACGGCCAAAGAAATAGTTCCAACTACTATTCCGGCCACAGTCAAAACAACCCCCGCTGTTCCCATACCAATATTAACTGACTGGGCTTGTTCGTCATTCCAATCGGTCTTATTTTCAACAGCCTCAACTAATTTCTGAGCTATTGCCGATATGCATGCACGCGTACTTATATCCCAGACATAAATGACGGAATAATTTATATAATTGCCATTCGTATATTTATCGGCGAGATGTCTGATATATGGGTAATCATTATAATTATTTATGCTCACAACAGCGTTGCTATTACTCAAAGTTACAGGGGTATATCCTAAAGGTTTGTAATCGGATATCCAAATAGCTCCTAAATCTCCTTTATTTTGTCCACTTGAAATCCAATAACGAACATTTTCTCTCGTCGTGTCGTTAACCTGCTGCTCAAATTTTATATGATACGGGTTGTTATTATCAAAGGTTTTATCTTGAAAAGAATATACACAAAAATAATAGGTTCCAGGCATGGCTGATAAAACAATTTTTTCATCTTTTCCAGTGCCGTTATTGCTAATAGAAATATAATTATCAAAACTTAGGTCAGATGCTTTAGCGTTTGGCCCGTCTTCAAGTTTATAGGCTCGGATATCATAATCACATCCTGTTGGGATGTTTGTCATGGTCACTGTTATAGTTCCATAAGTGCAGGAGTCAAAAGAATAGAAATCCTTATCAACATATTTCTTTTCCCATAGCCACCATCCTGATGTTTTTTGACTAATTGTTGCATCCAGCCAAGAAGACATCCCATAGATGCCCGATTCGTAATATCCAACGTCATATGCACTTGAAGCCGTTTGAAAAGAATCATTATCTTCTCTTGTATCATCATATGAATTTGCAGAGTTAGAAGATGCTTTCAATAAACTTGTAGAAGAAGAGTTTTCGTTTTCTTTAACAATTAAAACATTGCCGTCCACTCCCTCTACCGTAATTTCGGAGTTAACGCCTTCCTTAGAATCTAGAAACTCAAATTCGTCGCCATTGTTTTTGTCGAAATTTACCCCACTTAGAAATTCATAATCATAGTCATCAACTTCTTTTGGCTTGACAGTATTATCAGACAAATAAAGACTCATTGAAGAAAAAACGGTGGTTAATACAAGAAGGGAAGACATTACACTCATGTTATTTTCCTTTTTAATCAGTGTTATAAACTTATTTATATTATAGTAAAATATATTTGTTTATGATTATCTATTTTTGAATTTTTGTAATGCTTCTTGTATTATATCTGATCACTTATCTGAAATATCGCAAAGCCGATGAGGTATATGATATAGAGTACCGTCGGAACGGACATCGCGACAAGAAGCCAGAAAAGCCATTTACTAACCGTCATCATAGTCGCACCATCCTAAAATATTGATAGTTCTGCTGATGAGGGAGAACAGCTTCATGTCGACGTCGGCGTTGGCAAGTGTAAAGGTCATAATGAATATGTCGGAAATGGCCCACTCAACGGAGGGAAATCGGTTTTGTATTGGACCTCCAACGATTATGGTGGAAGTATTATTTCGGGGAATCTAAGAAGCAGTTCGCTAACCGGATATAATCACAACACAAGAAGGATGGAAGCAAAACTCTATCATTACAATGGTTTTGGTGGTGAATATCTTGATATCACATTAACAAAATCTTCATCCGGCTCGCTCACCATGTACTATGGAAGCAAAACATTCACCAAGGAATAAATTAAAAATTAGGATTTACCACATTATCTGCGGTAAATCCTATTTGCCTTCAATTTAGCTTGTTCGACATTTTTATAAACCGATTCTAACCGTTCGTGATCGCGTTGCAACCTATCGCACACCTTTTTGTATGCAAGAGAAGTTAGAGGACTTTCCTCATAAATAAAATCCTTATAGCAAACGTGGCACCAATAATTTCTCTTTTCGGTCATTTGCTTGAAAAAGTTGTAATCGCCATCAGAAATGAACTGTTCTCCAGATGATTTATCAAGTTCTTTCAGCATAGAAACCACTTGTCCTAAAGTTGTCTTCTCCAGTTTTGATTGGTTTTCGCCAATATCCCCAACATGCATTAAAGAATAGATCCATTTGAGATCGCTTTCGATGATTTGACAAAATTCTATTGTTTCACTATGTAGAATCTTGAAAGTATTGATATCCATTTCTCGTCCACCTCGTTCCAATAATTATATCAAAATCATTTCCTCTTATATTAAAGCAACGGATTCCAGTATTTCTTCTCGCCTTCAATTCGAGCCTTAATGGCATCTTCTTTATTTTTGAAGTAACCAAGATAAATCGTTTTTCGCTTAATGGTAATCTTTGCTCTCCACCGTTTTCTCTGCGGTTCCCAATTAACACCTGACACCCCAGAAGATGCGTTGGAATAAACCGCTCTCGTGGGTTTGATCATGCAAAGCATCGTGTGTTCCTTCTCGTCGTATCCCAGTGCCCAATTGTTCAGCCTTCCTTTGCCCTTTATAGGTTTAGGTGTGCACCCGCACGAATAAGGGTGACGGGAAAGCTCATCACCCGAAACGATAAATTCTTTCCCACAATCGCACTGGCAAAGGTAGTAAACATGATTTCTTCCTTTGCTATCTCCCCTACCGCAAGGGTACTTCTCCTTCACGGTAACCATTCCCGTCTTATAGGGCTTAAAGTTCACGTCCATAGATTTCCCGACCCGGAGAAAAATAAAAGCCTTCGAGATTCCTTTCTGGGAAACGGAGGCCAATTATTTCGATGGTGCCGAGTGCAGGACTCGAACCTGTACGGGATTACCAATGGATCCTAAGTCCATCGCGTCTACCAATTCCGCCAACTCGGCTTGTATCGACGACATCTTCGCAGCTGTCATCGTTCGAACCGGACTTTACAAGACTTTCAGCCTTAAGGTTGTCCGCACCTTTTTGCGTCGCCTGGAACGGTCCGCATTGAACCATTGAGAACCTTGTTGAATCGCGGATTGATCTTACACTTTCGTCCGCACTTCAGATAGGTTTTTGGAGGGATTTTGAGAGAAAACTTAGGATTTTTCTTTTGTCCGCACCCTAGGTTCGTCCGCAGGTTTCTTGGTTTTCTCGATAGATACTAAGGTTTTGCCAAGTCAGATTTCCCGACTTTACAAGTTCCTAAGTCCGTCGCGTATACCAATTCCGCCACTAGTGCGTGTGTGCTAAGGAAGTTCGGGCCAAAGTTGTCCGCACCTCATTTCAGTCTTCCCATATAGCGACTGCCGTTACGCCACGTCCGCATGAAACTATCTTCTCACTTCACCTATACTTCTCGCCGGATGATTTTTTTACACCGACGAAGGGCAGTGAATCATCTTCTGGCCTACTTCTGTTTCGGATTTCTGTCACCCTTTTTTCGGACATAGTTGGAGGAGATTGAGGAGATAGCGATCGTTGAGATGACCAGGAACATCAACACCCCGCCCGTGATGGTTAGCGGAATCCCGTAAGGGTTTCCGTTCCTTTGATCGATGAGTATCAAGCCGAAGATCAGAAAGCTCAAGGCAGACACAAAAAAGAAAGTCAGGACACCGAGATAGATGGCGCTCGCTTTCTTCGACATACCGGCGATGGCATACATGGCTTTGATGATCAGCTTGGTCAACATGATTGGTGCGTCCGATGGGATTCGAACCCATGACCTCGGGCTTCGGAGGCTCGCACTCTATCCAACTGAGCTACGGACGCAGGGCGACTGGCGCTCCCGATGAGACTCGAACTCATGGCCTGCCGCTTAGGAGGCGGCCGCTCTAATCCAACTGAGCTACGGGAGCAAGCGCATTGATTATATCACAAGGAATCCATCCGCAAGTTGCATTTCTCGCTTCTTTTTCAAAACAGAAGTTCCCTTTCGTGTCAATAGTTTGGTAAAGGGGAAATGAATATGAAAAAAGCCATGCTGTTGTTGCCGTGTATGCTTCTTACCTTCACGCCAGCGGAATCTTTGTCCGGAAATCCTGATTCCGATCATTCCGTTTATGGTCAGTACAAGGACACCTACTTCACTCGGGTGTGCCAAGACGGAAACCTTGATCAGAATGATCCTAGTGCCATCAACCGCCTTCCTCCCGGCTTTCACGGAAACTATCCTGATGAAGGCATCTATGAGATCGGCGGGCACGCCGGAGACCGAAGAGAGAACGAGCTTCCGCCTCTTCAGGTCTCCGAAGGAGATTGTCTGACGATGGTCAGCATCATGTTCGAGCAGAGCCTCTTACAATTTCCATTGAACCAGAGGATGATGAGACTCGGCTATGAAGTGGAGATCCTCAAGAGTGGAGGAGAAGTGTTTCATCATCAGTATAAAGAGCGCGCCGATCGGCTCAGCGAGCTGTTCCAGAGAAAAGAAAATTCGGATATCTGGCGAACCACCGGCGATGATGCTGGGTTTGAGCAAGGACTGAACTTTGCCGCCTATGCGCCAAGTCATGCTCTCTATCTTTCTTTCTGGCTGAGAAAGGGGGATAAGCTTCGCTATCTTCGCTTCTATTACGGCGATCTGCCGATGAAAGTCGTCAACGCCTCCATTTCGCATATGACAAACCCTGTTTCCCAGGGCATCGAATCCAAATACCACGGCAATGACTGCACCTCCGGAACTTTCACAAAGCGGGTGGATTCCACCCTCGTCTACCATATGAACGTCCAGATCGGCAAACGGCTTTCAAAGCAGTTCCTGCTCTCCAAATTCCTAGCCAAAGACGTATATGACGGCGATGAGAAACAGATCGATGCCATCGAAGATCCCAAAGGTTATTTTCTTCATGGCGAACGGGCGAAAACCGGTGAAGTCTTTCCCATCAGCCTGATTGTCAAAGATAAGCAGGGAAACGAGTCGAGACTCCGATTGAAGCTTCATATCGTCGATACCGAAGGCCCCTCGATTGAGATGATCCAAACGAGCAGAATCAGTGCCTCCTATCAGACCGATCTCGCCTCAAAAGAGTTTGTCGGACGGTACTTCGATGTCTCCGATAACAGCGGCGATCCGCTCACCTATCAGGTCCTTCAGGAGAGTGGCAATGAGATTCCCACGCTGACGATCGGTTCCTTCCCGGCGAAGCTCATTGCGACCGATGCCTCTTCCAACTGCAGCGAACTGCCTTTCAGTCTGACGCTGATCGACGATGTTCCACCAGACATTCAAAGCGAGGCTGGTGAGATCAACCTCTCTCCGGACAAAGCCGTCTCCTCCGACTATCTCCTTTCGCTCTTCAAAGCTCGCGACGAGATCGATGGCGATGTGTCCCTCGCCATCGAGAAAAACACCTATTCCGCTAACGCCAGAGAGATCGGATCCTATCAGTTTGCGGTCCGCTGTCAGGACCATGCAGGAAACGAGGCTCACGCCGAGATGACCATCAATGTCGCGGATACGGAAGGCCCTGTCTTCTATGCAAAAGAGAAGTTCATGACCGTCTTAGAAGGCAAGATTCCCTCTTTAGAGGAGATCGTCACTTCCTTGGTCCGTCAGAAAGTGGTTCCGGATCGAAACTACGTGAGCTGCAAGGTGATTCAGGGAGAGGAGATCGGCAATCAGCTCTCTTTAGGAGAGCATCGTTTCACCTTAAGCCTTGTCGCTGATGATGAAAGCAATGAAGAAGTCGATCTTGTTCTCAACGTCGTGAAAGAGAGCGAGATCAAGACGTTCGACAGCGCCATAGAAGAGGAAGCGACACCCACCGATCCGGCAAAGATGAGCTTCTGGGACAAAGTCGTCGCCTGGTTTAAGAATATTTTCCGCCAGATCGCCGACTTCTTCCGGAATCTGTTCACCCGAAAAAAGTAGAGGTTTTGATCTCGGAATATTGAAAGCCACGCCCCGATGAGATATTATATATATTCGCTGGGGTCGTGGCGGAACTGGTAGACGCGCTAGATTCAGGTTCTAGTGGTAATCCCGTGAGAGTTCGATTCTCTTCGACCCCACCATGCATTGTAATATTTGCCGATAAAGATATATGACTTGGGAAACATTCGTTAAGTTCTGGAAAGATCTGTGGGATGCTATCGTCAGATGGTTCACCTCTTCTGATGCTAGCGGGATGAACAATCTATCCCGCTTTATTTTGGCGATCGTCATCCTCATTGTTGGTCATTATCTGATCAAGTTCATCATGCGGGTCATCCGCAAGATCTCCGGCGTCAGCAAGAAGCTGACGGTGGATGTGTCCGTCAAGACCTTCACGTTGGCTGTCTTCAGCCTGATATTGAACATCGGTTTAGCGATCCTTGTCCTCTCTCTCCTTAACGTCAACATTTCCTCGCTGGCGCAGATCGTCTCTGCCGGAACTGTCGCTATCGGTCTTGCCTTGCAGGATATCATCTCGGCTTTTGCTTCCGGTGTCCTGATCCTTCGTGCTCACCTCTTCAAGACAGGTGATTACATCACCGTCAATCACAATTTAGGCAGCAGCGACGGCACCGTCGTCTCCGTCAACGTGCTCTCGACTGTTCTTGAGACCCCATCCGGTCAGCGGGTCATCATCCCCAACAACAAAGTCGCCCAAGGTGTCGTCACCAACTACAGCACCAATCCTGTCCGCCGCTTCTCGGTGGAGATCGGCGTCGATTACGACACGGATATCGATGCCTGCCGGGCTTCTCTTCTTAAAGTCGCTGCCGGAGATTCGAGGATCCTGCTTCATCCTGAGCCGAGCGTCTTCATTGACCGCCTCGGTGATTCCTGCCTGGTTTTCGTCATCCGAGGCTATGTCAAAAATGCCGATTACTGGAATGTCGTCCACGAGATTTACGAGCGCATCCTCAAGCAGTTCGAGATCGATAACATCGAGATTCCGTATGACCATCTCGTCATCGAGCAGTACAAAGACGAACCGAAAAAATGAGCCATCCTGGATGGCAGTGTCATCCGCTTAAGACATTGTCCTGGATTGCTCTTTTTTATTGCAGAACGTTGATCAACGACTGGAGCGACTCATCCGAAAGAAGGCGGTAAGCCTCCTCTAGGGTGTTGATTGTCACAGATTCCGACGCCTGATAAAGGGATAAAAGAATACGTCCTGTAGATAATTTCGGATTCAGATAATCCTTCTCTTCATACCCTTTAAGGCTCTCCTCCATCAGGAGAAGGAGATAACGCCTGAAATAGCAGAGAATGGTTTTTTCGATCCAGTAGGAAAACTCTGTCTGAGGGATGTTCCTTGCGAGAATACGGAAACGGAGGTAGTAGGGAATCGCATCGATCACATTATGATAGAGGTCGACAAAGGCATAGTCATAGTTCAGCTGAGGCATCTGTTTTTCTGCATAACGATAGGCATCGCTCTGGATGATATGGATTTTCTCTGGGTGCTCAAACTGCGGAAGGATGTATTTCTTAAACAGCATGATGGCTTTCCCGTCCTTCTCGATGACGGTGACGCTTTCCACATTCTCTTTCCGAGAGACCATGTAGGCGTAATATCCTAAGCCTAAGCCGAAGGCGACAACCTTGCCGTGCGCCTTTCGGATAGGCTCTCTCATCGTGTTGATCTCATGCGGGGTGACCGACATCCAAACAACGTTCTTTTCCATGACAATCGGATAGGGAAAAGAAGTCGGGAAATAGCCGAGCGGTGTGATTTCACCGAAGTGATGCTCAAGGTCAGAGACGGTGTCGTCTGTGACAAAGCCTTCAAAAGGCTCATAGCAGTTGTTGCTGAGAACCCAGGTGCCCTGACGTTGCTCTGGCAGGTGAATGTTCTGATAATACGGATCCTTCCGATACTCGTCAGGGTCAAGACTCTTCAAGGTGGGAAAGCCGGTGTATTGACTCAGCAGCGATGCATCTTCGCTGTTCTCCTCAATGCCGATCTTCTCATAGAGCAGAGAGGCAAAAGCCTCTTCTTCCGATGTGGAATGCTTCTTCTGCTCAGCAAGCGCATCTTTTGTGATGGAACGATAATGTTCGTTCAGGTACTGGTTGAGCAAGTCAGCAGCTTGAATTGAGACCTGAGATGCCTCAAAACAGCGATTCAGGGACTCTAGTTCAGAATCCGTCAATGTGATTTTCATGTCAATATTCTACCTGAAATCAGCTGGGACAGGAAGAGCTTGTTTCACTTTGGAAACGCCGTAGAGGGTTGTGAAAGCGAGTGCCCTATATATATAGTTATATTATAAGGGCCATGAAAAGAGGTAAAATCATTTAGTTTTTTGTTGACTTGAAAGCGACACAATAGTAGACTAGAAAACGCTGAATGCCATTTCAGCCCGTATTGATGTATGAAGTTGCGGAAACGCGGACAGCGGTTGTCAACGTCTTCCGGTAATTCACACTGAACGGATGCCCGTACATAGAACTCGGGCAAGGAGGAAACACAAATGGCTGAAAACAAATCGATTCGTGTTCGTCTCAAGGGCTATGATCACAAAGTCCTTGACCAGGCGGTCGCCAAGATCGTCGAAGCTGCCAAGAAGACCGGCGCTCAGGTTGTCGGACCTATCCCGTTACCAACCGAAAAACAGATCTTCACGATTCTGAGATCTCCGTTCACGGACAAGGATTCCCGTGAGCAGTTCGAAATCAGAACACACAAGAGACTCATCGACATCAACCGTCCTACCAAGCAGACGATGGACATTCTCAAGAATCTCCAGCTGCCCGCCGGCGTTGACGTTGAGATCAAGCTCTAAAGGGAAGGAGACACACAGTTTATGAAATCCATCATCGGAAGAAAAATCGGTATGACTTCTGTCTTCGCAGAAGACGGAACCACTTATCCGGTCACTGTCGTCGAAGTTCTCCCCAACGTTGTTCTTCAGAAGAAGACGATGGAGAAGGACGGATATGAAGCCCTCAAGATCGGCTATGAAGACAAGGCTGAGAAGAGAGCCAACAAAGCTGAATTAGGAATTGCCAAGAAAGCCAACACCTCTCCGAAATATGTCGTCAGAGAGCTCGAAGGCGATGAGATCTACGGCAAGTATGAGGTCGGAAGCGCCCTCACTGCTGCGATCTTCGCTGCTGGCGAGATGGTCGATGTCACCGCGATGTCCAAGGGACATGGCTACACCGGCACCATCAAGCGCTATCACGGCACCATCGGTCCAAAGGGCCACGGTTCCGGATACCACAGACAGATCGGCTCTATGGCCACTAACGGCCGCGATAACAACCGCGTCAACGCCGGAAAGAAGATGTCCGGCCAGTGGAGACCGAAGAGAAGAACCGTTCTCAATCTGCCTATCGTTGCTGTCGATCCGGAGAAAAACTGCATCCTGATCCGCGGCTCTGTCGCCGGTCCGAAACTTGCCATCGTCAAGATTCGTTCCACGATCAACCCGGCCCGCAAGGGATTCAAGGTTGCTTCGATCGTCGATTACTCCAAGGAGAGCGTCGCTGATATCGAGAAGAACCAGCAGGCTATCCTCGATGCCGCTGTCACTGCTGCCCCTGCCAAGAAGGTCAACCCGATGAAGACCTCCAAGGCCGGCAAGTAAAGTAGGGAGGAAATAACAATGTCTACTACTGAAAAAAATAGCCTCACTTGGCCAGTCCTTGATTTCGCTGGTCAGAAGGTTGCCGATGTCGAACTCCCCGCTGATCTCTTCGATGCTGAGATCCACGAGTTCTCCGTCCAGAGAGCCGTCAGAGTCGATCTCTCCAACCGCAGACTCGGCACCGCTCACACGCTCGACCGCGCCATCGTCCATGGTTCCAACCGCAAACCGTTCAGACAGAAGGGCACTGGCCGCGCCAGAGCCGGTACCACCAACTCTCCGCTCTGGAGACATGGCGGTGTTGTCCACGGCCCGAACGGCAATGTCAACTGGAAGCTGAAGATGAACAAGAAGGAACACAACCTTGCCTTCTGCTCCGTCCTCACGGCCAAAGTCAGAAGCAACGATCTCATCGTCTTAACGGACGAAGCGTTCCCTTCCGGCAAGACCAAGGACTTCATCAAAGCCCTTGAGGTCATCAAGGCCGATCCGAAGAAGAACCTCGTTGTCTTAAGCGAGTATGACGAGAACCTGGTCAGAGCCGCCAGCAACATCCCCTCCGTCCTCATCACCCTAGCCAACAACGTCTCTGTCTACGATGTTCTCAATGCCAACAAGCTCATCCTCGTCCGGAACGTCATTCCGGTCGCCGATGATGAGTGCGAGCACGATCATGAGGAGGCTAAGTAATCATGGCTGAAGAAACAAAGAAGACCGAAGCGGTCGAAGAGACTGCCAAGGCCGTGAAGAAACCCGCTGCCAAGGCGGCGAAGAAGGCTCCAGCCAAGAAGGCTGCCGCCAAGAAGAGTGAAGAACCCGAAGTCAAAGAGTACGTCACCCGTCCTGCTCTGATCAAGGACTTCTCCATCATCAAATACGTCATCGTCACCGAAGCGACCCAGAAGCTCGAACAGAAGAACAACACGATGGTCTTCGCTGTCGATAAGAAGGCTACCAAGCCCGAGATCAAGGCTGCCATCCAGGCCATCTTCAGAGCCAAGGTCGAATCCGTCAACACCATCAACGTCCCTACCAAGACCAGAAGAGTCGGTAAGTTTACCGGCAAGCTGCCGCAGTATAAGAAGGCGTTCGTCAAGTTCGATTCTTCTTATGATCTCGGCAAGATCACCGCTGCTGTCGCCTCGGAAGAGAGACAGGCCAACGATGACAAGAAGTAAAGAAAGCAAATTATAGGAGATTACTATGGCAATCAAATCATACAACCCGCTCACCGCGGGCATGAGACATCTCTCCGGCATGTCCGGCAGGGATATCACGAAGAAGACTCCTGAAAAAGCTTTGCTCAAGCCACTGAAGAAGACAGGCGGCCGCAATAATCAGGGATACATCACGACCCGTCACATCGGCGGCGGTCACAAGAGAATGTATCGTGTCATCGACTTCAAGAGAGCCGGTGAGCAGAGCGGAACCGTCCTCGCCATCGAGTACGATCCCAACAGAAACTGCCGGATTGCCCTCGTTCAGAACGACGACGGCAAGAAGAGATACATCATCTGTCCGAAAGGCCTGAAGGTCGGCATGAAAGTCACCGATGGCAAGACCGGTGAAATCTCTGTCGGCAATGCGATGGAGCTAGGCAACATTCCCGAAGGTCTCATGGTTCACAATGTTGAACTTGAGCCCGGCAAGGGCGGCCAGGTCTGCCGCGCAGCCGGAACCGGCGCTCAGATCTTAGGTAAGGAAGACAAGTACGCCACGCTGAGACTCGCCTCCGGCGAAGTCAGAAAGTTCCTTCTCACCTGCCGAGCCACTGTGGGTACGGTCGGCAACGAGGACTTCAACCTTGTTCACAAAGGCAAGGCGGGCAGAACCAGATGGCTCGGTGTCCGTCCGACGGTCCGTGGCGCTGTCATGAACCCGAATGACCACCCGCATGGTGGCGGTGAAGGTAAGAACCCTGTCGGCCACGATGCTCCGAGATCGCCTTGGGGCAGAAGACTCATGGGTGTCAAGACCAGAAGCCAAAAGGCCAGAAGCAATCGTCTGATCGTCAGACGTCGCAACGGCAAGTAATCCAGGAGGAAATGACAAATGTCCAGAAGTCTGAAAAAGGGTCCTTATTGCGATCCGAAACTCTTGAAGAGAGTTCAGGAACAGAACGCATCCGGTAAGAAAGAGGTCATCAAGACCTGGTCCAGACGCTCGATGATTCTCCCGGAATTCATCCAGCACACCATCTCTGTTCACAACGGCCGCGCCTTCGTTCCGGTCTACATCACGGAGGATATGGTCGGTCATAAGTTAGGTGAGTTCGTCTTCACGAGAACGTTCACCCATCACCGTTCTGGCACCGATGCTGCCACCGCGGGCGCTAATAAGTAAGGAGAAGCACAATGGCTGAAAAAGAAAACAAAGTCAGCTCGGCTGAAGAAGTCAAGCCAGCCGCTGAGACAAAGGTCGTCACCGAGGCCAAAGCTAGGCTCACCAACTATGGTGCTACCCCGAGAAAGGTCCGTCTCGTCATCGACCTTATCCGTGGCAAGAACATTGATGAAGCCTATGACATCCTCAGCAACTGCCAGAAGATGGCTGCTGCTGCCATCATCAAGCTCATCAAGTCTGCTGAAGCCAATGCGGTCAACAACTACAAGATGAATCGCGAGACTCTCTACGTGGCTGAGATCACGGCCAACGATTCCGTCAAGCTGAAGAGAATCCTTCCCCGGGCCAAAGGCTCCGCCTCTGGCTTGGTCAAGAGATGGTCTAACGTCTATGTCACGTTAAAGAACAGGGAGGCCAAGTAATTATGGGTCAGAAAGTCAATCCTAACGGACTGAGATTAGGTATCAACCGCGATTGGTCCACTCATTGGTACGCCGATAAGAAGACCTATGCCACTTACCTCAACGAAGATGTCAAGATCCGCCGCTACCTCGATCAGAAGATCGGCAACTTCGATGCCGGTGTCTCGAGAGTCGACATCGAGAGAGTCAAGAACGTCGTGACCATCACGATTCTCACCTCTCATCCGGCGATCGTCATCGGTCAGGACTCCGCCCAGATCAAGGCCATCAAGGCCGATCTGAGAAAGATCCTCCACAAGAACGATGACGAGATTGAGATTTCCCTCGTTGAAGTCAAGAATCCGGATCTCGATGCCATGCTCATCGCCAAGGACATCGCCAACCAGATCATCAACCGCGCCTCTTACCGCATTGTTCAGAAGAAGGCTCTGCAGAGAGTCATGAGAGCTGGCGCCTTAGGTGTCAAGACCATGACCAAGGGCCGTATCGGCGGCGCCGAGATCGCCCGCTACGAAGAGTATCGCGAGGGAACGCTTTCCCTTCACACCCTCCGTCAGCCGATCGATTACGCTTACTATCCCGCCAACACCACCTATGGTGTCATCGGCGTCAAAGTCTGGATCGCTCTTCCGGAGAACTATCAGGAACTCAGAGAGAAGCGCCCGGATCAGGGACGGTTCGGCCGTGGCCGCTTCAATGGCAGAAGAGACAACCGCAACGGGGCCAGAAGACCGGTTGCAGCGACTCCGAACGCTGAGAAGGACGATGGTCAGAAGGGAGAATAACCAATGTTACAGCCAAAAAGATTAAAGTGGCGCAGAAGCCACCTCATCAAGCCGAAGGGAGAAGCTTCCCGAGGCAACACGGTCGCCTTCGGTGACTATGGCATCCAGGCTACCACCTGCGGTTATATCACCAACAGGCAGATCGAAGCCGCCCGTGTCGTTCTGTCCAGATACACCAAGAAGTTCGGCAAGGTCTACATCCGTGTCTTCCCCTACTTAGGCATCACCAAGAAACCGGCTGAGGTCCGTATGGGTAACGGTAAGGGTACAGTCGATAAATGGGTTGCCGTCATCGAGAAGGGCACCATCATGTTCGAGATCGGCGGAATCGCCGAAGCCGATGCCAAAGAAGCTCTCCATCAGGCTGGCTACAAGCTCTCCGTCCAGTCCAAAGTGGTGAAGAAAGGCGAGGAGAAATAATATGACTATCGAAGAAATCAGAAAACTTTCCGACAAGGAACTCTCCGACAAGGTCTATGAGCTCAAGGGCAATCTTCTTGCCTTGCGCTTCCAGGCCAAGGCGGGTCAGCTGGACAACGGCGGCAAGATCACTGCCACCCGCAAGGACATCGCCAGATGCCTGACAGTCGAGAAGGAAAGAAAGTTAGCCGCTGAGGCTGGCAAGTAAGGAGGTCAGACAACATGGCTGAAGAAACAAAGCAGGCCGTCGAGGCCTCTCGCAGAAGAAGAATCCAGGGCGTCGTCGTCTCGGACAAGATGGAGAAGACCATCGTCGTCGAGACTGAGTCCTACAAGGCCCATCCGATCTACAAGAAGAGAGTTCAGGTCCGCAAGAAGTACAAAGTCGATGACAGAAACAACGAAGCCAAGGTCGGCGATGTCGTCCTCTTCGAAGAGTGCCGTCCTTTGTCTCACGATAAGCACTTCCGTCTTGTGAAGATCGTGAAGAAGGGAGAATAACGATGGTTCAGACAGAAACTAATCTCGTCGTCGCCGATAACTCCGGCGCCCGTTCGGTCCGCGTCTTCCACCTCGTCGGCGGATCTCATAGAAAGAGCGCTTCGGTCGGTGATGTCGTCATCTGCGCCGTCAAGGATGCTATCCCTAACGGCAAGGTCAAGAAGTCCGATATTGTCAAAGGCGTCATCGTCAGAGTCAAGAAGGCTTATCAGAGAAAGGATGGCTCCACCATCCGCTTCGATGACAACGCCGTCGTCCTCATCAACGAAGACGGCACGCCCAAAGGCACCCGCGTCTTCGGACCTGTGGCCAGAGAGCTTCGTGATAAGGGCGATAAGTACATGAAGATCGTCTCCTTGGCGGTCGAGGTTCTCTAAACCAAAGAGGAGGATTGAAATCATGAAAATCAAAACTGGTGATACCGTCATCGTCATCTCCGGCGACGACAAAGGCAAGACCGGGAAGGTCCTCAAGGCTCTTCCGAAGGAGAATGCCGTCGTCGTTGAAGGTGTCAATGTCAAGAAGAAGCATGTCAAGCCGTCCCAGGCCAACCCCAAGGGTCAGGTCAAGGATATCACGGCTCCTATCCGTGTCTGCAAGGTCGCTTTCTATGACGAAAAGTCCAAGAAGGGAACCAAGATCGGATACAAGATGAGCGGTGATAAGAAGATCCGCGTCGCGAAAAAGAGCGGCGAGGAAATCAAGTGAGGAGAAGAACAATGGCTGAAGAAAAGAAAAACGGTGTTTCCGTCCGGAAAGCTCATTCACAGGGCAATCAGAAGGCTAAGGTCATCTCCCGTCTTGAGCAGAGATATCAGGAAGAGATCGTTCCTGAACTGATGAAGGAGTTCAACTATTCCTCCATCATGGAATGCCCGAAGATCGTCAAGGTCGTCCTCAACATGAGGCTTGGCGAGGCCGGCTCCAACGAGAAGAACGTCGAGGAGGCTGTCAACGAGATGTCCATCATCTCCGGTCAGCATCCGATCGTCACCAAAGCCAAGAAGTCCATCGCGAACTTCAAGCTCCGTGAAGGCGTCCCCGTCGGTGTCAAGGTCACGCTGAGAAGAATCCGCATGTATGACTTCCTCGACAAATTCATCGCCATCGATCTTCCCCGCACCCGTGACTTCCGCGGTATCTCCAAGGATTCCTTCGACGGCAGAGGCAATTATTCCATCGGTATCAAGGAGCAGTTCATCTTCCCTGAAATCCAGTGGGATAAGACCGCTCCGCGCACCCAAGGCATGGATATCATCATCGTCACGACCGCGAAGACGGATAAAGAGGCCAGCGCCCTGCTCTCCAAGCTCGGCATGCCGTTCTCGAAGTAATAGGAGGATAGTTCAATGGCAAGAAAAGCATTGATGATCAAACAGGCACAGCCCAAGAAATTCAAGACTCGTGCCTACACCCGCTGCACCCGCTGCGGGAGAGTCCACGGCGTCTTGAGACAGTTCGGCTTATGCCGTATCTGCCTCAGAGAAATGGCCTATAAGGGAGAGATCCCTGGCATGCACAAGGCCTCTTGGTAAAGAAAGGAGATTCGCACAATGGTTAACGATACAATCGCTGATTTGCTTACCCGGATCCGCAACGCGAACCTGAATAAGTCGGAATCGGTCTCCCTTCCCTCCTTCAGGCTCGGTGAGGAGATCGCTGAGATCCTCAAGAAAGAGGGATTCATCACCTCTTATTCCGTCAAGTCTGATGAGAAGACCGGCTTCAAGGTCCTCACCATCGGTCTGAAGTACGATTCCCACGGCAACCGCGTCATCTCCGGGATCAGGAGAATCTCCAAACCCGGACTCAGAGTCACGGTTCCCGCGGACAAGCTCCCCAGAGTCCTCAACGGACTCGGTATCGCCATCATCTCCACCTCCAACGGTGTGATGACGGATCGGGAAGCCAGAAAGCTCCACGTCGGCGGCGAAGTCATCGCCTACGTGTGGTAAGGAGGAGATAGGAAATGTCTAGAATCGGAAGATTACCTATTGCCATCCCGGCCGGTGTCACTGTCACCATCGACGGCAACAAAGTCACGGTCAAGGGACCCAAGGGCGAGCTTACCACCAAGATCAACCAGCACCTCTCTGTCGAGCAGGCCGAGGGCAAGATCGAGGTCAAGCGCCCCAATGATTCCATCACGATGAAGATGGTCCACGGCACCGCCAGAGCCAATATCAATGATATGGTCATCGGCGTCACCCAAGGCTTCAAGAAGACTCTCGAGATCCGCGGCGTCGGTTACCGCGCTTCCATGAGAGGCAACGACTTGGTCCTCTTCGTCGGACACTCCCACGAGGATGTTGTCCATCCGATGGAGGGCGTCACGCTCACCATCAATACCAAGAACGGCATCTTCATCGATGTCGAAGGTATCAACAAGCAGCTCGTCGGTCAGCAGGCCGCTGTCATCCGCGACGTCCGCAAGCCGGAAGTCTACCATGGCAAGGGCATTCGCTACCTCAACGAAGTTGTTGTTCTCCGTCAGCCTGCTTCTGCCAAGAAGTCTGCGGCTGCCAAGTAATAAAGGAGAAGAGACATGTACACAACGTTCAACAGAAACAAGCAGAGACTTCATCGCCACATCCGGATCCGCGGAAAGATCAGCGGAACCGCGACCTGCCCGAGAATCTCCGTCTACCGCTCCAACAAGTTCATCTATGCGGCTCTCATCGATGATGATAAGGCGGTCACGCTCGCTTCTTCCTCCTCCGCCAAGCTTGGCTTGGAGAATCCGTCCAATATCGACGCTGCCAAGAAGGTCGGCGCCGATATCGCTGAGAAGGCCAAGGCTCTCAGCATCACTAAGGTTGTCTTCGACCGTTCTGGCTACGCCTATCACGGTCAGGTCAAGGCTTTAGCCGACGCTGCCAGAGAAGCCGGCTTAATCTTCTAAGGAGTTCACACGGAAATGGAAGAAAACAAAGAATTAAACGTCGCTTCAGCCCCCGAGGCTGAGGTCAAGACTCCTGCCGCAAGCAGGCAGTCTGCTGCCAACGGCAGAGGCCGTGGCGGTCGCCGTTTCAATAATCGCGGCAATGGTCGCGGCAGAAGAGAAGAGCAACTTTACGAGGAGAAAGTCGTCAAGATCTCCCGTATCTCGAAGACCGTCAAAGGCGGTAAGAGAGTCCGCTTCTCTGCGCTGGTCGTCATCGGCGATGGCAAGGGCAAGTTCGGCTACGGCTTAGGCAAGTCCACCGAAGTCCCTGAGGCCATCAAGAAAGGCTTAGCGGCCGCCAGAAGGAACATGGGGAAGATCACTATCGCCAAAGGCGATACAATCACCCACACCGTCGTCGGTGCCTTCGGTGCCACCTCCGTCTTCCTCAAGCCGGCTCCGGCTGGTACCGGCCTTGTCGCCGGCGGTGCTGTCCGCGCCATCTTAGAGCTCTCGGGCATCAAGAATGTCTACTCCAAGATCTACGGCTCCCGCACCAAGAACAACGTCGTCAAGGCGACGATCGCCGGTTTGAACGGCCTCAAGACCTACGCTGACGTTCAGAAGATCCGCTACGGCAGAGACATCAAGACCGAGGCCAAGGCCGAAGTCAAGACGGACGATGCTGAATAATAGGAGGAGAGAGAATTATGGATTTAAGCAATCTTAAGATCGCCAAAGGTTCCCGCCATCTTCCGAAGCGTGTCGGACAGGGCATCGGCTCGGGCATGGGCAAGACGTCCACCCGCGGTCAGAAGGGCCAAGGCGCCCGTCAGGGCAGAAAGGTTCCCGTCGGATTCGAGGGCGGTCAGCTCCCGCTTTACCGCAGGGTTCCGAAGCATGGCTTTGTCAATCACGGCAGAGTCGAATATACGGTCATCGATGTCGCTGACTTAGAGTCCGTCTTCGATGACGGCACGACCATCAACGACAGCATCCTCATCTTCGCCGGATTGATCCGCAACCTCAACAAGCCCATCAAGATCATCGGCAACAAGGAGATCGCCAAGAAGTTTGACGTCACCGTTCAGGGTTTCTCTACGGCGGCCAAAGCCTCCATCGAGAAAGCCGGCGGCAAGGCCGATGTGCAGTCTCTCAGAGACGCCCGCATCGCCTTCCATCAGACTGTCGCTGCGCTCAACGAGCAGTCCGAGACCGAGGGTAAGTGATGAAAAAGGTAGCCGCGTTTTTCCATAACAGGGATGTTCTCAACCGTATCTTGTTTACGCTTGCGATTTTCCTTGTCTTCAGAATCGGTTCGGCTATCACAGTCCCAGGTGTCACCGTCAACCAGGATATCTGGAACGATACCACATCCTCCTTCTCCTTGCTCAACATGATGGGTGGCGGCGCCTTGCAGAACTTCTCCATCTTCGCCCTCGGCGTCTCCCCCTACATCACTTCCCAGATCATCATTCAGCTTCTCTCCATGGACGTCCTTCCCTCGCTCACGCAGATGAGCAAGGAGGGCGAGACCGGACGAAAGAAGCTCGACGTCGTCACCCGTCTTCTTTCCGTCGTCCTTGCTGCCGTTCAGGCCTACGGCATCATTGTCGCCCTGACCAACTCCGATGGACTCACCTTGGGAGACACCTCTCCCTGGGGCTATACGAAAGTCATCATCTTCATGCTCGCTGGCACCTTGATGCTCACGTGGTTTGGTGATCAGATCACCGACAAGGGCATCGGCAACGGCATCTCCATGATGATCTTCGCCGGCATCGTCTCGGCTTTGCCTAGCCAGATCACCAACGCCTTCACCAACTTCCTAGGCGGCAAGGTCAAGAGCGGTGATCCGAACCTGATCCTTCAGGGTTCGGTCCAGATCGCCGTCTACCTCCTCGCGCTCATCGCCATCGTCGTCTTCGTCACCTTCATCGAGAAGAGCGTGAGAAAGCTTCCGGTCAGCCATTCCAATACGAGCCAATCCAACGATTTGTCCACGCAGCAGTCCTCCTTCCTTCCGATCAAAGTCAACGCCAGCTCCGTCATGCCGGTCATCTTCGCCTCCTCGATCATGGTGGCTCCTTCCATCATCATCTCCCTGTTCAACACAGGTACCAAGCCTGGCTGGGCAGCGAAGATCGAAGAAGTCTTCAACTATCAGCAGATGACGAAGATGGGTTCTAACTTCTCCTTCCCTTGGGGCCCGATCATCTACGCTGTGCTCATCATCGCCTTCTCCTACTTCTATTCGCAGCTTGAGATCAACCCGGAGAGAATCGCCGAGGAGTTTCAGAACTCCGGCACCTACATCACCGGCATCAAGCCCGGAACCGAGACCGAGCGCTACATCACCCGCATCCTCAACCGCATAACCTTCATCGGGTCGATGGCTCTCACCCTGATCGCCCTTGTGCCGATCATCCTCTCGCTCACCGGCGCCGTTCCTTCTTCCCTCTCGTTAGGCGGAACCGGTCTGATCATCGTCGTCGGCGTTGCCCTTGAGACCAACAACCAAATCGATGGTATCCTGGCCGGTCAAGGGTTCGCAGAAAGTGAGTTGTAACAATGACAAATCAAGTGAAAGAGATGAATATCATCCTCATGGGTCCTCCCGCTGCCGGCAAAGGCACACAATCCGAACTGATCGTCAAGGAGTATGGCATCGCCCATGTCTCCACCGGCGACATGTTCCGTGCCGCCATCAGCGAGAAGACACCGCTCGGCCTAGAGGCCCAGAGCTACATCAGCGCAGGCAAGCTTGTGCCTGATGAAGTCACGGTCGGCTTAGTCGAGGAGAGACTGAAGCAGGACGATTGCCGGAAGGGCTTCCTCCTCGATGGCTTCCCGCGCACGGTCGCACAGGCCAAGGCGCTCGATGCCATGCTCGAAAAAGCGGGAAGAAAGCTCACCTCGGTCGTTCTTCTTGTCGCTGACGATCAGGTTCTCACGGAGAGAATCTCCTCGCGGAGAGTCTGCCCTAACTGCGGCGCCTCCTACAACATCAACACCAAGAAACCGCGTCAGGACGGCATCTGCGACGCCTGCGGCCATGAACTCATCCAGAGACCAGACGACAGGCCAGAATCCTTCCAAGCGAGGCTTCAGGACTATCAGTCAAAGACGCTTCCCCTTGTCGATTTCTACAAGGGCAAGGGTCTGTTACGGGAAGTCGACGCCCTTCAGGACATTGAGAAAGTGTTCGAAGACGTCAAAGAGGCATTGCTAGCAGACTGATATGATCACGATCAAAACCAAGCAAGAAATGGAAAAGATGGTGGTCGTCGGGAACAAGCTCGGTGCGATCTTCGATAAGATCGCACCCGAGATCCGTCCCGGAAGGACGACTTACGAGATCGATAAGCTGATCACCCGTTACATCAAGGAGAGCGGCGGCGTGCCGAACTTCTCTCTGGAAGACGGCTATCACCATGCGATCTGCGCTTCCGTGAATGAAGTAGTCATCCACGGCGTCCCGTCGAAGAGCGTTGTCCTCAAAGAGGGAGATATCCTCAGCATCGATATGGGTAACCTGGACGAAAACGGTTATAATGGAGATGCCTGCCGTACCTTCCCTGTCGGAAATATCTCCGATGAAGCGAAGAAGCTCATCCGCTGCACCGAAGAATGTTTCTACGAAGCCTTGAAGGTCTGCTACCCTGGCCGCCGTCTCTTCGAGATCAGCCAGGCGCTGCAGAGAACCGCCGATAAATATGGCTACACCCTCTTAAAGGAGTATGGTGGCCATGGCATCGGCAGAAGCATGCACGAAGATCCCTTTATCCCCAACTACTACTCGCCGAGCATGGGGCTCGGTCCGATCCTCAGAGAGGGGATGTGCATCGCGATTGAACCAATGGTCATGAGCGGGAAGCCAGAAATCGAAACGCTCGATGACGGATGGGGTGTCGTCTCAGTTGACAGAAAGATCAACTGCCATTACGAAAATGATGTCATCATCCAGGAGAATGGTCCCTTGATCACGTCAATTGACTCCAATGTCAAACGACATCTGCAGGACATGGAGGTAACACAAGCATGAGCAGAGAAGAATTCATCCGAATGGAAGGAACCGTTCTTGAGTCCCTTCCCGCCGGCAAGTACTCGGTACAGCTTGGCGGCGGTACGGTGATCCGCGCCAGAATCTCCGGCAAGATGCGCATGAACAGAATCCGCATTCTGCCCGGTGATAAGGTCACCGTTGAAATCTCCCCGTACGATGTCACCAATGGCTGTATCGTCTACAGATTTAAGTAAAGAAAAGGAGAAATCCAAATGAAAGTCAGAGCTTCCGTCAAGCCGATCTGCGATAAGTGCAGAGTCATCAAACGTAAGGGTCGTGTCATGGTCATCTGCTCCAATCCGAAGCATAAGCAGAGACAAGGTTAAAGAGAGGTAAATCGTCATATGGCAAGAATTGCGGGTGTTGATATCCCGAACGACAAACAGCTGGTCTATTCCCTTACCTACATCTATGGTATCGGTCTCACCACTGCCAAGAAGTTATGTGCTGAAGCCAAAGTCGATGGCACCAAGCGTGTCAAGGACTGCTCCGAAGAAGATCTGACCGCGGTCAGAAACGAGGTCTCCAAGCTCGTCGTCGAAGGTGATCTGAGAAGACAGGTCGCTGCCGACATCAAGAGGCTCGAGGAGATCGGAACCTATCGCGGACAGAGACATAAGAAGAATCTTCCGTGCCGTGGCCAGAGAGACAAGACCAACGCCCGTACCTGCAAGGGTCCGAGAAAGACTGTCGCCAACCACAAGAAGGCCGCGATGTAAGGAAGGGAGGATATAGAAAATGGCTGCTACTGCAAAAGCAAAGAAGACGACGATCCGTAAAAAGAGAGTCAAGCTCAGCTTCACCAAGGGTGTCGCTCATATCCATGCCTCTTATTCCAACACCATCATCTCCATCTCCGACGAGGAAGGAAGAGTCATCGCCTGGGCATCTGCCGGTACCTGCGGCATGAGCGGTTCCAGGAAGTCCACTCCCTTCGCTGCCCAGATCGCTGCTGGCAATGTCGCCAAGACCTGTGTCGACAGAGGTCTGAAGTCTGTCGATGTCGAGATCAAGGGTCCGGGTCCTGGCCGTGAGACTGCTGTCCGCGCTCTTGAGGCGGCGGGACTGAAAGTCCTGTCCATCGCCGATGTCACTCCTATTCCGCATAACGGCTGCCGTCCGGCCAAGAGGCCTCGTGGCTAAAGAATAGCGGAAAGGAGAGCGAAAAATGAAAGAATTCGAACAGCCGAAATTCCAGATCAGCAAAGCTGATGTCGGAGAAAACTACGGTCATTTTGTCTTAGCTCCTCTCGAGAGAGGCTTCGGCACGACGATCGGAAATTCCATGAGAAGAGTACTGCTTTCCTCGCTTCCGGGTCTGTCTGTCTACGCCATCGAGGTCGAGGGTGCCCGTCATGAGTACACGCCACTGAATGGTGTCGTCGAAGATCTCACCAAGATCATCCTCAACATCAAGGACCTCGTCCTTCGCGATGAGAGCGACAACGACGATGCGGATTATGCCCTCAAGCTCGAGGTCAAGTCCCTTGCGGATGAGAAGACTGTCACCGCCGGCGACATCGTCTGCCCGGATATGGTCTCTGTCGTCAACAAAGATCTCGTTCTCTGCCATCTCGCACAGAACGCCAGGATCAAGATGACCCTTCACGTGAGAAAAGGCAGAGGCTTTGCCACCGCCGAAGAGAATAAGGACGACAGCTGGCCGATCGGCTTCATTGCTGTTGACTCCAACTTCTCTCCGATCACGAAAGTCCAGGTCGATGTCGATCCTTACCGTGTCGGTCACAACGCCAACTACGAGAAGCTCACCATCACCGTCAACACGGATGGTTCCATGAAGCCGGAGGATGCTGTCGCTCTGGCTGGCAAGATCTTAGATGAGCACTTCCGCGTGTTTGAGACCTTGAACGAAGCGGTTCAGGACGCCACTGTCATGGCCGTCAGCAAGGAGAAGCCGGAGAACAAGTTCAACTCCATGACCTTGGAGGATCTCGATCTCTCCGTCCGTTCCTTCAACTGTCTGAAGAGAAATGGACTCAAGACCGTTCAGGATCTCTGCAACATGAAGGAGTCCGAGCTCATGACTGTCCGCAACTTAGGCAAGAAATCCTATAAGGAAATCCTGGATAAGCTCGCTCAGTTCGGTCTCTCTCTCCAGCACGACGACAACACCAAAAAGTAAATGAGGTAACGAATAATGGGTACTATCGGTAGAAAGAACGTCCACGGCAAAGGCGGTGTCCGCTTCAAGGCCGGCTGGACTTCTGACAAAGAGAAGAACATGCTGAGAAACGTCGTTTCCCAGCTCATCATCACAGGCAAGGTGGAAGTCACTTTCACGGTTGCCAAGCGCGCTCAGCAGAAAGCTGAGAGAATGGTCACCTTCGCCAAGAAGGGCGATCTCGCTGCCCGCCGTCAGGCTGCCAGATTCGTCCGCGAGGAAGGCTTCATCGATCCGGCTTCCGGCAAGAATGCCCTTCAGAAGCTCTTCGATGTCTACGGACCGAAGTATAAGGACCGCAACGGCGGCTATACTCGGATCCTCAAGACCGAGAACCGTCGCGGCGACAACGCCCCGATGGCGATCTTAGCCTTCGTCGACTGATCCGCTTACGATCAACTAGGGAACCTCTCGCAGGTTCCCTTTTTTGTGGATGGCGAAAGAAGAATAAGATCCAAACTGAACCATCCTAGCCCACTAGCCCAATGGACTATTGCGTTAGGAAAGTTATGCTTACGTATTGACTCGTTTTATTTTCTTATGAATTTCTCACGTATCCCACTTCGAATCTTTTTTACATACATAAGAATCGCAGCAATCTGCACCGGTACCTATTGTCCCTTTTCTTTTTAGGACACCGCCCAGCAGAGCGATAATCTCATAATCTAGCGCACACATATATGGTATCAATTCCTGGTGATGTTCTTATTTGCCTAAGGCGCAAAGTCTGCATCGATGATATATCATCGTGTGTTCGCTTTCATCTCTGCCTAAAATGAGTTCCGTATTCCAAAGGAATGCCACATTATCTTTTCACATAACGAATATTTTATGATGCTTCTCCGTAGCTCTTTGATAGCGTTTTTATTTGCTGTCTATCAAAAGCTTAAATGAATTCACGATATTCTGGTAAATTTATCTGTAAAAATACATCGATATCTTTGTTTTCGGTTTGGGGTTTTTACAGGCTTCAAGAATATCAGCGATGATCAGTTTTATCTCTGTTTGTTTTGCCGATTCAGTTGGATTATCTATACTGAAGTACCTTTGTGTATCACTATTACCCGTTTTTCACATATTTGTGGACAAGTTTCAAGCGTGTTGAACTTGTAGCACTGAAACAAATTATCCTTATCATAGATACTTTTTTTCCTTAAAATATTGATAAACCCTGAAATATCATTGTCGGTAGCGAAACATCTGCTTCTTTTCTCCAAGCGAGTAGAACTTTCCCGGCACAAAGGAAGATAGGCGGCTATTTCTGATGGCGCAGTTCTCGGCGCAGATGACATAGGCGACGTTGTTCTTCGGCCAATGCCATTCAGTATCGGCATACGGAATGTCACCTTTATCTAGGCTATTGGTATCGAAAAGTCCTAATTCAAACGGAAAAATGGCTGCTTCCTGGATTTTGTCAGGAGACAGCCATCGTGTTTGCTAGATGGTGCCGCGAATAGGAATTGAACCTACGACCTACTGATTACGAATCAGTTGCTCTACCAACTGAGCTATCGCGGCATATGATATATATTTTATAAAAATGCGCTTGGAAATACAATGTTTTTATCCCAACTCTCCCAAAGGAATTCGGTTTCCGATATAATAGGTAGGGTAAAAAGCAATCACCGTGAACCGATCAAGAGTAGAACGTTACCAGGCACTGCGGAAGAAGATCTCCGAAATGGACAATTATTCCTTTGATGTGCCATCTACCGTTACGAAACAGCCCGTGAAGAAAGAACCGGACCAGGTCATCAAAAGGACCACGCTTTCTCTTTCGATCGATGAGCTGATGAAGGAGAACACTTCCTCTGTTTCCTTGGCGAGGGCCAAAGAGGTGAAGTCCCGTTACTTCCACCGCAAGAGAGAGGAAAGAAGAGCCCGCAGGGCGTTCTCTCTCAAGATCTTGGCCTGGGTT
Source organism: uncultured Bacilli bacterium (assembly GCA_963544395.1). Taxonomy (GTDB): domain Bacteria; phylum Bacillota_I; class Bacilli_A; order RFN20; family CAG-288; genus Enterosoma. The sequence continues at coordinate 104,097 of CAUUFA010000004.1, read as the reverse complement.
CTGATCGTCCTTATGGTCGTCACCGTCGCCACACTGCTGATCGCCGTCATCTCAGGAGCATTTAATCAATGAAAACATATCAGATCGCCATCGATGGCCCGGCAGCCAGCGGGAAATCGACCGCTGCCAAAATCGTCGCTGAAAGGCTCGGATTCCTCTATGTTGACACCGGAGCTATGTATCGGGCTTTCACCTTGCTGATGATGGAAAAAGGCCTCGATACCAAATCCAGGGAGGAGGCGAAAACACTGCTTGGCACCTTCACCATGAACGAGGATCGGGATGGTCATATCTTCCTCAACGGGAAGGATGTCACCAAGCGGGTCAGAGAGCAGGATGTCACCTCGCTTGTCAGCTACGCCTGTGCCCACAAGGAAGTCAGAGAACACCTCGTCAAGCTTCAGCAGGAGATGGCTATGCATGATTCCGTCGTCATGGACGGCAGAGATATCGGCACGGTCGTCTTACCCTTTGCGACCCTGAAAGTGTTTCAGGTCGCTTCGGTGGAAGCCAGAGCCAAGAGACGTTATCTGGAAGAGCAGCAGAAAGGTTCTTCGATGACACTTGCTGAGATTGAAGCCGATCTCAAGAGGCGCGATGATATTGACTCCCACCGCGCAGTCTCTCCCTTATGCCCGGCTCCAGACTCGATCCGCCTTGACACTTCGGATCTGACCATCGAGCAAGAGGTCGAGAAGATTTTAGAACTCTTCGCTGCCGCAAAAGCGAAGCGGCAGTGATACAGAAAGTTGGTATTCTATGGAAAATTTCGGAACTATCGCCTTAGTCGGCGCACCAAGCAGCGGGAAATCCACCCTGTTCAACCGCTTGACGGATGATAAGAAGGAAATCACAGGGAAGCAATACGGCATCACCCGTGACCGCAATTACGGTCAGGGGCACTGGCTTGACAAGACGTTCACCATCATCGACACCGGCGGACTGACCGGCGAGAACATCCCCTTTCAGAAGGAAGTTCAGAACCAGGTCGAAGCCGGGTGCGAAGAGGCGGATGTCATCATCTTCACCGTCGACGGGAGAGCCGGTCTCTCCGCCAACGACCGCTATGTCGCTGAGCATCTCCGCCGCTTTTCGGATAAGGTCATTTTAGCGGTCAACAAAATCGACGATCTCACTCTGATCGGAGAAAGCTACGAGTTCTACGCCTTAGGATTCGGCGATCCTTTCCCAATCTCCGCCGAGCACGGGGTCGGACTTGGCGACCTGCTTGACGAGGTGACCAAACGGCTTCCGAAGAAACCGAGAGAGTCCTATGAAGGCGCCTTGACGTTTGCCTTCTTAGGTAGACCAAACGTCGGAAAGTCCTCTTTAGCCAACAAGATCATCGGCTATGATCGCGTCATCGTCTCCCCACAGTCGGGAACGACGAGAGATTCCGTCGATATCCGGTTTACCCGCGACGGCAAGAAGTTTGTCATGATCGACACTGCAGGCATCAAGCGGCCGGGCAAGGTCCAGGACGACCTCGACAAGTTCTCAGTCATCCGCTCTGCGGATGCTGCCAGAAGAGCGGATATCTGCCTTCTCATCATCGATGCTAGCGAAGGGTTAGTCAGCCAGGATGTCCATGTTTCCAGCTACGCTTTAGATAACGGCAAGCCGGTCATCATCATCGTCAACAAGTGGGATCTTCACTCCCACGGCGAGAAAGATCAGCAGAACTTCACCAAGGAGATCAAGGCTTACTTCAAGTTCCTCGATTATGCCCCGATCGTCTTCTGCTCCGCGCTGACCGGAAACAACATCCAGCGCATCTTCGACACCCTGGAAGCGGTCGACCAGAACCTTCACAAGACCGTCCCTTCCTCTCTGCTCAACTCTGTCATCATGAAGGCTCAGATGGACAACGAGGCCCCTGACTTCAACGGAGGCCGTCTCCGCATCTCCTATGCGACTCAGACGAAGGATGTTCCGCCGACCTTCATCATCTTCTGCAACAACCCCAACTACTTCCATTTCTCCTACCAGCGCTATCTCGAAAACGTCATCCGCGGGCAGTTCGGATTCGACAACTGCCCGATCCGCCTCTTCATCCGCTCCAAGAGGGACGATATCTCCCAGATCCTCAAGTAAACGATGGCCGAATTGAAACTCTGGCTCTGAACGGTCAGAGTTTTTTGCTTTCTCGACAACTTCAAAAAGAAACGAAAAAAATTCTTGACAGACCGGTGGCGGGCATCCATCAGAAGGCCCCTGTGTCAGAATGTGAAATATTCCCTTGTTTATTGCATTTTTCGGAAGCCTATGATAATCTTTTATCCGGAAAGGAAGGACAAAAACTATGGCAGAGAAGAAAGCAGTTCTTACAAAGGAAGATTTAGCTGAACAGTTAGCCAAGGATGGCCGTTTACCGAAGGGTGAAGCTCTGAAGGACATTGAGAGAGTTTTCGCTTCCATCGCTCAGGGCTTAGTCGATGGTGACTATGGCACCGTCAAGATCGCTGGATTCGGTGTCTTCACACTCGTCGAGCGTCCGGCAAGAACCGGCGTCAACCCCTCCAATCCGAATGAGAAGATTGACATCCCAGCCTCCAAGGCCGTGAAGTTCAAGCCATCCAAGACCCTCAAGGATCTGGTCAACAAGTAAACTTCTGTCGGTAAGGACATAATGCCGTCTTCTCAAAAGACGGTATTTTTTATGAAATTGATATTAAAAGAACCTTTTTTATCAGAATTCATTGAGATTCAGTCGATTTTAGGGAAAGAAAACACCTATCTGATCGGAGGTTTCGTGCGCGATACTCTGCTTGGCCGCACCTCTTCTGACATGGATTTTGCGACTCCGCTGCACCCGGATTCCTTCGTTCCTCTCTTTCCGAAGGGCAATTATGTCACCGGATACGGCACTCTATCTTTCAAAGAGAGAGGCCTTCATATCACCATCGCTGCCTTCCGTAAGGAAGAAGGTTATCTCGATTTCCGTCACCCTTCGAAAGTCGCCTTCATCACAGATATGAGTGAGGATAGCAAAAGGCGGGATTTCACCATCAACGCCCTTTATGCAAACTCCGATCTCGAGGTGCTTGATCCGACGCAATTTGGTCTTTCCGATCTTAAAAATCACATCATCCGCATCATCGGCGATCCCGACAAACGGCTGATCGAAGACCCGCTTAGGATTCTCCGGGCTTACCGCTTCGCTTACACCTTTGATTTCACATTTGATAAAATGACAAAAAAATCTCTTCTGCTTCATCAGGATCTGATCCACCAGCTCAAACCCCAGAAGATCAGAGAGGAGCTCGAGAAGTGCCCATCCAGTCATCGGGCCGAGATGATCGAAGCCCTTGCCCTTTCTGACGAGATGGATTATGTTTGACTAAGACAGGAGATAACGACATGAACATCAGCATCCAAGACCTTGACTGGAAGAGCATCCTCATCAAGAAATATAAAGAATATGGCCTCAACGAAGTCGAGACGATGATCGTCTTCTTAGCCGATTCGATCCTCTCCATCGACGAGAAGACAATGCTTACTCCAGAGATCTTATCCTCCTATATGACCATCCGGAAAGAGGATATCGACAGCGCCCTAAGCGGACTCTGCAACAAAGGCATCATCGAGCTCAGGATGGAGAAAGGAAGCTTCTCTTCCTCTATCTCCCGCTTCAAGGAGAAACTCTTTGACGATGTTGTCAAAGACCTTTCCTTCCGCCGGGAGAAAGCCAACCTCTCCTCCGGCACCAACCTCTACACCGAGATTGAGCAGATGACTCAGTCCACGCTCTCCCCCTTTGACCGCGACCGCATCACGAGCTGGTTGAGAAACGGCGCCAGCGAAGGCATGATCAAGGAGGCGATTGAGAAGTCCATGACAGCAAACGGCAACATCAATTTCTCGAAAGCCGATAAGCTGATCCTAGAGATGGAAAGAGGAAAATCGCGAGAAGAGTTAGGCTCTTCGACCGTCAACGAAGATACCAGACGCAACGAACGGATTCAGGAATTCCTCAACGCCAACGATTGGACCTATCATGGCGATAAGTGAGCATATCCCCTTTATCGCGTCTACTTTGCAACTGCTCTATCCCAAGACTGAGACCTTCCTTCATTATCAGAAGGACTGGCAGCTCCTTTTTGCAACGATTCTCTCCGCTCAGGCGACAGACCGCTCTGTCAATCAGGCCACCGAGAAGCTTTTTGCCCGCTTTCCGATGCTTGACGGTTACCGGGAAGAGAACAGAGCGGAGATTCTCTCCTGCATCAAAGCGGTCGGACTATCTAACGCCAAAGCCGGCTATCTGATTCAGAGTGCGAAGATCTTAGTGGAAGATTATAATGGAACCCTGCCGAAAGACAGAGAGAAGCTCGTCTTGCTCCCCGGCTGCGGACACAAGACCGCAAGCGTCGTCTTAGCAGAACTCTATGACTTTCCTTACATTCCAGTCGATACTCACGTCCACCGTGTCTCCGCCCGTCTTGGCATCGTCAAAGAAAAGACGAGCCCGGAGAAGACGGAAGAACGGCTGGAGAAGCTTTTCCAAGGCTATCATGCGATCCACCTTCATCGCCAGCTGATCCTCTTCGGACGGAACATCTGTCATGCCTTGCATCCTGAGTGTGAGAGCTGCCCGTTCCTCTCTTTCTGTCCCTTCGGTCGGAAACGGATGAAGGTAGAGAAACCGAAGACAAAATCGAATCAGACTGCCTGATTTTTCCTGAAAGAACACAAAAACCTCTCAGTCGGTTTTTTGAACATCCGATGAGAGGTTTTTTAAGTGACGATCAGAATCAGCGGTCTGTATGGATGACAAGCCCACGATCATCCGCGCTCAGCGAAACTTCCTTATCGATCTCGCCGCCGATGAGCTTAGAAGCGATCGGTGTCTCGACAAAGGACTGGATGTAACGGCGGATCGGTCTCGCACCATAGGTTTCATCGTAGGCGTTTTGGTGGATTGAATTCACCGCCTTGCTGTCATAGGTGAAGTGGACACCTTTTCTCTCCAGCCTATCGGAGAGCTGATAGAGGAACTTCTCGATGATCTTGTCGATGACGGCTTCCGTCAGAGAGTTGAACATGACGATCTCATCGATCCGATTGAGGAACTCCGGTCTGAACTTCGTCTTGAGCAGAGACATGACGCGGTCTTTCTGAACCTTCGTGTTTCCGTCAAGCAGGTATTCGCTTCCAAGGTTAGAGGTCATGATGATGATGGTGTTGGTGAAGTCGACTGTCCTTCCCTGACCATCGGTAAGACGGCCGTCATCGAGAACCTGAAGCAGGATGTTGAAGACATCCGGATGCGCCTTCTCGATTTCATCGAAGAGGACGATCGAATAAGGCTTCCGTCGCACAGCCTCCGTCAGCTGACCGCCTTCCTCGTAACCGACATAGCCCGGCGCAGCTCCGACAAGACGAGAGACAGACTCCTTCTCCATATATTCCGACATATCGATCCGGACGATCTGCTTTTCTGAATCAAAGAGCTGCTCTGCCAAAGCTTTCGCCACCTCCGTCTTACCGACACCGGTAGGACCTAAGAAGAGGAAGCTGCCGATCGGTCGGTTGCTGTCGCTTAACCCGGCGCGGCTGCGGATGATGGAATCGGAGATCTGTGTCAGAGCCTCATCCTGTCCGATGACCCGCTTGGCGAGCTCGTCCTTGAGGGTGAGGATCTTCTGGGATTCGCTCTTCGTCAGCTTGCTGACCGGAATTCCGGTCTGAGCGGAGATGACCTGAGCGACCGTCTCATCGGTGACCGAATCACTTAAGAGCGTGCTGTTCTTGGTCTCCTCCTTGGCTTTGCTAAGCTTCTCCTTAAGATCCGGAATGTCCATATTCTGCAGCTTGGCTGCCGTGGTATAATCCGCATCCTGCATCGCTTTCTCAAGGTTCAGAGAGGCAATATCGAGCTGTTTTTTGAGTTCTTTCTGCTTCTCGGCCTGACCCTTCTCATTCTTCCACTGGATGGTGAGCTCATCCTTGCGGTTCTGAAGCTCAGCCATTTCCTTCTCCATCTCGGCAAGACGGGCCTGAGCCGACTCGGAAGTATCCTTTTTCAGCGAGACCTTTTCGATCTGCAGCTGCAGAAGTTTCCGGCTGACTTCATCAAGCTCCTCCGGCATCGTATCGATCTGCATCCTGACCTTGGCGCAGGCTTCATCGATGAGGTCAATCGCCTTATCGGGAAGGAAGCGGTCAGTGATATAGCGCTTGGAGAGCGTGACGGCGGCGATGATGGCATCATCGGAGATCTCAACCCCGTGGTGCTGCTCATACCGGTCCTTGATGCCGCGGAGAATCGCAATGGCATCCTCGACGGAAGGCTCATCGATCAGGACTTTCTGCATACGTCTGGCAAAAGCTGGATCCTTTTCGATGTACTTGCGGTACTCGTTGAGCGTCGTCGCACCGATGCAGTGTAATTCGCCTCTGGCCAACATCGGCTTGAGGATGTTGGCGGCATCGAGAGAAGACTCTCCTCCGGCACCAGCACCGATCAGCGTGTGGATTTCATCGATGAAAAGAATGATCCTGCCTTCCGATTTAGCGACTTCCTTCATGACGGCCTTGAGTCTTTCCTCAAACTCGCCACGGTATTTTGCTCCGGCGATCAAAGAGCCGATATCAAGCTCCCAGATGGTCTTGTCCTTCAAGGTCTCGGGCACATCGCCTTTGAAGATTCGCCAAGCCAGGCCTTCGACAACGGCGGTTTTTCCGACACCGGGATCTCCGATGAGAACGGGGTTGTTCTTGCTCTTGCGAGAAAGGATCTCCATCACCCGACGGATTTCCTCATCTCTTCCGATGACCGGATCAATCTTGCCGGAAGCGACATCGGAAACGAGATCTCTTCCGTATTTCTTTAAAGCCTCATACTGCGCTTCCGGGTTGTCGCTGGTGACGTGGTTTCCTCCACGGATCGCCTGAATCGCCTTGCTGAAGTTATCCTTGCTGTAACCAGCGATTTGGCTCAGTCGCTGCACCAGAGAATGATGCGTGTCAAACTGTGCTAACAGCAGATGCTCGACGGACATGTATTCATCGCCCATATCCTTTTCATATTTGGTGGCACGGTAAAGCATGTTCTGAACGTCGCTGGAAGACTGAGGCTCGCTGCTCGATGTGGTCTTGACCGAATCGTTGATGAAACTGTCGATTGTCTGAGAGACTTCCTTGACGTCGATATCCAGCTTTTTCAGGGCATTCACATAGAAGGATTCATCCTGATCATAGAGGGCACGAAGCAGATAAGGCACATCAAAGGAAGGAGCAGAATGGTCTTTGGCTAACTCCATTCCGCGGTTGATGGCTTCGATGACTTTCGTCGTATATTTCTGTTCTTGTTCTGCCATAAAGTTTACCTCCTTTAGGGTACATTATTATTATAGACATAAAATTAGCACTTTCAAGTATTGAGTGCTAATTATTTGATGACACTTTGCTTTCCTTTCCGTCTTTCTGACTTTATAATACTTAGAAGGAACTTGAAAATGCAGGCATTCTTCATCACGCTGTATGTTTTTATCGGTCTGTTCTTCTGTTACTTCCTCTATGTCCTTCTGATCGTCTTTCTCTTCCAGAAGAAACTTTTCGGTACTCGCGGAAACGATCCGGACAATCCCTGTTACCTCCGTTATGAGGATTATGAGAGCTGGCTTAAGCGCTCTCCCTATCAGACCGGCTATTACGGCAAAGCGATCCGCGGATATCTCTATCAGGAAAAAGGCAGAGATACGTTCTTAGGTTTCATCCTTCTTTCCCACGGATTCTTCGGAACTCACATCCAGTATCTTGCTGATATCGCTTTGCTCTGTCAGAACGGATATCTGGTTCTGGCATTCGATCAGTATGGTGTCGGACTCTCAGAGGGAGCATCTCAGGTCTCCTTGGCAAACGGTATCTATGTGCTTGAGAATGTCATCCGTGATGTGGAAAAACGAAACCTGAATCAAGGTCTGCCCTTGATACTTTACGGACATTCCTGGGGCGCTTATTGCGCCTGTGGTGCTTTGAAGAACCATCCTGAGATTCAGAAAGCCGTGCTGCGATCTGGACCTGTCGATCCGATTCAAGCCGGGAATCAACTTTTGGAGATGAAGAAGCCGGCGCTCTACCGCTCAATCCTTCCGCTGGATCGTCTTTGCTATTTCCTTTTATTGGGAAGACGTCATCTGCTCAAGGCGACACGAGGACCGAAAAAGAACCAGGCGACGAAGATCCTCACCCTTCACGCTGAGGATGATCCTCTTGTTCCGTTTTCGGCTTCAATCTCTCATTATTATCAGAAACATCCCCAGAGCAATGTCAGCCTCTTCCTTCAGAAGGAAGGAGGGCACAACAGCCTCATCACCTCAGACGGCTATCACAATTACGAAGCAGCCCTGAAGCGTTATCAGGAGATAGCATCCCTTCCGGATGAGACGGAAAAAACCCGGAAGAAGGAGATGTTTATCAAGTCCCTCAACCGGGTTAAGATGTATCCTTACAATCAGGCTGTCTGCGAACCGATTCTAAGCTTCTTACGACAATCCTGAATCAGAACTGTAGGACGGCGTAAAGCTTTTTGCCTCGCTTGATGAAGACATAGCCGCCATCCAAGGCGTTCTCTTTTTTCACGGCGGCATCAAGATCGACAATCTTCTCTCCGTTGACTTTGACGGCTCCGGATGTCACAAACTCTCTTGCCTCTCTCTTGGAGGAAGCTAACGAGAGTGCGATGAGGGCATCAAGAAGCGGCATATCCTCAGTCGCATGGACAAGCTTCAGACCATCGGTGAGCTCTGCAAGATCTGCGGCATTTAGACCGGTGAGATCATCGGTGAAGAGAGCGACAGACATCTTTCTGCACTCTTCGGCGACATCGGCGCCATGAAGCTTCGTGACGATGACTCTGGCGAGCTCTCTCTGACCATTCCTCTGCTCCGGATGCTCCATATGCTCTTCATAGATATGGTTGATCTCCTCAATTTCGCGGTCATCGAAGATGTAAAGATAGCGTAAGACATCGGCATCGGAGACGTTCATGAAGTACTGATAGATGTGATACGGACTCGTCATAGTCGGGTCGAGATAGAGGGCTCCGCCTTCGCTCTTTCCGAATTTTCTACCCTGAGAGTCGGTGATGAGCTTGAAGGAGAAGACTTCAGCGTTGACGTCATTTCCTTCCTTCTTCCGCACGAAGTCAAGGGCGGTTGTGAGGTTGCCCCATTGATCTCCGCCACCGAACTGCATCGAGCAACCGTAATCCTGATAAAGCCTGTCGAAATCTCCGGCCTGGAGCGTCATATAGGAGAACTCGGCAAAGGAGATACCGACCTCAAGACGGCTCTTGACAATGTCTTTGGCGAGCATGTATCCGATCTGGAAGTTCTTTCCGTAATCCCTGAGGAAGGAGATGATGTTGATTTTGCTCCACCAGTCATAGTTGTTGAGAATCAGACCTCTTTCTGGATCGGAAGTATCGATGTACTTGCCAAGCTGTTTTCGGATGGCTTCAACGTTTCCCTGAACCTGATCGGGAGTCAGGAATTGACGCTCCGCCTTCTTTCCGGAAGGATCGCCGATCATGCCAGTGGCACCGCCGAGCATGGCGATGACCCGATGTCCGGCCTTCTGGAACCGCTGAAGGATGGTGATCATGATGAAGTTTCCGAGCTGAAGGGATTTGGCGCTGGGATCAAATCCGCAATAGACTGTCTGTTTGGTTTTCAGAAGCTCCTGTATTTTTTCCTTGTCGGAAAAGTTGTCCAGAAGCCCTCTTCTCTCTAAATCCGAAAATAAATCCATAATGTGTACCTCATTTGTCGATAAGCGATGATAGTATAGTACTTATCTTCTGCTTTTACGAGAGTACTTCAGCTGAATTTTCGGATGTCCTTCTTGCGTGACGCATGGGGTTACAAAATAGAGCTCATATTCTAGGAACTGGGCTGTTTTCTCATCGTCACAATCGATGAAACGGATGCGGGAGTCAAGCCCTTCTCCGCCTTTCTTTTCGTGATCAAGGTTCGCTTCGACGATTTTGACCTGCGAGGGAACAAGAGCTTGAAATTCCGCTTGGACCAGAAGATCGTGAACAAGCGGAAACGAGAAAAGCAGGACAAGCAGATCAAGTCTTAGATGGCGCATACTGGATGAGGCTGATCCCGATGCTGAACAGAAACAGGAAGGAGAAAAGAAGGATGATAAGATCCGAAGAGATTGTTTCCCTTTTCGGCTCCAGCTGTTTTTCATATTTTTTCCAGAGCACATTCATCTTCCTCAGAGATGATTTCGGATCTTCGTCCTCGCTGAAGAGCTGCCTTCGGATCAGGTCGATCAGGAGAACCTCCTCTCTGGTATGAAGGAAAGTCAAAGGAGGATTGTCCTTATATCCGCTCTCCTGATACAGAACCAGCTCATCTTTCAGCTGGGAGATGCCAAGGCTATCGATAGCTTTTTCCATGCCTGTTTTCATGTCATCTTCAAGGTAGGAATAATAGAGCAAATGCTGATAGAAAAGCGAAAGTTCTCCTTGTCTTTCCTGCTTCTGTTTTTCCTTCTTTCCCGCCGGGAAAGAGGAACCTAATAGGGTGCCTAATAGCAGGAAAACACAGAGCAGAAACGGAAAGAAGAGATATTGTTTTGTCAGATAGGAGAGGGAAAAGCCGCAAAAGATTCCACCTAGGAGACAGGCAAGAAAGAACCGATCGAATCCTTTTTTCTCCGGTGTCTTCTTTTCTTTCTGCTTTAGGCAAGATAACAGTTCTTTCAGTTTATTCATCTCTCTTTGTTCCTATCGTGGTTTGGACAAGATAGACTCCGGGGTAGATCAGGGCAAGAGAAAGAAGACCTAATGTATTGAACGCCAGAGTGTCTGTCATCTCCTTCAGCATCGGATAAAGGGCAAAGAGTGTGTCGGCAAGAGCAAAGAGAAGAAGCATGAACACACTGTTTTTCTTCTCCTCTCGCTGCTGATGCTTCTGCTCCTCTTCTTTGGCGGATAGCTGATCTTCCAGCTGCTCGCAGAGAAGCTGAAAGTCATGAAGATGAACTTCATTTTCTTTTTCCTTGGCGATCGCATAGCTGAAATATTCCTGATACGTTCCCAGATCCAAGTGTTCCGGTGCGGAAAGAGCTTCCTCAAAGCCCGGAACTTCTTGGTACCCGATGAGGAATCGGCACGCATTGTCGTAGCTTTTCTGACAGGGCGAACCCGAGTCGATGCCGGAAAGAAAGCAGGAGAGGAAGGAAAGCTTAACTAGCTGACGTTCTTTCTTTTTCTTATCTTTGTGATATTGGTATAAAGCAAAGACAGAAGCAAAGAACTGGACCAGAGCCATGACGATTCCATACAATCGGTTCTTCGGTAGAAGAACAAGAGAGAAGAAGATCAGGATAGCCTCGAAAAGCGCGATTCCCTCCTCCTTTAAGAAAGTACGTTTTGTCTCCATAGGAAACTCTCCCTTCACTCAACTATTGTCCTTGAGAAGCTAAATCCGATCGATCAGTTCCAAGGAGAGAAGGAACGTCTTCTCCTGTATCTCCTCAAGCAGGATCGCTTCACAGAAATGCTCCGTCGCCCGATCTAAAGCATGTTCCATCCCACCTCGGGAATAATCGATAGGATGAGAGATGCTTAGATCCGGAAGAAAATACGTGTCCCAGAGTATCTTCTCCTCCTGCTCATCCTCCATGTTCTCCATCGTCAAGAGGATCAATTTGATGCTCCTCAGGTCAAAGCGTTCCTCTGAGGTGTCACGTTTCCACTCGGGAGGAAGAAGTTTCCGATTTAAGATCTTATTCGTTTTGCTTTGGGAGAAGCCTATCTTCATATCAGCATGAGAGAAGGTAAGCCGGTTGACACATCGATAATATAACCTTGCGATGCTCCTCACGCAGTTCCTCTTCAGCCAGCGGACAATATCCTCTTCCGGAAACGAGTCATCCCACCTCGCTTGTTCCCTTAATCCATTCAATTCCATAAGTTCTCCTAAAAAAAGCAACCTGGCGGGTTGCCGAATCAGACAATCAGAAACAGAGAAGCGAAGGTTCACTCTTCTTTTTGTCAGTCCGGATCAGGAAGCAGATCCAAAAGGATAGAATCCATGATGTAGAGGTGCTCTTTTTTGATGCGGAAGCAACCGTCGCTGATCTCTACTTTATCTTTGACTTTTCCGATGCGATCGAAGTAGCTGCTTACGAAAGGATGATGGAACCTCGCTTCGAACTCCGATAATGAAAAGCCTTTTACAAGACGTAAATTCAACATTAGGAATTCAAATTCTTCCATGTTCTTGCTGATTTTCTCCGAAGTATAGTTGTTTTTACATTGAATGTAGTCTGTGATGCTCTTCGTGTTGATCTTCCGGATATGGTTTGCATAGGAAGCTGCTCCGAGCCCACAGGCATAATAAGGCTCATCGTGCCAGTAAGTGAGGTTGTGCAAGGATTCATAGCCAGGTTTTGCAAAGTTAGCAACCTCATAGCGTAAGAAGCCTCTCTCCTCCAATCGGCTTAAGAGATGCCGGTACTCAAGCGCCATCATATCATCGCTTTCCGCCTTCGCCTTCTTCACGCCGAAGAGCGTCCCTTCCTCAACCTGCAGGGCGTAGAAGGAGAGGTGCTTGGGAAAAAGAGAGAAAGCAAAATCAAGATCCCGATCAAGATCCTCCATTGTCATCGAAGGAAGCCCATAGATAAAATCGAGATTATAATTCTCAAACCCGTTTTTCTGCAGCCGATTTACGGCCGCTTTGATATCGTTGACAGTATGGTTCCGATTGAGCATCTTCAGTGTGTTATCATCTGCACTTTGTGCCCCCAAGGAAATCCGGTTGACCCCGTTTTCCTGGCAGAGATGAATTTTTTCCTGAGTGAGAGATTCCGGATTGGCTTCGATGGCGAACTCTTTGACGGAAGGAAAGTGAAGGTGAAGGTAAGAGAGAAGCGCAGCAAGAAGAGGTGTCTTTACTGCTGTCGGTGTTCCTCCGCCGATGTAGATGGTATCTAAGCTATCGTCAGGAATACAGGTGGCTGAGATCTCGGCAAAAAGCGCATGGAAATAACCCCCTTGCGAAAGGGAATGTGCAAGAACCTTCGGGAAATCACAATAGGCGCAGATTCTCTCGCAGAACGGAAGGTGCAGATAGAGCGACCGGATATCCTGATCCATGAAGAAAAAACAAACTACTCCTCATCCTTGAACGGAATCGGAGTGTAGACAAACTTCTTGCCGATCTGCTCTTTTTTATAGAAACCTCGTTTGGCGAGATCTTCCATGCTGGTCCTGGCCGTCTCATAGACGCTGTGCTCACAGGCTTTGAACTGCTCGATGGTGTAGTGAAGGCCGATGGTGCAGTGGCCGGCGTAGAAGTGAGCCTGCTTCCTTTTTAGGTGAGGATGAACTTCCATGAGCTTGCTAGCCGTCTCCTCAATCTCCTCGGAAGGGACATCGTGGGGGAAACTAGGAAGAGCATACGTCAATGTTTCAAGAAGCGGAACCTCCTGTCCCATCTTCGGAAGCGCCTCGCTTGCGGTTTCAGAAACTGTCTCTTTCCTCTTCTGAAGCTCCTTCATCTTCGCCTGATGCTCTTCTTCCATACTCTGAAAATACGGTAAGATGCTAAAAAGAAAATACGTTAGATCCAACGTATCTTCAGTCTGTTTCAAACGCTGAAAGAAGGCGCTAGACTGAGCGAAGGCGATCGATTCGAAATCCAGGCAGAATCCGATGATGCCAAGCCCGTGATTCTTCAAGAATGTCTTGGCGACAAGAGCCCCTGTCGCTTCGTTGCCAAGCTCAAAAGGACGGAGATAGGAAAAGACATAAAGGATGGATAGTGCACGTAATAGCAAAGGGATATCCTCATCTTCTAACGAGGCAAGCAGTGCGCTAAGATGCATCGGGATATCTTTGCTCTCAGGAGCTTTCAGCGGGTTTAAGTCATGAGAAAGAGCTTCTCGGTATTTCGCTTTGCTCTCTCGATCTTCTCCGGAGAGCGATTTGTTGATATTTTCAATATCGGCGATCGTCAGTGAGGATAGAGAGAAGGCATAGCTTAACGTATCCGCATAAGCCTTCAGAGCAAAAAGCTCGGGGGCGATGCTCTCCATCTTTCCTTTGGCGATCTTCTCCGCCATCGTTTCGGGAAGCCGGATACCTAAAAAACGGGCGGTCACTTTGATGCCGAAGATTTTCTTCTCCAAGGCATAGTCGGCTTTCGCCTCCGGCGAAAGAGCAATATAAGTGAGGTAGTCGTTGAGGTAGGCGGATTGCAGGCGGTAGGAAAGAGAGAGGATCTTCTTGGTGAGGCAGATTTTATAGTGGCTTTGATCGCTGTCGATCAGATCCGTCTCCGCATCATAAAACGAACGGTAATTCAGGACTTTTTCCCAGACAGCCGAGATATCATCGAGATTGTAGACCGCTTTTGCCTCATCTTTTGTGGCGTAGCAGTCGTCGCTGAAGCGACGGCCTTCATCCGTTTTCAACATACGTCCATTATATACCAAATACTAATTCAAAACTAGTTTTGGTTCTCATCCACAGTGAGCATCGCAATGAAGGCTTCCTGAGGGACCGAGACCTTGCCGAATTCCTTCATTCGCTTCTTTCCCTTCTTCTGCTTTTCCAAAAGCTTTCTCTTTCGGGAGATATCTCCACCGTAGCACTTAGCCAAGACGTCCTTTCGGACGGCTTTGATATCGGATCTTGCAATGATCTTTCCTCCGATGCAGGCCTGGACAGGAATCTCAAACTGCTGCTTAGGGATGACATCCTTGAGCTTGTCGACGATGGCTCTCGCCCGCGGATAGGCCGTTCCTCGGAAAATGACGGTCGTCAAGGCATCGACGATCTCCCCGTTGAGCATGATGTCCAAGCGGACAACATCGCTGGCACGATAGCCAAGCAGCTCATAGTCTAAGGAGGCGTAGCCTTGGGAGACCGATTTCAGCCGGTCGAAGAAATCGAAGACGATCTCGCTTAGCGGCATGTTGTAGTGCAACGTTACTCTCGTCTCATCGACATAGACCATGTCGATGTATTCGCCTCTTCGGTTCTGGCAGAGAGTCATGACGTTGCCGGTATAATCTTTCGGCACCATGACGGAAACCTTAGCAAAAGGCTCCTTTGTCTCTTTGACAAGCGTCCTGTCCCTCGGAAAATCCGCCGGGTTCTGAATCATCTCGACATGATCGTCATTGAAAGTCACCTCGTAGACGACAGACGGGGCGGTCGCCATGATGTCGAGATCAAACTCCTGCTCTAACCGCTCCTGCACAACCTCAAGATGTAACAATCCGAGAAAGCCACAGCGGAAACCGGATCCTAAGGCAACCGAGGTTTCCGGCTCATAAACGAGTGCGGAATCGTTGAGGGAGAGCTTATCTAACGCACTGTGAAGATTTTCAAAATCCCGGTTGTCGCTGGGATAGAAGCCGGCGAAAACCATCGGCTGCGTCTTGCGGTAGCCTTTCAGCGCATGCGAACAAGGCCGATCCTTGTTGGTGATCGTATCGCCGACTTCGACATCCTTGATGTTTTTGATGGAAGCGGCGAGATATCCGACCTCTCCGGCCTTGAGGGAATTGATCTTCTGTTCCTTCGGTGTCCGGATGCCAAGCTCCGTCACCTGATAGATGTTCCCGTTTGCCATCAGCCGAATCATATCGCCGATATTGACCGTGCCTTCAAAGATGCGGATCATGACGATGACACCTCGATAGGAGTCAAACTTGGAATCGAAGATCAGGGCCTGAAGCGGCGCATCGGAGCTGCCCTTCGGGGCGGGCAGATCGCTCACGATATGCTCGAGCAATTCATCGACGCCAAAGCCGGTCTTGGCGGAGACGCTGACCGCTTTATCCGGATCCAAGGAGAGGGTGTCGATCAGCTCGAGCTGACAGCGCTCCACATTGGCGCTCGGAAGATCAACCTTATTGATGACCGGAAGGATGGTCAATCCGTTATCGATGGCAAGATAGCCGTTTGCTAAGGTCTGAGCCTGAACGCCTTGAGTGGCATCCACTAAAAGCAGAGCCCCTTCGCAGGCACCTAAGGAACGGCTGACTTCGTAGGTGAAGTCGACGTGGCCTGGCGTGTCGATCAGGTTGAAGAGATAGCTCTCTCCATTCTTGGCTTTGTAGGTGGCTGAGACGGCGTTGAGCTTGACGGTGATGCCTCGTTCTCGCTCGATCTCCATGTCATCCAAAAGCTGAGGCTGAAGCTCGCGGAGCTCCACCGCACCTGTCTTTTCCAGAATGCGGTCACAAAGCGTCGATTTGCCGTGATCGATGTGGGCGACGACGCAGAAGTTCCGCATATGTTTTTGATCAAAATCCATCGTGATTCTCCTTCCAGAACAGCCGCAGCTGAGTCTTCAGCTGACTTAACGAGACCAGGCGAAGACAATCGGGGTATAACTCTGCAAAGATCTCCTGATAGAGGCCTTGGCGATAACGAGAGTCGATGAAGAGGATGAAGCCTCTGTCCTCTTCCGAGCGGATGACTCGGCCTGAGGCCTGAAGCACCTTGTTGATGCCGGGATAAGCATATGCGTAGGCAAAGCCCTTCTTTTCTTCCTCGTCCTGATCGTAGTACTCTTTCAGCCGATTGCGTTCGAAGCCGATCTGCGGGAGCCCGATCGAGACGATGATGGCTCCGATGAGCCGATCTCCGATCAGGTCGATCCCTTCCGAGAACACGCCACCTAGGACAACAAGGCCAAGCGTCGTCCGCTCATTCTCACTTCGGAAATGGGAGAGGAAGACTTCACGGTCAGCTTCCCTCATACTTCTCTCCTGAACATAGAGGTCAAGGTCTAGCCCTTCCTCATCGTTTTCAAAGAGATAACGAAGGTTTTCCAGATACTGAAAGGAAGGACAGAAGACGAAGTAATTTCCTACCTTGGACTGAAGCGCAGCTTTGATCTCCTGATAGACTTTCGAGAGAGTGAGCCGCCTATCTTTATATCGTAAAGAGAGGCTTGTATCAACAAAGACTTTCCGGTTTTCTTTCGGAAAAGGAGAAGGCAGAACAAGAAGGCTATCCTTGTCGTGAACATCGCCTCCGAGCAAGTCAATGTAGTATTCTTTCGGAGAAAGCGTCGCGGAGAAGAAGCAGGTCGATTGGAAGTTTTCAACCGCACTCCGAATGATCGGCTTAGCATCGAGATTAGCGATCCGTATCGAGACAATCGCCTCTTTCTCAATTCTCAGATAACAGAGGAAAGTGCTGCCTAACGTTTCATCGCTGAGCAGCCCGGCGAGATAAGCGAAGGTGTTGATTGCATAGAAGAACTCTAAGAGCGGATCACTGATGAGAGAAGGCTGCTTCCGAAGCACTTCCTTGACATCGGTGAGGATCGAGCCGAGCGAAGAAAGAAGATCGTCAGAAAGCTTTGAGAGCAAACTGACCCCCTCATTTTTCACTTCCTCATCCTCTAAATCGAAGGAGAGGTGCTCGATGGCGGAGATGGCAGATTGGATGTTCTGGCGCAAGGGATCAAAGATATGGTTTCCGCAATAGGTCAGAGCTTCTGCAAACTGACTCTTGGTCACCTCAGTCGAGTACATGTCCCTGACCCGGTCAGGAAGATTGTGGCACTCGTCGACTAAAAGATAAGCTCTCTTTCCGTTCAGGGCATCCTCTTCGAGACAAAGCCGGTCATGAAAATCGAATACATAGGTGTAATCACAGACCAAAACATCGCAGTGCATCGCTAAGTCGAGTTGGAACTGGAACGGACAGAGCTGATGCTTCAGGCAATAGGCGGTGATGGTTTTCCGATCGAAGAGAGATTCCTCATGAAGGAAATCGAAGATCGCATTCAGGAGTTTGTCATAATAGTTCCTGGCAAAGGGACACTCATCGGGATTGCAGTGACCGATGCGGTCATTGAAGCAGATCGCTTCCTGTGCCGTGAGCTCAATCGCTTTGGCCTTCGCCCCTTCCTGGATGAAGAGAGAAAGGGCATTCATGGCGATGGACTTGATCGAATTTTTGCTCGTGAGATAAAAGACAAGATCTGCCTGATGCGAGCCGAATCGTCGGACGAGCGGGTAGAGCGTGGAGATCGTCTTTCCAATCCCGGTCGGAGCTTCCAGATAGACGTTCGTCTTTTCATCAGCAGCCTTTTCGACAAAGTCGACGATTTCCTTCTGTCCTTTGCGGTACTCTTTGAACGGGAAAGGCAAATCCTTGCAGGATTCATCCCGCTCGACCTTGAATTGACGGACCTCCTTCATATACTGAACGTAACGGAGGATGAGGCTGCTCGTATACGCATCCAGCTCAGCAAAAGAATAGGTTTTGTCGATGTGCTTCCGAATATGATAGTTGCCTTGCCTCAGATAGGTCAGACGGACATTGACAGAAGAGCGGTTTTTCTCCTTGGCGAGCATGAAGGCATAGAAGAGAGCCTGAGCGAGATGCCATTCCCCGTGATCCTGATAGAATTCATCGAGATCTGCGACCGTGGTCTTAATCTCCTCCACGGTGAGTGAGCCATCCTTGGCGATGAGGATGCCATCCGCCTTTCCGGTGACACAGAAAAGGTACTCATCGCAGGGAAAGATATACCGCATCTCATACTCGGAGATGTAGTCAGCGCCCTGCTCATTCTGATACAGGGCGTGGAGCCTCGTACCTTCCTGCATCGAGGACTGATTGAAAATCCGTGTATCCAGATGTCCTTTTCTTAACAAGACATCGACGATATCATGAACGGATAGATTCACTCGGTAAGTCATACCTCAATAGTGTATCATCAACCGCTTAGGACCACATGTAAAATTGCGAAGAATCGCCTGAACATACGTATTATTCCTTTCTTTTGAGAAACATTATCTTGATAATTCAAAAGCACTTTGCTAGAATATCAAAGCGCTTGAAAATGGCCCGATAGCTCAGTTGGCAGAGCACAGCACTGAAAATGCTGGTGTCGGCGGTCCGATTCCGCCTTGGGCCACCATTATCGTGAAACATGTCTGATCCTCTTCGGAAGGTCAGACATTTTTTGACGGCTCATTGAGCTGATTTTGCAGACTTGGTCAGATCAGAGGTGATTCCATTTGCTGTAAAAGCAAGAAAAAATGGTTGAACTACAATATCAGTAATGAAAAAACAACTTGCCTGTGAATCAGAACGATGAGTAATGAACAACTTGTTTTGATAGGTTTTCAAGTCGTTACGAAGGTACTGTCCGGCCTTTCTTTATCCTGCTTTTCCTGCTACAATTTACGTCAAGGAAGTAATAAATATGAATACTTGGGAATTGACTGTCTTTCTTGCCGTGATTGTGGTGTTGGTCCTCGCAGTTTTCGGCTTAGTTCTGTTCTCGGTGCTTCAGTCGAAAAAAGAGAAACAAGATAATTCCAAACTGCACGATGACCTGATCCGGCTGGAAGAGAAGATCAGTCGAAGCCAGCAGGAGATAGAGCACAAGACCACCGAAGCGCTTCAAGCGCAGGCCTTAGAAAACAGCGAAAGATTCGAGAATTCACTGCGGGCCCAGATGGATTCCGACACCCAACGTCTCAACAGCTTTCAGTCCACGATCACACAGAGTCTGACGACCTATATGACTAGTCTCAACACGAAGCTCGATCAGAATCTTGCCACCATTCATAACAAAGTCGATCAATCCCTCAAAGATGGTTTTGTATCTACCAGCGATTCGATGAGCAACCTCTCCAAACAGCTTGGTGTGATGCAGGAGGCGCAGAAGAACATCCAGTCTCTTCAAGGTGAGATTACGGCATTGACCAACGTCCTCGGAAACAATCAGCAGCGAGGAAAGTACGGCGAGTGGCAGCTTGAGCTGCTGCTTCAGAATATGTTCGGTGATACCAAAGGCACCTTGTATGACACGCAGTTTATCCTGAAGGATGATGCTACTACCTCACTCAAGCCGGACGCTGTTGTTTTCCTTGATGGAAAGACCCGGATGAAGCTCGTTCCCATCGACTCCAAATTTTCCTTGACTGGTTATGAAGAGCTGTTTGATCCGACAAAGGAACTTACTGATGAGGTTTCCAAGTCTCTGAAAGCCCAATTCCGTTCCGCCATCAAAAAGAGAATCGATGAAACTGGGAGATATATCCTTCCCGGAAAAACCATCGATTCCTCCGTCATGTTCGTTCCTAACGACGGCGTGTTCGCTTTCCTAGAGAGCGAGATGCCGGATCTCTCCGAGTATGCCAGAAGCAAGCACGTCGTCATCACTTCTCCGGCATTGCTTGGACCCTTGCTTTACAGCTTCAGAATCATTCAGATTGAAGACAAGAAAAACAAGAACCTTGTTCTGATTAACCAGGCGCTCAACGATCTTTCCAAAGAGTTCCGTCGCTTCATGCCTCGGTGGCAGAAACTGAATGACTCCATCCAGCGTCTGACGAATACTTCCGGCGATTTCGATACGACCGTCAATAAGATCGATAAGAAGTTCACCGGCATCGCCAATATGGAAATCGCTCAGCTTCCTTCCGATGCTGAGACGGAGACAGAGCCAGAAAAAACGGATTCAGCAGAGGATTAGTCTGCATTTCAAAACAAATCAAATTGAAAAAGTTGCTATGTAGTGATGAAGCTTAACTTCAGATTACTTTCGGCGAAAGAAAGAGATGTTGTGATTCTTCCTGTCCTCATCGGAGAGGATGAGGTACTGAGGGTCGATGCCATAACCTAGCGCCCAGGTGAAGCGGTAAAATGCCTCTAATGAGATACGCTCGCTTTTGACATCATCGAACATCATTTTGATGATCTCCTGATCGGCAGCTTCCAAGGTGAGGTGGTGCGAGGACATGATCCTCTCCTCCAGTTCCGCCAGCTGATAATCACTTAACGCCGCTTTGCGCTTTGTCTGATCTAGCTTCATCAGCTCGCCTTCCGGTTCCATTCCTAAAAGATCCAGAGCAATTCTCAGATCCATGAAGCTGGCCTTGCCTTCATCATACATCCGATAAAAGAGAGGAGCGACATCGCTCTTCAGATCCTCGGTGATTCCTCTCGCCAGCTCTTCCTCATATAACAACCGAATCGCCTTGTTGACTTCGGCAATGGTCATAGAGCAAGCCCTCTCTTGTGAAACTGACACTACTATACAACAATCTGACGATGTAGAAAAGATGACAAAAACAGATGAAGTTGATATAATAAAAAGGGAAAAAGAGGAAATGATATGGCGGATTTTGGACAAGATCTTTACGAGACAAGGACAAACCTTTTCAGCTGTGACAACATCATCGAGTATCTCTGGAGGCGCTGCGGCAAGAACTCCTATCCGTTTAAGCCGGAGAACACGTCAGACATTCAGACGAAGCCCATCTCTTCTGTCTTCGTCGGCGGAAGAGAAATCTTAGAGGATTATCAGATTGCTCTCAAGGATCAGAAGAACGCCGGCTTGAAGAGAGGAACCGATTACAACCTCGATATCTGCGCTTTCCAGACCCTCAACATCCAAGACACTCCGATCACAGCCGGATATCTGGCTCTGATCTACAAACCGGATCGTCGGTACTACACCCTCTTCCTCATCGAGGAAGGGCAGGAAGAGGAAAGGAAGACCATGAAGCTTCTGATGAAAGTCAAACAGAAGGTCGGTCTCTTTGGCTCCTTTGAGACCGAGATGATCAATTTCTACTAAATAAAACAGCACTCTCGAAGCGCTGTTTTCTTTATGCGTTATGGGAGTCCATAAGCTCTGTTTATGGTATGATACTCTCCGGAGGAAAAGACCATGAACAATCGGGAGCTGCTTTATTTTGTCACCGTCGTCGATGACAACTCCATCACCCGTGCCGCCAAAAAGCTCTATGTCTCTCAACCTGCCGTCTCGTTAGGTATCAAGGAATTAGAGTCCGAGTTTAAGACCAAGCTTTTCACAAGACAAAACAACGTCCTGACATTGACCGAGTCAGGCAGATACCTTTATTCCTTGGCAGAACCATTGGTCCGAGGCTTTCAGGATGCGGAGGAGAAGATGCGATCCTTCGTCACGAACCACTCTTTCCTCAAGGTCGGAATTCCACCGATGCTAGGCACGATGATCTTCCCTCCCTTCTTTGAACCGTTCAGCAAATATCATTCCAACATCTCGATGAAAATGACTGAGCTTGGCTCAGTCGCCAACCAGGACGGACTCATCCGCGGAGATATCGATGTCGCCTTGATGATCGTCGAGCCCGGCATCTTCAATCCTCAGCTCGATTATGTGAAGATCGGAGAGACCCAGTTCGTCTTCGCCTGCGATAAGAAGTATCCTCTTTCCAAGAGCAAGCAGCTCACCATCGAGGATGTCCGCAAAGTCCCTCTGATCCTGCTGAAAGAGGATTCGATTCAGTACAAAGTCGTTTTGGATCGTTTCAAAGCCTTAGGCCTTCATCCTAACGTCCGGCTTCTCACCAACCAGCTCTACACGATCACCGAGCTCTTGAAGTACGGAGACTGCGGTGCCTTCCTCTTCCCGGAACTCATCGATGAAGAGCCGAACCTTGTCGGCATTCCCCTCAGCGATCCGATCACCTTCGATATCGTCATCGCCTACAAAAAAGGCAAACCTCTCAATCCTTCCGCCAAAGTCTTCTTGGAATCGATGGCGCATCGAAGAGTCAATGATGTTTAAAGAAGAGAAGATGAAACCCAATCAAGAACGAGGATAATCGATATGAACGACTGGAAAGAAAAACTTGACGCCATCCGCACGAACCTCACCGGAGACCGTCAGAAAGATATCGCCTACCTGATGGAGGAGGCTGAGAAACACAAAGACCATGAAGACAGCAAAGAGCTGCTTCAGGCGATCGCAAAGCTTGCTTATGACACCCTCGATGAAGCCGATAAAGCCAGGATGGACAGCATCTATCACGCTGACCATGCTCCCTATCTCCGTCAATCTCAGGAGATTGTGAAAGCCTACCAGCAAGGGAAGCTAGATGTCGCCAAGAAGGCCTGCGAAGACTTTTTGGAAACGACAAAAAATCTTATTCCACTTGAGACCGAGACGGAGATCCGTCAGTGCTTCAACGAGCCCTTGGAGCAGGTGATCTACTCCGAAGTCTTCAAACCGACAAAATCCGTGGTGTTCTGCGACATTCCCTATTCTCAGGTCTATTACTATTACGGCTATATTCTCAACGACCTCGATCAGGCCGAGAAAGCAAAAGAAGCCTTTGAGATGTCAAGAACATGGAATCAGGTCGCCGTCGCTCCGATCTTTGAACTGGCAGAATTCTATCGTTTCAAGGATGAGGAGAAGTTCATTGAACTCTCCCGTGAATGCCTGCGTTACGCCTCTCGGAAAGAAACCGTATCCAGAGCCCTAAGGAACATCGCCTTCGCCTTGATCGATCAGGGCGAATACGATGCCTCTCTCTCCCTCTTCATGATGGCGCTTGCCTATCAGCCGGAGGATCAGGAGACCATGGCGGAGATGCATTACCTCGAGAGCAAGCAGGGAACACCGCTTCGTGAGCTTTCCTTGGAAGAGATCGAGCACATCGCTTCCGAAAAGAAGTACCCGATCGGACCCGATGCCGATTTATTGGAAGCCATCTACCGTTTCGGGAATGACCGCTACCAAGCCAAAGACTACCGCATGGCGGATTATTTCCTTTCGTATTATTACGACCTCACTGAAGATCCCTATATCAAAGCGACCCTCGATGAGGTCCGTCAGCAGTTAGGAAAACACTGATTTTATCTTAGCAGGACTCAGTCTGCCTCTATTTTCCTAAGGGCAGCCGATTCAATCGATAACAGATATAGAGAGATGTCCTCTTCTTTGACGTGGAACAGAGAGGCGACATTCCGCCGATAGACTTTCAGTTGCTCGATGTAGGCAGGATCATCGATGTGATACGTCTTATAGTCCACGATGATGAATTTTCCGTTTGTCTTCTTAATCAGAAGGTCGATGGATCCGTGCGTTTTGAAAACATCATCAAAATACGAATATTCCTGATAGATCTCTGCTCCTTCTAAGTCAGTGAAGAGAGGCAGAGCCAGGATAGTATCGATGAGCTTCCGATCCCCTAGCTTCATATAGTTAGGGGCAGGGTTTGGATATTGGATGAAGGATGTGTCTTTCGTATGGAAGTCGACAAGTTCGAGCAGATGATGAAGATAGATACCCCGTTCCAGTTTGACTTTGTCCTCAGCATCAGAAGTCAGCCCTTCCTCAGCCGCAAGTTTTTCTTTTATATCATTGTCCTCTTCGCTCTCCCGCTCTGTATCGACAGGAACAAGCCTCTTAGAAGCCCGCTTTTTGATATCCTTTTTTGGGAAGAGAATCTCCGCGGCAGAGACCTGGACGGGAGAGATGACACTCTGCTTTGTCTGGCTCTGAAGAATATCCGGAGACATTTCAAAGAAGGTCGGCGCCTTGTCGTGGTCGACATACGGATAAGCTTCATAGTATAGCGGCTCTCTGAATCCGTCGAGGACATCGCAAAGGGCAGCAAGGAAGAGATCCCGTATATCGCGGTGATTCTGTTTCGGCGTATGTTTGATGCATGGCGGCTTGCGGAAGAAGAACTCATAGTCATCGCTCTCCATCCGCCTCAGACACTCCTCAAGCCTGATTTCCAGCTCATTCATATGATCGGCAAGATGAAGGAGGTCCCCATCACCTTGGTGCTTAAGAAGACCATCAGCACTTGTGATGTTGCGATCTTTGAATTCCCGTAAACAATAGAACGAAAGCTTGGTTTCAAGCGGTGCGTCTGTCATTTTCTGAAGTAGGTCGTCATAAATCTGATCTAACATCAAGTCAGCCATCTCCTTCATCTGTTTTCGATAATCAGAAAGAAGGAAATTCTCATAAAACTCCCGATAGCCGTTAAAGCATGCCTGAGACGAGAAGGCGGCAGGAGTAATCTCTGCTTCGGTCAGAAGGATCATCCGTTTCTCCGCATTCTGAAAGTCGGAATACTCCTTTTCAGAGATGACGCCTTCTTCAATCTTCTTTTTCAGATATGTCGCATTCATCGTCAGGTGATGAGGCGTCGTATCCAGCATCTGATACAGATTCTCTTTCTGCCTCTTTTGTCCATCGTTACCGACGAAGATCAGAGCATCCTTAGCTCTTGTGAAGGCGACATAGAAGAGACGGACATGCTCGTCGATGCTTCCCTGAGCAGAGCCTTCCGTCTTGGCGTAAAGCTTGCTTAAGATCGTATCGGAATACTCCGGAAGAGGATTTCCCTCCTCATCGACTCTGACTTCATTCAGCTGATAATCGTGAAGCAGGATGCCGTAGTCCTTGCTGAACTCATAGTCGGGTGCGTTCCGATTGTCGCCGCCCATCAGCGCGTTGTCGCTCACCTGCATATAGACGATCGGAAACTCGAGACCCTTAGAGCCATGGATGGTCATCATATGGACGGCATCCTCACTCTCGAAGACGCTCTGTGCAGAGAGGGAGAGAGAATGGCGGTTGAAGCTTTGGAAGAGTTCGACAAACTCATGCAGTCCTTCACCGGCTTTCTCCTGGGAGAGGATGATCGCATAGAGGGATTCGATCTTAGAGATGTTGTCTTCGACATCACCGAGAGAGACAAGGCGGTCGATGACGTGGAAGCTGCTGAGCATATTTAAAAAGATGCTGGAGAAGGGGCGGCTTTGATTCTCATTGCAGAACGCTTTGATGTCCCGCATGATCGAATCGTTTTTCAACCCATCTGGATCAGTTAGCACCTGATGGATCTTCTCATCGTCATAGCCTGCCTGAGGACCATAGACATAGCTTCGTGCCAAAGAAGCAAAGAGATGCCTGAAGTTGACCTCGTCGCTGTTTAAGAAAGCAGAGATGCACTTGATCAGAGACTCTAAGAAGATGATCGCCGCGACATCGCGGAGATTGCTTTCCAGGCTGTTGTCAAGCGGAATCCCCGCCCGGAGGAAGAGCTCCTGGAACGGCGCGAAGTTCTTTTTCTTGCAGCTCAGGATGGCAAAGTCCGAGTATCTGACTCGCCTCAGATGCGTATTCTTATCTCCGTTCTTCAGATCGTAGATGAGGAAGGAGGGGTCGTTCATCTTCTTTTTGATGTCTGCGATGATGGCGATCGCTTCCGTCTTCCTTCGGTCATAGATTCCGCTTTCCTGAGCGCTGTAGATGATGCGGTGAATGCCGTATTCAGCAGAGGAGAGAGGATAAAGGTTCGCTTTCTCATCATAACGGAGCTGCTGAGAGGGGTTCGTAAAGTCGATGTCCCCATGATCCTTCGTCATATACCGTAAGAAGATGCGGTTGATATCCTCTAATATCGATTTTGTCGAGCGGTAGTTTGTGTTCATGGCGATGACCTGAGAGACCGAATCGTCATCCGAAGAGAACTGTTTTTCTCTTCGATGGAAGAGCTGAACATTCGAGTTTCTGAAGGCGTAGATGGATTGCTTCGGATCTCCGACGACAAAGAGGTGTCCTTGTTTTCTCAGCGAATCCAAAAACTCCTCCTGGAAATCGTTGGTGTCCTGATACTCGTCCACCATGATATACGTGAAACGGGAGCGGATCTCTTCCGCGATGTGTTCATATGCTGGATCCTTCATCAGCTTAAGCGCTAAACCGGAGACATCCGAGAAAGCGAACGTGTTGGTCGCTCTCTTGTAGGACCAAAGCCTCTCGTCAAGTTCCTTGACGATATCTAAGATCAGATGGATGTCATCCCGGAAGGAGAGCAGCTTTTGATAGGAGTGCTCAATATCCGTATCGACACCAAGGATAGAAGGAACGCCTGGCTTGCTTGTCGTGATGAGTTTGTGCAGCTCGCGATAAGCAAGATCTTCTCTTGGTTCCGCATCTGCCTTGGAAATTTTCTTTTTCTTGCCTAAGGCTTGGATGGTGATGGGAAGCTCTCGGAAGAAGTCCTCGCCATTTTTATCGACCAAAGCAAGAAGAAGCTGAAAATCGCGCTGAGCCTGCTCTAAGTTGAAGGAAAGAAGGTGATAATCCTCAGGGACATCCTTCATCGAGGCGAGATGATACTTCAGATCCTGGTCCGATAACGAGGAAAGATCCGTATTGAACTCCTGAAGGAAATAAGCCCGGTAAAAACCTTGAATCATCTCGCTTCGGATGATGTCGGCAAAGCGCTTTGTCGCTTCGTCAAAGAAGCTTCGGGAAAGGCGAAGCTCGTCGTAGTGCTCGAGAAGTTCCGCCCGTTTATCCGGTACAATCAACTGCAGCTGATCATCGATATCCAGGATCAGCTTTCTCAGCTCCCGATCATCCTTTGTATCGAACTTGACAAGCGTCTTCAGTATCTGCGGATCGTGCTCGGCATAGTGCTCTAACAGGATTTCCGAAAGTAAGTCCTGTCTCTTGGCAGAGAGGATCGACTCATTGGCGATCTGGATGTTCTTGGAGATGCCAAGATCGACAGCATACTTCGAGACCAAATACTGTGAGAAGGAATCAAACGTCTGGATGTGAGCCGAGAGAATTTCCTTGGCCTGAAGGGAGTCAAGATCGCGCTCCTTGAATTCCCGGATGATCCTCTGTTTCATCTCATAGGCGGCTTTGTTGGTGAAGGTGAGAATCAAGAGGGAGGAAGCGGATACCTCCTTCGAATCGACCAGCCGAAAGACCCGGTCTGCCAGGGTCGCGGTTTTACCGCTTCCTGCGCCGGCATTGATCAGGATGTTGATGTCAGAAGGGGCATCGATAGCTCTTTGCTGCTCGGGATTTGGTTTTGACATCACTCGTCCTCCTTCTCCTCGTCTCCATCGTCTTCATCGTAGGACGAAACAAGACTGAACTTCTTTTTGATTTGAGGATACAACGAGATAGCATCGCGCTTATTATGATAGCAGATGTCTCTGTTCTGACAGTAGTCACAAGGGGTTTTCTCCCCGGTTTTATCCGTCGTTTTCGGTGTGATGTCAAACTTCTTTTCCCGGATGTCACGGATGAAAGTTCCGGTGACATTCGCCGCATCCGTGAGCATCTCCTGGAAGGTGTAGGAAGAGTTGGAACGGAACGGATGTTCTAAGCCTTGGTAGCTGGAGGACGTGTCAAGGAAGTGACCTTCGCCGACTTTGAGTTCCGGGTTCTTTCCTTTTTTGCTGACCTTCAGGCAGGTCTGATCGAAGCTGGTGATGTAAGAGAGGTCGGTGCTTGTGATTCCGGATAGTGCATGGCTTTTATAGAAGTTATCCTGCGACAGAGTTCTGGTTCTGTCATTAAAGAAGAAGCCTTTGGCATTTGAACCATAGATGTGCTGGATGCCAAACCCGCCGAATTCCCCTTTGTTCCTCAGATAGGAATTCTGCGATTGATTCAGCGCCAGATAGTAGAAAGGAAGCTGGAGAGAAAGACCTAAGAAGACACTCTGATAATCGAATGTCTCGGCTCCGGTCTTGTAATCGACGATGGTGTAGTAGCGCTGCTCTCTTCCTTCCTCATCTTTAGAGGCTGTCCAGAGGATCTTATCGATCCGGCCCCGGAACGGATAGGATCCCTTCGCATCCTCGATCTGGTAATTGACGACGTTCTCATAGGCATTCTCCGTCTCTGGATTTCCAATCAACGACATATTCGTCGGCGAACATTGTTCCCTTAAAAGCGTAGCAGAAACCTTGAACCAGTGCTTGGCAAGCGCAAGGATCATCTCCTCATAGGGCGTGAATTTCTGTCCGTCCCTCTCCATATCCTGAAGATATCGTTCCTTGGCACGAGCAAACACCTGATCGAAATCAAAGTCCGGATCAAAGAGGAACTGGAAGATATAGTGCCCGAGATTGCCAAACCACCGCGCATGGAAATCTTCTTCAGGATCGTTCTCATTGATGGCGAGAATGTGTTCAAGATAGTAGTCATAAGGGCACTTGGCATACGTCTCTAGCTCTGTGACCGAGTAGACATCCTCATCGCTCTTTTTCCGTTTTCTTGCTGCCCGAATACAATCGCTTTGGATGCCGGTGAAGCTGCGGTCGTAAGATCGGTAGCTCTCACCTTCCTTCGGCGGAAGGTGGTAGATGTCCTTAAGATAAGCTTCATACAAAGCTTTTGCTTCAGGCGTGTAGCTTCCGCTCTCTCCGGTGGCAAAATCACCGCTTTGCACAGTCAGAGCAAACTCCTGAACGAAAGGAGAATCATAGATCGCATCAGAGAGATGCTGCTTGACTCGGGAGGCTTCCAGAATCGGATGGAACTTCAGGAAATTGAGCTTCTTTCTTCGATCGAGGGCAGTCAGCACATAGCTGGGATTGGCTCCGATTTTGACAAGCTCAGCATCGGAGTAGATGTCCTTGTCGTCAAAGAAGCGGTAGAAGACACCCTGCTGAAAAGAAGGGATGACATAGATGCGATCTGGATCAAACATCATCTTAGAAGTGCAGGTGATACCGGAATCTGAGATCACCTCGCTTAGCTGGTAATCGTTGAGGATTTCTAAAAGATCCGCATACGCTTCTTTGAAGTCAATCTCGTCAAGATGATATTTGTCAATCAGATCGACAAGCTCCTTTCCGTTTGGATCGATCTCGTCTCGATTCAGATGGAAAGACTGGGCAATAAAGATCTGATCGATCATCTTTTTTACAGCGGGAACAGAGAGAAGCGGCTTCTTAACCCGAAGTGTGCAAGGCAGATGAAAAAGCTGGCTGAAAAGCGCGATGTAATAAGCGTCCGAATCATCCTGTATCAGCAACGTGATCTTATCTTTGAGATGTTGATACCTTGTGGGATCGTCCTGAAGTTTCTCGTCCTCTTCGATCTGCTTGCGGATCGTGGCAAAGACATGGAAGTATTGGATGTAACGATTCGGGAAGAGATAGATAGGAAACCTTCCTTTCAGGTCGACTGAAATATCCTTTATGGCCGAAGGGAAATCCCTCCAGAGCGAAAGATCCTCAGAGGCAATATGATTTCTCCTAAGCAGCTGATGAATTTCGTCATCCTCCTGAAGCTCGAAGAGAGAGATGAGAGGATAAGAGCGGATTTCAGCTTCTGCATACGGATCCTTTTGAATGAAACCATGCGAGGAAAGCAATTGATAATAGTGAGTCAGATCATCCGAAAGAGAGAGATCTGCCACCCGTAAGAGACGGACGATCTTCTTGGCTTTGGCATAATCGCATCCGCTCTTCAGAAGAAGCGGATAAGCTTCTTCGGAGATAGCGAAAGAGTCCATATCCAAAAGCTCATCCTTCGTGATGATTTTAAAGCGCTGTGTCGGATAATGGTTTTTTATCCAGAAAAGAAGATTGTGATACTCGCGATCGGCGATGATCAGTTTCTTCTGCCCTGCTTCAAGATTCATACAATAACATTATACCGATTTGTCTTTCTGCCTTTAAGTTAAAAGGAGCGGGATCCGAAGGATCGTTCCGACCAAAAAAGAACCGCCGGACCGACTCCTCTCTGGAGAGAAAATGCTTTTGCTCAGTTCGCTTCGTCGAGCTCGAGAAGATACGATTCGACCTCTGCATCGGAAGGCATGCGGAAATCACCGCGCGGAGATAAGGAGAGAGAACCGACCTTCGGACCATCCGGAAGGCAGTTCCGTTTGAAGGCCTGAGAGAAGAAGCGTTGATAGAACCGTTTCAAGGAACCCTGGAGCTGAGACATGCTGATGGAAGGGAAGGCGAGTGAGGCAAGCGCGAGGATCTTAGAAGGCGAGAATCCGTACCGTAACACATAGAAAAGGAAGAAATCGTTGAGGTCGTACCTGCCGATACTATCCTCTGTCTTCTGAGAGATCTTTCCGTTTTTCTTGGGCTTGAGCTCCGGAGAGATCGGCGTGTCAAGGATGGAGAGAAGCGTCTTCTGCAACGTGGCATCCGTGCAACTTGCCGCATAGGCTCTGACTAAGTACTGCACGAGCGTCTTGGGAATCGAGGCGTTGACTCCGTACATCGACATGTGATCCCCGTTGAACGTGCACCAGCCTAAGGCAAGCTCCGAGAGGTCGCCCGTTCCGATCACTAGACCGTTTCGCATGTTGGCAACATCCATCAGGATGTAGGTTCTCATCCTCGCCTGAGCGTTCTCGTAGGTGGTGTCATTCTCCCCGAGATACTCTTCCCCGTGCCCGATATCAACTAGGTGTTTTGAGACAGCATCGTGAATATCAAATTCATGGATCTCACAGTTGAGAGACTCCATCAGCTTGATGGCATTCTGATAAGTCAACGATGAAGTGTTTCCTTTGTTCGGCAAGGTATATGTGATGAGATGAACGTCTGGAACAAGTTTCCTCGTCTCGTGAAGAACCAGCAAGGCCAGCGTAGAATCTAATCCTCCGCTCACCCCAAGAACCAGGTTCCGGATACCGGTTTTCATCAGCCTGGTCGCTAAGCCGTGCGCTTGAATAGAAAGGATGGTGCTCGCTCGTTCGGAAAGATCCTTTTCTTCCGGAATGAAAGGATAAGGAGAGATGGAATAATCTGCTTTTTTGAGCAGGAACGATAGGCGCTGACTCATCTTGACTTCGTCAAGTCCGCCTAAGCGGGAGATGTGACAGGGGATGTGGCGGTAGAGCCTCTGATTCTTGATCCGGAAGGTGTTCTGATGGATGCGGTTGTAGTTGGATTTCTCAACATCGATGACCTTGGTGACGACACTGCCGGGCTCCGGATAGATTTCATCGGCGATCAACGATCCGTTATCCGCGATCAGCATATTGCCGGAGAAGACCAGATCCGTCGAAGACTCATCGGTTCCGCTTGAGACATAAAGGTAGCTGCAATAGCAGTCTGCCGACTGCATGCTGACAAGATTCCTTCGGTACTCGTGCTTTCCGATGCACTCATCGGAAGCTGAGAGGTTGATCAGAATATTGGCTCCGCCTAAGGCGAGGTGTGTCGAAGGCTTGTCCGGAACGAAGAGATCTTCGCAGATCTCCGCCCCGAGAACCACATCGCCGGATTCAAAGAGCAGGTCCGTGCCGAAAGGAACGTCCTGATCGCCGATTCGGACGACCTGATCGGTCATGCCGCTTCCGGAAGCGAACCACCTCCGCTCATAGAATTCCGAATAGTTCGGAAGGCAGGACTTCGGAACAAGACCCAGAATCTTTCCGCCATTGACTAAAGCGGCGCAGTTGTAGAGGGCGTTTTCCTTGCGGATAGGAAGACCGACCGCAAAGACAAGACCAGCGATGTCCGTCGTCTTCTCCGCTAACTTCAAGAGCCCTTCCTTGGCTGAAGTGAGCAGCAGATCCTGGAAGAAGAGATCGCCGCAGGTGTAACCGGTCAAGGAGAGCTCCGGAAAAACCAGGATGCCTAAGTCCTCGTTCTTTTCGATGGCAGAGAGAATCTGATCGACGTTGTAAGCGACATTGCCGATCTTCAGTGATGGGACACAGAGTCCGACTTTCAGGAATGTGTTTTTCATCTTGTTTTCTCCTTGAGCAGCGCTTCAATCTCTTCCGGGATAAGCCCGTGAATCGTCTCGCGATGACATATCTTCGTTCGGACAGAAGTGGATGAGATGTTCTGATAATCGTCTTTTGGGGGCAGAAGGAGGAAGTAAGACTGTCTTTCTTTCAGGTAAGGACTCTCCATCAGGGAAGAGAGAGAGTCGTGGTTCCTTGACATGACGACAAAGCCGAATTCTGTTCCGATCTCATCGACATATCGCCAGCCTTGCTCCAATTCGGCGAGCTTATCGGATCCGATCAAGAGCCTCAGCTCATCTCCGGTCTCTTTCTTCAGCGCTGTGAGTGTCAGGTAAGTCCGAGGCTGATCTTCGGCTTTCAGCTCAAGATCAGAGACTTTCATCCAAGGCCTGTTTTTAGCGACGGTCTGAAGGAAATTGAATCTTTCCTCTTCACGGAAAGCGAAATCCTTGCCTTGATCCTGTTGTATGTACTTGGATTTCGAAGGGACGAAGAGGACATAATCCGCATGCGTCTTTTCCAAAGCGTACTTTGCCATCTCGATGTGAGCGATCGTGGGCGGATTGAACGCGCCGCAGAAGACCAAGCCTTTCAAATCAGAGAAGTCCTCCGTGCAGTCGGTTGTACATATCTTCTCTCAGCTGAGCGGCCGCCGGGGTGAGATCGACATAGTGAATGTGCGGAACTTCTCTCCTCAGCTCAGACTCCCAGATGTGATGTTCGAGCTGATCTTTGATATAAGCTTTTTTCTCGCTGATCGAAGGCAGATCGATGACCTGTTTCCCATCGATGATGTACGGGACGAGAAGCTGTTCGACCCTTTGAGGGACGATGACTCTCTGCCGTTTGAACTCATCGCGGTCCAAGGTGATGACCGTCAGCGGCTTCTTCTCCTCGATGACCTCGCCATCAAGCGAGATGACATCGCACTGCGCCTGATCGTTTTCGTCATAGATGCGCCAGGCCATCAGCTTTCCGGGGATGACCGCTTTGGAAGGAGAGTCCGAGCACTTCATCTTCGGCTCATAGCTTCCGTCATCCTTCTTCACGGCGACGAGCTTATATACCCCGCCGAAGACCGGATCGTTGGCGGAGGTGATCAGATTCTCGCCTACGCCATAGGAGTCGAATCTTGCGCCTTCGTAAAGCTCCATATCCGACATCTTCTTCTCATCGAGAGAATTCGAGGCGACGAGCTTGATATAAGGCTTTCCCGACTTGTCCAACGCCTTTCTCAGCCGCTTGTACGATCTGGCGAGATCGCCCGAGTCGATGCGGGCGGATTTGACCCGCTTCGAAGGATCGTTCGGATACTTCGCAATCAGTTCATCATCGAGCTGAATCAGATCCGGAAGACCGCGGTCGAAGACAGAGTAAGTATCCAAAAGCAAGGAGACATTGTTCGGGTAAGTTTCAGCAAAGGCCCGGAACGCTTCCAATTCGCTCGGGAAGAATTCAATGAAGGAGTGGGCGATCGTTCCCACTGCTTTGACCTCAGGGCCAAACTGCATCTCCGCCAGACAGTTGGCTGTTCCGATGCAACCACCGAGCACAGCCGCATAGGCACCTTCGTTTCCGGCGTCCTCGCCTTGCGCTCTTCTGGTTCCGAACTCCATGACGCTTCTTGGGGATTTGGTGTTCAGACCGGAAACCCTCGTCGCCTTCGTGGCGATCAGGGAGTGGAAGTTCATCGTCTGAAGCAGATACGTCTCGATGAGGATCGCTCCGACCATATCGCATTCGATCCGGACCATCGGCACCTGAGGATAGCAGACCGTCCCCTCTTTGAAGGAGTACATGCTGCCTTTCCACCGGTAATCCTTCAGGTAAGCTAAGAAAGCTTCGCTCATTCCCTTATAACGCAGATAAGCGAGATCCTCGGGATTGAAATGGTAATTCATCAGGAACTTGGTGAGTTTCCTCTGTCCGCAGGAGATCGAATAGCCGAGGTTCTCCGGATTTTTCCGGAAGAACATATCAAACACCAGCGTCTTGTCTTTGAAGCCGTGCAGGAAAAGACAGTTCGCCATCGTGAACTCATAGAAATCCGTCACCATCGCGGGATTGTCATATTCTTCATCCGCGACGAAAGGCTGAACATCGATCATACCGATACCTCCTGAAAACATCCGACAAGTTGAATCCCCATATTATAAGTTCCGGGCTGGATATACTCAATCATCGGAGCCCGTTTTTCCTCTCTTTCCGAAAGAGGAGAGAAAGTCATCTTTCTCCTATCGGAGAAAAAGCAAGACTACTCCGACTTCTCCTCCTGATTCAGAGAAAGGCGGATCCGCTTTAGGTCCTCCAAAGAGTAGCGATACCGTTTATCGCAGAAATCGCAGGTCACTTCAATCTCCTTCCCTTCCCGAATCAGATCTTCCAGCCCTTCCTTTCCCAACGTCCGAAGGACCTCTTCGCCTCGGCTCTGTGAGCAGTTGCATCGGAAGAAGAGCGGCTTATGTTCCGTGAAGTGAAGATCAAACCCATCCAGGAGGATCGCTAATAGCTCTTCGGGGGTCTTGCCTTCCCGAAGCACATCCGTCACCGTAGAGAAGCGGTTGATGTTATCCTCCAAATGGTCGACGACCTCTTTCTGAGCGTTAGGCATCAGCTGAACGATGAAGCCTCCCGCGGCTTTGACTGCGCTGTCATCGTGATCGAAGAGAACGCCTAATCCTACCGAGGTTGGCGTCTGCTCCGACTGAGCAAAGTAATACGTAAGGTCGTCGGCGATCTCCCCGGAGTGCAAGGCGATCTGTGAAACATACGGTTCCTTCATCCCGAGGTCGCGGATGACCGTCAAGGTTCCTTTTCCGATGCCGGCTCCCACGTTGAGATGTCCGCCTTCATTCGGCGGCAGGTCGACCGAGTTGTTAGAGACATAGCCTCTCACCTCGCCTTTGATGTTGGCCGTGACGAGGATCTGGCGGAGCGGACCATCGCCATGGATCTCTAACGTCAGCTTGTCAGACTCCGACTTCATCATATCGCCCATCATGCATCCGGCAGAGAGAAGCCGACCTAAGGCCGCAGTCGAAAGCGGTGAGGAATTTCGGATGTTCCTTGCATATTCAACCAATTCTTTCGTGGTGCAGGCAAAAGCCCGGATCTGATCCTTGGCCGCTATCGCCCGCACAAGATAATCGTGGTACTCATTCATATGATTCACCTTCCGTGACTATTATATAGAAATTCAATTTCTAAGTACGGAAAACGATCTCAAAACAAAGCGAATTTCGGCCTGCTCCTTGAAAGAACTGATTTCCTTGTTCTACAATTTTTCTGAACAAAGCCGTCCAGGGGAGGGAAAAGAACAGATGCCAATCGCCGTGAATATCTTCCATGGTGAAGAGCGTAAGAGTGTCATCTATCTTCATGATGAGCAGGCCTCTGATCTTTTTTCTTTGCTTCAGGAGCGCTTCACAATCGTCTTGATCCAAGGAAACGACTGGGAGAATGATTTCACACCTTATCCGCATCCGAAAGTGTTTCACGGCGGTCATGATTTCGGCGGAAAAGCAGATGTTTATCTTACTGACCTAGTTCAGAACATCGTTCCGAAAGCAGAACAGAAACTAGGATTTACACCGAATATACGTATTCTCGCCGGTTATTCCTTAGCCGGACTCTTTGCCCTCTACGCGGGGATGAAACGCTCTCTTTTTAATGCTATCTGCTGTTGCAGTGGATCACTTTGGTATCCAGATTTCCTTTCGCGTCTCTCCTTGCTGACTCCGCCGAAGACATTGAAGCAAGCCTATTTCTCGATCGGAGAAAGAGAAAGCAAAAACCATAATCCCTATCTATCTCAGGCCGAGACCTGCATGATACAAGCAAGAGATTATCTTGCCTCCCAGGGTGTTAAAACAATCTTCCAGAGAGAGTCGGGCGGACACTTCGAGCCTTCCGCTCCCCGCCTTGCCCGTGGCTTAGCGTGGATTTTATCAGAGAACACACCTTCCGTGAAGTGAACCTCTTTATACGTCCGCGACAATTCCGGAAAGAATCCAAGCAAAATTCATCTTCCTTATCCGTTTTTGAGTAAAATATTCATATCAGAGGAAGGTGACCTTATGTCAGAAGAAATCATACCCGGAAGAGATGGGAAGACCTATGTTCCTTACGAGAAAAGAACAGGAAGAGAATCTGTCGTCTATTTCACCAAAGACCTTTCCGCAACAGGATTAGAAAGAATCTATGCGATGATTCGACCCAATCTCCACGGAAAAATCGCTATCAAGCTCCATACCGGCGAGCAGCATGGACCCAACATCATCCCTCGCCCCTGGGTCAGAAACCTGATTCAGAATGAGCTTCCGGATGCTCGCATCGTCGAGACCAACACCTATTACGACGGAGACCGTTACACGACCGAAAAACATCGTGAGACTCTGAAAGTCAACGGGTGGGATTTCTGCCCTGTCGATATCATGGATGAACGCGGCACCATCAATCTTCCCGTCAAGAATGGCAAGTGGTTCAGCTACATGTCCATGGGAAAGAGCTTAGTTGATTATGACTCCCTGTTTGTCCTGACACATTTTAAAGGACATACCCAAGGTGGGTTCGGCGGCTCAAGCAAGAACATCGGCATCGGCTGCGCCGATGGCCGCATCGGAAAGGCCATGATCCATACGACACCTGGTCAGCCTAACCAATGGGATATCGCCAAAGAGGAGTTTATGGAACGGATGGCAGAATCCGCCAAAGCCACCGTCGATCATTTCCAGGACAGCATCGCCTTCGTCAACGTCATGCGCAACATGTCCGTCTCCTGCGACTGCGAAGGGCTCGGCGCCGAACCAGTCGTGACACCGAACGTCGGCATCCTTGCTTCCACCGATATCTTGGCGATCGATCAGGCCTGCGTTGACATCGTCTATGCGATGCCGGAGCGTCAGAGACACGCTCTTGTCGAGCGCATCGAGTCGAGGCACGGACTCCGTCAGCTTTCCTATATGAAAGAGCTCGGAATGGGTAACGACCGCTACGTCCTTCTGGATATCGATAACGGCCAGAGAAGAATCAGCGCCTCTCAAGCGGCTGCCGATCTTCCTGACTGGAAGG
The DNA here is from genome assembly GCA_963544395.1 of uncultured Bacilli bacterium. GTDB lineage: Bacteria > Bacillota_I > Bacilli_A > RFN20 > CAG-288 > Enterosoma. The sequence continues at coordinate 66,735 of CAUUFA010000004.1, read as the reverse complement.
ATGACGGAGAGAACATCTGATACAAAAAATACTTTGTTTTTTGCAAACCTAAATTTTCGGTGAACGTATTATTTTTGCTACGTCTTAATACATTGCATCGTTACTATCACAAAAAATTGTTTTTTGATAAACGAAAATTGTTTACGCCTTATCTTCAGGATCGTGAGTCACCGCTTCCGCATTTCGTTTTTGGAAAATCTTCGGAATCATGATGAGATAGGCGGTCGTTGAAATCACGGCGCTAGCGACATCCGCGATCATCTCCGCGTAGAACGCCATCCCAGGATTGTGAGTCGCATAAGGCAAGATGACGCTTAACGGAAGAAAGAGGAAGATTTTCCTTGCCAACGAGAGCCAGATGGATTTGTCCGCCTGACCCATACCGGTCAATCCATCGACAAAGACATACTGAAACGCTAACGGGATGATGCCGGTCATATAGACCCGGATATACTTGATAGAGTATTCGATGATGCGGGCAGAATCTGCGCTGTCCTTGGAAGAAAAACCGACGAACATTCTAGCGAAAGGACCAGAGAGAACAAAAGAAAGACCGAAGCAGACCGAGGTGACTACAACAGCGGAGAGAATAAGCTGCGTCTCCGCCTTTTTGATGTTGCGGAAATTCTTGGCACCGAAATTATAGCCGAGAAGCGGTTGGGAGCCTGACGAGATACCAAGAAGAGGTCCTGTGATCAGGGTTTCAAACGCCATCGTGATCGTCTGCACTTCGATGTAGAGATCCCCATCGGCACCTCCGACTCTTTCCAGCACTATGTTGATGGCGATGAGGATGACAGAATCCGTGACGAGGATGATGAACGGAGAGAGACCCAAACGCAGGATCTTCCGCATCAGTTTCAGGTCATAGTGACCGAAGGATAGCCGGATCGGCGAGTGGAGTAGGAAGAGAATACAGAGCAGGAAGGAGATGGCCTGGCAGAGGATCGTCGCTAAGGCAGCTCCGGCGATGCCCATATGGAAAACGTACATGAAGAGAGGATCCAACGCGATGTTGAACAGACAGGCTACCGCTGTGGTGACCATGTTTTTCATCGATTCCCCTTGAGCGATCAGAAACCGAGCCATGCCGGAAGAGATTAAAGAGAAATAGGTTCCGGCAAGATAAATCAGCATATAGGTCCTAGCATAAGGGAAGGAAGCCTCGCTTGCTCCGAAGGCGAAAAGCATCGGAGTGAGACAGGCGTAAAGCACGATCATCAATATGGCAGAGAGAACGATGAGTAGAAGGAGAGAGTTCGCCATGATCTTCTTGGCGCGGACCTCGTTCTTTTCCCCTAGGGCGATGGAAAAAGAGGGGCTCCGCCTAATCCGACCAGAAAAGCGAAGGAGGAGATCGCCGTGCAGATCGGTGCGACCACGCCGACACCGACAAGCGCCTGCTGTCCATCACCGGGCATATTTCCGACATAGATGCGGTCGACGGTCGAGTAAAGGACGTTGACAAGCTGAGCGATCATCGATGGAATCGCCAGACGGAGAAGATTCGGGTAGGTCTTCTCAGACCCTAAATCCATTTTGACCATGAATTGATATGGCTTCTCAAGCCAAGACATTATACCGCTTCTTCGAAGAGCATAGATTTAGACCGATGAAAAATGAGGTAGGAAATTGCTCTTTTGAAAGCCTTTTGATGTAAGCCTTTTTATACACTTCCCCTAAAGCGTTAGGAAACTGGAATAGGAGCTATGAGTTTCTTTGGCACAGAACAAAACCCAGAAAAGATCAATCGTTTCCGTATATTTTGATAGCGAAACTATCAAATATTTAGGAAACTCCATAAATTCGGTAATTTTCAAGAGAAAAAAGTGATGCGGCTTTCCCAAGGACGATGATATGATTTACCCTGGTAAGCGCTAACAACATGAAGTGGTATTTTTCTCTGCTGATCGCCCTTGCCGCTCTCCTATTTCTCGCTCTTGTCGCTCTTCTTGTTCTGAGCTTCGTCCTTGTTCATACTCTCTCCCATCCTCGCCGTTACACTCTCAAAGAAACCTGGGACTGCGATGTTCAGAAAGGCCTCCTTCACCATCAGAAAGAATGGCCTCACCAAGAGCTTGACCTTACGATGGAGGACGGTTACCTCATCCATGGCGATCTCTATCCTAACGACCCGAAGAAAATCCTGATCTTCGTCCACGGCTATACCTGGACAAGATATGGTGGCCTAAAGTACGCATCTTGGTTCTACGATCACGGCTATACGCTTTATCTCTACGATCAGAGAAGCCACGGCGAAAACGTTCATCAGGATGTCACGATGGGTTACCGGGAAGAAAAAGACCTCCACACCATCGTCAAGGAGATGCGAAAACGGTTTGGACCCGAAGCGAAGATCGGCATCCACGGAGAATCGATGGGAGCTGCTGTATCACTTCTAGAGATGCAGCATCAGAAAGACAATCTTGCCTTCGTCATCGCTGATTCCCCCTTCGCTAGCCTACGCGAGCTCATGGCCTTCAAGTGCAGGCAGATGCATGTCCTACCTCTTGTCTTACCCTTCTCTGACCTTTTCCTTCATCTTCTTCACCGCTACCGGATGCAGGATGTCGAGCCGAAAGAGGCCTTTTCTTCCTCTACGGTTCCTCTCCTTCTTTTCCAAGGCGATGCCGATACGATGATCCCCGTCTCCCAAAGCCGGGAACTCTATCGGATCCGAATGCAGAACACCCTTCTCCGCCTCTTCCCTGGTGTAGAACACACCCTCTCCTATCAGACTTATCCGAAAGAATACGATCAGGTTGTCGAGCAGTTTATGAAGCAGTTTCATCTTCTGTAAGGAAAGGATACCGCATATGGAAGAAAACGAACACTTAGCCGTCGATCCGACGGCCCCTCTTCTTGAAGAAAAGCCAGTCAAGACGAGTTCAGCCGCTTGGCTTGGCGCAGCAAACGCCATGACGGGTCTCCTCGTCGCTTTTGCCGAAGGCAGCGCCTTCCAGTACCTCTTCGTCAACAAAATGGGCCTTGATGAGAAATTCAACCTCGTCGTCTGGATCATCTTCGGCATCTGGAATGCCATCAACGACCCCCTCTACGGCTTCTTAGCCGATCACACCCACTCCAAGCTGGGAAGAAGACGTCCCTGGATCCGTTATGGTGCCCCGGCGATGGCTGCCCTCTATGCCTTGATGTGGGTCACCTTCCCCAACACCAAAGGCAACAACTGGCTCCTTTTTTTTCAGGAGCTTGTCGGCATCTTCCTCTACGATATCGTCTACACCGCGATCGCTTCTGCCATCTACGTCATGCCTTATGAGATGGCGGTCACCAATAAGAACAGAAACAAGATCTTCTTATGGAACATCGGCTTCTCGGCGATCTCCTATGGAGCTCCGATGGTTCTCAACTCTCAGCTAGATACTCTGATTGAAGAGCATGCTGACATCTTCCCCTGGATCATGGCAGCGATGGGCTTAGTCTGCGGTGCCATCGTCTTCATCTCGACCTTCTTCTATAAAGAGAACGGCTACGTTCAGGAAGAAGAACAGCCCAAGTTCTGGGAAGGACTCAAGATGTGCCTCAAGAACAAATCCTTCCTCTTGTTCGAAGTCGTCTCCTGGACCGTCATCTTCGCCCAGTCTGCTTTGATGGGCGGACTCACCTACCTCACCGGTATGTGGGCGAACAAGGATATCACCATCAACGGCTGGATCGGAGACAAATCCATACTGGTCCTCTACGGCTGCATCGCCTTAGGTCTGATCTTAGGGCTCCTCCTCTTCATCTTCCAGAGAGATAAATGGGGTACAAGAACCAACATCCTCATCGCCTTAGGCACCATGGCCTTAGGCACTCTCTTATGCTCCTTCTTCGGCATCTACTTCTACGTGACCTGCTCCGCTTTCTTCGCCTGCGGTGTCGGTATGGCCGGTGGCCTCTACCTGATCCCGATGATCAACGGCGATGTCATCGACAAACATGAGATCGATAACGGACATCGAAGAGAAGGTGTCTACGCCGGTATCAACTCCCTGATCACTAAGCCCGCTCAATCGATCGCCATCGCTCTCTTCCCTCTGATGCTTGCGACCTTCTTCGGCTTCGATAAGACCCTGAAGATGCCTGTCCTCAATGCGGATGGCACACAGAAGATCTATGGCTCTGGCGTCGCTGCGGTCACGACAGACTGGGCCAATCAGCCTGCGACAGCTAAGAACGGTTTCTTCCTCTGCTGGATGATCATCACCTCTGTCCTTCTCATCCTCTCCTTCATCGCTATGTGGTTCTATCCTCTCCACGGCAAAGCCTGGAACGAGGAGAAAGCCAAGCTTGCCAAGCTCCACAAGGACAAAGAATTCGCCTATGAGCAGGACGTGCTTGCCAAAGAAGAGAAAGAACATCCGGAAGACGTCATCGTCGAAGAGACGGCAGAAAAAAAGTAATCCGACAGTCGTCAAATCCAAGACTGCAGTTAGGAAAGTTCCTAGCTGCAGCCTTTTTCTATCGGATAAGTGTGGATATGGTTCGAGCAGGACTTCTATGGTAGCAGATTGTGGAAATAGATGACGCGCATTACCTGAACAGGTGCCTTCGTCTGCGTTTTTTCTGATTAAATTGTATGCGTTGGTTCATCCGCTCAACTTAGGAAATCTGCTTTGATGAAATATCCTCCATTTCGCCGCACGCCTTTGAATTGAACATCATCACGGATTTTCCGTTTGAAACTGTTTCTGATATCAAAGATTACGGTTTCTGGATATTTCTCTTGAACGGACTCTAATAGTTGCTTTGTTGAAATACCGGGATTTGTTTGGATTGATTGAAGGACAGCTACCTGAAAATCATTGAGCTTGACATCTCTGCGTTTTCAGAGTCATTTATAGGGTCAGAATAGTTTTGGTTTGGCAAAGTCAGCATAAAGAAATTATCACTGTGATTAAAGACTGGCTGTTTCTCATATCTATGATAGGCCTGAAGAGTTCTTGGAATACCGGTGCCGAAGTTCTCAATGTAATGGAGCCTGTTGAGAATGCTGACCAATCCTGGGTTGCGATGAAGTCTGTACGCCGTCCATGATTTGCTGTAACGTTGCCTGATATATTCCGCCTGGATTCGTTATCTTGACTCTGTCGTCGGAAAATTCGGTTTTGATGTTAGAACGAATGAAGTAGTTGCTATGGCAGAAGACGTTAAGTATGGCTTCACGAAGCGATGAGCACGGATAGGATGCCGTCTCTTTGCGCTGCCAGGAGACAGGGGATATGATAGCCGATACCTCATTGAAATTTGCTGTGTTTCGAGTGCATTCTCGATGCTCTTCTGCAAGGATCATTTGAACTCTTTATTTGTTCCTAGGGCTTTTTAGGAATTGCTTAACTGTTCTCGCAGGGCAGATTACTCAACGAATAATGGGTAACTCCTTTGATTTTGAAAAACCCTCTGAGGAGCTTTCGCTTCACTCAGAGGGATATTTGTCTAACTGAAGATGAGATTACTTGATGAGAGAGTTCTTGCACTTTCCGGTCGCAAGATACTCTTCCATATTCTGGATCGAGACCTCAATCATATCGACCAGAGCGAGATCGGTCGCCGAGCCGATGTGAGGCGTGATGAGAACCTTCGGATAGAGATCGATGATCTCCTGATGGATCGGAGAGCTCATGTGCTTCGGATCATGATCCTTGTTGAAGAGCGTCTTCTCGTTGTCGATGACATCGAGCCCGAGACCATCGAGATGACCGCTTCTGACCGCCTCTAAAGCAGCCTTGGTATCGAGGACTTCACCGCGGGCCACGTTGATGAGGATGGAGCCATCCATCATTTCAGCGATTTTCTCGGCGCTGATGAAGTTATCGTTGACACCCTTGAAGTACGCCATATGAGAGACGATGATATCGGATTCCTTGAACACCGAGTCAGCATCCTTCATCTCCAAGAGACCCTGGCAGGCCGGAGACGGATAAGGATCATAGCCGATGACTTTCGCTCCTAATCCCTTGAAGAGACCGGCGGTGACTCTGCCGATACGTCCGCAGCCTAAGATACCGACCGTGCAGCCTCTGACTTCCTTGGAGAACATCTGATTCGTCACCTTGAAGTGACCTTCCGAGGTCTCCTTGCAGGCGTAGGCTGTGTGACGTAAGAGCATCATCGCCAAAGTGAGAGCGAGCTCGGAAATAGCGTTTGGCGAATAGCCGGGGACGAAAGCTGTATCGATGCCAAGCTCCTTGCAAGCGGCGACATCGACGTGGTTGTAACCGGCGGTTCTGGTGAGATAGTACTTCAGACCGGCGTCCTTCAAGAGCTTCATGTGGTCATGATCGACCACGCAGTTTCCACGGACCATGACGATCTCATAGCCCTTGGCAAGCTCCCAGCAGTCATTGTTGAGATACTCCGGACGGAGAACGAGCTCATAGCCGTACTTCTTGCCTAACTTCTCGAAGTAAGGCTTCTCATAGTCACGGCAACCGAAACAGATGATTTTCTTTTCCATTTTTCTTTTAATTCCTTATCTTTTCTTAAGCGACATAGAAGAATCCGGAAGAAGAGATGATCGTAAGCAGGATGACCCAGATGACGATACCGATGACGGCACCGAAGGTGGAAATGAGAGAGATGTGGGAAGCCATCTCCTTCTGACGATCATAGTTGATGCAGTAGCCGACAGCGACCGTTGCCGGAGGAACCATCCAGGTGATGATGGTGGAATTGACCGTATCCATCGAGATGAGCTGAGGATAGTTGCAGGCCTTGGCGATGCCTTCTAAGGCGAAGAGCAGACCTAAGACAAGAAGCGGAGCGACGAAGACCTTGAGAGCGGTCCAGATCCAGGCATATCTGTCTTCAGCAGCTTCCTTGATGTTGGTTCCACCTAAGGTGCAGCCGATCGCGAATAAGATGATGGTCGAAGAGAGCTTACCTAACGTATCGGCAGCTTGGAAAATCCAAGGCAACGTGACATCGAATCTCCAGAAAGCGACTTTGGTCGAAGCCGTGTTTGTCGTCAGCCAATCCGTCTTGACGATCGCAACGCCAGGAATGGCCTGGAGGAGCCATAAGACAAGACCGGCGAGAGTCGCGATGACGATCGGGTTGAGGAAGACCTTCTTCATCAGAGAACCGAAGGAGGTGGAAACCTTGCCGCTTCCATCCTTCACCGTCTCATTAGAAGCATCCTTCTTGGTGTAGTTAGCGATAGCGACATAAGCGTAAGAATATAAGAAGACACGATAGGCGACGTTCATGATGTTGAAGTCGTTGCCGGCACCTTTTCCATAAACGGCAGAGACGATCGGATAGCCGAAGAACGTGGTGGAGCCGAAGGCAAAGAGGACACTTAAGACGAGCCTCTTCTCGTCATCCTTGACCCAGAGGAACATCAGCTTGCCGATGAAGATGAAGGCGATGTAAAGAACGAAGCCTAAGATGAAGTTGACGATGGCATCGATGGCTCCCTGAACCGTGAAGGTGGACATGAAGGAGCAGAAGGCGAGACAGGGAAGGCAGACCGCCATGACGAACTTCGTCAGGACCTTTCCGGTGGATTCCGGAAGGAGCTTCTTCTTGGTGAACAAGAAACCTAAGAGAATGAAGATGACCGTCTTTGCGATATTGGTCCAAAGGGAAGTGCTCGACATGGCCTTTCCTAAGTTTTCACCGATACCGCCTGCAAAGAAATTGAATAAAGGCATACAGATGATAGCCTCCTTTTTAATGACTTCATTTTAAAATAAATACAGACAGACAGCCGAAAAAACAGAGAACAATCCGCACTATGCCGTAACAGGCAAGGGATAAAAGACCCATTAAATGACACAACATTTCAAAAAATATATCAATTATACAATCTGTTTTCACTTGTCAAAAGGAAAAAATGGTAAAGATGCCGATTTTATGGTAAAAATGACTTTTTGACTGCGATTGGAAAGTGCTTGCGCAGAGCTTGATCATTTTCAAGGAAACAAGCAGTCAGCAAGCAGTTTGAATCCGAGGAGCGATTAGGCTATAATACCCTTGTCCCGAAAGGGGAAACGAGGTCAAAATGCTATCGAATCAAGACAAGATCAAGCTTTATGGCCTTATCACCTCAGAGTTCAAGGCGGACGTCGAGTATCCCTTAGCCAAGGTAGCTCTCTACCTGACTAATCAAGGCCTCAACTATCAGGAATTCGGTTATAAAAAGATGAAGACCCTGCTGATGGATCTTCCGGAATTCCTCACCCTTGAAGAGAAGAAGAGTGATAAAGGTCACGCTGACGTGGTCAGAATCCACGCCTTTACACCTGTGAAGAAAACAGGTGCTGCTCAACCTGCCAAGACGAAGACACCTATGGTGCATCAGAAAGCGAAAGGAAACACCAAACCTTTCCTTACGAAGGAGACAAAGGATCAGATCATCGCTTTATTGAAACCCGATTTCCGTTCCGGAGTCGTTTACCCGATGTCGAAGATATCCAAGTTCCTCACCGATCATGAAATTCATTATAAGGAGCTTGGTTTTTCTAGGATGCTTCTCCTTTATCAGGCAATGCCGGAATTCTTCCGGATTCAGAGTGATTCCAAGAAACAGAACGGTCAGATCGACCTGACCCTCAGCTTCCCGCTCTCACCAAAGCCTGCTCCAGCCCCGAAGAAAGAGGAGAAGACCCGTACGCCGAAGAAAAAAGCGACGTTGCCAACAAAAGTCCAGTCCGTGAGTGAAGCTGTCTTCTTGCCAGAGAAGCTGATCCTCTCCCTCAAGGAGCAAAACGGCATCGCTTTAGCCAACGCCGAAATCAGCAAGATCATCCTAGCTGATTACGAGAAGGCAAAACAGGCTCACACCCTGATCAGCCGGGATGATGCGTTCATCTTCCCGCTTTCCTTCTCAGGGAAGGACGGCTCGCCCTTGATCGGATCCGTCAAACCTACGAGCGAAGGAAGCGACTACGGCTACTATGTCAACTTCGTCGGCACCGACCGCGAGAAACCGAAGGATTACCTCAAGAACCGGGTTTACTTCGCCAACCTCGATCAGGACCTCGAAGCCTTAGCCAACCTTGCCAAGAAGGAGCCCTGGTGTTATCACAACTCGAGCGATCGCTATATCATCCTCAGGATCTACCTTCAGTACACCTTCTACCGCATCATCAGCCAGAACCGGCTCTCGATGAATCTTAACAGCGACTTTGTTGCTTTCAACACCGGTTTAGTCACCTCCGACTATGAGGCGATCTACGGCGTCTTGATGAAGTCCAAAGACAGCAAGATCAAAGAACCTTATCTGTTCCAGGGCTTCACGGTGGCTGCCAACCAGGGCTTAGGCAAAATCATCGTCGAGCTCTTCAACCCCCTGCCTCTGAAAGCCACCTACGCAGACTCTTATCAGGATTACTTCTACGATCCTGACTCCAACCTGCACACTGATTTCGGGCATATCATCCTCGATAACCTTGACCGCTTCCCGCTCTCTTTCTTAGGCACGATGATCCTCCCCTTCAAAGAGGAGAGAACTCTGCTCCGTCAGATCATCGAAACGAAGAACGAGTACCGGAAAGAGGCTCTCTTTGAAGTCCTGGAAGATAAAGTCTCCAAGAACGATGCCCTCTTCAATCTGCTCAAGATCTCCCTCTCTGCCACCATCGAAAAGAGCGTCAGGATGGTCCGGGATGATTACCATATGGCTTTGCCGAGTTTCTTCCCGACGCGAGAGGTCATGTCGATCATGCTGCCCCTTGAGTTTGAGAAGGGAGCCGGTGTCCAGGCTGTCCTTCTCATCGAGAAGACCCAATCCGGAAACTACCAAGGCCAGACCATCTTCACCCTCAAGCAATGCTACTGCAACGCCAGGCTTTTAGGGTCCCTTGCCAACACCTACCTCGATCCGAGGAAGATCGAAGACTGATATTTATCCGAGTGTTTTGAAAGCTCTAAAATCACTAAAATTTTCGGTTTCCCTACCTCTCTTTTTTGACTGCAGAACTCTGCTCGATAAACAACGTACCGGATGACAGCAAAATCACATGATGACAGCTGATGATTTATTACACTCTTGAAAGAAAAAGAAGGTTGTTTTTAGCTAAAAGACGGTATTTATTCCCCTCATCAATATATTGGCTATAGTATTTCATCCGGAAGCTCCCTTTCTTTTGGTACAATCAATTTCCACTTCGACACGAATTGAGAATGACAACCTTAGATTCAGAATAATAGATCTTGTCTCCTATCTTGGATGAGCATAGCCTGTAGAAGGATTCGGGTATCTCTTCTCCGAAATGTTTTTTTAAAAAGATAACCGATGTTTTTGATATAAGAAAGCTTTTTCGAAATGTTTCAACAGCACCTCGATCTTATCAATTCTAAGTTTCCGGCAGTTGTCCAAAGCATATTCGATTTCTTCAAGACCGCCGGCAAGAGAGGGAACGTTTATCGAGTCCACGATGGTGCGTTCCAAAGAAACAACACGTACACCTTCCTCTTTGATAAGATCTAATATTCCTAAATCATATTTGTTTTCCTTCGAATGATAAATTATGTCTTCGAAATCATCATCGTTGACATGTACTTGAGTCAAATACGTAAAAAAACACAAACGATTGATTGGCGATGCCATAATACTCTAAAGCTTCACGGTATGAGAAGAAGGAATCATAAGATAAATGGCTCACAATTTGGAATTCAGTGACAAAAATATTACCGGTAGAAGGATTAACTGATGCGTACAATCCTTTTTACTTGCCTCACTACGCCTTTCTTGAGAGGGCGTGCTGCAAACGCATCAAAACCTGCTGCGTTTGGATATAGCCCCTTTCTATCGTCGTGACTTAAGATAATTGGCAGTGTTTTCATATCATCATTTAATTATGACTATGCATATATGCAAAGTTACACTTGTAACTTGGTAGTAAAACGAAATCAAAAACAGGATTGCTACTTGTTATCCCCGCGTTGCGAAAGCTCTGCCCAACAGAGAAACCGGAATCTGTCGATACGATGCATGTTCCTTTTCGATGACCGGACCAGCTTCAGACAAGAAATGCTTACTTGACGACTTTCCACCTTCCCGACTTCTTAGAGCCTTGTCTTTCAACGATTCCTTTGCCCTGAAGAGAAGCGATGGTTCTGGAAACCGTTCTTTTCGAGATTCCCATCCTGTCTTCCTCTTCGGACAGAGAGATGTTGGGATCGGAAAGCAGAATCCCGAGAAGAGTCAGCTCCTCCCATGTCACTCCAATGCGTTTTAAAGTGCCATTTATCATGCCGTTCAACGACCGAATTTTCCTAAATTTCTGTATATGTCGCACTTTTAAAGTGCCATTTAAAGTGTCACAGCCCACCATCGCCTTCTTGTCAAAAGGGAGGCAGACCTCAACAAGGATGTCTCGACTGAAGAATTCTTCTTTTCCATCACCAGAGATAATCTGCCTGTTCCCTTTGCCCAGTTTTTCCTTAAAAAAACACTTCCACCGCTTGAGAGAAGGAGTATAGTATTTTCGTTTTCATAGGAGGCAGACATTCATTATGTCTAACAGAAAATTCGTCAATCGTTCTCTTCTCGCCTACGCCATCGTCATGATCGCCGTCGGCATCATGCTCTTATTTGGCGGAGTCAACGCCGCCAATCAGATCATGGGAATCATCGTCACCCTCATCGGCGTCGTTTTGATCGCGCTTGGCATCGTCAGCATCCTCTCCAAAAACCTTCCCTATGGCATCGTTCTTCTGGCAGTAGGCATCCTTGTCGTCATCTTCGCCTGGACCTTAGCCTACATCGCCTTCATCCTGCTTGGCGTGCTCTTATTCGCCTATGGCCTTGATGATCTCATCAAGAAGAGAGGCTCCATCGCTTCAAACCTCATCGCCCTTTTAATCGGTATCTCGATCATCCTTCTTGCCTGCGGAAGCCGCTTCTCCTGGCAGTTCCTCAACATCCTCTTCTACATCGCCGGCGCCTTGACCCTTGTCGATGGCATCATCCTGCTTGTGGAGTCCTTCCGGTAAAGAAAAAGCGGCGAACGAAAAAACGGACAGCCTTTGACCGAAGTCAGAGTCCTGTCCGTTTTCTTTTGCCTCAGGAAGCCTTACTTATACTTGTAGAAACCTTCTCCGCTGGACTTGCCAAGCTTCTTCTCGGCGATCATTTTCTCCAGCGTCGACTTCATACCCCTGAAGTTGTAGGGCATCATCATCTTCTTCAACAGACCGGAGAAGAGAGAAGGAACCTTCTGGTACTGAAGGACGATGTTATAAGCCGTGACGGTTCCGACGATATCGAAGATCTCGAAAGGACCCTTCGGAGCATTGGTGCCGTACTTCCAGGCCTTGTCGATGCTCGCGGGATCAGAGATGCCGTTGACATAGAGATCCAGAGCCGATAAGAGGAAAGGAACCAGCATCGAGTTGAGCAGATAACCGGACTTCTCCTTGGTGACAGGAAGCGCGATCATGCGGATGTCGTTGGCGAACTCGCAGACTTCCTTGAAGTGCTTCTCATCGGTCTCCTTCTGCACCATGACTTCCGCGGTGTTGTTGCGCCAGATCTCGTTGGCGAAGTGGAGGGAGAGATAACGATCAGGTCTGCCGGTGTACTTGGCAAACTGAGAAGGAAGCAAGGTGGAGGAATTGGTGACGACGACCGTCTTCTCAGGAAGCAGAGGAGCCATCTTCTTATAGAATTCGATCTTGTCCTTGACCTGCTCGGCCATCGATTCGATGATGAGATCCGCATCCTCGAAAGCTTTCTTCATATCGAGCTCAATCTTTAAGCTCTTGTAGGCTTTCTCGACCTTCTTCCGGCACTCCTTAGCCGAGAAAGAATCCGGCGAGGCGATGCCGCGGCAGAAGACGGCGGGATTATCCGGCTCCTTCTCCATCGCATCAATCTCTTTGAGATAAGCTTCCCGGATGTGGTCGATCTTCGGCTGCGTCCTCGTGATCGATCCCTGGCTTCTTAACCAGATCGTCACATCGAATCCGCAATAAGCGCTCTGGAAAGCGATCTGACTGCCCAGAACTCCGCCGCCGGCAACGACAATTTTGTGAAAAGACATAGCAAGACTCCTTTGCGTGTTTTTGATAGATATAGTATACAATTTCCTTCGTTAGGAAAGCTATCCTAATTCCGAAGAAAATCAGTATTTCCTTTCCAAAAAGCTTCCTCTCCGAACGAGAGGAAGCTAGGTATCAAAGATGGAAGAGGATCAGGAAGAGGACAGCAAAGAGAAAGAAGAGGAGTCCAGAGAGAAGAAGGAAGCCATACCGCACCCTTCTTCCCTTTAAAGAGAGGACATAATCCCCATAGCTCATATACGTCACTTTCATCGAGTGGTTGAACTTGGAGAGGATCTTCTGGAAGGTGAAAGAGAGGAAGTGGAATCCGCCCTCGTTGGCGACGAAGACCATCAGTCCGATGCCGATAGAGAGGACACCGGAGAGAAGGAATCCGTTCGAGAGGATGCGGTACATCTCTGCGTTGCTCTCCTGCTTGAAGGCCTGAAACCCGAAGATGTAGGAAAGCGTGATCAAAGAGAGGACGAGAATGGTGATCAGATAGTCGAGGAAGACACGTAAGAGGGACGGTTTGTCAGACGGATTCGGTTTCTCCTGCTCGGTTGTTTCTTGCATCAATCTCAGCAATCTCCTTTCGGTATCGTTCTAATTCAGGCTTGTTGCAGTAGACAAAGTGACCGGGGACAACTTCCTGGAAAGAGGGCTTCTCCACCGAGTAATCGTGCGCTGTCTGGGCGTTATAGACAATTCTCTGACGGTGCTTCTCATAGTGAGGATCCGGGAGAGGAATCGCCGAGATCAGAGAGCGTGTATAGGGGTGGAGCGGATGCTGGAAGAGCTCGTTAGAAGAAGCGAGTTCCACCATCCTTCCGAAGTACATGACGCCGATGCGGTCGCAGAAGTACTTGACGACAGAGAGGTCGTGGGCGATGAAGAGGACCGAGAGTCCCATCTTGTGACGGATCTCATTGAGCAGGTTGATAACCTGCGCCTGAATCGAGACATCGAGAGCGGAGACCGGTTCATCGGCGATGATAAGCTCCGGATCCATGATGATGGCTCTGGCGATGCCGATACGCTGCCTCTGACCGCCGGAGAACTCATGCGGATAGCGGGTGGCATGCTCCGGAAGAAGACCGACCAGCTGCAAGACCTCCAGAACGCGCTTGTTGATGTACTCTTTGTCGCGGATGCCGCGGATCTGAAGACCCTCGGCGATGATCTCCCGCACGGTCATACGGGGGTTGAGCGAGGAGATCGGATCCTGGAAGATCATCTGCATCTTGTTCATCAGATGATCCTTCTTGGTCAGATGGATATCGTGGAAATAGTTGAGATAGAAGGGGAAGAGATTCTTCAGCCCTTTTGGCTTCTCTCTCTTTGCATGGTCCCTTCTGACCGCATCGACTTTCTGCTTCGTGTAGAGCTTAGCGCCATGCTTGTTGTCATACTTGTGCTGTCGGATGCGGGTCTGCTGATAGGAACAGACCTCATCGGCATGAGCGATGAGGTCTGCTCTCTTTTCTTCAAAGTGCTTCCGGATTGTTTCGGCTTCGCCCTCGGAGGCGCTCTCTAGCGCCTCATGTTCATCGATGGCAAGCTTCTTCAGAGCCGCATTTTCCCGGATGCGGGTGTACTTGATCTCCTTCTCGTTCCAGCGGGTGCCGGCGGCGACGACCTGGCCTTTGAAGCGGATCTCACCGCCCACGATCGGATAGAGCTTGATGATGGATCTGCCGGTGGTGGTCTTACCGCATCCCGACTCGCCGACGAGGCCGAAGACCTCGCCTTTCTTGATATCGAAGGAGACATTGTTGACGGCCTTGGTCTTCCGATGGTTTCCCATCTTGAAGAACATCTTCAGATGCCGCACTTCCAGGATGGGATCGTCATCGTGAAACTCCGGCGTCTGATGGTTGAGATCATCCTCGGCTTCGGAGACAGGGATCGGCTCGTAGTCTTCGTTCAGTGTTTTGTCTTTGCCATTCATACGGGCTGACCTCCTTTCATTTCATCTGCTGACAGAATTCCTCAGGCGTAACCGAATTCTGCGCATAGGCTTCATCGGGATCTGAGGCGAGATCCTTGGCTTCCTCAGCCTTGATCTCCGCACCATATTTGGCTTTCATCCGGTTGATTCGCTCCGTCACGATCGACGGCATCTCCACCTTCGGAGCCCTGAGATCGCAAAGCCAGGTGGCGGCATAATGCGTCGGGGAGAGACGGAAGAAGGGCGGCTCCTCCCTAAAATCGATATCCAGGGCATATTTGTTGCGAGGCGCGAAAGCATCGCCTTTGGGCGGATAGATCATATTGGGTGGGGTTCCCGGAATAGCATCGAGCTTCTCCTTGGTCTCAAGGTCAGGCATCGAGGAGAGAAGCGCCCAGGTGTATGGATGCTTCGGATTGTAGAAGATATCGTCGCTGGTTCCGTATTCGACGATCTTACCAGCGTACATGACGGCGATCTTATCCGCCATGTTGGCGACGACACCCAAGTTGTGGGTGATGAAGATGACCGAGAGATTCCTCTCCTTCTTGATCCGGTTGATGAGCTCGAGGATCTGCGCCTGGATAGTGACGTCCAGAGCGGTCGTCGGCTCATCGCAGATGAGGATCTCCGGATTGGCCGTCAAGGCGATAGCGATGACGATACGCTGTCTCATACCGCCGGAGAACTCGAAGGGATACTGCTTGAAACGTCTTCGCGGCTCAGCGATACCGACTTCCTTCATCAGCTTGATGGCCGTGTTCTTCGCCATGGCCTTGGTGACTTTGTAGACCGCATCGTGCGCCTTGTCCTCAAGGTAGCGGATGACCGCCTTGGCTTCGTTCTTTTCGTCAAAGGAAGTGTCGCTGAGGACGGCCTGATAACTGAGAATGACATTCTCGACCGAGACACAGATGTTCTTTCTTAAGAGATCATCCGGCAGAATGTTCGCCGGAAGAGGTTTCCAGGAAGGCGTCTTTCCGCTGGCGGCCAGAGCATCGTATTTCGCCTGCTCCTTGGCATAGCGGGCTTCCTCTTTCGGATTGGTCTTCAGGGCGGAGAAATACTTGTCGAGACAGGAGTTCAGCGCCTCTTTGAACGTCAGAGAATAGGAGTCCTTGATGATGGAGAGCGGATTGATCGTCTTGCTTACCACAATAGAGAGAGCCTGAGCCTTCTCTTTGGCTTCCTTAGGATCTAAGGTCGCGCTCTGGAAGTATCCGATGCTCTCCTCAAGCATAGGAAGCGACTCTTTCATGGCGGAAAGAGAAACCTCTCTGGCCCGTTTCACGCCGAGAGCGACCTCTTCTAAGAAGCTCTCCAAGAACTGGTTCAACTCGCCTTCCGTCTTCTGATTGATTTCCTCCATAGAACCTTCAGGAAGCGTCTCAGAAACTAAAGCGAGATGATAGCCGATTCCTAAAAGGCTCGGTTTTGTCAGCTCAGAGGCTGCTGAAGCGATCGCTTCAAGCGCCCTAGCATCATCTAGGATGAGTGTGAAGTCTTTCTTCTTTTCCTTCAAGAGAGGATGGACAGCCTGAATCATCTGATGGCTGAGCGCGAGAGCTTTCTCCCAGTCCTCATCCTTTAGCACATACGGATGCTTCGATAAGGTAAGCTGACGATGAATCTCCTCGAGCATCTCTAAGACATCGAAATCTGCTTTGGCTTCCAGGGAAGGAATGAGATCCTCTAATTCCGAAAGAGCATCCAGCAGCGCGTTTCCGGCGTTGGTGTAAGGCTCTCCGATCTTCTGCACCTGCTTCTGCCAGGTGCGGAATTTCCGGATATCTTCCCTGGCTTTCGCTTTCGCTTCGTCATTGGGGCAGACAGAGAGGATGTTCTTCTCCAAGGCGTTGACAAACGCGTTGAATTCCTGAGCAGACTTTCTCCGGCTGGATTTATTCTTCAGCAGAGTAGCTTCAGTGAGCTGTCTTCCGATCCTGACGATCGGATTGAGCGAGGAGAGAGGATCCTGGAAGATCATTGAGATCTTGTTTCCGCGGATCTTATGGAAATCCTCCTCGGAGATCCTCAGCAGATCTTTTCCATCGTAAAGAATCTCACCAGATTCAATGATCGAGTTCTGGGCCAAGATGCCCATGATCGCCTTGTTGGTGACAGACTTTCCGGAGCCGGATTCACCGACGATTGCCAGCGTTTCTCCCCTTTTAAGATTGAAGAAGACACCGCGGACGGCCTGAACCTTGCCCGATACCGTTCGGAAGGAGATCCGGAGATCCTTGACACGGAGTATTGTTTCTTTGTTTTCCATGGGTTATTCCTCCACGCCTCTTAAGGACGGATTGAACGCATCGCGCAGACCGTTTCCGAAGAGGTTGAACGAGATCATGAGCAAGGAGATGATGAGGGCGGGTGGGACAAGCATATGAGGGTATGTCGTCATATAAGCCTGACCTTCGGAAAGCATCGTACCCAAAGAGGAGATGTTTCCCTGGTTGAAGTTGATGATGCTGAGATAGGAGAGCATCGACTCAGTGAAGATCGTGCCGGGAATGGTCAAAACCGAAGCGGTGATGATCGTTCCCAACGTGTTCGGGAAGATGTGCTTGAACATGATGCGGGCATCCGAAGCGCCAAGCGTTCTGGCTGCGAGAACATATTCTTCGTTCTTAAAGCGATAGAACTGTGTCCTGACTCGATACGCAGGCCCGATCCAACCGGTGAGGACGAAAGCGAAGATGATGGCGCCTAACGAGTTCATCTTTCCGGTCTGGATGAGGGAGATGTTGACGATAGAAGCCAAAACGATGAAGGGAATGTTGCTGAGAATATCGGTGATACGCTCCATGATTAGATCGGTGACACCGCCATAATATCCTTCAATTGAACCATAGATGGCACCGATGATGAAGTTGACGATGAACGTCGATACCGCAAGGATCAAAGAAAGCCGGATACCGGATGCTAATCGCACTGCTATGTCGCGACCGCTCGCGTCGGTTCCTAAAAGATAGCTAGGGGTCTTTCCTTGATTGCAGTAACGATAGTAGTTCCAGTAAAGGACACGGATCTGATAGTCATTTCCGGTCGAACCGATCTCATTGAAATAGCGGATCTTGCCTTCTGAATCCCGAAGATAGGCATCCTGAATCTTCGTCGTAGCCGTAATCTCCGTGACCCTCTTTCCGCTGACATCCAAGGCATCGCCTTTGGCATTGACCTTGTACCAGTAGTTGGCGTTGTTGCGGTAAGATGCCTGCTTAGAGACGCTATCGACATCGACCATCGGGTAGATGACGCGAACACCAGGATTAGCCTCTTCATAGGCGCGGATGTTTTCATACACATCCTTGGTGACCTGAAGATACTGGAAGCCGACCTCATAGTACTGGTGGATGACATCGGAATGGTAGACTTCCCCGGCGGAAGTGTAGACAGACTTCACTTTGCGTATCGGAGCGTACTCCCCCCCGATAGCGTTTTGATAGTCGTTGCTGTGATTGCCATCGTAATCGGAGGCTCCAATACCAAGATAAGAGAGCTGGACATACGACCTCGTGTTGTTCTCTTTGGTATAAGTTCCTGTAGCGATGTTGAGGTGAGAGAGGCCCTGATGATAAGGCCGCATATAGCGATATCCCATATCGGTCGTGCCGGGCTGCTTGTCAGAGACGATCGGCATGAAGATGCCGAAGAGGACGATCAGGATGATGATGATCGCACCGACGATAGCCGCTCTTGACTTCCGAAAACGAATCCAGGCATCCTTGAAATAGCCGATCGGCTTCGTATCGAACTTGAGATCGGTGAGCTTCGCATCCTTCTGCGCCAGGGAAAAATCTTTTTCCGTATAACGTTTTGCTGTATCCATAAGCTATTCCCCCATCCTGATGCGCGGATCGATGAAGCCGTAGGAGAGATCGATGATGATGCTCGCCGCCAGACCGATGAAAACATAGAATCCGTTGCAGACCATATAGACGTCATAGTCCCTCATGTTGATCGCCTGAATGAACAGGGCGCCGACCCCGGGGATGGCGAAAATCTGTTCAATGATCAAAGAGCCGCCGATGATATCGACGAAGCTGGCGATGATCGAAGGAAGAACTGGCACCATCGCATTGTTCAAGGCATGGCGGACAATCGCCTGATTCTTGGTAAGACCTTTTGCTCTGGCCAAAAGCATATAGTCCGATGTCAGAGCCTCGGTCAATTCCGCTCTCACAAAGCGGGCTAATCCGGCGATAGAGCCGAAGGAAAGAGCGAGGATCGCCGGGAGATAGGAATAGAGCATCTTGCCGCTCCAGAAGCTGTTGCCGGCTTCCGAAAGAGAATAAGCCGTCAAGGGGAACCACTTCCACTTGAAGCAGAGAAAATACTGAACGAGGAAGGCATAAATATAGGAAGGAACAGAAACAAAAATCATGACTCCAGTAGAAATGGCTGTATCCTGCCAGTGATTCTTTTTGACTGCTGCCCGGATGCCGAGAAGCACGCCTAACGGGATCGAGAAGATCAGCGAGTAGATGTTGATGATGATGGTCGGGGTGAGACGGGATGTCAGTGTAGTGATTGCCGGCTTGGAATAATCGATGTAGAAAGAGGTTCCCCAATCCCATTTGGTGATGATGTTCTTCATGTAGATGCCCATCTGCTCCAAGATCGGCTTGTAATATCCTAACGCCCGGTATCTAGCCTCGATGGCAAGCTTCTGGGCTTCCGGAAGACCCTCAGTCGGCGTGAGCGGAAGACTTTTGATCATGACGAAACAGATGATCATGATCACGAGGAAAGTCAACAGCATCAGAAGAATACGCTTCAGAATGTATTTAGCCATAAACGGACTCCTTACCGTGAAAAGAAGAGAGGATAATTAGATTACCCTCTCTTACTATAGACTGATGAACAGCTAAAACAAAGACTCAGAAAGAAGGAATGTTGGTTTACTTATAGTTCAGGGTTCCTCCCTGTGATTTGACGAAGGCGGTCCATTCTTCATCGCTGTACTTGTAGGTCATAAACCGGAGTCCGCCAAAACCATACATGATGTTGTATTCTTCGACAGGGAATTCAATCTTCATAGAATTGAGAGACTCTGACGCATAGGCACCGATGATGGCATAATCGTAACGATTGAGAAGACCATACTCAATCTGAGCAAGAATCTCAACCTTGATGTCGACCGGAAGATCCACATAAGCTCCTGCACCGCTGAGAGAAGCAACCCAGTTGTAATAGGTATCCTCTCTCGTGGTTTCATTCGTACCATCAAATTTTGCGGTGATGGATAGCGTGGTGTTTACTGGGTCAAAAGACCGCCCTTCGTTAATTGTCACCTTGTCAGGATTGGTATAGCATTCAAGCATTGAGAACGGATAGAAAGCGGCACCGCCCCAAGCGCAAAGCGCCATCTCTACTGTACCAGCGCTGATAGCATCATATCGAGAAGTGGTTCCAGTGTAGGACTTGCCCTTGAAGGTGACTTTTCCTTCGAGCTTTGTGCCCTTCGTTGCTGTAGCTACGAATTCGTTGAGCAGTCGAATCTGGGCGGAGTTCGAAGCAGACGTTGCATCGTATTGCCCGACATCAAACTCGACTTCCTGACCTTCGGTGTATGTTCCATCCGCAACGGCTTCCTCTACAGCTTCCGCAAAGAGCTGATTTGCCTGCGAGACATCCAAACCAGTAACGTGCTTGTAAGCCTCGTCGATGGTCTTATAGGTCTTATCAGGTCCGTATTCGATGCCATATAGCTTGAGGATGGTCTTCTTGGCGGCGTCGGTATTTCTGTAGACTGACTGAGGATTGTTCTCGACATCATAGTAGTAGAGGGAGTTCATCAGAGCGAAGGTGGCTTCGTTACCAGCAGTTCCCTCGGCATTGTAACGCTGACGATCGATGGCTAAGGAGATGGCCTTACGGAATTTCTGGTTGCTGAGAATCTGTTTGTTCTTTCCGTTACCCGCAGTTTTCTCTAACTTTGCGAGATCGGCTTTGTTGGAATCAAAGACCAGACGCATCGTATAAGTCTGCGGCGTATATTGCCTGTAGTTAGAAGAGCCATATTCAGCCATATCAGCAAGTTCAAGCCCAAGAGAGTCAAGCTCTCCAGATAGGAATTTCTGTTTTGCCGTCTCATGCTCTTTGATGATATCGCAGACAATATCGGTGGTCATGAACTGATTCGTGTGCTTTCCGTCCGTCCAACCATACCAATTCTCGTTCCGCGTAAATGTCATCTGTTTGTCTTTCTCATAGGTGACGAGCTTGTAAGGACCGAACGATTTATACGTGTCTGCCGATGTGGCGTAGGTGGTTGTTGTAAGATTGCCGGTCTGAGTCTTGCCCGCATCATAGAGAGCGGTATCGACAAGCCAGTTGCCTTGGACATCGAGATTGACCAATTCATTGAATCGGGAAACGGGGTTCTCATAGACGATGTCCAATGTGAAATCATCAACCTTGACGAGTCCGACGTCTTTGATCGTCGCATTCGGGTAAGTGACAGAATAGTAGCGAAGAAGATCGATCTCCTCATCGGTAGCTGTAGCAAGCAGAGGAGTGGTCTTCAAATCGGCAATCACAGCATCGGTCAGTTCTGTTCCTTCCGGATATTTACCGATGACATTCTCGCCCGAAGAGTTCTTCATATAATTGGAATAATCCCCTTCAGGACCGAGATCGCTCACGGAAACGCCAACCTCCTTTGCGAACGCATCCCATTTGATCAGCGCCTTGGAATGATCGATTTTTCCACCCGCTTTTTCGATAGAATCAACTTTCTTCTTAGGAATCAACCCTGATTCACCGGAATTGTAAAGAATATTTGCACCGACGATAGCGAAATCACCGTCATAGTAATTGTTAGCACGATAGTTCTTCATCGTGTGATCCAACAATTCGCTCATGGAACTGAGGTACGAATCCGCATTGATGACAGTTCCGTCTTCCCACTTCGCATTCTTATTCAGCGCAAGACGATAGACACGCTCTTTCGTGTCTTCAGCAGTGAGACCCCATTTGGTCTTGAATTCTGCAGAGACAGAGCTCGTCACATCGGTGACAGAATCCGCCATTTCCATGACAAACTCATAACCTGGCTTGTCCTTATTGCCGTTGAAGGCAACATCTACAAAGCCCATCTGCGTATAGCTAAAGACATACGAATCAGAATTGGTTTCCCAGGTGTGCGAGTTCCAGGTCTTTGGCGCACCGGACAGAGATTCACGCAGCGTGTACTTTTTTGCAACCGGAGCAACTGAACTTGGCGTTTTTCTGCATCCTGCTAACCCCGCTAACGTCAGAAGCGAAGCAACAGCACCGACCATTCTCTTTTTCATAATAGGAACATCCTCCTTTTTTAAAGACTGTTTTGTAAGATCCCATCAGGGCTGCGCGAAGAATCCCCGCGAAATCTTATTGAGGCTAATTTTACAGAAGCAGTTTTGCATTTGCCAAAAAAATTTGAAAGCATAGAAACAGCAAACAAGAGAGAACGATCGGTGAAAATTCAGCGATTTCGGCAAAATCGGCTATTAAGAAAGAATTCCGCACTCTCAATCCGAAGAAGATGTAATCGCTTCCATTGCGAAAACATATTGAATTTTTACTCGAAAATAACAGGCTTTTATTCAAAAATAAAGGAAAGCAAAAATGATAGTAAAGTTCGATCCAACATTCGAAATACAAGATTTGCGCCAAATGCAAGTCCTTTTAAAAGCGCTTACAGAACGATATAGATGGCTTGTTTTACCTGTTTGAAACTCGAGACCAGTACATGTTTAGAAGCTCCGAAGCAATCGATCAAATGCCTCTCTTATATATAAGAAGGAAGAAAGATAAGAACGGCTTGTCAAAATCTGATTGAGTAAAGAGGACCATAAATAGCCCAACTCTATTTTGCCTGCGGCTAAAGGTAACGCTCTGTCAATCAAGCCGGGAATAATTTTGTCCGCCAGGGCTTCGAAACAGCAATGGTTGCTGTGCCGCTAAACAAGGGGTTAACCATTGAAGAATTGCGTTTTCTTTCAAGTTACCTGCTTAACTCATCAATTACGTGTATCGTCCTATAATAGCCGCACACGGAAAATGGTAAAAAATACGGAGAAAGATCCAGATGAATTTCTATAAGCGAGAAGACTGTTTAAGGAAAATCAGAGGATTTTAACACGATACGGGCATGATCAAAGTCAACACCGGTGTCAGACGATGCGGAAAATCCTGCTTGATGTAAACGATAGCGCTTGAGTTGAAGGAAAATGGCGTCCCTGTGGAAAACATCATCTATCTGAACCTTGACAGACGGAGGCTCCGCATCATCAAAACCGCAGACCGGCTCAACACCTTGATTGCACAGCAATCCGCTGCGCAGGAAATCAAACACCTGTTTATCGATGAGATTCAGAACGTCAAAGAGTTTGAGGAAGTCATCGACGGATACCGGGAGGAAGAAGCGTTCTCTATCTTCGTCACCGGTTCAAACTCGCATCTGCTCAGCGGTGAACTTGCGACAAAACTGACCGGCTGCTATCTGGAATTCGAAGTCTTTACACTGAGTTTTGCGGAGTATCTCGGCATGAAAGCCATTCTTGGGAAATCAGTATCATCGGATATGACGGCAGAATTTGATTCGTATCTTAGCGAAGGCAGTTTTCCTGACGCCCTTTCCTATGATGGTGCAGATAAGCAGACATACATTCAAGGCGTGATCTGAGAGAGTATCGAAAAGGATGTCTGGAAGCGTGTGGAAGTCCTCAAGCCATTTGTCTTTGACACTGTCCAATGCTACGTCATCAATAACTTTGGGGCAACGATGAGTTTGACCAACATGATGGCGGATCTGAAAAAGCGCGCTGCCCCGTCCAAAGAGAGACATTGAACCATCATCTTCATATTCTTCAGGAAGCTAAGATCATTTACCCTTGTGAGAGAGTTGATCGGAGATCCTGTCGATTGATCTCCGGAGAACAGAAGTACTATCTTGCCGATCTCGGTTTCTATTTTGCTCTGAAAACCGATAAACGGATTCATTACAGACCCGCGCTTAAGAATGTCGTTTATACCTCCGCCATCGACTTCGGAAGGATCGGCAAATTGGAATGTGAGTCCATCCTCTTCCGGAACAATATGGATTATTTCTCTCTCCAGGTCGCTATGACTATCATGAACAGCAGCGAAACAGAAGATCGGGAGTATCGACCTTTTGAGAACGTCAAAGACAGTTATCCGAAATATGTTATCACCAGAAACGATCTGATCCAGCATCGAAACGGGATAACTCATATCAACATTGCGCCGTTCATGAAAGAGAACAGACTTTTCTGAAGCGACGCTGGCAATAAAGCTTTTGCGATGAACGCCTTCTCACAAGCAACGGCAGGACTATATATCAAAAGATAGATGCTTTTTATGTTACGCAACCAGTTGTCATCAGCTCTATGTTGGAGAATACTGAAAATCCTGATGATGTAATCAATATAGATTTTCAAGTGTTTTGTCACGCAATTTCAATAGTATCGAAAAGAATCCCATTTCTTCGTCATCCGTTTCCTCATCCTATTGGAAGGATACAGGATCTGGGATATGGTCTTCCTCGGCTATCTTCTGCTGACGAAATCCCGCTTCTTTCAGCGCTACTATCCGGAAATCGAAGGCTGTGAAAGTATAAACACTATGGCTTCAATGCCAAGTCACAATCGCTGAAGCTACTTGTTATCTTCCCTGTGCTTGCCGCTTTGTCAGCGACAATCGGTATGCTGCTATCGAGAGCTTTTTCCGCATAGAATTAAGCATAAGGTTAGACAGAAGAAAAATCATTTTTCGGAATGAGTGTTTTTCCCACAAGAGTGCTATAATCGGTTAGTCATAAATAACTAACCCATATAATGCCTTCATTTGAAGCAGTTTCGCGACAAACAAAAATCATGATCAAGGAGTACCTATGAAAAAAACACTGCTAGGCGCATTCACTGCATTGACGTTTTTGCTTTCTCTTGCTTCCTGCCGCTCACCTCACTCCGGAACCTCGTCTGAATTTGCTAAGGAACTACCCGTCTTAAAAGACACAAGAAGCGAAGAAAAGAAAATGAAGACCATCAACACCCTCAACGGTGACACAGTCACCTACAACATGAACACGAGGAAGATCGTCACCACCTTCGGTTCTCAGGATGTCGTCGCCTTCGGCATCAAGCTTTTGGCTTACGAAGGCTCTACCAATATCACCAACTATGAAAAGTTCTATGAAGGAAGCACACCCCTTGTGAATACCGCTCCCATCTCTCCGGAAGAGATCCTGTCCTTTGAACCGGAGCTGATCTTAGTGCATCAGAACGATACGATCTCCAGCATCAGAGCTTTGTCAAAGATTGCTCCTGTCATTCCCCTTTATACCGCAACGGACGATTTTTCTCTCCGTCTTAACTATATCGGAGAGATATTCGGACTTCAGGAAAACGCAGCACCTCTCGTCGAATACGCCGATCGACTGAAACATGAATTCAAAAAGAAGATCGATCATCTCCATGTCAGAGATAGGACCCTGACGATCTTCACCTACTTCGGAAACGGCATCTCCATCCTGCCTCAGAGAGGCTGGTTCATGAACGTCATCATCTATGACTACCTCGGCATCAAAAGGAAAGAGAATGTCGACGCCTTTATGCGCGATGAATCCGGTATCGCTTATGCGGCGATCTCCTCCGAGGCCCTGAAGGATTATGAAGGGGATATGGTCATCTATGCCGGATTCGGAGAGACGACGATCTCGAGTTACGTGACCGAAAACGCAGGCTGGAAAAGGCTGGATGCCGTCAGAGAGAACCGCGTCGGCATCATCGATATCACGCCTTATGCCCAGAAAGGCATCATCCTTTTATACAACCAGTACGACCAGATCTATCAGGCGCTGATGACAGCCGGGAAATAAAAGAGCTCCTCCAACCATGCGAAATCCCAACAAAGTCAGATCGGCCAGATGGAACAATGCCCAGAAGTTCATCTTTTTCCTTTTCCTTGGCCTAGCGCTTCTTCTGCTGTTGATCTTCCTTTATCTGATCCTAGGCACGAAGATTTATTCGATCTCCGACGTCTTTCAGTCTATTTTCAACTACACCGAGAGCGTCGATGCCCAATATTATATTCATGAAACAAGAATGCCCCGTCTGATTGCGGATCTGATCGTCGGGGCTTCCCTATCTGTCGCTGGCATCATCATGCAGGGGACGACAAAGAATCCCATGGCTGACTCTGGCATCATGGGCATCAGCCAAGGCTCGACCTTAGGCGTCGTGGTGATTGTCGCTTTCTTTCCCACAGCGGGACGCTATGAGAAGATGGGCATGGCCACCTTAGGCGCAGCGCTAGTGACCGCCTTGATCTATCTTGTCGCCATTGTCGGAAGAAGAAAGATCACCACGGATCGGATGGTCCTTTCCGGCATGGCGATATCCACCCTGCTCTCCAGCCTCTCCTCTGCCATCATCCTGAAGAACGGCTTGATGAACGAGATGGTGCGGTACACCTCCGGCTCTTCTGCCAACACCATCTGGAGCGATGTTCATATCGCCCTGCCTTTTTTCACTTTCGGCGTCATCACGGCACTTGTGATCTCCCGTTCGTTGACCGTCATGAATTTAGGGGAGGATGTCTCCAAAGGCTTAGGAGCAAACACCAAGGTGGTCGGAACCCTTTCCACGATCATCGTCTTGATTTTAAGTGCCGTTGCGGTCGTCATCATCGGTCCGGTCAGCTATATCGGCTTGATGATTCCCTACATCGCCCGCTATCTGGTGGGAACTGACTACCGCTTTTCCCTTCCGATCTGTGCGATTTACGGCGGGCTGTTCGTCCTCCTTGTGGATCTGATTGCCAAGATGATCAAACCAGGACTTGAATTTCCAATCGGACTTTTGGTCACGCTTGTCGGCGTTCCTTTCTTCATTTATACCGCCAGAAGACAGAAAGGGGACCAGTTCCATGGATAATCCTTTCGTCCGAAACGAAAAAACACCGGCACGGAGAAGAAGGGAGAAAATCCTGAAGATCCTGCTCTTGATCCTACTTCTTGTTACTGTCTTTTTCGTCGGTTGCCTGCTTGGGAAATACAAGATATCTTTTCCCAACGTCTTCAAGACCCTATTTGGCTTCGGCACACCGAAAGATAACCTCGTGATGTTCGATATGAGACTTCCGCGGTTATGCCTAGCCATTCTCGTCGGTGTTGCCATGGGCGCAAGCGGAGTCATCATGCAGGACCTGCTTCATAACGAATTGGCGTCACCGGGAACACTCGGCGTCTCTGATGGTGCAACGCTGATGATCACCATCTATATGGGTTTCCTCTTCACCAAAAAGACAAACCCCGTTCTGATGCCCTTCTTAGCTTTGATCGGTGGCATCTTAAGCGCTCTGATCATCTACGCCTTAGGCACCAGACGGAAGAAGCCGATCTCCTCTACCAAACTGATCATGACCGGTGTCGCCGTCGGCGCCGCCTACAGCGCCTTCGGTACGTTTGTGACCTACGCTTTAGACGAAACTAAGCTTCAGAGCCTGCAGATGTGGCAGGCCGGAGAGCTTTGGGCTGCCAATGAATCTAATCCCTGGATTTATATCTCCGTCTTATTCTTCTGGGTCTTGGCCTTCGGTTTCATCGCCATCTACAAAGGCAAGGTGCTCAATGCGATCAGCCTCGGCTTCGATACCGCAACCTCGTTAGGTATCGATAGCAGAAAAGAGTTCCTGCTCTTATCCTTCGTCAGCGTCGCCCTCTCCTCTGGCGCGGTCGCCTTCGGCGGGAATTTCTTCTTCCTCGGACTGATCGGACCCCATATCGCCAGAAGGATCGTCGGCTCCGATGCGAGGTATGTCATTCCGACTAGCGGTGTCGTCGCTTCGATCATGGTGATGCTTGCCAACATCCTTGTCACCGATTTTGACTTCTTTGCCAACATTCCGACGGGCATCTTTGTCTCGATCGTCTCGGTCCCGTATTTCATATATCTGTTGCTGAAAACCCGATAGGAGGCCTTATGTCCATCGTCACAAAAAACCTGAAAGTAGGCTACGACAAAGCCGTGATTGTGCCTGACTTCAATATCACGTTGGAAAAAGGAAAGATCACCTCAATCATCGGCCCAAACGGCTGCGGTAAATCGACCGTCCTGAAAGCAATCGGTCGGATCATACCTAAGATGGGTGGAAGTGTGATCATCAATGATCAGGACACTTCCTCCATCACCACCCGCGAGATTGCCAGAAGGATGGCAATCCTTCCTCAGAGTCCCAGCGCTCCGTCCACCCTCACAGTCCGTGAGCTTGTTTCCTATGGCCGCTTCCCTTATCAGAAAGGGTTCGGTCGGCTGAGTAAGGACGATAAAGAGATCGTCGAATGGGCATTGAGATCGACCAATCTTCTGGATTATGCCGACCGAGAGATCGCCTTCCTCTCCGGAGGTCAGCGTCAGATCGTCTGGATCGCGATGGCCCTGGCTCAGAAGACCGGCATCATCCTTTTGGATGAGCCGACTACCTATCTTGATTTAGCCCATCAGCTTGAGGTGCTTGAACTTCTGAAAAAAATGAATCAGGAAAACGGTGTCACCATCGTCATGGTTCTGCATGATCTCAACCTAGCCAGCCGCTACAGTGATGCTCTGTTAGCCATGAGAAGAGGACAGATTTACGCCTATGGCACACCTGAAAAAGTATTCACGGCAGATATGTTAGCCGCTTGCTTTGAAATCAAAGGGATCATCGGAACATCCCAATATGAAGGGAAACCCATCTGTCTGACCTACGATCTGCTAAGGAAGGAGTGCTGAGATGAGAAAACATGTTCTGATTCTGTCATTCCTGACCTTATCCCTGGTCTCCTGCTCTCCAAAGACAAGCCATCCTGCTAGCGGTAGCACAAACCTTTCTACGAAGCATACAACTTTCAATCCATCCAAGATTTTAGACTACCCTAGTACGATGGAACCCGTTTCCCTCCGATATGACAAGGAAGAAGTGAATTCCGTCACGGAATTGGGGAAAGCGATCGATTACCTCATCTTCAATTCCACGGGAGAGACCTATCTCAAGAAGACGCCGATCAAAGTTACGGATTCATTCAAAGAAGAGTTACAAGCCAATCTGAAAGAGACCATCCTCAGCGCCGCCTACTCCGGCTCCCTGAGCCAAAACTTCTTCCATCAGTATGACGCAAGCGATCTATCTGAGAATGTTTTGTATGTTTATGCCGGCTTCACCCCGGATTTTGCGACCACAGAAACAGAATTCAAACCTGCCAAAAACTCTGCCAACGTTCGATACTTCCTCTCTCCTAATCATCATTCTGACTTCACCGTCAGAACCTTGCCTCTGGCGTTCCATCACAAAGGCTACGTCCCTGTGAAAAACAGTGAAGCGCTCTTCTTCGCTCTGGAAGAAGGCTATTTCCCTTACGCCACGGACAAAGCGGAAGAACTCCTTCTTCAGGCTATTTCTGTCCTGAACGAAATTGCTACCCCGCAGATGAAAGATCTTGAACTTTATGAAAACATCTTCAGCTATGTCATCCATCAGATTCAGTATGATTATGAGACGGCAAAGAACACGGCAAATCAGGTCAAGCAGAATCAGGCCTTTTTCCTCGAAGGCGCCTTTAACGGACATGCCGTGTGTGACGGCATATCCAAAGAGATCGTCGTCCTCTCCCGTCTGATGGGATTAGAGTGCTATCATGCCGGGGCACAGGGAAACGAAGCCGGGCATGCCTACAACTTTATCAAGATCAACGATCAGTACTATCTCTCTTGTCCGACCTCGGCAATCTGTCGCTATCCTCTCAGAGATAACACCCTTCAAAGCTATCATCGTTACAGCACTTTTCTGACAGACGTTGACACCAGTAGCCCTGGCTGGCCCTACGACTCAGATTCCCATATTGAAATCAAACCCTTCCTCACCAAGGAGTTTGATTATTGGCGCTATGCTTCAATCACGATTGAAGGTCACGAATATTCCCTGAACGTCACCGAGAAAGAGACAGTCCTGAAAATCCTTAGCTATGTCTCCTCTCTTTCTAAGGCAAAACACCAAAACCTAGAAGTCGAACTCAACGGCCCGTACTCGATATTGATGGCTGCCGTAAATGAATTGAAACAGGAAGGGAACGATGTGATACCGCTCAATACTGGAACATTTCAAGCACAGAGACTCTGCTGCTTTCAGTTTTTAGGAGAATGACCGATGAAGAAAAAAGCAATTCCTGTTCTACTCCTTTCTCTGTCTTTGATTTCGTGCGGAAAAAACACCCCCTCCCCAAGTCTGCCTTCCTCACACTTTGAACATCGATATCACTTCATCGACGAACTTCCGGAGACGATGCTACGAAGACCAAACCGGCTCGTCAAAACAATAGAGGATATCCGTTATGCGATGGACTATATGGCCTTCTATCGGATCAAGGAGAAAATATCTCTCGTCGTCGATGATGCCTTATCTCTTGCCTACTATAACCCGATTCAGGCTTTCCATATCGCTTATCTGGAGGCGGATCTTGCCGATGCCTATGCCATTCACTTCGATGACACGCATTATCAGAAAGATAAAGTCGTCTCGATGTCTTATTCCCTGAGCGATGGGATAGCAAGTGAAGACCCGATGCAGATCCCTTCCTTCCCCATCATCAGCAGCTATGACTATAAAAACGATTATCAGAGCAACCTGAACTTCCCGATAGAAGAAAGAACAGAGAGAGTCAGCTGCTCCACTTCCGAGCAGCTCTTCTATCTCTCGATGAACGGCTACAGGCCATGCCCTGTCAAAGAGAGCATGGCTGACACCATCTATCAAAAAGCCAAGAGCGTTCTCAACCGCATCATCTCTCCGGAGATGGCTGATTTCCATCAGATCAAAGCCGTCTACGATTATCTGACGAGCGAAATCTATTACGATGCCGAAACAGCCTATTCGACTGATACTTATCTGGTCAAAAAACGAGCTTACTACTTAGAAGGAGTCTTTCTCAATCACGCTGCCGTCTGCGACGGAAAAGCCAAAGCCTATGCCCTCCTTCTGAACACCTTGGGCATCCCCTGCTATCGCCTGACCGGAGTCAACGCCAAAGGAGGAGACCACGCCTGGAATATCGTCAATCTGGAAAACAAGTGGTATGTTTCCTGCACCACTTACGGGGAGTCAGCTTTATCTCAGATCAACGGCGGAAACTATTATGTTTCCCGCTACAATATGCTCTTACAGAACAGCACGACACCTTATCAGACAGATTGGGATTACAGCAGTTACAAAAAGAAAAACCTTCAGAAATATATCGAGAAGAAACCCTATGATATCTACGCAGCCTTAGGGATGAATGTATCCTCCTTGGATGAACTGAAAACCAAAATAACAGAAATCCATACGAATCATCCAAAGAACGTGAAAGTCGAATTCAATTACACCGGCGACGATAACACCCAGTTTCAAAAGGAATTGATCGACTACGTATCGACGCTCAAAAACGCAAATGCAGCGGAGATCAAGAGCAACTACAACCACGTTTATCAAATTATATTCTTATCGGGGAAAACAAAATGAAAGACACAAAGCAACTCTTAAAAGAAGGGACAGAGTACCTTCTGGGAACCAATGGGTGCAAAGTCGATAAAACCAAAGCCCTTGAGCTGTTTCGGCAAGCCTCCCAAAAAGGTAATTTCCTCGCCACCTATAACATCGCCTGTATGTATGCCTTCGGCGATGGCGTGATCCAAGATACTTCCAAGGCAATCGAGTATTTCATCCTAGGTTCCGACCAAGGCGATAAAGAAGCCTCCTATCATGCCGGAGAGCTCCTCTATGGCGAAGGAAGAACGGAAGAAGGACTGAAGTACCTGAAGCTTTCCTGCGAAAAGAAATCCTTAGGAGGCATGCTGGCCTATGCCTTAGCGATCATGAAGCAGAGCACCAAGGAAGCGCTCGACATCCTGTTTGAGGCATCAGACCTCGGAAACGGCAACGCCTCTCTCCTGCTTGGGGATTACTTCACGGAGGGAAAATATCTGGCACAAGACTCACAAAAAGGATTTGAATACTATCTCAAAGCGGCCAAACTGAGAGTCAACGAAGCCGAAGCGAAAGTCTCCGAATGCTTTAGAAAAGGTATCGGTACCGTCGTTGATTTCAATCAAGCGGATCACTACCTGAAAATGTCCAAGATCCCCTATGAGGATTGAAAAACAGATCAGAGAGCTTTCCGATCTGTTTTTCGCTGATTGCTCCGATCAAATCAAGGTGACGTCTACGACAATGTTGCCGTCGACGTCGATATCTTTAAAATCGGCAGACAGACCCTTGGCAGGAATATCTGTGCTTTCCGTGATGATTTTATCTCCGATTTTGAAAAAGAAGTTCGCCATGCTGTAATCGGCAAGATTCAGATCCTCATCCTTGTAGATATAGAAAGAATGAACGCCTGCTTCGATTGCATCCCCATCCTTCAGCAGAGTTGAACCGTCGAGGAGTCGGATGTTGCCTTTCCCGTTGGTGATTGTCACCGTGTAGATCTGTTTGTTTTCTCCGAAATCCACACTCCTTTTTTTAGTGTGACGGTGACATCTGCGATCAATTCGGCGGAAGGAATCGTAAATCCACCGCCATCTTTCGTGACGATAGTCTCCTTCTCCGAGAGTGTCCGCTTTGTTCCTCCGACCAGGACCTCTACATCATACTCGTTCTCTGTCGTGTTGATGAACATGCATCTTAAGATGTTTCCGGCAGTTATCTTACCATCGGAGATGACTGTAGGCTTGGCGTCCTCTTTTGCCATAGAGGCGAAGAGAGAAGTGACGCCTTCATCAAGTCCCTTGACACTGATATGATAGATTGCTTTTCGCTCAGAGAAGGTGAGAACAACATCGCCCTTGAGAACGTCAGCAGGGAAGAAGAGACCGCCGTTGCTGTTGGCTTCTAACGACGACATCGGCTCAGGTAACTCATAGGCTTCTCCGTTGATTGCCGCCGTGATGTCATAGACCTTGCTTCCGGCATTCGCTAAGGAAACCAGGAGATCATATCCGTCATTGAGATAGGAAGTGAAGAGCAGCTCCTTCATCTCGGCAGCCTCACCGCTGCCCTTTCGGTTCATGTAGGAGAAACTGACATCTTTATTGTTTCTCTTCAGACCCTTGATCTTCACGGCTTTGGTCTGTGTCGTCAGCTTATCGATCGCCTTTGTTTCCGCCACAATATCACCCTTGGCGATGAACGTGATGTGTTCCACTTTGTCATCGTCAACATATGGCGTGATGGCAGGATACTGTCTGGTGATCTTCTCATCCCCGTTGGAGAGATTCAATTCCACTGCGGAAGCGTAGTTGTAGACGAACAGTTTCACCTCCGTTCCTTTCGGAATCTCTGTCCCGGAAAGGAAATCATCTCCGGACTCATCAATGTCATAAGAATACACGTGAAGCGCATTGACCGTTTCTCCCTCGACATTCGCGGAAGAGGCTCCATTGTTGATGGTGACCTTAACAAGATCGTTAGGTGCTTTTTGCGATGTGCCTGAGGAAGAAGAGGAATCAGGCGTAGAAGGACTATTTGAGACAGAATTTCCTGTCGCCGTGTCGGATACAGAGGGGGTAAGAGAGTTTATGGGTGAAGAGACTTTCGGTTTCCTGCAGGAAACCAGAGAGAAAATCGACAAGAGCAAGGTGCCGGCGAGACGTAAAGACTTTGATTTGTTCATGAATGTCCTCCTAAGTTAGGAATAACTAACCTTTAAATTTTAGCATTGCTTTCACTATTTGTAAACATAAATTGTGAAACTATCTAATAACTGCTCTGTTTGAATTCTGCGTTAGCGAATTTAGATAATCTGATCCTTGTTCTGAACAGCCGGATTTCCGCTCTAATCAATCGCGGATTCAGCTAAAAACAGACGCCAAAAAAGAGTGCTTCCTCGATCTGATTACCTCATTCCTTTTCCGATCCTATTTTTTCGGTATCCAAGGCCAGCAGCGGTTGACCTTCTTACAATACGTAGAATATTCGTCGCCGTATTTTTTCAGAAGCCACTTCTCTTCCGTAAGTTTCATCAGCACCGTCATCCATAGCCAGTACAGCAAAGGAAGCCCAAAGAGCCATACATTGCCGGCAACAAGCAGAACCCCGGTGCACAACATCATAAACGCAGAATAAATCGGATTCCTGACCCAGGCGTAAACCCCTGTAGTGACCAAAACATTCTTCCTGATGTTTTCATCCAGCTTTGCGACAATGGCTCCCTGAATCCATAGGACAAGAGATAGAAGAAGGAAAAGAGATCCGATGATGATAAAAGGTATATGCAGTACAGGGACCTTTCCCGAGGAAAACGCAGGAAGCGTATTCAGATAGATGCTGACAGCTGTCGGTAACACGATGGAAATCACGTAGATAGGACCGACCCCTAACAGCGGAAGGTGTTCCTTCTTTTTCACTAGCTGTTCCTCCTTTCCGAATCTCTGGCAGCGTCACAGAGGGCTGCATCAGGATTGAAATAGCAGAACTTGTTTCTGTAGGTTAGTATTAACTAACATTATATAGACACCCTTCTTCGTTCTCAACGAAAAGCAAACACAGGATGTTAATTCGCCCTGTGTTCGTCATGAAAACGGGTGAAACGAAATCACAAAAAAGAGAGGCAATAATCCAATGTCATCATCTTAAGACATTAGGTAAACACCTCTCTGAAGAACTCATTCATCTCGTACCAACATTTTTACGGGCTACGAAGCGATCTGACTGTATGATAGCATCTCATTTCTCAAGAAGACAGATTGTCTCAAACTGAAGTCATCATTCAGATCGACTTCGTCTCCTTCTCGTATTCCTGAAGCATCGCCTTGACTCTCTCTTCAAGCTCTGCGGATTCCTTTTCTTCTTTTCTGACCTTGTCCGCTAAAGCCCTCATTCTTTCGGCTCTGTGACTCTCTCTTTCCGAAACCGAATCTTCTTTCTGCGGTTTCTTGAGACTTTCCTGATAGGCCTTCTCATTCTCTTCAGTCTTTTTCAGCGCTGCCCTTCTGGCTTTCTCTTCCCGCTTCTCCTTTTCGATTCGGATGGATTCCTTCGCAGCATCGATCCGGTTCTGATAGGTGACAGAGAGGAGTTCCTCCTCCTTTTTGTCCCGATCGAGAATCTGGTAGCAAAGCCGTTTTGCCTCATCCTGAGATAGAGAAGTGTCAGCAAGGATCTTCCGGATCTCTTTCTGACTCTTCCTTTGAATCTTATCGACCTTCGCCTGCTTCTTACTCTCTAACGAGATGTCGAGGTTCATATCGAAGACAAGATGGAGACGGACAAGAAGCCTTCTTGTATTCTCCGGAGAGACCTTCAGAATCTGGAAGACGACAGCCGCTAAGAGAATGATTCCCTTGATGGTGTCGTTGAGGTTGGCGTTGAGATGCAAAGCCGCGATGATCTTATCGATCGTCTGGAACGCCAAAGCACCGAAGAGGACGCCGATGATGTTGCCGCTTCCTCCGGCCATAGAGATGCCGCCTAAGACGTTGCTGGCGATGGCATAAAGCTCATAGGATCTTCCAGCGGCAGAGGGATCGATGTTGCCGCGGATACCGAGCTGGAGGAAAGCGGAAAAGCCGATCAACAGTCCCTCAATCGCAAAGACCAAAAACCGGATATTCGCAACGTTGATGCCGATGAGAGAAGCCGCCTTGCGGTTGCTTCCGACCGCATAGATCTTCCTTCCGAACTTCGTCTGCGTCGCGATGAGATAGAAGAGAGCAACTAACAGGATGAAGAGAATGCCGATGAGCGAGATAGAAGCAAACGAGAGAGAACCTAAAGCGTAGAGCGGATCATTGGCTGAGCCGTATCCATTGAGACGGAACGTCGAAGGCTTGCCGGGCTGGGCTGAGAGCGTATAGACAATCAGCGAGCGGTAGATCAGCATCGTCGCCAGAGTGACGATGAAGGAAGGCATCTTCAGATGACCGACGAAGAAGCCGTTGACCGCGCCAAGAAAGAAGCCGAATGCCATCGCAAAGATCAGCGTGACGAAAATCGCTAAAGCAGCATTCTTCTGACTGCCGTAAACAGCATTGTAGATCAGCGCGCTGATACCGGCATCGAGCGCGAAGATAGAACCGGCGCTTAAATCGATATCACCTCCGATGATGATCAAGGCCATACCGATGGCGGTGATGCCGATGGTGACGGAGGAGTAGAGGATGTTTGTCATCAGCCCCCAATTGAAGTTGCTGAAAGCGCTGATGATATAGATCACAAAGATGAAGAGGTTAATATAGATGAAGTTAGCCTGACGCCAGCTCGACTTGAAGAAACGCGAGATGTCACTTCGGACTTCCTTGCCGTTCTTCGGACGGAGGAACTTTTCCCCAGTCTTCTCATAGGTGTCTTGAATCATAATCTTCTCCTTTCGTGAACATGCTCGCTTTCGTTCCTGTGGCATAGAGCATGACCGTTTCATCATCCATCTCATCCCGGGCCAGATCCGCGACAAGATCGCCGTGATAGAAGACCAGACAGCGATCGGCGCATTTTCGTATCTCATTCATCTCCAGCGTGTGGAAGAGGATGGTTTTCCCTTGTGAGGCAAGCTTTAGCAAGAGACGGTAGATTTCATCCTTGGCCCCGACATCGATACCCTGTGTCGGATTGTCCAGAAGAAGGAGCCGACAGGCAGTTTTGAGCCAGCGGGCGATGATGACCTTCTGCTGGTTTCCGCCAGAGAGTGAGAGGATGGGACTCAGATAGTTTGGCGCCTTGAGATTGAGCTCCTTCTTGTAGCTTAAGTAGCTTTCGATATCCGCTTTCCGATGGAAGAGCGGATCCTGGCTGACACAGAAGTCCGCCAGAGCAAAATTGTCGAGAATATTCAACGCTTCGAACACCGAGTTCTCCTTACGGTTAGAGGGCACCATGCCGACGTGATGACGCATGATGTCCTTGGTGGTGCGGTTGGCGATATTGATGCCTTCGACCAACGCCTCTCCGCTATCCGAAGGCAGAAGACCGAAGAGTGTCTGAAGCAATTCGCTCGCTCCGCTTCCCTGGAGTCCCGTCAGACCGATGATCTCCCCCTGCTTTGCACAGAGATCGATGTTGCGAAAGTCCTTTCCGCTGAACGAAAGAAGGTTGAGGACAGGCCGTTCTGTCTTCCGAGGCTCATAGAACGATTCCTGGCTGAACGTCGGACCGACAATCTCCCTGGCAAGCTCTTCCGGCGTCGCCATAGCGATGCTGCCTGAGGAGATGAAGTGTCCGTTTCTCAAGACGGTGTAAGAGTCGCAGATGCGGAAGATCTCCGGCATCTTATGGCTGATGAAGATGAAGGTCTTTCCCTGCTCTTTCAGCATCTGAATGATGTGGAAGAAGTGGTCGATCTCCTCGTTGCTGAGCGCTGTCGTCGGCTCATCGAGGATGAAGACATCGGCATTCGTAAATAAAGAACGGCAGATTTCCAGAAGCTGCTTCTGAGCAGTCGAGAGGCTTCCGACTACATCCTCGGCGTGAATATCGACGCCTAAGGAAGAGAAAAGCTCATCGGATTTCTGAACCATCGCCTGCTTTCTCAGGAAAGGTCCTCTCGTCAGCTCCTGGCCTAAGAAGATGTTCTCATAGGCCTTGAGATCGTTGAAGAGGTTGATCTCCTGATGGACGAAGGCGATGCCGAAATCCTTGGCTTTGCTAATCGTCATCGCTTCGACTTCGACACCGTCGATCTTCAAAGAGCCTGCATCTCTTGTATAGACACCGGCCAAGATGTTCATCAGCGTCGATTTTCCGGCACCGTTCTCACCGATGAGAGCATGCACCGAACCTTTTTGGATATGGAGTGCGACGTTATGAAGGACACGAACTCCAAAGAACGACTTCGAAATTCCTTCCATCGCGATCTTTTCTTGTCCCATTCGTGTTCTCCCTTGTTTCAATAAGAAAGGCTTCCGCCGCAGAGCGCGGCGGAAACCTAGCTGCTTGTTGCTTATTCTTTGACCTTGCCGCCGAAGCCCTTGAACTGAGCGACGTTCTCTTTGGTGACAGCGACAGAGGCGATGACGTGATCCTTGGTGACCGATTTGCCGCCGAGGTAGTCCGCCATATCCTGCATGGCCGTCGCCATCATAGCCGGATCATAGGTGACATCGACGATGTCGGCATGAGGAAGGGCAGCATTGAACTGCTGGCTACGAGGATGATCGCCACGGATGACCTGATAGACCTCTTCCAGACCGCCGCAGCCGACTAAGCCCTTGACGTTGTCAGCGATGACCTTCTTCCTATCAGCGGTGATGTTGGCACCAGTCAGCGCCTGAAGGATGCCCATCGTAATTTCAGAATCGTGGGTGTAGAACCACTTGAATTCGGCTAACTCCTCTACGGTCTTCTGAGAGACGAAGGTCTCAAAGAGAGTGACGGAAGTATCTCTTGACCAGCCGGTGTAGTCGGTAGAGAGGGTGTTGTTATTGAGATCAGCGTCGCTCCAGCCCTTCGCCTTCAGGGTCTCCTTGAAGCCGGCTGTTCTCTCACCGGGAACGGAAGAGTTGTCGCCAGGCATGATGAGAATCTTGTCGGTTTTCACTAAGCCCTTGCTCACGAAGCGCTCAGCGGAAGCGACACCGGTAGAATGGTTGTCGCCCTTGACGTTGGCGATGTTGGTATTGGTGTTCTTGATGGCATCGTTGGTGATGATACGATCGAACTGAACGAACGGAATCTTCGAATTGGCAATCTTCGTCACGGTCGACTCAGCCTCGTTGCTGGAAGGCTGAATGACGATGCCGGCGATATTGTTCTTTCTGGCGAGAACATCCTCGACATCCTTGGCCTGAGCCTCAGCATCCGCATCGGAATAGACGACATATTTGTACTTCGTCTGAGCCTTGTTGAGCTCCTCAGCCTTGGCTTGGATATCCGAAAGGACAGCGCCGGTCCAGCCGTGATCGGCCTTCGGACCGAAGACTGCAACTTCCTTCTGGACATTGTCTGTCTTTCGGCAGCTGACTAATCCCATCATGGAAGCCATCCCGACAAGCAAAACAAATTTCTTCATACCTTTTTCCTCCTTTTTTATTCTTTCAGAAAGGTATTCCCTTCTTCATCTCGACCCAACACTTCCCTGCGTTCGATGCGACTGCAGAGGTGGCAAACCTGACGCCTTCCAACCCGTCTTCGCCGTGAGGATAATCTTCTGAAGCCGGAGACAAGAACTCTCCGTTTCTTCGCAGGATGAGACTGGTGACGATCGCTTGGTAGTTGTTGGCAAACGCTTCATAGAAACCCTCCGGATGACCGGCGGGAAGACGACGTAACCGCTGTGAGGCTTCATAGCCTCTGAGGTAAGAGGAACCGCGGGTGAGAACCTCACACCCTTCCCCTCTTTTGGCGAAATAGAGATAGTCCGGCTGCTGCTGGTGCCACTCTAAGGAACCCTGAGTTCCCCAGATCCGAACCGTGAAGTCATTCTCATGGCCTAAGGCGACCTGAGAGACGATGACGCTCGCTTTGATGCCACTAGGAAAATGAAGATGGACAACCGCGCTAAGATCGAGCTGCTGCGAGTAGTTCTCCGACTCGCAGAACAAGCGGTCAGGGGTTTCCCTAAGCAGGTAATGGAGCATGTTCTCACAGTGCGTTCCGATATCGCCGAGGCAGCAGGAAGAACCGCTCATCTTCGGATTGAGACGCCAGATCGTTTTGGCCGCCTCTTTGGCGGTCTTAGGATCAGCTGCATCTAAGAGCCAGTCCTGAAGATATTCTGCATTGGCAGAGAGAACCTCTCCGATCTCCCCTCTCAGGATCATCTCTTTGGCGATCTTGATCATCGGATAGCCGACATAGCTGTAGTTGACAGCGAAGAGAAGATCCTTTTCCTTCGCCAGGCGGACAAGCTCTTCGCCCTCCTCCGGCGTGAAGCATAACGGCTTCTCGCAGACGACGTTGATGCCCTGAAGAAGAAAGGTGCGGCAGACCTCATAGTGAAGGGCGTTTGGGGTGCAGACGATGACAAAGTCGATCGGATCCTTCCTCTCGCTCTCCTCTAGAGCCATCTGATGATAGTCATCGTAGCGACGATCAAGAGGAATGTCATAGGTCTCCGCCGTCAGCTGATGAAGCTCCGGAACGATTGAGAACGCACCAGCCACCAGCTTGACTCTGGGATCAAAATTCAGCGCTTTGCGATGGACTTCGCCGATGAAGGCTCTGACGTCACCGCCGACCATTCCATAGGTGATTGGTTTTTCCATAAGTTTCCTCCTCAGCGGTTGCTGATGGCAGC
Source organism: uncultured Bacilli bacterium (assembly GCA_963544395.1). Classification (GTDB taxonomy): domain Bacteria; phylum Bacillota_I; class Bacilli_A; order RFN20; family CAG-288; genus Enterosoma. The sequence goes on along the minus strand of CAUUFA010000004.1, from coordinate 26,539 downwards.
ATCGAAAGCGACATCCGATGGGGCGAAATCGACCCTCCGGACAAACTCGATGCTCTCTTCCAGCCCTTGGATACGATCCATGCCGCTATCTTCCCATTCGACCGTCAACGCACCCTGATAGCGGTGGTCGTTGAGGACGCGGATGATGCTGTCAAAGTCGACATCCCCATGTCCTAAGGTGCGGAAGTTCCAGCCTCTCCTCTTATCTCCGAACGGGAGATAGGAACCCAAGATACCGTTTCTCTCTCCCTTTTGAATCTTCACATCCTTCATATGGACGTTATAGATGCGGGAGACGAAGTCATCTAAGAAGATATCGGGTCTGATGCCTTGCCAGAGCAGATGGCTCGGGTCGAAGTTGAGACCGAACTCCTCCCGGTCACGGAAGACTTCCAGCGTCCGTTTGGTGGAATAGTAATCAAAGGCGATCTCCGCCGGGTGGACTTCCAAAGCGAACCTGATTCCGTTTTCCCGGAAGACATCTAAGATCGGAAGCCAGTCGTTGCGGACCTTCTTGAACCCTTCTTCGATCATCTCTTCGCTGCACTGAGGATAGGAGTAGAAATAGCGCCAGAGCGGAGAGCCGGTGAAGGAAGCCTGAACCTTCACACCGAGCTTCTTTGAGACGACAGCGCTCTTCTTCATCGTCTCGATCGCCCAGGCCCTGATCGACTCGGGCTTTCCTCGATATTGCTCCGGAGCGAAGTTATCCAATCTCGGATCGCTGAGGTCGCTGACACATTGTCCGATGAGATGGGTGGAAAGAGAGGCGATGACAAGATGATGCCGAGCAAAAATATCCTTCACTTCCTGAACATAGCTTTCATTCTCATAGGCCCGTTCGATGCTGAGGTGCTTGCCCCAGCAGGCAAGCTCCACGCCGTCATAGCCGAATTTCTCCAGCTGTGTGGCCAAGGTTTCCAGATCCCAGTCAGCGAACTGACCGGATGTCAGAGTCACAAGTCGGTGATTCATTTCACATATCCTCCTTTTTATTCTTTGAATCATATGGCAGGATGCTGTCCTGCAAGAGAATAGAGTTGGAAACATAGATGCGCTCACAGCCCTTCTCTCCGAGAATCAGATGGCGATAGGCGATGTCGATGCATTTCTTGCCTTGGCTGAAGGGGTGCTGGGAGATGCTGGCATCGACTAGCCCGTTCTGCAGACCTTCCAAGATCTCCGGTATCTCATCGACCGTGATGATCCTCGGCCTTTTGCCGCTCTTCTCGCGGACGGCATTAAGCCCACCCACCATGCCGGCACCGAAGTAGACAAGGATGTCGGGATCTTCGGAAGAGAGAATCTCTTTCGTGCGCTGATAGCCGATGTTGTCATCATCGAATGTCTCGATGGGACGAAGCGGTATCGCTATAGAGGAGAGCCTGCTGCGGAATCCTTCTAACCTCTGGCGGTGTCCTTGGTGTGAGTAAGAACCAATGAACACCTGAACCTTCGAGCCAGGCTTCAATAAGAGGTTCACCATATCGGCTGCTAAGGCCCCGGAGTTAGAGAAATCACATCCGACAAAGCCGGCTTTCTCCTTGGCGTGAAGATCGATGGAGACCGAGATGACAGGAATTCTCAATGCATCAACCCGCTCAAGGATTGCCTCGTTTTCGGCTGCAGAGATGATGAGTAGCTTCACCTTCTTCGGCAGAGCATCTAACGCCTTCATCACATCCGAATCGTTGAAGAGCCTGACGGGGAAGACATGGAGCTGAATTTTGGAATACCGGTATTTTCCCTGTAAGGCGCTCTTCATCCCCTGGAGGATGAGATCGAAGAAGGAGTTATTCTTCGAAGCGATGATGACGCCGACATCTACCGCTCTTCCCGACTGCTTCCGATCCTGAAGGGACTGCTTATTGACATAATTGGTTTCCTTGCAGATCCTCTCGACTCTCTCCTGAACTTCCGGAGAAACTTTACCGCGATGGTTGACAACCCGATCCACGGTTCCTCTTGAGGTTCCGGCGAGCTGTGCGATCTCTTTGATGGTCATTCTGTATGCCCTTTCAGAACATTTTTATTATAAGATCGAAGAAAATGTTCCATCAAAGTATAACAAAAAAGCACACAAAACTGGTGTGTGCTTAATTGTTGATCAGCCTAAATGGAAATGATCGCCAGACTATCTAATAAGATTGATAAATAATAACTATATATATCGAATTTAAACCTATTTATGATGCGTTATTTTTAAAATGTGCCACGTCTAAAAAACATAAATATTAATCAATATGATGAATCTGTCTAGTGTGTTATTTGCTTTTTATGTGCCTATTGACACATATAAAAAGCACAAAGCACACTATAAAAAATAACATGGTCTTGTAAGGCGTTCCATACCATACTAGGATCGGCATGTCCCGAGCTCCTTTCATCAGTGCTGTAATACTATGAGATGGGATTGCGGCCTTTTTTCTTGGCAAATCAAGAATAAAGTATTCATTCCCCTTAGACCACACACAACCTTAAGCGCATCTATTCTGACGAAGCAATCACTGTGAAAAATATAGGATTGTTACAAACACCCTTCTATGGTAAAATATTTTAAATCAGCAATGGGAGAGTAATCGATATGAAACCAAAAAAATTTTTCGCTCTACTCGTCACAGCACTTTTCTCTTTTGTCACAGCCGGACGACACAACTATGCAATATCTAGGACCGACGACGTCAAAGCCAAAGTAGTTCAGAGAGTGAATAATGCCGCCAAAGCCGAGTTAGGCGATACCGATGACCCGCAGGAAATATTCACTCGTGCCATAGCCCGTTATCAGAACACCTTTTCTGACTATCTCAACATCATCGCACTGAACGTAGATGATAAGGAAGCGGTCGTTCTCCCTGGTTTCGATGTCAGCTATACCGCGCCGCAATTCAGTCACGTCCTGCACGACTATCAGGCGCAGCTGGAATCTTCTCTTTCACCGACACAACTTCAGAATTATGAATATCTGAGAAGGACGGAGTACTACTTTGATAGATACGTGACCCTGAACCAGATTTATTATTCTGACCTGAACGCCCAACTGAAATATAGTCATTCATACACGCCTCTGAATCCGCTCAGTCCAATCACGCCAGGAAATCCAGGCACAAGTCCTTCCGCCCACGTTTCCACAAGAAGGGCTGCGGAAGTGGCAACGGCCGAAATCCTTGAAATCCTCTACGAAACGGGAATTGCGGATTCGGCAATTACCGCATTTTCTTCGTGCATCTCTACCATACCATGACGATCGCATTATCCAATTCTTGGGTTCCCGTCATCGGATGGCCCTTGGCCGTATCCCTGGTCGTCGGAGCTTTGGTCACCATCGTTTTGATCATCGTTATGAATTGGGATTCCTTTTGTCAAGTTATCGTTAGAATCAGAACATGGTTCCTCGTGAATTTTTTCATGTTTGGGTACCAGATCAACACCCTCTTCGACGATGCGTGTGCAAAGGGAAAAGAGTCCAAGGTTGCTCACAGGATTCATGTTGGAGGAAAGACGCTGGACTTCCTCGATACTATCGTGACAGAAGAAATGGTGAAGAAAATCACAGACGAAGGAAAAAGGAACGACAGAATTTTCCTGATGGGCCATATCGGAAATGCGAATAACGAGAAAGGAAAACATTGGTGGTTCTGCTATGAAGAGGTTGACGAGAAGTTCGTGACGGATAACAAACTATACGATCGTGGTGTCTGCACCTACACCTGGTATAATAATAGAGCAAAACGGATGATGGCCCGAGGAGCGACCATCATCAACGGGGACTATCGTCTGCTTATCTACGACAGAACCATCGACCAAGGCGACCTATTTGGATGGAACCATTACCATATCGGAATCAAGAAAGGTGACAAGTTAGTGAAATACGAAGGGTTTCCCGCACGTCACGCCCATTCAATGTTCGGCCTTCTTCGCATCCGAGGTGACGGCGGGTATGACTCATATCCTTTGAACCCGTGATATTAGAAAGGAGGGATAAATCATGTTCTGCACTGACAGAAGAAATGCTGAAGAATGTCATAGATATGCGGACTTTTTCTTACCTTTGGTCGGTATGATCCTAGGAAAGAAGAAGGACGGCTATATCTTGGCCTATCTTGACCCCTTTGATCGTACTCCTTTTTTCTTTCAGACAGGAGTGTCAGAGGAAGACATCATTCCCGCTGATGAAGAGGAGGAAGCCGAGCTGATGGAGCACTTAAAGCCAAAGGTAATCCAGGTCCTGACAAACGTTGCGACAATCGAACTCCGGGGCAGGGAATATAAGATTCATAGAAGCGAGGATACCTTCGATGGTAAAGGCTTTGAGTTCGACGATCAGGGTACGATAATATTCAAATAAAGGCACTGATTTCATAGATCCAAGATGTGTGAGAGAATCCTCCCGGAAACGGAAACCGGTAGGGTTTTCAGGAATATGATGAAAAAAGAGAGAAAAGACGCTACACAAGCATACAGGAGTGTCTTGCTTCTGTTGGTTCCGGTACCGGCTCGAGAAGGAAAAGCTCCGGTGGCTGAAGGAGACGGGGCTTAGAGACATCACCTACAGGCAGGCGGAGTGGCCTCTTCATGGGCTCGACTTGTTTTGTTGCTGCGACTGGCTTTTGAAGAGTCTTTTACTATCCATACGTTTATTTGACACTTACGTTCAATAAGGGTATGGATAAGGAAACGAAATAGCCGCCCACTTCGCATCAGAAACGCGCCTATCCTTTGAACCCGTGATATTAGAAAGGAGGGATAAACCATGTTCTGCACTGACAGAAGAGATGTTGAAGAATGCCACAGGTACGCAGACATTGGCTTTCCCTGGGTCGGTATGATCCTGGGAAAGAAGAAGGACGGCTATATCTTGGCCTATCTTGACCCCCATGACAACATTCCTGTTTTCTTTCAGACGGGGGTGTCTGAGGAAGACATCATTCCCGCTGATGAAGAGGAGGAAGCCAATCTGATGGAACGCTTAAAGCCCAAGGTGATCCAGGTCCTGACAAACGTTGCGACACTCGAACTTTGGGGCAGGGAATATAAGATTCATAGAAGCGTGCATACTTTCGATGAGAAAGGGTTTGAGTTCGACGATCAGGGTAGGATAAAGATAGAAAGTGAAGGGAAAACAACAGTGTATCTTGTCCCGCCCACTGCACATCCGAAGCGACACAAACCATGAGACCTATCCCTTGAACCTACAATGGTATGAGAAAGAAGACGAAAACATATTCTGCTTGACAAAAGAAATGTTGAAGAGAAGCATCGGTGTGGTGACTCGGGCTTTCCGTTGATCGGTATGATTCTGAAAAAAAGGAAAGATGGCTTTGTCTTGGCGTATCTTGATCTATACGACTTTGTTTCTGTTTACTTTGAGAGAAGATGGCATGTTCATCCTTCGTGGCATCGCTTCCCGCACCATCGTATCCCTCGATGCGATCATCTTCGTTCTTCAACGTTTTATTGAAGTTTCTTTTGATCTCAACATTGCCGATAACGAGAAATAGCTATTTTTTAAAGCAATGGCTTGCGACATAAAGAAGCCCCTTTTTTCTTATTTTCTATATTTTATTTCTCAAAATGGCATTGATTTTGTCGGATTGTGCAGTTATCCGGTAATTTGTGTCCGTCCAACCCTCGGCATATCATCGTTTTCCCGATGGCAAAATCATGAACGGACTACACTAAGCCTACGTCAGGTCAGCGGTCAGGAGGCAATCTGTTGTGCTCGGGCGCATAGCCAGACGCGGTCGATTCGTATGACTCGTTTTTTGCCTTATCAGAATCTGTATTGCCTTTTTCTTTGCCTTTGACCTGCTCTATCACGTTCAGTTCCTGGAGATAGCCGATGCAATTGGTGCTGGCTGAATTCGAAGCGTTCAGATACGACACGACGTTTTCTCGGCTGAACTCATCGTTGAAGAAAGTATCGAAGACTGCGATGAGTATCTTCCATACGGAATTGGAATATGGAGATCGATTGATAATGCCGAAGGCATCTACACCGTTTATTTCTGTCTCCTCGTCCTCAAAGCCCAAACTTTGGTCTTTCGAGAGCAGATTTTGGTCTTTCGCGACAAGTATCATTGCTTTGTGAGAATGTTGGAGTTATTTCTTGCTCTCTTTGTCAGGCACTCGGTTAGGACATATTTGCTGAATCAAGTCGATTCTCCTCCCTTTGATGAAATCGAAGTCCTTTCTTTGGAATATCCCCACAAACGAAAACCTCCTAGTTTTTAAGCTAAGAGGTTAAGCCTTTTCGATGGTGCCCGGGATCGGAATCGAACCGATATGTACTCACGTACATTGGATTTTGAATCCAACGCGTCTACCTGTTCCGCCACTCGGGCAAGCGAGTAAAATATACCATCTTTCCCTCTTATCTTCAATAACCGAACAGAAAAAAACAAAATCGAAGGTCTCGTGAAGCAACATTGTTGCGCTATGACGATGAAGCAATACAATAGAAGCAGTCAGAAAGGATATTCTGAATATGAAAACAAACGAAAGCCTGTTAGATGCGATCGGCAACACCCCGATCCTGCATCTGAATCACATCAAAGCCAATCACCATCTCAACGCTGAGATCTACGCTAAGCTGGAGCGATGCAATCCCACCGGGTCCATCAAGGATCGAGCGGCGAAGCAGATGATCCTCGGCGCGATGGAAAAAGGACTCATCCATGACGGGACTGTCATCATCGAGCCGACCTCGGGGAATACCGGTATCGGATTAGCGGCCATCTGCGCTTCCTTAGGCTTAGAGCTTCACATCTTCATGCCAGCCAACGCTTCTATAGAGCGCATTCAGATGATGAGAGCTTTCGGCGCAAAGGCGGAGCTTGTAAAAGAAGGCGGCATGAGTGCCTGCATCGCTGCCGCCGAAGAGCTGTCCCGTCAGTATGAATCCGCCTTCATCCCCTCTCAGTTCTCTAACCCTGACAATGCCAGAGCTCATCATCTGACCACCGGTCCGGAAATCTATGATCAGATGGACGGAAAGATCGATTTTTTCGTCTCCGCTTTCGGCACCGCAGGCACCTTGACCGGGACGATGCGTTACCTCAAAGAGAAGAATCCTAAAATTCAAGGCATCGGTGTTGAACCGTCTTCCTCTCCCTTCCTTACGGAAGGACGGAAAGGTCCCCATAAGATTCAGGGCATCGGTGCCGGATTCAAGCCGGAAGTCATGGATGAGAGCGTCATCGACAAAATCCTGACCGTCAGCGATGAAGACGCCTATCAGTTCACCAGAGCCTTAGCCCGCGAAGAAGGCCTTTTCTGCGGAATTTCCTCCGGCTGTGCCTTGGCAGCGGCCGTGGAGCTTGCTAAACTAGAAGAGAACAGCAGAAAGAACATCGTCATCATCCTTCCCGATAACGGAGAGCGATACCTCTCTGTCGAAGGCCTGTTCGATAGCGAAAACCATGAATAACGTCGAAGCGCTCTACCAGATCATGCAGAGCACAGAAAAGGCAGGTTTGTTAGATCTCGATGAAGTGTTAGCTTCCTCCTTCTTTCATGATGTCAGAAAGCTGCTCACCTTGGATTACGAACGACCCGGCTTCCAGAAAGAGGAGCTGAGCGACCTCTATCAGAAAGTCTCCGACAAATTCGGCAAGATGCTCCAGGAACTGCAGATTGAACATCCCGTGGAGACAAAAGAACGTTTCCTCTCCTCGCTGCCAGAAATCCGCCGCTTGATGGACAGCAGCGTCGATGCGATTCTCGAAGGCGATCCCGCAGCGTTGTCTAAACAGCAGATCGTCTTAGAATACCCTGGTTTCAAAGCCATCCTCAGCCATCGCATCGCCCATGTCCTTTATCAGATGAACCTGAAGATGCTCGCCCGCTACATTTCCGAAGATGCCCATCACAGAACCGGCATCGACATCAATCCCGGCGCCACGATCGGGGATCACTTCTTCATCGATCACGGCACCGGCATCGTCATCGGAGAGACCGCCGTGATCGGCTCTTACGTCAAGATCTATCAAGGTGTCACTCTCGGCGCCCTCTCCTTATCCAAAGGCAGGCTTCTCAAAGGCATGAAGCGACATCCTACCATCGAAGATCATGTCACCATCTATTCCAACGCCGCCATCTTCGGCGGAGATACCATCATCGGCGAAGGATCGACCATCGGGGCAGTCGTCTACCTCACCCGCTCCGTGCCGAAGCGCTCCATCGTCACGATGACGAAAGACGGCATCAAAATCGTTCCGAAATGTGAACGGGAAGGAACAGAGAAATGAAATACCGATTCCCCTGCGTGATCTTCACCGAAGAAGACGATTCCCTGAGCGTGGTTTTCCCTGACCTGCCAAGCGGAATCGTCACCTTTGAGAAGGGTGAGGACAAAGAAGCCGTCGCTATCGATACCCTCTTCGAGCTCGTCAATGATTTCTTAGATCCCGAAGAGATACCAGAGCCTTCCTCTATTGATTGCTTAGATCTTGCCAAGATCGAAGAGACCTTCTACCATTTCGGCAACAAGCCGAAAAGCAGAGAAGCGGTCGTAGCGGAAGTCGACACGGAAGAATATCAGCGCTACCTCGATTCCAATTCTTCCCGCTGAAGCCTTCCTTTTGCCAGAACCGAAAAAGCAGCCTTTTCTTTTTGAATTCATGTGTCCTTGACAAAGGGGACTTCATATTATGTGTTCACACAAGCACCTTTTTTATTTCCGCCTATCGTGTCCACTTTATGGGGATAGCTTATATGCCGGAAATCCGACCGGTTTTCGTTTCGAAAGTGACGGGAAACAAGTATAATAGTCCGAGATGGAAACTTACGATATCGTCATTGTCGGCAGCGGTCCAGCCGGACTTCTCGCTGCCCTGAGAGTCAGCGAAAAACATTCGGTCCTACTTCTGGAAAGACCGGATAGGAACTTCCGCTTAGGGAAGCGCATCCTCGTCTCCGGAAACGGCAGAGCGAATTTTTTCCACGAAGACCTTCTCACTTTTTCCCATCCGCTCCTTCAGCCGATCTCCTCGTATCTTCCTTTGGATACAGGGAACAACTTCCTCTCCTACCTCACTTCCCGATTCGGTTTCACCTATCGGAAAGAAGGAAAACTTTACTATCCGTATTTCAATCGGAGCGAATGCCTCTGGAATCCGTTGATCCAAGCCATCGAGAAAAGTCCTAACATCACCATCAGAGCCGGGGAAGCTCTTTCGGTCAACGGGAAGAAACTTCTCATCGCTTCTGCCGATAGAAAGAAAACAGAGATCGGCTTCTCTCACCTGATCTTGGCGCTCGGCGGAAGAAGCCTCGATCGGACAACCTACTCCGATGCCCTGCTAGATTCCCTTTCCCTGAAACGTTATCCCTTCTCACCCGCACTCTGCCCGATCCGGGTCAAAGAGAAAATTCCTGCTTATCTTGAAAAGCAGCGTCTCAAAGCCAGACTGAAGCTCTTTTCTCAGGAAAAACTTCTCTATCAGGAAGAGGGAGAAGTTCTCTTCAAAGCGGATGGGTTAAGCGGAATCTGCGTCTTCGATTCCACGATCTATCTTGAAGATAGCCTCCGAAAGAATCGGCAGACGAAGTATTCCTATCAGATCGATTACGGCGGGGAAAACGCCGGAATCGATTCTTACCCCGCATACCTCCGACGTTATCTGACGGAGCGAAACCTTCCTCTCTCAAACCCATTGAACTTCACCTACGCCTCCCTTTACCCTTTCACAGATTCACAGATTTCCTATGGAGGTGTGCTTTTAAGCGAGATTGAGGAGAACGCCTTCGCGCTGAACACCAGAGAGGATGTTCATCTTCTCGGCGAGATGCTCGATGTCAACCTGCCCTGCGGCGGATACAACATGGGCCTTTCCTTCTTGGAAGGCTATCAGGTCGGAGGCCTATTCTCATGAAACCAGAGCTAGAACCGAAGACGATCGACAGCTTCTTCTTAGAACGGCTGAAAAAGAGAGGTGTTGAAATATATCAGGAAGCCATCCGACCCCTCTTTGACTGCGCCCTTGCTGCCACCATCCTTCGGGAAAGAGAGAACGAACTCACCATCGATCAGAGAGAAAACATGCTGAGCCGCCTCATCGACCTCTGCATCGGCGAATTCCTCTATGTGAAAGACTTTGAGGGACTAAGACCTCTTTCATCAAAGGACATCGAGGAGTTATCTCATCGAGCCGTCGATAAGTTTTTCCTCTTTGAAACCGAGGATCTGAAAAGCCACAACGACTCTCTTCCCTACTACGATGCCACCATCTCCGCCCTCCGCATGACGATCCTCGACCTCGAGAAAATCAACTCTCCGCTCTCCAAGAAGAACTTCAGCGTCTCGCTGATCAACGACATCTTCGAGACGACATTCAGAAAGATCGACGGCTTCGCTCACATGATGATGCTCGGCCTTTATCCGGATGCTTTGGCAGCCTGGCGGACCATCCATGAATCCCGCTGCTTCCTCACCCTCTTGGTCAACGGCGGCGACAAAGTCCGCTACGCCTACATCGATCACATCTACTTCTCCAACGCCTATGGATTCAAGGAAAACTTCACCAAGAGCCAGCTTGACGAGACCTTCGCCGAGCTGAAAGAGCGGATGGAGAAACACGGCCTCAAGAGCAAGGACATGAAGCGGTTCATCGACTACGGCTGGCTTTATCAACACCCGCTTTATCGCCCCGACGACCGCCTCTTCAAACTGAACTTCCGGGATGGCGTGGAACGCCTCGCCGGATTCCGGACGGCGATTGTCGATGAAGTCTACACCTACACCAGCGAGATCACCCACTCCTCCGCAATCTTCTACTATATCAACGATGAGATCTGCCGCTCCTTAGGACTCACCTACACCTATGATGTGACGATCGATATTGTGAGGCTCTATCTCAGCTACATGTCGGATTATTTTCTGCACAATCAGGATCGGCAGCAGAAGATCGAACGCGATCTCTCCGACCTGAAGTCGATCTATCAGAGGCTCAACGAGCGATATATGAAACTCAACCCCGAAGAAGAGGAGAACCAGGATGACCAGACGAACGAATGAAACGACATGTGTCGGACTTGATGACTTTGGGAAAGGCATCGTCCGCATCGACGATACGACCGCCTTCGTAGACAATCTTCTCCCCGGTGAGAAAGCTTTGGTCACCACCGATTTCAGCTACGGCAAATTATATTCGGCCAAAGTCGAAGAGAGACTGACTTCTTCTCCTGACCGGGTGAAACCCCTCTGCCGCTATTATCCAAGCTGTGGCGGGTGTCAGATCATGCACTTAAGCTATGAGAAGCAGCTGGAGTATAAGACCAAGAAAGTCCAAGACCTCCTACATAAATTTGCCAAGCTTGATATCGACGTCAAGCCCTGCATCGGCTTAGCGGATCCGACGAGATTCCGCAACAAAGTTCAGAAGCCGGTGCGCTGGGACATGAAACATCAGAAGATCAAGGCCGGCTTCTATCAGTCCGGCACCCACAATCTCATCGGCATCGACGACTGCCTGATGGAATCTGAACTCTCTAACCGCATCTCCAAAACCCTAGTCGAACTGCTGGCCCAGTTCCGTTACACTCCCTATCACGAAGATTCCCAAATCGGTGAGATCCGCCATTTTCTTATCAAAACCAACTCCGATCAGACTGAAGCTCTTGTCACCTTGATCGTCACCACCTCTAAGCTATATGGCATCCGGGATTTTGCCAAAGCACTGATCAGGAGAGTCCCCGAAGTCGTCGGCGTAGTCCTCAACATCAACACGAGGAAGACCAACGTCATCTTAGGTCCTTACAACATCCCGGTCTACGGGCGGCTTAGGATCGCTGACAAGATCTTCGACAAGACCTTCCTTGTCTCCACCAACGCTTTCTATCAAGTCAATGCCAAGCAGGTTGAAACCCTTTATCAGAAGGCGATCGAAGCAGCCGATCTTCAAAAGTCTGACCATCTTTTAGATGCCTATTGCGGAACAGGAACCATCGGACTTTCGTGTGCGGACAAAGTCGCGGAAGTCACCGGCGTCGAGCTTGTCGCCGATGCTGTCCACGATGCGATCCTGAACGCCATGATCAACAACGTGAAGAACGCTCACTTCCTCAAAGCGGATTGTACACAGTACCTCGCTTCCACTGACAAACACTTTGATGTCATCATCATGGATCCTCCCCGCAAAGGCTCGACGCCCGAATTCATCGCTGCCCTCAAGCGGATCGCCCCATCCCGTCTCGTTTATGTCTCTTGCGATCCTTCCACCTTGGCAAGAGACCTTTCCTTATTGAAAGACACGTACGGGATTCAGAGCGTTCAGCCTGTCGACATGTTTCCTAACAGCATGCATGTTGAGACGGTGGTGTTGCTTAGTCGCAAAAATGGCTGAAAACAGCTGAAAATCGTAAAAAATGAAGGATTTCCTACTTCTCGAAAAAGCGGGAAATCCTCTTTTTGTTGCAAAAATGGCTTAAAACCCGGTAAAGCGGTAAAAATAAGGGCTTTACTAGTATGGGGAAACAAATCCACACTCAAAATGAACACCCATCCTACCTCGTAACGACACGGGAACAGGTAAAGGGTATCTGTACACGATGGAAGGAACAGGTGAAAAAGCCTGTAAACATCGGAATTTTCGGAAATTCGTGATTCCCTCATTTTTTGCGTTTTTAGGATACAGTGCAACTACACAAACAACCTGGTAAACCGATTTTTGGCCGAAAAAGGAGCAAAAACGGGGTATAGTTTGATTGAAAAGCCAAAGAAACGGTTTTTGAAGTAAATATAATGGTAGTTGTTTGGGTTATTGAACGAATTAAAAATGATTATTTGAATTGAGAATGACTTTTACAGGTTTGGTTTTCCCCATCGCACGCTTAATCTTTGCATAACGATACATAGTTTATATTTTATGGGCGACAAATGTTCTTTATTACTTTGCAAATGCGAATTTGAAAGTTGAGATTTGCCAGTTCTTTTTGTAAGTCTTCCTAACAACATAAAGCTGCATTTTTGTCTTTGACAACTTATAATGTAATGAGCAAGTGCATATATATTTGCAAAAAGAAACTGTCGATTTTATCGAATGTTCTTAATATTTCACAAATGTTCCTGCGAATTAACAAAGATTAGAAACGCTTTAATGATATATTGGTTTTGAAAGGAGGTGCGACAATGTTTGAAGATTGTCTTAAAGACCTAAGGAAGAAAAAGGGTGTCACTCAAACACAGGTTGCCGATAGCATTTACGTATCGAGAAGCCTTATAGCAAAATTCGAGACAGGTGTGGCGTATCCCAACAGGGAAACATTGGAGAAGCTTGCTCTGTATTTCAATGTCCCAGTTTCCGAGCTCATCGACCAGGATGAGACAACGCTGGTCGCGGTGGAGACAAAAGACATTTCAGAGAAAATTCATTTTATTGCTTTGATTTCTATTCTGGCAATTGCTGTAATTTACTCGATTATCGTTTTCATCCCCATGCTCAAAGGGAGCAGATACATTTACCCAATTCCACCTGGACAAGATTATCCGAACCGCGAGTATTTCTTCGCGAGCATTTTCTCCGGGACATACGAGCATGGTAATCCAATCGGCTTGATTTCTTTTTTGCTTAGTTTTGTTTTGATTTGTTTGTCTTCCTCATGCTTTATCTTTAAAGGGAAACGATATTCTGCCGTTCTTAGGCTGGCGACTTACGTTTTGTTTTTCGTGGATGCTTTCGTTTGCGTTGCATCCATCATTTGCTGTTTAAGCTACATATTATAGAGAGGTGAAAAATGAGTTCAATTTTATTGGGATTAGTCGCATTGGCTAATCTTACAGGCTTTGCTTCAGGCGCCAATTTCGAGACGACCGAAGCGTGTTTATTAGATGCGTTGGATGAAAACAATATCATTACTATGAAAGTGGATGGTTCTTTTTCCGCCATTGATTACTATGGCGATGTCTATAACCCGTCGGGCGAAAATAGATATTTGGAAATACAATTACAAAATGGCGGATGGATTTTGTACGACAAGGAAAATAATCAAACCGTTACAAAAAGAGACGTTAGTCCTTTTTGCGAAGCTGAATTCGAAACGCTTAAATTATTTGATGAAGATAAGCTAGGGTTCGGGTATGCGTATTACGATGAAGATAAAGACGATTTCATTACAAACGCTGGTGCGTTATCAATGAGCCTTGATATCGGCGATTATTATATGTCTCAAGACAAAGAGGCTGGTAATTATTACAAGGATATTCCGCTTTCATCTACCGCTCACACTGCAAAAGATTATTACTACTTCGAAAAGCTCGGGAATATGCATGCCTGGAATTCAAAAGGAACATGCACAATTGTGGCGAGTGAAATTTTGTTTGGATATTACGACACTTTCTATTCCGATCTTTTCGTTGATGAAAAATACGAGACCAGGTCACACCAAAGCATGAGCTCTGCTAATTACACTGCAAAAGATTTTGAACAATCACCAGGAGTTGATAATCACATCAAAGATGATCATGATTTCCATGATTACCTTGTCGATATTGCTCGGAATGAAGTCGGAGACGATCCTGAAGTTGATGGCATGACCACGATGAATCAGATTAAGCTCGTTAATAATTATCTTGGAAAGCAAGACATCAGCTATAAATTGAATACCTCCGAAGGCAATTTAGGTGACATTTGGACGCAAAGAGCAATTGGAATCATAAAACAGGGCATCGATGAAGGCCGTCCGGTAATCTCGAATGGCTCTGGGCATTCAACTGTTGCTTACGCTTATGACGATAAGTACGTTTGGGTTCATACTGGATGGGGCTGGACAGGCGCTACACCTTGGTCGACATACCAAAGTGGCCTTTTTGCAAATTACAGTGCTGGGTGTATCGACCTTGTTTATACTGGCAGCCACGTTCATTCTGACAATTATTATTGCTATAACAGGAATGAATATTTATGTCCGTGTTCCCAAAAACTAACCTCCTCGACGATAACTCCAGTAGACTTTGGCTTTGATCAAAGATACACCACGACAAGAGAATTGAAAGTCGTCGATCTAGATAAACTGACTCTCTATACTTATAGGTTGAGAACGGGGTATATCGAGGAAGAATACATCAACGTTTCGCCGAAAAGAGAAGGGGCTGGAGAGGCTTATTTAGAGTGTTTTTTCTCGGATAGAGTAAAGCGTTTCTCTATTAACCTGTCTTATTGGCAGATTCTTGATAAACTTTCTAAAGACAATTCGACGGCTGTTTTGGAAACGTATAATGGCAAGGAATGGAGTTTCGCTATGGATTTGATTGATGCCAATCTATCGACGGATAGAACGCACCAAGAAGAGTTTTCTTTCTCATTTATTGGCAAGGAAATCTATGCCTTTAGAATCCGTGCCACAGCACCCGCTACTGGAGATAGAAATTTAGGGAGAATTTCAATTGGTAACATCAATTTGATTCACGAAATGTGAGCAACAAAAATTAGAAATATGTAATAGAAAACTCGCTACTACTTATTAATGGTGGTTAGCGAGTTTTTAATTAGAAGAATATTGCCATTCCAATTAAAGCTAGAACAAATAAGGCACATGGTATCATGCTCAAGATGGAGCATCTGAGAAACCTGTGTTTCTTTTTGCATATTTTGGCGTTCGTTTTGATTTGGTTGAAAAAGATGGATTCGTCGGTGTAGAAGCTATTGCTGTTGCTTTTGAAATCATCATAATTCATTTCGCAGAGATCCATATAGTAATTGACGTTGTTTTTCTTTTCTTTGCTTTCTCTAGGGATGATTACCAAGACCGAAAAAGTGATAGAAGTCAAAGAAGAAATAACGAAAAGAGTATAGATTAGTGCGAATGCAATTAACTTTGGCTTACAAGTTGAATATTCCTTGAAGTTGGTGAGTAAGCTGAGTGATAAGCCGAAGATGATTCCTATTACGGATATTAAAATTCCTGCCTTTGAGTCAAAAGAGTTTATTTGAGCTAAGACGCCATTGAGAATTTCTTTATCATTTTGAATGCTAGCTGCTTTGGCTTTCTTTTCATCCATTAGTTCATTCCTCCGTTTATCCAGTTGTTAAAACTAGTCATGACCATGTTGCAATGCCAAACGTATTCGCCTAATTTTTGCGAATACGTTTGAGTACAAAATTTCGAATAGGTTTCATCTTTATTAGCATCGAGTTCCTTGATGTTATTATAGAAACAACTGCTCATAACAATTGGCTCAAAGCCATCTTTGTTGCCTTGTGACGATAGTTTACATGCATCAATTACCGCATCTCCAATCCAGATGAAATCATTGATACCAGTACCTTTTTTGCCTGCTTTTATCACTAAATCTTCAGAACAGCCCAGTCCAATGCCTATTTCAAATGTTGGCATTGAATAATCTTGTAGAATTTCTTGGAACATTTTTTTAAATGTATTTATCATGCATGCATTACTTAAAATAGAATCTAAATCAGCCTTTTTTGGTGTTGAAAAAATTCCATAAACGCAGTCGCCTCTTATTCCAATTTGGCGGAAGTTATTATCGGTTTGAAGTATCGATATTATTTCACTGCAAAAGGCACGCATCACTCTGCTGACAATATCGGGCTTGTTGTTTTTGAAATAATTCGTTGAATCGCGGATATCAACAAATAATGCGCCAACCCAGGATTTAATCCCGTTTTCATATGTAAATTCATCTTCGTTTGAAGGTATTGTTTTTGCTTCTTCTATTGCTGTTTTCGACGTGAGTATATCTATAACCCTTTGTTTCCCACCTTTGTAATCGTAATCTGACATAAAATCTCCTTTCTGCCAAATTTTTAAAAATCCATTTGGCATGCACGTTGCGTGTTTCTTTGTTAGTTTAACTAGATTATATTTTAGCATTTTTAGCCATTTCCTTAAATACTCTTAGGAATTTGTAACCTTTTTTCTAAAAGGGGCTAATTTCCGCCTTCCTTTTTTGCCTATTAGGTGAGGGATACAAGTCCTTTAGGAATGAAAGGAGGCAGGGAATGGAGAAGAAAAACATAGATGTTAAGCCGTTCCGAAAAGAAGAAGTCGAGAAAATCATGGAGGAGGTCGACAAAAAGTTAGAGGAATTCATCAAATCAGGAAAATACAAAGACGTTCTAATCATGATGGGAAACCTCGGCAAATATTCCCTCACCAACCAGATTTACATCCTTCTACAAAATCCGAACGCAAGTTTCGTCAATGGAATGAAGGG
Organism: uncultured Bacilli bacterium; assembly: GCA_963544395.1. Lineage (GTDB taxonomy): Bacteria > Bacillota_I > Bacilli_A > RFN20 > CAG-288 > Enterosoma. The sequence continues at coordinate 9,369 of CAUUFA010000004.1, read as the reverse complement.
CTGGAACTATTTAGGCAGAAGCATCAAGAAAGACGAGAAAGCAATCAAGATCTTCGCACCAGTCAAGACGGTAGAAGACGTGATGCTCGAGGACGAGGACGGAAATTACATCACCGATGAGGATGGTGCAATCAAGACAAGGAAGATGACGGTGGTGAAAGGCTATAAGCCCTCCTTCGTGTTCGATGTTTCCCAAACGAAGGGCAAGGAAATCAAAGCCTTCAAAATGGATGATAAAACCACAGTTGAGGAGAAGGAGCTTATCAAGGCCGGGTTGATGTCCGTCGTCGCCAAAGAAGGCTACTCCGTGAGCTACGCATCCAAAGAAGAATTAGGACAAGGGTGCTACGGACTATGCAATCACAAGGAAAAGAAAATCCTCCTTTTGGACGGAATGTCTGATTTGCAAGAAATCTCGACCCTCGTTCATGAATGCGGTCACGCCTTGGCGCATAACCCATACAAAGCGAAGTTCGAAGGCGTCACGTCACTTCCCGATAGGGATGTCAAGGAAGTGGAGGCGGAATCCATCGCCTGCGTCGTTTGCTCGCATCTCGGTTTGGATACCAAGGATTTCAATTTCTCTTACATCACAGGCTGGGCGGACGGAGACATCACGAAGTTCAGGAAGAACATGGACGTCATATCGAGATATTCGCTTGAGCTTATCAGCGGAATCGATGAGGCGTTCATCGAGGACAAGAAACTCAAAGCAAAAATCGAAAGGGAAAAAGAAAAAAGCGAAACCCATGAGGAAGCCATCCGAAAGCCGAGACCCGTTGAGGCGGTTGCCTATTGATGTTCAAAGAAGAAAACATCCCGCCTGAGATGAAGGGAAAGAAGCAATGGGTCTGCTATAGGAAGAAGGAGGTGGATGGCAAAACGAAGAAATTCATGCTGAATCCAACCGACCTCACCTTTGCGAAAGCCAACGACCCAGCCACCTGGTCATCGTTTCTGACGGCGATGAAAGCCTTGAAAAGGAAAGAGCTGCATATCGACGGCCTGGCATTCGTCTTGACCAGCGGGTACGTCTTCATCGACACCGACCATTCCATAGACGAAGAAGGGAATGTCAACGAACTTTCAAAGAAACTCCTTTCGATGCTTCCCGGCACGTATGCGGAAAGATCGTGCAGCGGTCACGGGGTCTATATCATCGCCAAAGGAAAACTGGAGAATAAAGCGAAGAAGCGAAACGACTCGCTCGGCATCGAAATCTACGACACGAAAAGATTCTTGTGCATGACGGGAGACGTCATAGATGGAAGGAAGGAAATCATTTCCTATCCGAAGCAAATCGAGGAAATCAGCAGAAGCATCGTCGTATGAATGCCTCCGCCACGAAAAATCGAGAGAACCGCCCCTTCGATGTCCGAAATGGAAATCATCGAGAAGATAAGAAAATCCAAGCAAAGGGACAAATTCAACGCCCTATATGAAGGAAATATCTCTGGATACCCTTCTGCCAGCAACGCCGATTTCGCCATGGCCAGCATCCTCGCTTTTTGGACGCAGGATAAAGATCAGATCGAATCCATCATGCTAAGCAGCGGATTAGCCAGGGAGAAATGGGAGAAAAACGCCTCTTATCTTCCTGTGACCATCGAAAAGGCGCTCTCACAATGCTCAAAGTCCTATAAGGGCGAATGCGAAATGTAGGAGGAAACTATGAAAGACCACGAAAAGAAAATCATAAATCTCAGAGGATTCGACGGGGAAATACGACTATTGCCCATTCGACAAGAATACGCCAAGGGCGGCTTGGCGGTCGATTTGTATGATGTGGATACCCTTGAGCCATATGCCGTCATGACGGTCAACCTCAGCAATTCCAATAGCCCGCAAGCCGGCAAAGGAAACGTTGCCTTCGTCGACACCAATAACTGCCCTTGGGCTAAAAAGATCATTGAGGATAGCGGATTGGGAAAACCGACAGGATACGTCCAAGGCTCTGGCTATTGCGTATATCCGGAATATGAGTTCGACGAAAGCAAGCTCGCCAGCGAAAAAGACGCTCTTGAGATGTTCCATGACAGGGAAAGCTCCATGTTCCAGAACGTGATCAAGGCCGTTATCAAGGAAGAAAACAAGGAGCCTAAGGTCATTGAAATCAAAAACAACGTCAAGGAATTTCAAAAGAGGGTTGGAGGCTTGATCGACATGACTTCGGTCCCGGGCATGGAAGGACAAGCTGACATCATCTGCAACGACGATTTTCTAAACAATGGTTCATCCCCAAACGTCATGCTGCCCGAATATGACCACGTAATGGGAGGGTGTTTGATTTTTGTCGGTTACGATCCTAGCACTGGCGCTTCCATATCCCTGACGGAAAAGCAGACCGAGAGGATCATGGCTTACATCGATAAAAACAAGGTTGACGGCATGGATTTCATCGACGCCTTTCACGCCATGGAGCAAAGAAGGGCCGAGATGAAAAGGGAGGAGGCCGTTCTATGACGGGCGAAATCAAGAGAGCGGTCGCCTCAAAGGTTCATAAGGAATACAAAAGCTTCATCGAAAACGCGATGAAGAGAGGCGCTCGCTACGCCATCGAAAACGCGCTCATGATCTCTTTCTACAAGGAAATCCACATATACGTCCTCAACGGAATCCTAGACGATTCCCAATTCGAGGAGATGAGCCAAATGGATGAGATATTGAAGACTTTGTGGGGGAGATACGTAAGGAACAGCGTGTTCTCGAAAGACACGCATTATCTCAACCAGTTCATCGATTTCCATAAAAGCAACCGAGCTCGCCTTGAGGAGAGCATGCGGAGGAAAAGGTGAAGGAAAGAAAAGAAGGAGGATTCTATGCCAAACTGGGTAACAAACCGAATCAGAATAGAGGGAAAGGATGCAAAGGCTGTCCTATCAGCTCATCTCACGAAGGACGAGAACGGGCAAGAGTCTTTCGACTTCAATACTATCGAAAGGATGCCGGAAGAGCTAAAGGTCGAAAAAAGCTCAAGGTCGCTCGACGGGCTTCTCCTTTACATCGCGAAGATCAATCCGCTCATTGATGCCGTCGGCGACAAGAAGGACAAAGTCGCCCCTGTCAAAAAGTTCATCGGATTGCTGGGAAAGGCGTTCAACACCAATGACTACGAAAGGATTGGCGTCTGCGTCATCAAGCCGAAGCAGATTGAAGAGCTCAAGGAAAAATACAAGGACAGGTTAGACCCCACCATTGATTTGGGAAAGAAGGTCTTCGATAACCTGTGCCAGTTCGGCGTGCCTGATTGGTACGAATGGTCCATCCGAAACCGGGGTACGAAATGGAATTCATGCAACACCTTCCTGTCCGAAGACGGGAAGACGGTTTACTTCGACACGGCTTGGTCCCCTGCAATTCCCGCAATCGAGAAGATGGCCAGGATGCATCCAAATGTGAAAATCACTCACGAATATGCCGAGGAACAAACCGGATTCATGAGCGGGCGTTACGTGTATGAGAACGGCCTAGCGGTGGAGGAGAACCAATTCGAGCCCTATTCCAAGGAAGCCTATGAGATGAGCTTCGATCTCTGGGGCAACGAGGAAGATTATGACTTCGATGAGAAGATAGGAAATTACGTCCAAAAGGAAGAAACGGAACTATGAAAGGAAAAACGAATATGAGAAAACAGATGCAAAGCAATTTCAACGATAAGAAAAAGACGCATAAAACGTTAAAGATGGCTTTAATCATCACGGGATGCGCTATTTTAGGCCTTGGCGCATTTGTTGGAGGTGCCGTATACGGATACCAAGAGGCCATTAAATCTGTCAAGAAAACCGACGAAGGCAAAGACAATGATTTCAGCGTGAGCGAGGCCAAAGGCATCCACATTAAGCTCTTGAGCACGGTATCCAATGCGGATGGCACCGTCACCAAGGTTGTGAGCTACTCGCTTGATCCGAAGGAGGCCGTTGTCACCGATTTCAACGCGGGATTGGATTGGAATAGGGGAACCGACAGCCAATACGATTGGGAATACGATGCCAGCAAAAAGATCGAGGATTACATGACCTACTCCATCGATCCTACCGAAAAGACAATTACTTTTACGTGCAAGAAGGCATTCGGCAGGAAAATCAACTTCGACTTAAGCCTCAAGGACAACCCAAGTGTCAAGGCCAGCCTTCTCATCGATTACGAAAGGAAGGTTTTGGCTCCCTTTAGCATCGCTTTCGAGAACAACGCTTTCACGGATAGCAAACCGGTAAAGATCAATACGACTAGCTCCGTCTATTCCGTCGGAACCAAGGGATTGAGGGAAGACAAGTTCGCTCTCAGCGTCGATTACGATTCCTTGAAGGCTTCTTTCCGCTCCTTGTTTGGAGAAGCGGTGAACCCTTCTACCTATGCAAGCGGAACCTATTATTACAAAGGCGTATCCTACATCGACAAGAACCAATTCTTGAATGTGTTGTCATCCGCGGTCGACGAATACATGAGAAGCTGCATCACCCTTGATGGGAGCGTCAATTTCACCAAGCAGGAATTCACCGATTTGGCCAGCTTCCAATACATCATGTATCACACTTATAGGGACGAATTGGGAACCTCGAGAACCATCGCTTCCGATTTCATAAACAATTATAAGGCAGCCGTTAAGCAGGGCTCCGGATACCGAGCTAAGGTAAGCGTCAACGGAACCGAGAAATTTAATGCGCTCGTCGATATGAGCCTCAATGCTCAGATGGTTAACTCCATTCAATTAAGCGATGGGGTGATCAGCTTCTGATATGAGCACGAGAAGTTATATCGGCATCAAGCTCGATGACGGTAGGATCTTGGGGAGCTATTGCCATAGCGATGGCTATCTGACTTATAACGGCGCGATGTTGCTCGACCATTATTCCGGCAGGGCGAAGGTGGAGAAGCTCGTTTCTTTGGGAGATATGGCGACATTGAATGAACGCATCGATCCGAATCCCGATTCCGTTCATTCCTTTGAAGACAGGCAGGAAGGCGTGACCGTTTTCTATGGGCGAGACAGGGGAGAAAAAGGCACAGAACCAAAGATCGTCGACTTGGACGACATCAATTCCCCCGATTCCTGGATTGAGTATTGCTACGTCTATGGCAAAGACGACAAATGGCGCTATTTCGTCTGCGGGCAAAACGAAACCGACTAATTGTGCAGTGTGGTGTACTTAAAGCAAGATATTGAGAAGTTTTCGACAAAAAACTATAATATTCCTGCCAAACCCATGATTAAGGATGGTAGGCAGGATTTCAGTTAAGATTGGTTTGGCAATCGGTCCTTTCCTGGAATCCTGCCTACTTTCCGAAAGGACTGTTCGCCAAATGTTAGCCACTACCATTGAATCGGTGTCCGGACTGGACATCCGTTTTTTCTCAAAAGAAGAACTGCTTTCGATACGTGCCGAAATCGACGGAGAGCTGAAGAGACGTGAGAAGGATGACGACGGAAGAAATCCGCTTGACCGGTTCGCCCAGCAGGCGAGACGGGACGTGTGCTGCCCGGCATGCGGAAGCCATCGCTGCAGAGACGATGGGATATACAGAGGCCGGCAAAGGCTGCAATGCTCACGATGTGGCACAAGGTTCGGATACCTGTCCGGAAAGATGATGGACGGAAGCAAGCTGAGTCTTATGAAAGTGTATCAGCTCGTGATGTTTTTCACATTGGATTTGCCGGTCTGGACTATTTCGTACCTTTCCAAGGCTGACCAGAAAACAGTCCAGTTCTGGAGATACAGGCTTTCGGATGTGTCCGCCTCATACCTCCAAAAGGCCGTATTATCGGACAAAATCTGGATTGACGAGACATATTGGAGGATTTCCGACCACAGATTGATTCAGACACACCCTGACGGAAAATCCCTGCGCGGTTTAAGCTGTAATCTCGTCTGCGTCCTTGTCGGATATGATATCCACGGGCACTATTACTGCCATGTCATGGAAAAAAGGGGAAGCCCGAATTCCGAAGAACTATACGGTTCGCTCAGAGACCATATTCGATACGGATCAAAAATCATCCATGACGGATCGAGTGAACATAGGCTTTTGATTGAAAGACTCGGTCTGGATGAGACGGTCGTGAAAAGCAAGGAAACCGACAGGCAGAAAAAGGAGCTGATTGAGCCGATTGACAATATGTGTGCGCTTCTGAAGTTCGAAGTCCGGAAACATAAGGGGATAAACACTCAGCATCTGGCAGAACTGCTCCCTTGGTTCCTGCTCAAGGCCACAAAGATAGCAAGGTATGGAACAAAAGAAGCCGTCGAACAGATCGTGACGCTACTCTTCGATGAAGACAAAACCGAGGGATACTATGAAAGATTCCATACCCGAAGAAAATTCAAAAAATAGGCGAAAAAACAGTCAGATGTGCACCACACCGCACAATTAGTCGGTAAAAAATATAATCTTAAGACATACAGATAGGAGCTAAAATTATGAAGTTACACATTTATAAAGAAAATGATGAAATTCTGACCGAAATTATTAAAGATGATGGTTTCTCGGAAAAGTTCACAAATTTAAAAATGATAGATTACTTATATGCAAACAAAGGTACTTCAATTGATTTTGATTTTTCCAGTGATGTTTTAGAAGAGGAAAAGAAGAAAATCAATTCTCTCTTTAAACAAATTTATGAAATCATTAATGGTAAGGAAGATACAAAACTACAGAATGATATAAATTAGTTATATTTTTGTCGATATTTCCATAATCACTTGTTTGAGTAAAAACATTAATATTGTGAGGGAAACAATGAAATATTGTAGAGGAAAGTCATTTGAACAAATAGATGTAGCTGATGATTTTTATGAAGCTTACATAAGGTGTCTGAAGCCAGATAAAGACCATCAAATCGTTAGTATACCTGGTTTTACATGTGGATTATTTGCATGTGAGATTTATTTGAAAGTGATTTTGAGTAAGCAAAGTGAAGGTTCAAGGTCGGAAAAACAACATGATTTAAAGCAATTATTTATTCTTTTGAATGATGACCAAAAGGAAATAATCAGACGGTTAAATACTGATCCAGAATATAATATTGATTTTTTACTTGATCAGATAGGAAATGGCTTTGTAGAATGGCGATATATTTATGAAGACGGAAATGAAAACTTTGGGGATAAATATCCATTTTTATATACAGAAAGATTTCTTTCATCATTCCTCCCGATTTTGCAAAAGATTGCAAAAGAATAAAGTTTACTATTAGATCTTTATTTAGCGCTACATATGATGGTCATGTCTACCCCAGTGACGAGGTCAGAACAAAATTTTCTTTAAAAAGCCGATAACTAAGGGCTTTTCTTACTTGTCTACTATCACGATACCCTATCAAAACCATAGTGTGACTTCAGCGGAACCCGACATGTTGAGACTGTGGTGTCGTTATCACTGAAAAACACCGATAAACACTATATTTTTCGGGAATTTCCCGATTTGAGCAGAACCGGGATTTTTCTTATTTCAGCCCATTTTTGGAAGCTCGGAACGGGCAAGGTAGAGACAGGGGATAGATGAAAAATGCCGATAAAATCGGCCTTTTTCTAATTTGCCATAAAAGTGCTATAATCTAAGCCCAAAATCTCCTTTTTTCCAGTAGACACGTGGGATGGTGGATAGATGCTTTCGAACGCTGAATTTCATGGTGGAAAAACCCGATCAATCCGTAGAGGAACTTGTCCCTATTGTCATAGTTTTGATATACTATTTCCATGGATTACGCGAAAACCATTAAAAAATTGCGCGAAGCAATGGTTATGTCTCAAGAAGAGTTCGCCGAAAAGCTCGGCGTATCGTTCGCCACCGTGAATCGATGGGAGAACGGCCATCATGGCCCCACTTATAAAGCAAGGCGTGAGATACTAAAGCTGTGCGCAAAGTATAAGGTAGTAGTGGAGGACTAACATGGCACAAATTGATGAAAATGTCCTATGGGGAGCGGCGGAAAAGCTAAGAGATAAATGCGACCCGGCGGACTACAAGAACATTGTCCTTGGCCTTGTCTTTTTGAAATACGTCAGCGACAAGTACATGGCCAAATACAACGAGCTGGCAAAAGCGGGGGATGGAAGTGAGAATGAGGATGACTACTACATCGCCGATCACGTATTCATCGTCCCTCACGATGCCCTTTGGGATAATGTGGCTAAGTATTCCAAGAGTCCCGAGATTGGTCAAAAAATTGACAACGCATTCGTCTTGCTTGAGAAGCACAACAACCAACTGAAGGGGATTCTCCCCAAAACCTATTCAAAAGGCGACCTCGACAAGAAAGCGCTCGGTGAACTTGTTGACTTCTTCACGTCGAATCTTCATATGGAAGATGCGGATGGGGACTTCTTCGGACAAGTCTATGAATATTACATTGGTGCATTCGCTACCTACATGCCCCAAAAGGGAGGGGAATTTTTTACCCCGAAGTCCATCGTTGAGCTGATGGTCAACGTGCTAGAGCCACATAGAGGCAGGGTATATGACCCTTGCTGCGGATCGGGCGGTATGTTTGTCCAATGCGAGGAATTCGTGAAGGAACATCAAGGCGTTGTGGATGACCTATCTATCTATGGCCAGGAAGTTAATCCCGGAACCTGGAAGATGGCGAAAATGAACCTTGCCATCCGCGGCATCGAAGGAGATCTTGGCGACAGCAACGGTGATTCCTTCACCGATGATAAGCATAAAGGGCTAAGAGCTGACTACATCCTCGCCAATCCGCCTTACAACAAAAAGGACTATTGGAGCGCTGAACTTGAGGGTGATCCTCGTTGGGCATTTGGCACTCCAGACAAAAAGAACGCCAACTATGCCTGGCTTGAACTAATATATTACAAACTAGCTCCGAGAGGAGTGGCGGCGATACTTATGCCTAACGGAGCGACCACAAGCGGTGGCACTGACTTGGAAGTCAGGAAGAGGATGATAGAAGAGGGCAAGGTCGATGCGATCCTCGACTTGCCCGACAAACTCTTCGCTAATACAGGTATCAGCGTCAAGTGCTGGGTGTTGAATCGTGGCAAGACGGACAAAGACGTTCTCTTCATCAGTGCGGCGAATATGGGAAGAATGATTTCCCGTAAAATCAGGGCCTTGGATCCTGAGGACATCAAAAAGGTTTCTGATACCTATCACGCTTACAAAAGAGGTGAGGGGTATGAGGATAAATTAGGGTTCTGCAAAAAGGCCTCCTTGGAGGAAATCAAGGAAAAGGACTATTACTTGAATCCTGGCCGTTACGTTGGTGTCGACGATTCCAACAAGATGACTCCGGAAGAGATCCAAGCAGAACTGAAAAAGACATCAGCGGAGTTGTTCCGGCTGATGGAAGAAGGGAGGAAATTAGAGGATAAAGTGAAAGAGATTCTTATTGAGGAGATGAAGTAACGCCAA